>NZ_JBHSON010000024.1:0-121089 GCF_042656285.1 Actinomadura rugatobispora | reverse complement strand
ACCCGCACCTCCGGGACGATGCTGTCGTTCCTGTTCAGCGGGCTGTTCCAGCGCTACCCCAACCTCAAGATCGCCCTGTCGGAGGGCGAGGCCGGCTGGATCCCCTACTTCCTGGAGCGCGCCGAGCAGGTCCTCGACAAGCAGCGCCACTGGGTCAAGAAGGGCGTCCGCTTCCAGCAGCACGCCGGCGCCAGCGGCATCGACCTGGACACCCTGGACATCCGGGGCACCTTCCGGGACCACATCTTCGGCTGCATCATCGACGACGCGCACGCGATCGCCAGCATCGAACTCGGTCACATCCCCGAGGACAACATCATGTGCGAGACCGACTACCCGCACTCCGACACCACGTGGCCCGACTCGATCAGCGTGATCAAGAACCGGATCAACCACCTGCCGGAGGAGACCCAGTACAAGATCCTGCGCGGCAACGCCGAGCGCCTCTACCGGTTCACCCCGGCCGAGCCGCCCGTCCTGGCCACCGCCTGAACGGACCGGACCCGACATGACCGACCCGACCGTCACCGTCGACCGGGAACTGTGCCTGGGCAGCGGCATGTGCATCGTGTACGCGCCCGAGACCTTCGCCCATGACGACGAGGCCAAGGCCGTCGTCGTCGACCCGGCGGCGGATTCCCTCGACGCCCTCCGGACCGTGGTGGACGCCTGTCCCACCGGCGCGATCCGGCTGACCGACCACGCACCGGACACGGACGGAGCAGAGAAGTGAGCGGCAAGCTGCTCGAAGGCAAGAACGCCATCGTCACCGGCGCCGGCTCCGGGGTCGGCGAGGCCGCCGCGGTCCGGTTCGCCGAGGAGGGCGCGCGCGTGGTGTGCGCCGACATCCGGCTGGAGACGGTCAAGGAGACGGTCCGCCGGATCGAGGAGGCCGGGGGCACCGCCGTCGCCGTCGAGTGCGACGTCTCCCGCGAGGACGACGTCGTCTCGATGGTGGCGGCGGCCGCCGAACGCTTCGACCGGCTCGACGTCATCTACAACAACGTGGGCGTCCCGACACCGCGCCTGGGCGCCAAGCTGGAGGACCACACCGCCGAGGACTTCCTGCGCCTGGTCGGGGTCAACTTCGGCGGCGTGTTCTACGGCTCCAAGCACGCGGTCCTGCAGTTCAAGCGGCAGGGCACCGGCGGCGTCATCCTCAACACCGGCTCGGTCGCGGGCATGGTCGCCTGGGGCGGGTCGGTGTACGGCGCCACCAAGGGCGCGGTGCACCAGCTCACCCGCGCCGTCGCCATCGAAGGGGCGCCGTTCGGCATCCGGGCCAACGCCATCTGCCCGGCCGGGATGCCCTTCACCGGCTTCATGGCCGCCGGAGGGCTGGACACCGGCGGCGCCGCCCAGGAGGCGGTGACCCGGCAGACGGCGGAGAACCACCCGCTGGGCCGTCCCATCACGGCCGAGGACTGCGCCGAGGCCGCCGTCTACCTGGCCTCCGACCGGGCCGCCAACATCACCGGCGTGCTGCTGCCGGTCGACGGCGGCTACGTGGCGAAGTGACGTGAAGAGAAGAGCGACATGACCGAGAACAGCACGACGGAACAGCTCGACCGTGACCGCGTACGCGAACTGTTCGACCTGCGCAGCTCCTACAACGCGCACATGGGCGGCGGGTACCGGGACGACCCGTACCCGATCTGGAAGCGGCTGCGGGAGCAGGCCCCGGTGCACCCGGGGATCGTCCACGAGCTGACCGGGTTCGAGGGGCCGGCGTTCTTCCAGGGCCTGCCGCACCCCGACCGGCCGCACTTCTCCGCCTTCACCTGGGAGGCGTGCGACGCCGCGTACCGCAACGCCGAGGTGTTCTCCGCCTCGCTGCAGCCGGTCGACCCCAACAACGGCAACTACGACGCCATGAACAGCATGCTGTCGATGGGCGGTGACCAGCACCGCCGCTACCGCCAGCTGGTCCAGCCGTCCTTCGTGCCGGCCAAGGCCGAGTGGTGGATCCGCAACTGGATCGAGGAGACCGTCCACCACCTCATCGACGGGTTCGCCGCCGAGGGCCGCGCCGAGCTGAACGTGGACTTCTGCGCCGCCATCCCGGTCCTGACCATCACCGGCAGCTTCGGCGTCCCCGTCGACCAGGCCCTCGACATCCGGGAGGCCCAGTCCCGGCCGGGCGACCTGGTCGAGATGATCAAGCCGATCGTGGCCGCCCGCCGGGAGAACCCGCAGGACGACCTGATCAGCATCCTGGTCGAGGCCGAGATGAAGGACGACAACGGCGTCCCGCAGCGCCTCACCGACGACGAGATCTACTCCTTCGCCGTCCTGCTGCTGACCGCCGGGTCGGGCACCACCTGGAAGCAGATGGGCATCACCCTCACCGCCCTCCTCCAGCGCCCCGAGGTGCTGAAGAAGGTCAACGAGGACCGGACGCTGCTGCGCCCGGCGATCGAGGAGGCCCTGCGCTGGGTGCCCACCGACCCGATGTTCTCCCGGTACGTCACCCGCGACATCGACTTCCACGGCGTCCACCTGCCCGAGGGCTCGGTGCTGCACATCTGCCTGGGCGCGGCCAACCGCGACCCGGCCCGCTGGGACAACCCCGACGACTACGACATCACCCGCAAGACCAAGGCGTCCTTCGCCTTCGGCGGCGGCGCCCACATCTGCCTGGGCATGCACGTCGCCCGCGCGGAGATGCGGGTCGGGATCGGCGCCCTGCTGGACCGGCTGCCGAACCTGCGGCTCGACCCCGACCGCGAGCCGCCCCGGTTCATCGGCATGTACGAGCGCGGCGCCACCGAGATCCCCGTCGTCTTCGGATGACCTCCCCCATGAGCCTCTGCGAAGGAGCACGCACGTGACCGAAGCCGGTTACCAGAAGCCCGACCTCGACCTCGTCGGCGCCGCGCACGTGAAGCGCTACCGGGAGACCGACGGCGAGGTCGGCTACGAGTGGAACGGCGCGAACATCCTGCTGCTCACCACCAAGGGCCGCAAGAGCGGGCAGGAGCGCACCTCCGCCCTGATCTTCGGGCGGGACGGCGACGACTACCTCGTCGTGGCCTCCACGGGCGGCATGCCCAAGCACCCGGCGTGGTATCTGAACCTCGAGGCCGACCCGAACGTGGAGATCCAGGTCAAGGCCGAGAAGATCCCCGTCGTGGCGCGGACGGCCCCGGAGCCGGAGCGGTCCCGGCTGTGGAAAATCGCGACGAGCTACTGGCCCAACTACGATACTTACCAGACGCGCACCGAGCGGGTCATCCCGGTCGTCGTGCTGTCCCCGAGGCGAGAAGGCACCACCACGTGACGACGAAGGATGCGATGCCCGCCGCCGGCCGCGACACGCCGGCCGGCGGCGGCACGGCGGCGGGTCCCGGCACGACCGGCGACCCGCCGGCATCCTGGGCCGACCGGGCCGCGGACCGGTCCCCTTCAGTCCAGCGCTCGCGCACGCGCAGCGTCCGGCAGGTGAAGGGGATCGTGGACGCGGCCCGTCGGCTCATCCGCACCAAGGGGTCCTCCTTCACCACGCAGGAGCTGGCGAAGGAGGCCGGGATCGCGCTGCAGACGTTCTACCGGCACTTCGCCGGCAAGGACCAGCTCCTCCTCGCCGTCTTCGAGGAGGAGATCACCACGGCGGCCGCCCGCACCGACGCCGCCATGAGCGAGCTGCCCGACCCCGTGACGCGGCTGCGCTACTTCTTCACCAGCACCCTCGAGTCGCTGGGCGAGCCGGGCGGCGCCGCCGCGCAGGACCAGGACGGCGCCGCGGCCGACGCCCCGGGAGGCGCCTTCGGGCCGCGGTTCGTCACCGCCGAGCACTGGCGCCTCCACCAGCTCTTCCCCGACGAGATGGCCCAGGTCAACCAGCCCGTCGCCGACCTGATCGAGCGGGAGCTGCGCGAGGCGGCCGCCCTGGGCCTGCTCAAGCCGGCGAATCCGGCCAGCGACGCGTGGTTCGTGATGAAGCTGGTGATGTCCGTTTACCATCACTACGCCTTCGCCACCCCCCACGAGCGCTTCGAGGACATCGCCGATCACCTGTGGGGGTTCTGCCTCGCGGCCTTCCGCGGCGACCCGGACACAACCCCCCTCAGAGAGACCCCCCTCAGCGAGACACGGCCTTGAACGACTCGTGGTCGGCCGCGGCCGTCCCGAGCCTGCGCTGGAGCGTGCTGGTGATCTCCGGGGCCACCTTCAGGGTGATGCTCCAGAGGTAGAAGCCGTGGATGATGCCGCGGCGGAAGCCCAGCCACGCGTCGTCCCAGGACGGGGCGACGATCCCGGCCGCGCCCAGCCTGTCGAGGTAGTGGCGCAGGAGGTCCTTCTCGCTCCGCCGCCGGTCCTCCACGGTGAGCGTGGACGCGATGTGGTAGCCGACGTCCAGGTACCACGGGCCGCGCTGCACCAGCTGCCAGTCCACGAACGACGGCTTCCCCTCGCCGTCGAGGTAGAGGTTGCCGACGTGGGCGTCCCCGTGGATCACCGACCACGGCGACTCGTCGGCCGTCTCCCTGGCCAGCGCCCCGTAGACCGCGTAGAGCAGGTCGGGGTCGCGGACCTCGTCGGGAACCCCCGCGCCGATCTCGCTCTCGAAGTTGCCGCGGATCTCCTTGACGCCGCGGTGGGTGAGATGGCCCTGGAGCCGCGGCGCCAGCCAGTCCGCCTCGCGGGCGGCGGGGTCGCCCCAGGTCGCCGAGTGCAGCCTGGCGAGCTGCTCGAGGCTCTGCGCGGTCTGGTCGGGGGTGTAGTCGCTGGTGGCGTCCAGGAACGTGCCGCCCTGGGCGACGACGTCCTCGGTGATGACCACGCCGTGCTGGGTCTCGGGGTCGATGTCGGCGTACACGCTGCGCAGGGTCCGCACGCCGCTGGTGGCCGCCATGTTCCGGTAGAAGGACACCTCGGGGACCCCGGCGCGGCGGGCGTCCCAGGTGCCGATGTCGGAGAAGTAGCCCTTTCCGCACAGCTCCGATGACAACCCGCTGGGGAGACCGCCCTCGCACTCGATGCTGAAGCGGGCGTTGGTCGACACCCGGCTCACCACCGGCCCGGGGGTGACGCTGGTGATCCGGATGCCCGGAAAACGCGGGGCGAGCGCCGAATTGAGCCATTCCGGCGACATCAGGTCCGTCATCGTGCTGGGAACTGGAAGGGAACCTTGGTTCGGCATTTTCTCCCTTTGCTTGCCGTGTGCGTTCTCTGCAGGCCCGGCGCCGTCGGCTCTCTGGACGGCGCCGGCCTGGATTCCGGACGTTTCCGCGGCCGTTCCCCGGGCCATTGCGGGGCCATTCTCGGGAATGGCGTGCCGCGTTTCGCGCCCGGGGGCCGGCTCGTGTCCGGATGACTGGGGGGTGGTTCCTCGGGGGTGGGTTCGTTAGGCGGCCGCCCGCTTCGGGCCGAGGCCGGGGGCCGGCGGCGCCGCCGGCACGGGCGTCCGGCGGACGCTGCCGATGAGCGCGGCGAGGACCAGGCTCACCACGGCCGCGCCGATGATGAGCAGGCACGCGGAGGTGATCGCCGCCTCGGTCGGCAGGTGCGTGCCGGGCACGGTCCGGGTGGCCATGATCACCGAGGTCAGCGACAGGCCGCAGGCGATCGAGACGTTCAGCGTCACCCGGTTCATCCCGGTCGCCGCGCCGGTCTGCGCGGACGGCACCACCTCGACGATCAGGATCGGCAGCGCGCTGAAGGCGAAGGCGGAGCCCACGTTGATGAGGATCAGGCAGCCGATGGTGCCCGGCAGGTTCTGCACCAGGAAGATCCACATGGTGCCGCCGGCGATGTAGAGGACGCAGGCGGTCAGCAGCGACCAGCGGGCGCCCATCAGCTGGGCGATCCGCCCGCTCACCGCCGCACCGCCGTAGCCGATCACGGCGATGAACAGCATCACCACGCCGGAGGTCGTGGCCGTCAGCCCGTGCCCGACCGGCGCGCGCTCGGGCAGCTGCATGATCACCGGAACCATGATCGAGGACGCGCCCATCGGCCCGAGGCCGACCAGGACCGTCGCCAGGGTGGTCAGCGCCACCTTGCGGTCGCCGAACTGGCGGACGTCCACGATCGGCTCCCGGACGCGGCGCTCCCACCACACCCAGAGGGCCAGCGCGGCCAGCCCGAGCCCGATCGGCAGGAGCACCCGCGGGTCGGTCCAGCCCCACTTCTCGCCCTGGGTGACGCCGAACAGCACGCCGCCGGTCGCCGGGACGAGCAGCACGGCGCCGACCATGTCGACGGAGGGCCGGGGCCTGAGCCCGGGCGTGCGCGGCAGCCCGATCAGCCCGGTCAGCGCCGCGGCGGTCCCCATCGCCGTGGCCACGATGAACATCAGGCGCCAGCCGCTGTGGTCGAGCAGCACCCCGGCGAGCAGGGCGCCGCCGCCGGCGCAGATCGGGACGATGCCGCCGAGCAGCGCGATCGCCAGCGGCACCCGCCGCTCCGGCAGCAGCTCGCGGACCAGGGCGAACGACAGCGGCAGCGCGCCGGCGGCCAGGCCCTGCACGCCGCGGCCGAGCGTCACCATCCACAGGTCGGCGGCCAGCACGCTGATGAGCGAGCCGCAGGCGGCGGCCGCCAGGACGAACACCAGGACGTTCCTGCGCCCGAAGATGTCGCCGAGGCGCCCGGCGGTGGCGGCGGAGGCGGCTCCCACGAGGAGGTAGGCGGTGGTGGTCCAGCCGACGGCCGCGGCGTCGGCCTCGAAGACCCTCATGAAGGTCGGGATGGCGGCGATCGCCATGGCGGTCTCGAAGACCGCGAAGACCTCGATCGCGATGAGGACGATCAGGATGCGCGCGTGGGGGCTTCCGGTGGGCGTGCTGGATCTGTCCGGCGAGATGGTCATCGACGTCTCCGGGCGCTGGGGTGGGGTGGGGAGTTCGGCCGGGTGACTGTCGAGGCACGGCGGTCGCGGGCCCCGGGTCGCGTCAGGAATTGGTCGGGTGGGATCGGTCCGGTGCGGTCCCCTCCGCGGTGCGGACCAATTCGACCCCCATCAAATTCGGCCTGCTCCGGAGAGGCTATATGCGTCGTAGCCTAATAAGGAGAAGCCCATATGTCCATAAGCAGGGAGAAGATCATTGTCCTGTTCAGAGCACGGGATTCTCACGTACCGTGGCCGGTCGGGCCGTATTCGCGGACAGCCGGCACGACCTCGTCCATAAGGCGGTGCACGACCGTGTCGGCGTCACCGGTTCCGGGCGCGGGCATGAAGACGAAATGCCGCGCGCCGGCGTCCACGAACTCCCGCAGCCTGAGCGCGACCTCCTCGGGCGTGCCCGCCGCCGCGACGCGGTCGACCATCGGCCCGAAGTCCTGGTCGTAGTTGCCGCCCATCGTGCGCGCCGCCTGCTCCCGGGCCCGCCGGCCGTCGTCGTCCACGTTGACGAAGACGAAGGCGTACCACTCGAAGCCGCCGAGGTCGCGGCCCGCCTCGCCCGCGATCCGGCGGATCGTCCGGACCGAGTCCGCGTAGCGGCGCGGCGAGTACAGGTAGGGGATCCAGCCGTCGCCGAGCAGCGCGGCCCGCCGCATCGCCGGCTCCTTGCGGCCCGCGACGACGATCGGCGGGCCCCCGGGCTGCTCCGGCGCGGGATGCACCTTCACCTCGCGCATCGGGTAGAAGGCGCCCTCGTGCGTGATCTCCTCGGCGGTCCACAGCCGGCGCAGCAGCGGGATCGCCTCGTCGGTGCGCCGCCCCCGCTCGCCGAGGGGGACCTGGCAGGCGCGGAACTCCTGCGGGTACTCCCCGCCGACGCCCACGCCGAGGACCAGCCGCCCCCCGGTCGCGCGATCGAGATCGGCCACCTGCTTGGCCACCACCGCGGGCGGATACAGCGGCAGGAGCAGCACGGACGTGCCCAGCCGCACCCGCTCGGTGACCGCCGACAGGCGGGCGAGGCTCATCATCGCCTCCGTCGAGGGGTTGCGCGAGGCGACGTGCCCGCCGGTCCACAGCGAGTCGATCGGCAGCGCCTCCAGCGCCGCCGCGCGCCGCAGGTCGCCGCCCGCGACGAACCCGATCGAGATGCCGTCCGCCGCGCCCTGCCCGCCCGCCGCGCCTTGCCCGTCCGCCGGGCTCTGCTCGTCCGCCGCGCCGCGCCCGTCCACCGCCGCCTCCTCAGCCGCCGCGGGTCTCGACCAGCCGGCCGCGGTTGACCTTCGTCGCCGCGCTGCGCGGGATGGCGTCGACCAGCTCGATCGTCTTCGGGACCTTGTACGCCGCGAGCCGGCTCTTGGCGTAGGCGCGCACCTCGTCGAACGTCGGGGGCGCCGCCGGGTCCGCCGGCTCGATGACGGCGTGCACCCGCCGCCCCCACTCGGGGTCGCGCAGCCCGATCACCACGATGTCGGCGATCTTCGGATGGTCGATCAGCGCCGACTCGACCTCGGCCGGGAACACGTTCGCGCCGCCCGTGATGATCATGTCGACCCGGCGGTCCACGAGGTACAGGTAGCCGTCGGCGTCGACGTAGCCCATGTCCCCCACGCCGCGGAAGCCGTCCGGCGTCTCCGGCAGCTGCGGCGCCTGGCCGAGGTAGGTCGAGCCGCCGTACGACGGGGAGCGCAGGAAGATCTCGCCGATCTCGCCCGCCGGCAGCTCCCGGCCGTCCTGGTCGAGGATCTTCACCTCGGTGCCGCGCATGCCGCGCCCGACGCTGCCCTCGTGCTCCATCCACTCGTCGCCGCGCAGCGCGGTGATGCCGATCGCCTCGGTCATCCCGTAGGCCATGACGATGCGCTCCGGGCCGATCAGCTTCGCCCACCGGTGCACCAGCGACGGCGGCATCGGCGCCGCGCCCTGCTGGAAGAACGCCAGGCTGGACAGGTCGCGGTCGTCGGCCCCGGGGGCGTCCGCCATCCGCTGCAGCATCGTGGGCGTCGCGGTGAACGTCGTGACGCGGTGCCGCTCGATCAGTTCGAGGGCCAGCCTGGCGTCGAACTTCTCCATCACCACCAGCCGGTCGCCCGCGAGCAGGTTCTGCAGCGTCACGAACGCGTTCACGTGGTACATCGGCGCCAGCACCAGGACCGTCTGCGGCCGCGCGACCGGCATCCACGCCTCGGCCATCGGCGTGCTGTACACCGGGTCGAAGTACCCGGGCGCCGAGCTCAGGATGATCTTCGGGGTGCCGGTGGAGCCGCTGCTGCAGATCCCCTGCAGGTGCGGGGCCACCACGTCGGGCAGCTCCGGAACGTCCCGGGCGGCGGTGGCCTCGATCCACTCCAGGTCGTCCTGGCCGAGGTAGACCCGGCAGTCGATCACCTCGCGGAGCCGCTCCAGCTCCCAGTCCGGCACGTCCCAGCGCACCGGCACCGGCACCGCGCCCAGCTTCCACGTCGCCAGGGCGCTGATCGCGAACTGCGGCGAGTTGCGCAGGCCCAGCCCGACCCGGTCGCCCTGGCCGACGCCGCGCTCGGCGAGCGCCCCGGCCAGGCGGCTCGACCGGTCGTCCAGCCACCGGTAGGTGACCGCCTCCTCGGTGCCGTCGAGACGCACCTGGAGGTAGGCCGCCTCGTCCGGGCGCGCCTCGGCGATCCGCGCGATCTGCCTGCCCTGGGTCACCTTCGCGTCCTGCACGGTCACGTCACTCACTCCAGCCGATCGCGCACCGGGGTGCGGGCCACCACGGACGAGCGGGGTGACCACCTGCCAAGACGTCCTAAGTAGAACGTTCCTCTACCAAAACAGAACTACCGATACGTGTCAACGGCAGCTATGTTCTACAACTGTCAGAACAGCGTTCTACAAACGGCCTGACAAACGACGACGCGGCCACCGGGGGAGCGGTGGCCGCGTCGAGCGAGCGGGAGCGCCGGGAGAGGCAGAGGGCAGCGGGGTCAGGCGCCCGCGGCGGCCTGGCAGGTGTTGGCGGCGGGCTTGCCGGCGTACCGGTCGGCCAGGAACTTCAGCGTGTCGCCGTTGCGGAGGACCATCTCCAGGGCGTGCTCGCCGACCTTGTCGCGGACGGTCTGGATCGTGGCGCCCTTCGCGCACCAGTCCTGGACGAGCTTGTTCGCCTGGCCGACGGGCACGATCTCGTCGGTGTCGGCGTGGTAGTTGAAGATCGGCGTCGCCGGGGCTGCGGCGCCCATCGTGTTGCGCTTCAGCACGGCCCGCACGCGCGGCACCGCCAGCGGGTCCGCCACGACGCTGTAGTCCGCCAGCTTCTTGAACGCGAACCCGGTCAGCAGCTCGGTCAGGCACTTGCCGCGGGCGTCGGCGAGCGCCTTGCGGCCCGCCTCGTTCATGAGCGGCTCGAGGTCCATCTCGGGGAACTCGGTGGCGAGGCTGGTGGCCGCGGCGGCCTCGAAGCCGGAGAAGACGCCGCCGTCCAGGAAGCGGGCCACCGCCTCGGGGTCGGCCGGGGTGCCGCCCATCGCGGCGCCCTTCAGCGTGATCTCCGGGGCGTAGGACGGCTGCGTCTGCGCGGCCCAGCCGGTGGCCTGGGCGCCTCCGGAGTAACCGTTCAGCGTCCAGGGGTTGCCCTGGCCGATGCCCGGTGCGCCGGTGAAGTTCTTCACGGCGCGGATGCCGTCCAGGACGGCGTGCGCCGCCTGCGGGCCGGCCATGAACACCGACTTGGGCCCCTCGTGGTCGGGCATCGCCACGGCCCAGCCCTGGTTGAGCAGGTGCGCCGACCACGCCGCCGGCCAGCCGGCGATGACGCTGCCCGACGACAGCCCGTAGGAGGGGGCGCACTGGGTGCCGGTGGCGTCCTCGGCGGCCTGCACCGACACGATCGGCCGCGGGCCGCCGCCCGTCCACGCCTTCTTCGGCACGAGCAGGCTCGTGACGATCAGGTTCGGCGCCATGTGGGAGTCGTTGCTGCGGTAGGAGATCTGCCAGGTGTCGGTGGTGGTGGCGTAGTCGCCGACCTTCGGGGTGATCTTCCTGCTGCCCACGATCTGGCCCGGCCGGTACGAGGCGATGTTCGCGGGCGCGGCGTAGAACGGGTCCTCGTCGGGCGGCACCGATCCGGCGGGCGGGTCGTCCGCGCGGGCCGGGGCCGCGAACGCCGTCAGCGCCAGGGCCGCGCCGAGCGACACCGCGGCCGCGCCGGCCGCTCCTCTTCTCAATGACGACGGCAGCAGGCGCATGGGGGGCACTCCAGGGGGGCGGGTGGCGGATGACCACACCTTCTCCCGGCGGAAGCCGCGGGGGTACTGGCATGAGAGCGGATCTCCGGGCCCCGATTTAGCGCCCGCCAACAAACTTTCGCGCCGCGGATGGTGTGAACTGCTGCCTAGCCAATCGGCTACTTACCAAGTAGCCGATCGGCTACGAATGCCCCCCGTTCCCGCCCCGCCGGGCAGCACAGACGAGGACTGAGTTCCGTGACCGACGACATCCCCCAGAACCCGCAGACCGCCCCCGGCATCGGCCGCCGCCGCGTCCTGGGCGCCGCCGCGCTCGGCGCGCTCGGCGCCGCGGCCCCCGGCACGGCCTGGGCCCGCACCGCCCCCGCCCGCAGGGTGCCGACCACCGAGCAGCGCGAACGGGCCGTCATCATCGGCACCGGCTTCGGCGGCGGCGTGACCGCCCTGCGGCTGGCCCAGGCCGGCGTACGGACCCTCGTCCTGGAACGCGGCCTGCGCTGGCCCACCGGCCCCAACGCCACGACCTTCCCCCGGATGGCCAACGTCGACCGCCGCACCTCGTGGCTGACCAACCGCAGCATGCTCCCCGGCATCATCAAGTTCTGGAAGCCCTACACCGGGCTGATCGAGACCCTCCAAGAGAACGGCATGACCCTCAACTGCGGCGCCGCCGTCGGCGGCGGGTCGCTGATGTACCACGGCATGACGCTGCAGCCGTCCGAGGAGCACTTCGCCCTCTCCATGCCGACGGCCGCGCACGACTACGACGCCCTGAACAGCTGGGCCTACCCCACCGTGGCCAGGATGCTGAAGGTCTCCACGGTGCCCGACGACGTGCTGGCCTCCGCCCCCTACCGCTCGTCCCGGATGTTCCTGGACGCCGCCCCCAAGGTCGGCCTGGAGCCGTTCCGGGTGCCGCTGCCGGTCGACTGGAGCTTCGTCCGCGGCGAGCTTGAGGGCAGGTACACGCCGACCTACACCACCAACGACATCAGCTTCGGCGTCAACAACGGCGGCAAGCACTCCATCGACGTCACCTACCTGGCCGCCGCCGAGGCCACCGGCAACATCCGGGTCGAGACGCTGCACGTCGTCCGCGACATCGCGATGGACGCGCAGAAGCGCTGGGTCGTGCACGTCGACCGCATCAACACCGACGGCGAGCTGCAGGAGCGCAAGCGGATCACCACCGACGCGCTGTTCCTCAACGCCGGCTCACCCGGCACGACCCGGCTGCTGGTCAAGGCGCGCGCCAAGCGCCTGGTGCCCGACCTGCCCGACGCCGTCGGCACCCAGTGGGGCAACAACGGCGACCGGATCTACGCCTGGGCGCTGATGAACGACGACCCCGGACGGCCCCAGGGCGGCCCCGCCTGCGTCGGCGGGCGCGCCACCGACGACCCCATCCCGTACACGATCATCCACGCGGGGCTGCCCGTCGAGCTGCCCGACTTCGCCAAGGCGATGATCGTCGTCGGCTTCGGCATCAACAAGCCCGCCGGCACCTGGAGGTACGACGTCCTCAAGGACGACGCCAAGCTGACCTGGCCCTCCAGCGGCGACGCCGAACTCCAGGCGCTCATGCGCAAGCGCTTCGACCGGTTCACCCAGACCGGCGGCGGGATCCTGGTCGACACCAACGCGCTGGAGCCGTCCACCTGGCACTCCCTGGGCGGCGTGCCCATGGGCGGCGCGGTCGACCGGTTCGGGCGGGTGCTGGGCCACCGCGGCCTCTACGTCCTGGACGGCGCGCGCATCCCCGGCTCCACCGGCGCCTGCAACCCGTCCATGACCATCGCCGCGCTGGCCGAGCACAGCATGGCCACCCTCGTCCGCACCGACGTCGGATCCGTCTTCTAGGGCCTGTCTCTAAGTGGCCTCAGGTACCGCGCGAGCGCGTTACCTGGCCGGTGGCGCGACGCCGGAGGCGAGCGTCACCGGCCAGATCGCGAAGCGATGCCGCGCTCGCCAAGGCCCGGTTTGGGGCGAGCCGCCAGGCGAGCGCCGTAGGCCGGGACTTTGAGACACAGCCTAGGCGGGGTGCGCGTCGCGGCCGGGCACGCCGCCCGGCCGCGACCGCGGCAGCGGCCGCAGGCGCAGCAGGCGGCGGGCGATGCCGAGCAGATGGCGGCGCAGAGTCTCGTCGTCGAGGCCGTCCAGCCGCGGGTCCATGCCGACGGCCAGCAGGGCGGAGCTGACCATGGCGGCGCTGACGACCGTCTCGGTGTCCGGGTCGGGCCCGGTGATGACGCGGTCGATGCGCGCCTCCAGCGCCCGCAGGGCGGGACGCTCCCGCATGAGGGCGCTGATGGTGGGATCGGTCCGGATGACGGCGGTCAGCCGGCGGTGGCTCACGACCAGGTCCACGACGCCGGACAGCACGGCGCCGAGCTGGTCGGACCGCCGCTTGCGCGCCTCCGCCGCCTCGGCCACCCTCGTGAGCTCGTCCAGCGCGGGCGCGATCACCGCCCAGACGATGTCCTCCTTGCTCTGGAACTGGTGGTAGACGGCGGCCTTGGTCACCCCGAGCTCGTCCGCGATCATCTGGAGCGAGGTGCCGGCGACACCGTGCCGCGCGAACAGCTTCAGGGCCACGGCCAGCACCCGTTCCCGGGCCGCTCCCGCGCGCCGGCTCATCTCACCCATGATCGAGGCATCATCTCAGGCCCGGCCCGTGGCGGGCACCCGGGCCCGTCAAGCCTGGCCTGCTCATCCGGGCAGGCCGACGGCTATGACGGCGTCCGGCCCGGCGAGGACGTACAGGGCGTCCTTTCCGGGGAGCACGGCGGTGGGGGGACGCCCGTGGGGGCGCAGGTCGAGCCGCTGCACGATCCGGCCGCTGAGCGGGTCGTGCGACGTGACCTCCCACTTGCCGGGGACGTGCAGCCGCCCCCCGGCGAGCACGGGCTCGCCCGCGGACGGGTCGGTTCCGCGCTCCCAGCGCACGCGGCCGTCGCCGGCCCGCAGGGCCCGGACGCCGTCGCCGCCGCAGACGAAGACCGTCCCGTCGGAGACGAGCGGAGTGAGGCGGCGGCGGAAGTCGCCCACGGGGCCCGGCGGCGCCCCCGTTTCGACGGCCCACCGCTGGCGGCCGTCACGGCGGTCGAAGGCGCGCAGCACGCCGTCTCCCGTGCCCAGGAGCAGCACATCACCGGCCGCCACAGGAAAGGCCACGCTCGGGTTGGCGCCTCCCAGCACGTTGGGGTTCACCTGTGGACGGACGCTCCAGCGGGTCGCTCCGGTACGGGCGTCGAGGGCGTGGACGTGGCGGCCCTCGACGGAGACGTACACGGTGCCGTCCGCCACGGACAGGGCCGCATCGGTGTAGATGGGTGAGGAGGGCGGCTTCCCGACCACGTTGTCATCGGCGAAGCCCGTCACCCAGCGCACGGCGCCGGTGGCGGCGTCCAGTGCGTGCACGCGCTCACGCCGTTCTCGTGCTGAGGCGCTGATGAGGTAGAGGACGCTCCCCGCGACGACGATGGGACTCACCGGCCTGCCTTCGATGTCGCGCTTCCAGACCTCTCGCCCGGTACGGGGCTCAAGCGCGTGCAGGGTGCCCGCGTCATCGGAACCGGCGACGGCGCCGATGTCGTACAGGAGGCCGTTCGCATAGGCCGTCGCAGGTATGAGTCCCGGAAACCGGCGTCGCTGTGACCAGTGCACGGTTCCGTTGTCGGCGTCCACCTCGTGGAGCTCGTCGATGCTGCGCACCCGGACTCCCCCGGGGCCTGCGACCACCTCCCCCCGATAGCGTCCGAAGACGTTGAGGGGGCGGCGCCACCGGTAGCGTCCCGTCGCGGTGTCCAGGCAGCACAGGTCCAGCCGTGGGCCGCCCGAATGGGTGACGACGGTCCGGTCCAGAAGAAGCAGGCCGCGGCCCAGGACGGGTCCGAACTCGTAGCCGGACACCAGCGTGGCACGGGCAGCCCAGAGGACGTCCGCCTGCGGAGAGTCGGCGTCCGCGAACGCGCGGACCGCCCCCATGCCCGCGAGCGCCGCCGCCGCTGCTCCGGTGACGCGCAGGACGGCACGGCGCCGCGGATGCGGGCGGCGGCCCGGCGCCGGAGGCGGGATCGGCGTGGCCTGTTCGGCGATGTCGTGGGTCACGGGCACCGGCAGCCAGCCCGTGCCTGCGGCGCTCGGCGACAGCAGGGCGGCCAGCCGCTCCGTGCCGGGCCGCCGGGCCGGGTCCCCGGCCAGGCACGCGGCGACGACGTCCCGCAGGCCCGCGTCGCCGACACCGCCCAGTTCGGGACGCCCGTGCGCGATCCGGCCGAGCAGTTCCGGCAGCGGAGCCGCACCGAACGGCGGCGATCCGGTGCGGCAGAACAGCAGGACCCCGCCGAGCGCGAAGACGTCCGCGGCGGGGGTGACGGGGGCGCCGGTGATCTGCTCGGGCGCCATGTACGCGGGCGACCCGGCGGCCCGCCCGGCGGTCCCGTCGACGGTGCTGATCTCGGGGCCGCCCGCGATGCCGAAGTCCACGACCCGCGGCCCGTCGGGGGTCAGCAGGATGTTCGCCGGTTTCAGATCGCGATGCACGACCCCGGCCCGGTGGATCGCCCCGAGGGCCTCGGCGAGCGCGGCCCCGAGCCGCCGCGTGGCCTCGACGCCCAGCGGGCCGTGCCTGGTGACGGCCTGGTCCAGGGACAGCCCCGGAAGGTAGGCGGTGGCCAGCCAGGGCCGCGGAACGTCACCCGCGTCCAGCAGAGGGGCGGTGTACGGGCCGCTCACCCGCCGCACCGCCGCCGCCTCCCGGGCGAAGCGGGCGCGGAAGCCCGCGTCCCCGGCGAGGTCGGCGTGGATGAGCTTCAAGGCCACCAGCGCGCCGTCACCCGCACGGGCGAGGAACACCTCCCCCATGCCACCGGACCCGAGGCGGCCGACGCATTCGTATCCGCCGATGCTCGCCGGGTCGCCGGGACGCAGTGCCTCCAACGTCAGCTCTCCAAACGAAGGGCGAGGACCTGAATGCGGGCCAGGGCGTGGACGCGCGTACCGTCACTGACCAGTTCGGTGCTTCCGCCGCCCAATCCCAGACCCCTGAGCTCCACGCGGTGGCGGACGGCCCCGCCGACCGGGTCGTACACGGTGATGGCCTCCGCGTCCGGCACGTACAGCAGGTTCCCTGAGAGGAGCGGGCCGCTGTAGGAATGGTCAGCGGGCCGCTGCCAGAGGGGCCGTCTTTGGCGCGCGCTCAGGGCGTAGAGGGTGCCGCCACTGCTCCTGCCGGTGTGCCCGGCCCGGAAGTAGACCAGGTCGTCTCCCCCGGTGCGCGGCCCGGGAAGCAGGTGCGCGTAGCGGGGCCTGGCGTCGGTGGTGAAGGTCCAGCGCTCCCGGCCGTTGCGCACGTCGAAGGCGTGCAGGACGCCGTACTCGTCGCACACGTAGACGGTCGCCCCCGAGACCACGGGAACGCCCGCACGCAGCGTCCTCTCATCGACCGAGGGGGTGCCCCTGCCGGAAGAGCGTTTCGCTCTGGCCCGCCATCGGATCGCGCCCGTGGACACGTCCACGGCATGCAGGTCACCGGTCTCCTGGGAGAAGACATAGAAGGTGCCCGCGTCATGCGCCACGCCGACGCCGGTGAACGAGTGCCGCACGCCCAGGCGGCGCGACCAGCGTTGCCGCCCGGTGGCCGCGTCCACGGCATAGGCGAACGTCTCCGAGTTCGACGACACGCCCGCCATGACGGCGGTACCGAGGAGCAGCCCGGCCGCGTAGATCGGGGCTTCGGCCGTCGACACCCGCGGCTGCACGACCGTCGTCCAGCGCAGCCGCCCGCTGCCCACCTCATAGCCCTGGAGAGCGTGCCGCGACGCGATGCTCGACGCGTTCTCCTCATTGGCGCTGTCGTGGACGAGCCCCCCGCCGACCGTGACCGTCAGGGAGCGCGGACCGCCGGCGTTCCGCTCCCGGCGCCACAGCAGGCGTCCCGTGCGAAGGTCGAACGCGTGCAGGGCCGAACGCGTCCGCACCAGGGCGACGGCACCGGAGACCAGCACCCTCCGCAGCGTCCCCGGCGAGCCGTCGAGACGGACGGACCACAACCTGCGCCCCGTCGCGGTGTCCAGGCACGACAGGACGTCCCGCCGCTCTGATTCGCGCGCGGCGTACGGCCGCTCGACCAGCAGCAGGTGCCCTGCCACGGCCGGGCCGAAGAACTCGTCCTGGGCGTAACTCACGTTGGCCGTCCACAGCAGCGGCCCGCCCGCGGCGGGAAGGCGCGGGCCCCCGTCCCGTCCGCGGCCCCAGGGCCAGGCGGCGGCGCCACCGACGACCGCGGCCCCGCCCAGCCCCGCGATCGCGCGGCGCCGGCTCAGCCGCCCCGGCTCACGGGCGCTCATAGCCCGAACGCGCACAGCCGGGTCAGGTCGACGCACGCCAGCGCCCGGTCCCGCCACACCTGCACGCGGACCTCGGTCTGGCGGCCCACAGGATGGCTCCAGCGCACCCTCCCGTCCGCCGTCCCGACCGCGTAGAGACGGTCGTTGTCCGCACCGGCGAAGACCACGCCACCGGCGGCCGCGGGGGCGGCCCGCAGCGGCCCGTTGGTGTCGACGCGCCAGCGCGGCCGCCCGGTCGCCGCGTCCAGGGCGTGCAGGCGCCCGGCGTCGTCACCGGCGAGCACGAGACCGTCCGCGACCGTCACGCCGCTCGATATCCGGGCTCCGAGGTCGCGGCTCCACCGCACGGTCCCCCGGGCCGCGTCGAGCGCGTGCACGCGACCGGTGTCCGCGGTGTAGACGAGCCCGCCCCGCACCACCGGAGCGGCGGTCGCCCCGCCGAACCGCCACCGGACGGCCCGCGCCCTGGGATCGACCGCGAACACCCCGTGCGGCGCGACGTAGACGAGACCGCCCGCGACCACCGGATCGAGACCGCCCCGGACACGGACCGCCTCGATGCCGCCGCCCCCGCCGGGGGCGGCCAGCGGCAGCCGCCACCGGCGGCCGCCCGTCCGGCCGTCGTAGGCCGACAGGTGCCCGACCGTGTCGAACACGAAGACCTGCTCGCCCTCCGCGACGGGGGCGCCGGTGGAGTTGACGGTCGGCTCCCGCCAGCCGGGCTCGGGCGTCCCGTCGGTGGCGCGCAACGCCCACATCCGCCCGTCGCTGAACATCACCGTCCCCGCCTTCAGCACCGAGACGCCCGAAAGGACGGGCGAGCCCCGGTTGGCCGTCCACAGCAACCGGCCCCGCGCGCAGTCCAGCGCGTGGACTCCCAGAGTCGAACCGAGATAGACCACATCCCCTATAACGGTCGGCCGGGTGAACCAGTGCTCGTTTTCACTGTCGGGACTGCCGTACGTCCACAACGGCGCCCGGTCACCGGACGGCGGCCGCCGGGCCGTCCCCGCCGAGAGCGCGCTCTTCGTCGACGGCCCGAGGGCGGCCAGCACCCCACCGCCCACACCGAGCGTGAGCAGGGTCCGCCGGGACGGCCGCCTGACCGGCGCCGCATCCGGCGCCTTGCGCGGGCTCCCCGCGTCGGTGACGCTCGCCGCCACCTCGTCGGGCAGCCACCGCGTCCCCGCCGGATCGGGCGCCCCGGTGAACCGTTCCACGAGCTCGTCTGCCGTCGGCCGCCGCCCCGGCTCCCGCACCAGGCAATCCTCGACGATCCCGATGAGCCCCTGGTCGTCGACGGCCGCGCGCAGCCCGTCCAGCCGCGGATCCTCGGACTGCGTGCGGTAGAGCAGCGACGGCGCCGAGCCCACACCGAACGGCCCCTCGCCCGTCGCCGCGTACACCAGCACCGCCCCGAACGCGAACACGTCGCCCTCCCGGCCCGACCGCCGATCGCGGATCCGCTCGGGCGGGATGTAGCCGGGGGTCCCGAGCAGCGACCCGGGCACGGTGATCGTCTCGGCCCCGTCCGGACGGGCGATGCCGAAGTCCACCACGCGCGGGCCGTCCGGCGTCACCACCAGGTTCGACGGCTTGAGGTCCCGGTGCACGACCCCGGCCCGGTGGATCGACGCGAGCGCCCGCGCCAGCGCCGCCCCCAGCGCCCGCAGCGACTCCGCGGGCAACGGCCCGTGCACCTCCACCACCTGCCGCAACGTGAGACCGGGAAGGTAGGCGGTGGCCAGCCACGGCTCGTCCGCGTCCACGTCGTGGTCCACCACCGGCGCCACGTACGCCGGATCGATCCCGCGCACCGCGGTGATCTCCCGCGCGAACCGCTCCCGCCGGTCCTGCCGGTGGGCGAACCGCGCGTGCACGACCTTCACGGCGACGAGGTCACCCGACGGCGCGTGCCCCAGGAACACCCGCCCCGTGCCGCCCGCCCCCAGCCGCGCCACCAGCCGGTAGCCGCCGATCCGCGCCGGATCGTCAGCACGTAACGGCTCCATTCCACTCCTTCAGGAGGATCGACGGCGAAGGACGCCCGTGTAGCGTCTTCTCGAGGCGTGCAACGATCCACAAACGGACGAATGCCATGAGGTGACAGCGTGTCGAGCGTACTGGTGTACCTGCCTCCGGACTCGCGACGCGACCCCGTGCGCAAGGAGCTGGCGCCGGGCGAGACCCTCAGCTTCGGACGCGGCGCCCCCGGCCGCGTCGTCGACCTGCACCTGGACAATCCCACCGTCCCGCGCCTGGCCGGAGAGATCCTCGCCGTCGACGACCACTGGCGGCTCAGCAACTTCAGCCACGAACGCACCTACGTGGTGGAGAACCCCGAGGGCGCCGGCGAGTACCTGCGCATCCCGCCGCTCCGCGCCTCCTGCCCGGTGCCCTTCGAGTTCTCCCGCGTCGTCCTGTCCACCCAGGGCCCGACCGCCTCCTTCCAGGTGTACGCCTCCCAGCACGTCTACCTGGAGTCGTCCGACATCGAGGTCCACGAACCCGACGGCTCCACCACCATCTCGGCCTTCTCCCTGGACCAGGACGCGACCTACTTCCTCGTCCTCGTCGCCCTCTGCGAACCGCGCCTCCGGGACGAGTCGTCCACCGCCGTCCCCACCTCCCGCCAGGTCATGGAACGCCTCAGCACCCTCCCTGGCCGCAACCCCACCCTGCGCGCGGTCAATTTCCACATCGACTACCTGGCGGAACAGAAACTCCGCGTCAAGCAGCCCTTCGAGGAAGAACGCCGGGACGGCAAACGCGCCGCCGCGGTCGACACGGCCCTGCGCTTCGGCCTCGTCCGAGAAGAACACCTGGCCCTGCTCCCCGCCCGCCGCCCGCCCCGCCCCGCCGAATCCTGACGGTGGGTCCGCCCGCCGAAGTCCCTCACCCTCACGACCGTCCGGCCTGACCCGCCTCCCGCCACCACCAGTGAGCATCAGGGGCCGAGGAGCGCGCGCAGGTCGGTGCCGGCCTTGACGACGCGGACGTAGTGGCCCGTGAGGCGGCCGGCGAGCTGGGCGTTCAGGCCGCCTTCACCGATGCCGCCGGAGAGCTGGTGCTCCTCGACGGCGACGACCGCGTCGTCGCCGCGGATGAGGACCTCGGTGACCTGCACGGGGTTCATGGCGTTGGTCATGAACGTCACCGGGTCGCCGGAGTACTCGATGATCTCCAGGCGCTCCCGGCCGAAGGCCCGGTTCAGGAGCTTCTCGGCCCCTTTGAGGCGGCTGGCGCCGCGGCCGATGCAGGCGCCGCGGGCGTCGACGCCCTTGGTGGTGGGGGCGACGGCGACCTTGGTCTTGGTTCCGGCGACCCGTGCGACGGCCTTGGTGACGACCTTGCCCCTGAGGATCTCGTCGACGAAGCCCGCGAGGACGCGCTCGACCAGTTCGGGTGCCGTGGCCGACAGCATGAGCCGCTCGGTGCCCGTGGCGCCGGACACGCCGACGACCAGCGCGATGACGGTGTCGCCCGCGGCCAGTTCCGGGGCGGGGGCGCCCTCGGGCAGGTCGTAGGCGTCGGCGCGGGGCAGGAGCGCCTCCCGAGGGGGCAGGGTGCCGACGTCGTAGACGAGGCAGCGGAACCCGTCAGGGCCGCTCGACATGATGTGCGCCGTCACCGCCGTCCCCACGAGCGGGGATTCGAGGCCGAGGTCGCCCAGGATCGATCGCACAGGTCACGGGTCCTTTCGTTTGTCCGTCCCCTGATGTGTAGAGTCCGCGGGTTCGCCGATCCGCAACCCGGGTTCCGCCGCCGGGTTTGAGAATGTACGCTCACTTCGCCGTTCGCGGAACGCGTCCGGCCACCCACCCCGCCCCGGGCCCCTGGAACTCTCCAGGGGCGGCCGCGGACGGCCCTGTGTCATCTTCTCTCCAACCGGGGGCCGAAACATGGTTCGGCGCCTTTAAACGAGAGTTCCCAAACGTCACTTCTTTTGGCGCGTCGCCCCTCCGCCATTGCCGGCCCGCCAAAGGAAATGACCTCTCAAGGGCGAGGAGACGGATGAACACCGTGCAGCTGGACGGTCGCGGGCGACCCGCCGCCAAGGACTTCCGAGCCCGCAACGACGAGCTCTTCGCCCGCCGCGGGGAGCTTCAGGAGCGGCTCGCGGTGCTGCGCGCCAGGGCCGACGCCGATGAGCTGGACATGCTCTCCGAGCTGGCGCTGCGCCGGGCCGAGCGCGAGATGGAAGACCTCATCCACGACATCCTGAACGTGAATTTCGGCCTGGTCCGCAGATATGTCGCCATGTTCACCTCCAGGTCCAGCAAGCACGTCGAGGATTTCGAGAGCGCCGGCAAGGTGGGCCTGCTGTGGGCGATCTCGTCCTATGACCCCGCGCGCGGCCCGTTCGCCGGCTGGGCGTTCAAGCCGATCCAGCGCGAGGTGCTGCGCGCGGTGCGGGACGCCGACCACCCCAATCTGAATCCCGGTGACTTCGAGAAGCGCCCGGCGATCCTGGCCGCCGAGCGGGCGTTCCTGGAGGAGGCCGGGCCGGACGCCCCCGTGGACCACGCCGCCGTCGCCCGGCGCGCCGGGGTGACCGAGGCCCAGGTGCTGCGCGTCCTGGACGCGCCCCGGCTCGACAGCCTGCACACGCCCGCCCCCGGCCAGGGCGAGGACGACGCGCCGTGGGAGGAGCGGCTGCCCGATCCCTCCCCGGGTGTCGAGGACGAGGTGCTGCTGCGTTTCGACCTGCGCGCCATCACCGGCCACGGCCTGCCGAGCCTCGACCCCCGTGAACGGTTCGTCCTGACGCGCCGGTTCGGGCTCGACGGCGAGCCGGAGCAGTCGCTCCGCGTCATCGGCGAGCGGCTCGGGCTGTCCCGCGAGGGCGTGCGGCAGATCCAGCAGAAGGCGCTGGCCAAGCTCGCCGAGCCCCTCGTGGGCACGTCGGACGAATCGCGCGAGCTCGAAGGACGGGCCGGCTGAGCGAGGAGCGCGACCGGACTCCCGCTTCATCGGCGCGGGCCGCACGCCGCACCTCGCCGTTGTGGCCGACGTAGCCATGCGTGTCATCTCCCAGGTTCGGTGAGCTCTCCAGGGGGACAGTCCGGCGGCCGGCGCTGGCGGCAGCCGCCGTTGTCCGCACAGTCCGACGTGGAGGGTCCGGCCGTTCCCGTCGGCCGGTCGACGACCTGAGCTCTGAGGACACTGTCATGGGAACTGCGCCGAACCTCGTCGTGGCGGGGGAGCCGGGTGTCGCCCGGAAGTTGCGGGAGACGGGCCGGTTTCCCGCGGTGTTCGACGCCGCCTCGGCGGCGGAGCTCCGCGCCCTGTCCAGGAGCGGGAAGGTCAACCCCCCGGCCGCGTTCATGTTCGCGCCCGGGTTCGTCGAGGACGTGCCGGGCGCGGAGGTGGCGGTCCTGGCGAACGGGCTGGCCGGCAACGGGTTCACCGTGCTGGTGCACGGGTTCTTCGCCGAACGCGGCGACGTCCTCGACCCGAGGGTCCGGGTCACGGGGCACCGGCTGAGTCTGTCGGAACTGCTGGCGACGTTCGGCATCTCCGAATCCCCTGCGCCGGGGGCGAGTCCTGAGCCCGTCCCGGGAGGGCCGTGGGTCACACCGGCCCCCGCGCCCGTGGCGAGGCGGGGACGGGTCATCGCCGTCGCGTCCGCGAAGGGCGGCGTGGGCAAGACCAGTACGACCGTGAGCCTGGCGGTCCACGCGGCCGAGCACCTTCAGGAGGTCGGCCGGGCCGGGTCGGTGGTGCTCGTGGACACCAACTTCCAGCAGGCCGACGTCGGGCGCCACCTGAACGTGGCGTCCCCCACGGTGCTGGACCTGCTCCAGGACGGCGAAACGCTCACGGAGCGGACGGCACGCGACCGCCTCGCCCGCGTCCCCGAGATCGACCTGTACGCGCTGCTCGGGCCGCCCGACCCCGTCGACGCCGACCCCGCGCTGATCAACGCGGCGCTGTACCGGCGGCTCCTGCCCGCGCTGCGGGCGGCGTTCGACCTGGTGTTCGTCGACACACCGGTCGCCGAACTGCACCACACCACGTTCACCGAGCTGATCCTGCCCGAGGCCGACGCGATCCTGGTCCCCGTCGAACCCGACCGGGTGACGCTGGAGGGCGCCCGCTCCTGGCTGCGGGCCATCACGACGCCGCAGCACTCCCGGGGCGGCGGCGTCGATCCGCAGAAGCTGTCGCTGATCCTCAACCGGGCCCGCGCGGACGTGGACTGCGGCCCGGAGGACGTCATGGACCTGCTGCCCGGCTGGAGGTTCGCCGGGGTCGTCCCGGACGACCGGGAGCGGATGCAGGCGGTGAGCAACCGCCGGCTGGGCGGCCTGCACGCCGACCCGGAGTTGGAGGCGACCCTCTTCGACGTCCTGCGGGTCGTCACCGCGGACCCGGTGTTCGAGACGGCGACGCCGTCCGCGAACGCCCGGCACGGCCGGTGGCGGCGCCTGCTCACGGGCTCCGAGTAGCTCGATCTCTCAACGGCTCGACGGAAGGAACGGTGGAGATGGCGGCTCATCAGGCCCCCGTCACGGGGATGGACTTCTGGGCGGCCCTCGGTGTCGCCGCGGAGGGCGAGGACCAACCGGCCGATCAATCCGGCGCGCCCCAGCCCCCGCCGCAGGCGCAGGCCGAGGCCCTCGCACAGAGCCATGTGCAGGTGATACCTCGGGTGCAGGCTCCGCAGTCGGACGCGCCGGCGACCCCGCTTTCGGCGGACCAGGCGTGGCTCACCGCTGAGCGGATCGCGGACTCGCTCCGGCCGCAGATCCCGAAGATCTGGATGGACTTGCTCGCGAGCCGCACCGACGGCGACCGGGTGATGGCCGGCCGCGTCTACGACGTGCTCAGCGGCACCCACCTGCTGGGCGAGCTGTGGCGGGACGAGAGCGTCGACGAGGTGCACATCCAGGGCACCGAAGTGACCGTCTGCGGCACACACGGGATGTACCAGGTCCCGGGGTTCCCCAGCCTCGCCGCGGCCCGCCGCGCCATCGACACGATCAGGGCGTCCCGGGACCGGATAGGCGCCGTCGTCTCGCAGGTCGGCGGCTCGGTGGTGGTGAGCCGCCGCACCGGCACGCGGCTGGACACGGCCGCGCTGCTCACCGGCGGGATCACCACCGAGGAGCAGCTCGCGCAGATCAGGGAGGCCCTCGTCCGCACGCGGGCGGTGACCGTGTCGGGCCCGGCCGCGCGGATCGTCGTGCGCGCGCTCGCCACGCTGATCCCGGCGGGCAGCCGGGTCTACCTGGGGGCGTACGCGTCGCTGCCCGCCGGGTGCGTCACCGCCGCGCACCCGATGGAGGCCGACTACGTGGTCGGCGTGCGCCCGGGGGCGGTGGCGGAGGAGATGGCGGCGGCGGGCCAGGTGGGCGCCCTCATCGCCAATCCGGAGACGCGGATGCCGACGGCGCTGCGGTTCGCCGTCTCCGGGCAGTCCGCGGCCCTCGGGAAGCTGACCCCGCTGCCCTGACCGCGCGGCCGCGGCCGGGCGTCACCCCTGGCGCCCGGCGCCCTCGTCGTGGCCCTGCTCGCGCACCTCCAGGACCCGGGCGCGTCCCGCCGCCTCGGCCAGCGGCTCGATGAGGCGGGTCAACGGGGTGCGCCGCGCGGTTCCGGGCGGCTCGGCCAGTTCGGTGACCCGCCGCGCGGCACCGCCCGTCCCGCGCAGCTCGAACCCGCGGAGGGCGTCCGCCCAGAGCACGCCCTGCGGCGTGTCCAGCACCGGCACGGGCCGCTCCCCGGGGGCGACGGCGAGGTCACCCAGCTCCCAGCCGGTGCGGCGGGACGCGTCCGCGAACGCGATGACCTGGTCCAGGTCGCGCCGCAGCCGGGCCAGCCCGGCGCCGTCGTAGGAGACCGGCGGAAGGCCCAGCGCGACCGCGGCGCGGCAGCCGAGCCGCCCGGCGATCTCGGCCACCCGTTCCAGGACGCTGCGATGGACCAGTCCCGCGTCCCGCCCGTCCACGGTCAGCCGCACCATGGCGGCGCGGCCCTGCGCTCGTCCCATCGAATCCCCTCACCCCTCAGACGGCGCGCAGGTCGACCACGCGATCGGAGTCCAGGATGAAGGTCGCGGCCTCGTCCGGGGTCACTCCCAGCACGTCGACGGCCAGCCGCAGCGGGCCGATCTTCTCGGCGTCGCAGCGGTGGCACCGGGTCCGGTTGTCCCCGTACATCTTCATGGACGGGTGCTCGTCCCGGCGGCCGTGGGGCCCGGGGCGCGGGCAGTGCCACAGGCCGTCGTCCGCGCCGGCGCCGGACCCGAGCCGCCGCAGGACGACCCGGACGTCCACCCGGTCGGCCTCGGCGAGCCGGGCGTTGTGCGGCGAGACCGGAATCGGCGGGACGATCTCGGCGCCGCGGCGCGCGATGCGCTGCTCCTGGCGGTGCCGTGCCGCCGCCTGCCGGAGCCGCTCCAGGTCGATTCCCTGGTGCGGGGCGTTCTTGACGAGCGGGACGGGCTCGGTCCCGGTGGACAGGAACGGGAACCGGTCGTCGGCGCGCCGCCGCAGCGCCGCGACGAGCAGGAACATGACGAGCGCGTCCCTGGCCGAGTCCGGCGGGACCAGGCGCAGCCGCGCCGCGTACCGGATCACGGTGGCGGCCTCCGGGCTGAGCGGGTCCGGCCCGCCGGAGCCGAGGTGCACGGTGGGGATCCCGTCCGCGGCCGGCCCGCCGACCTGGGCCCACAGGAGGAACTCCGGCGGCGGGCCGGCGTCGGGGAAGGCGGCGCCGTCGTGGTCGAGCCGGGAGAACTCCAGGACGGCACCGTCGGCGTAGGCGTCGACGCGGCGGCCGGAGAACCCGCACAGCGCCGCGTACGCGACCAGTCCGGCGGGCCCGTCCGGCGCGAGGAAGATCGCCCGGGAGCGGAAGTCGGCCGCGGTCAGGCCGCTGGCGCGCAGGGCGGCGAGGGTGGAGGCGATCACGTCGTCGCCCGCGGCCGGTTCCAGCACGACCGTCTTGACGCCCTCGGGCGCCGGCGGCGAGCCGGTGGTGCGGATGGCGAGCAGGTAGTCGGTCAGCTTGTGCATCGGTGTCCCCCGGGTCGGGCCGCGCCTCATGTCACGCATGACCGTCCCCGCCGGGAGGCGACCCGCACGTGCCGGTCCCGCGGTTGCCGATCGGGCCCGCCGCGCAACGGTAACGGACCAGAGGCAGCGGCGTAGGAGAGGTGCACGTGACTTCCACCATGCGGGTCGAGGAGCAGGTCAAGGAAGAGTTCTACCTCCGGCGCGCGTTCGACGACGACACCCCGGTGTTCGTGGACGCGACCAGGCACGTCCGGCAGGGGCTTCCCTACCCGCTCAGCGCCAAGAAGGCCCTCAAGGCCACGTGCGCCGTGTGGACCGACAACGAGGTGGTCGCGTTCAGCCTGCGCCACTACACCGCCAAGCAGGCCGAGCGGGAGGTCGAGCACGTCGAGTCGAGCATCGGCGTCCGGACGGTCACCAGCCGGAACGTGCTGCGGCCGCGGATGCCGCGCCGAACCCTGCGCGACCTCAACGAGACCGCACGCGCGCTGGCGGCCGTGATCGGCGACGACGTGATCGTCGAACTGGACGGCGAGCTGTACGTGCTGGCGCTGACCCGCCGGGGCAATGTCGGGGAGCTGAGGCTGACGGGCCGCCTCGCCAGGACCGAGGGTGGATACGTCAGGTCCGGGGTCGCCGACGGCGACGGCGAGTTCGAGCTCCCCGTCCAGGGGCTGCGCCTGCGCGTGTTCCTGCGTTCCCCGGTCCGGGAGCGGGTCATCGCCTACGCGTTCGGCGGCTACCTCACCCGCAGGCCCGGCGAGGTCGAGACGGTGACCCGCGCGACCGCGCTGACCCTGAACAGCCTGCTCGGGCTGGCGACGTTCCGGATGCTGTCCGGGCTCGGCCAGGTCGAGGTCCCGCCCCGGGCAAGCGGCACCGCGACCCGGCGGCGCCGGCAGGCGGACCGCGTCGAGTTCGCGGTCCCGGTGCAGCTGTTCACCGGCAACGGGCCCCCAGCGGTGATCGGCTCGTCCCTCGGCGCCGACGCGGTCCGCGACATCGCCTACGACATCATGCTGGGCGATCTGGGGCATGTCTCGGTCGCCGGCCTGCGCGCCGCCACCCACCACCTCCCGGGCCTGGCCGCCACGCCGAGCCAGGCCGAGGTGCGGCCGCGGCAGCCCGCGCCTCTGCTCCGTGACTCGCCGGCCGCCGAGGGACGAACACGGGGGATTCGTTGATCTCCGCGTTGGACTTCCCGGGGTACGGGGCAGGCATGAACTCGATGGAGGCTCGCCGCTACCTGGCGATCTACCTTAATGATCATCTCGCCGGGGCCGCGGGCGGCGTGGCCCGGGCGCACGCCCTCGCCCGCGCGCACCGCGGCCGCCCCGACGAGGGACGGCTGCGGCGGCTGGCCGGCGAGATCGCCGCCGACCGGGGCGCGCTGCTGGCCGTCATGATGTCGCTCGGCCTGCCGATCCGCCGCTACAAGAGCTTGGCGGTGGCGGCGGCCGAGAAGGCGGGGCGCCTGAAACTCAACGGCCGCTTGAAGAACCGTTCACCACTGAGCGACCTGGAGGAACTCGAAGTCCTGCGCCTGGGCGTCGAGGCCAAGGCCGCCGGATGGCGCACCCTGCTCGCCCTGGCCGACCGCGAACCCGGCCTGAGGACACCCGAACTGCAAAGACTCCTCGCACGCGCCCAGGCCCAGATCGCCGCGCTGGACGAACTCCACAAGGAGGCCATCGACCCGATCTTCAGCAGGCGGATGACCACCCGGACCCCGACCATCGTCAGATGATCAGGGCTTGCAGTGAAGGACCGAGGACGGCAGCGGCAGCCGATGACCGGACTCGCCGGCGACGCGCAGCACCCGTGCGGGCGCCGCGTCCTGCTCGCAGCCCTCACTCCGGCTCGACCGGTCGGCGACCATGCCGGCGGTCACGAGCGCGACCACGACACCTGCGGCGATGGCCTTGCGCATATTTCGGACTCTACCGAGGTGTTCCCCAACGCCGGATAGGTCGAGGTAAGCATGGCGTGCGTACCTGTCACGCCAGGTAATGCCGGTGTCAGGCGGCGCTGGGCTCCAGCCTGAGCGTGGCCGACCGCGCCGCCGGCGCCACCATGGGATCGACGTACTGGCTCGGATAACGGCCGTACTTGGTCCGGTACGCGTCGTCGATCCGGTCGTTGCGCGCGGAGTCGGTCTCCTCGACGAACGTGACGTCCTTGGTCACGCCCCCGGCGGCGATCCGCCCCCGATGACTGCCCTGGGCCGTCCGGTACCAGACCCCCGCGTCCCCCCGGTACGACCGGACGTAGAGCTCGTCCCCGTCGCGGACCACCCAGATCGGCGTGGCCCCCCGAAGCGATCCGTCCTCCCGCCGCGGCGAGACCTCCAGCTCGTCCGCCCCCGCGATCTTGCTGAGCTCCTCACCACTCCAGTTGGCCGTCATACATCCCCCCTAGAACGCTATGCGCAGGTCATGCCCCCCACCCCCACCCCCCGAACCCCCGGCGTGAGGCATGACCAGGGCGTCAGCCGTCGTTCTTTTCAGCGGCGGACTTTGTAGGGCAGGCCGCACTGACGTCCGGTCCCCTCAGTCAGCGCTCGTGTCGTCCGGCCGGACGAACACGCCCCGTCCACGAACGCCGATCACTTCACCGGACTCACGAAGGATGGCCATGGCATCGGTGACAGTTCGGGCGGATATGTCAAATTCCTCGCCCAGCTCGCGAGCGGTGGGCAGCTTGGAACCCCGTGGATAGGTCCCGCTTCCGATTCGCTCGCGAATCACCGCGACTAGCTGATCCCGCAACGGTGCGATGCCGTCCAAGCCGACCATGACGCTACGTTACGCCCCGTTCCCGCTTCATCACGTGCCGTCGGGGGTTTCGTTCAGTGAGGTCCCGCTCAAGTCCGCGACGTAGGTCGCTTTCCCGACCACCGCTATGGTCAGGCCGCGCTCGCGCAAGAGCCGTAGAGCCGCTTCCGCGGTCCGCATGCCGACACCCGCGTCTGTCGCTATCTCGCGGGCGGACGGGACGCGTTGCCCGGGGCGCAGCCTGCCCGCGTGGATCTCTGCCGCGATGGTGTCGGCGATGATCAGGTACGCGGCGCGCGGCTGGTCGAGATCGAATTCCACCCGTCCATGGTGGGTCACACCGTGCAATGTAGGATTACCCGGTGTTACCCGGTGTAGCTCGGGTATCGTGCTGGTACGACAAGGACGGCCCCGAGCGGCGGTGACGCGCCGTTCGGGGCCTACGGAACACGACTACTAGGAAGTCGAGCCCCGATGGACAACTAGGTTAGGGCCACCGCGTCGCGACGGTGGGAGCCGCTGGAGTACGACAAGGACGACGAGTTCTGGACGGCGCGACTCCACTACCGCCTCCCCGACCGTGAACAAGCGGCGGGCCTGGAGACGGCCGTTTTCGGCCCGACGGAAGATGCATGCGTTCGAGAAACCGTGCGGCAGGACCGCTTGTGGGCGGAGTTCCCGCTGCGAACCGGGGACAACGAGAGGGCGCGCGACCGCCTGCGCTATCTCGCGGGGGGGTGCGGCGTGACCGTGCTCGTTGCGGTGATGCTCGTCGTTGGCGCGGCCATGCTGGCCCGGGTCCGCGACGGCGTACGCGGCCGCGCGGCAGCCCCGGTACATCGGGAGGCATCACGCGATGTGGTGACGCCAGGCCCCCGCTCGATGCCGGATAGGGCGGCAGTGGATCGGCAGCGGGCCGGAAGTGCGTTTCTCCAGGCTGGACATGGATTCGACCGAAGATGAGAGGCGCGAGAAACCATGTCCAGCAGTGCATCCCGATCCCCTGTCAGCGTTGTCGGCCTCGGCCGGATGGGGGGCGCCATCGTGGCGGCGCTCATCAAGGCGGGGCACCCTACGACCGTGTGGAACCGGACTCCGGGTAAGGCCGTGGCCGACGGGGCCGTTGTCGCCGGGTCGGCGGCGGAGGCCGTAGCCGCCGGTCCAATGGTCATCGTGACGCTGGCCGACTATGGGGCGGTTCGTAGTGTTCTCGAACCGCTCGCCGGTGAACTGGCGGGGCGGACGGTCGTCAACCTCACCACGGGAACGCCCGAGGAGGCTCGGGCGCTGGCGGCGTGGGCGGCGGAGCAGGGCGCCGGTTACCTCGACGGCGCGATGATGGCGCTGCCCGAGACGGTCGCGACGCCCGAAGCGTTCTTCCTCTACAGCGGGTCCAGGGAGGTGTTCGACGCCGGGCGCGCGCTGCTGGAGACCCTGGCGGCGGCGCACTACCTGGGCGAGGACGCCGGGGCCGCGGAGGTGTACGACCTCGGCCTGCTCGGCTCGGGCTACGCGGCGCTGGCCGGTTTCCTGCACGCGCTGGCGCTGGTGGACGCGGCGGGCGTGCGGCCGGAGGAGTTCGTCCCGCTGGTGGGCCGGTGGCTGCACGGGATGATCGCTTACATCCCGGAACTGGCCCGCGAGATCGGGTCCGGCGACTACACCGAGCCCTCCTCCCCGGTGGGGATGAACCGGGCCGGGGTCGGCGCGCTGGTGCGGGTGAGCCTCGACGCGGGGATCGATCCCGGGGTGCACGTCCCGCTGTGGAACCTGCTCGGGCAGCGGACGGCCGACGGGCATGGCGACGACAGCTTCGCCAGTGTCTTCGAGGTGTTGCGCCGCGAGAGAAGCTAATCGAGGCCGGGATGGACGGCCGGAGCCCTCTCCTGTTGGACGTCGCGTTTTCGGATGCGGCAGTGGACGCCCTTCACCAGGTCGACGACCTGCGTGACGGAGAAGTCGCCCGCAGCACTGAGGTAGAGGTACGCCTCGTTCTCCGTCATGCCGGTGCGGCGGGAGAGGAAGCGGACGGCGTTCCAGGCGCAGCGGCGCATCGCCTCGTCCAGGTCCTCGTGCAGGCCGAGGACGACCCAGTGGTCGGCGGTCTCGGCGAACGGCCCGGCGGCGTGGTCGAGCGGGCCGGGCGGCTTGATGACGGAGACCCGCAGGGTGACGCGCAGCGAACCTTCCAGGGCGGTCAGTGCGATCTCGCCGTTGCCCTGGGCGAAGTGCGGGTCGCCCAGGAAGAACCCGGCTCCGGGGATCTGCACGGGCAGGTACAGGGACGAGCCCGCGACCAGTTCGCGCAGGTCGATGTTGCCCCCGAACGGGCCCGGCGGGATCGTGCTCAACGGGCCGCCTGGCTCGGCCGGGGTCACCCCGCACAGCCCCAGGAAGGGCCGCAGTTCGATGGACGCGCGCCCGCCGCGATGCTCGAACGTCGCGTACGCGCCGTTCAGGGAGCAGAAGCGGCTGAACACGGGGGAATCGGGCAGCCGGTCGGGCAGGCAGCCCCGCCCGTGCCTGCTGGAGATGACCCCGTACGGCACGCGCGGGCGCAGGTCAAGGAAGTCGACCCGCAGCCAGTCGCCCGGTTCGGCGCCCAGTACCCGCACCGGGCCGAGTACGACGTGCGGCCCGGCCTGGGCAGGTCGTTCCCTGCGCAGGTCGGAGGCGGCGAGGGCGACGGCCTCGTCCAGGACGGCCTCGCGCGGGACGCCGAATCCGGCGAAGTAGGCGGCCGGGTCGCGTCCCTGGTCCTCCATCAGGCCCTCCTGGGAGACAGTGTCGAACGTGACCACCTCCCCGGAGCCGACCGTGAGCACCGGCGCCGCCCCCGGGCCGGGCAGCGTCCCCCAGGAGACGGTGTCCGGCGAGCACGCCAGGTAGCGGCCCGCGATTCCCTCGCCCGCCCGCAGGATCCCGCTCACGATCGCGCGGCCGTGGCCAGGTGCTCGCGCCAGCCGCCCTCCGCGGTGATCTCGTGCACGCCCTCGCCGCCGAGGACGCCGTCCCGGCACACCATGCTCAGCGAGCCCCGGCCGTCCTCCAGCCGGATCACCGACAGCTCCAGTTCCGCGGGCTCGCGCGGCAGGAGGCGCTCCCGCAGATCGGCGTAGCCGACCTCGTACAGCTCGCCCGGCACCGGACGGCCCGCGCCGCGCCCCGCGGGCACCAGGCCGGGGAAGACGTCGCCGAACGAGAAGAACCGGTAGTCCGGCGCGGTGCGGACCGGGCCGAGGAACCGGGCCCCGGCGAGGGCGTCGCCGAGCTCGCCTCCGCTCATCGCCTGGCCGTTGACGAACATCAGGACGGTGTCGGGCACTGCGCATCTCCTCGGGTCGGGGGTCGGTCGGACGGGGTGGAGGGACACGTCATTCCAGCGTGGTGTTGCCGAAGCCGCGCAGCGCGTGGACGGCCGCCGCGGTCGTCGCCCGCTCGGCGTCCCCGCTGGACAGGTCGTCGAGCAGCGCCCGGTGCTGCGACACCGGCTCGTGCCCCGGCTGCTGGACGTAGTCGTCGGTGGGGTACAGGAACGCCTGCCGCTCCAGGAACGACGAGGTGATCTGGGAGAACGCGGCCCGGTTGATGGCCATGTGCAGGTCGAGATGGGCCATCGCGAACTGGGAGCTGCCGATGCCGTGCTCGTTCAGGGCCGCGGCGAGGGGGTCGAGGAGCGCGTACAGGGCGTCCCAGTCGACCTCGCCGGTCTTGGCGGCCAGCATCTTGGCCGCGACCTGGTCGAAGGCCACGCGGAGCTGGTGCAGCTCGGCGCGGGCCTGCGCGTCCACCTCGACCACCACCAGCTGGCCGCGCCGGATCCGCAGCACCAGCCCGTCGCTGGTCAGCCGTTGCAGCCCCTCCCGCACGGGGGTGCGGCTGACGCCCAGTTCGTCGGCGATCTGCTCCTCCACCAGCCGCATCCCTCCGGTGTAGGCGCCGGTGGTGATCTGCTGGCGGAGGTAGCGGTAGACGCGCTCGCGGACGCTGAGCGACTCGGTGTCCGCCGTCCCGCCCATGAGGGTCACCTCGTCCCCTCGGCCGTCAGCAGGGCGGCGCGGCACGCGTTGGTGACGCGCTGCATGAACGTGCCGGACATGACGTTCATCCCCGCTTGCAATGCCCTTGTTTGGAGAGACGAGACGCGGTTGTTCAGGTCGAAGTACGCGTTGCCGGGCGCGGCCAGGGCGTTGAACGGGAACGCGAACTCGCGGCCCTCGGACTCGGGTGTCTCGCCCCACGTCGTGGCGTTCACGATCAGGGACGGCGGGGCGTCGCGGCAGGCGTCCTCCAGGTCGCCCGGGGCCACCGCGTCGGCGCCGAACCGGTCCGCCCAGGCGGCCAGCGCCGCCGCGTTCCGCGCGCTGCCCGCCAGCCGGGCGTCCGGCCACGCGCGCCGGACGGCGAGGGCGACCGACCCGGACGAGCCCCCCGAGCCCAGGACCAGCACGGCGGCGGGCGCGCGGCCGCCCATGAGCGTCTCCATCGCCGCCTGCGCCGACCAGCAGTTGGTGTTGACGCCGACGAGGCGCCCGCCGTCCCGGACGACGGTGTCGACGACGCCGGTCGCCGCGGCCGAGCCGGTCAGCACGCCCGTGCCGGCGGCCAGCAGCGCCGCGGCGTCCTTCTTCCACGGGCTCAGCACCAGCGCCAGATCCCAGCCCGCGTCGGCGAGCAGGGCCCGCGGGTCGTCGAACGGCACCGCGCGGGCGGGTGTGACGCCCGCGGCGGCGAGGGCGTCCAGCAGCAGGCGGCCTTTCAGCGCGCCCGGCGCGGTCGTCCCGACGCCCGCGATCACCGCGGCCTTCGCTCCCGCTCCCGCTCCCGCCTCGGCCTGGCAGCGCCGCACCGCGGCCCGCAGCGTCCACGCCCCGTCTCCCGACCCGCTGAGCACGCTCACGGGTGTCTCCTGAATGGTCACCGTTCTCCCCTCGTACGGCCGGGACGCACCTGCCGCCCCGCCGGATTCCCGATCACCTCGCCCTTCTCATACACCGGCACGCCCCGCAGGTAGGTCGCGACGACCGAACCCTTCAGCTCCCGGCCCTCGTACGGCGTGATGTTGTGCTTGGAGTGCATCGAGGCTCCGTTCACCACCGTCCCGGCGGACGGGTCGACCAGCACCAGGTCTGCGTCGAAGCCGGGCGCGACCGCTCCCTTGCCCGCCATCGACCACCGCCGGGCGGGCGCGTACGAGCAGAGCCGCACGATGTCCTCCACCGTCATCCGGCCCTCCGCCGTCTCGGTCAGCAGCAGGGGCAGCATCGTCTCCAACCCGATGAAGCCGCCGTACGCCTTCCACACGTCCGGTTCGGCCTGCTCGGCGGCGGTGTGCGGGGCGTGGTCGGTCGCGATGACGTCGACGTCGCCGCGGCCGATGCCGTCCCAGAGCGCGGCGACGTCGGCGGCCGGGCGGATCGGCGGGTTGAGCTTCACCAGGTTGCCGTGCACGTCGTACGCCGAGTCGTCGAAGGTGAGGTGGGCGACCAGCGCCTCCACGCTGACCCGGTGCCCCTGGGCGCGCAGGTCCCGGACCCTGGACAGCCCGGCCGCCGTGGACAGGTGGTGGATGTGCAGCTTCGTGCCCGCCTCGGTGGCCAGCGTGATGATCCGGGTGAGGGCCTCCACCTCCACGAAGGCGGGGCGGCTCTCCAGGTGGGCGCGGGGGTCGGTACGGCCCTCCGCCCGCAGCCGGTCGATGAACATGCGCAGCAGGTGGTCGTTCTCCGCGTGCACGCCCACGACCAGCCCTGCCTCGGCCGCGGCCTCCAGCCCTCGGAAGATGGCGGCGTCGTCCGGGCAGCGGTTGTCTCCGGTGGTCTGGCCCATGAAGAGCTTGAACCCCATGGCGCCGAGCCCGGCCATCGCGGTCATCTCCTCGGCGTTGTCCTGGCCGAGCATCCCGTACAGGCCGAAGTCGACGTGCGCCTTGGGCGCGACCAGGTCCAGCTTCTCCTGGAAGCGCTCCGCCGTGGAAACGGGCGGATAGGTGTTGGGCATGTCCACGACGGTGGTGACGCCGCCGGCCGCCGCGGCCGCCGTCCCGCTGGCGAAGTCCTCCTTCTCGGTCATGCCGGGTTCGCGCAGGTGCACGTGGACGTCCACGAGACCGGGCAGGACGAGCAGCCCGGAGGCGTCGACGGTGGCGGCGGCGCCGTCCCAGGCGAGGCCCTCGCCGACGGCGACGATCCGGCCGTCGCGGACCGCCACGTCCTGGCGGCGGCGGCCGTCGTGCGCGACGACCGTCCCTCCGGTGACGACCAGGTCGGGGGTGGGATGGTGGGGCATGGGAAACCCTTCGCTCGGTGGTGGGTCGGACGGTGGTCGGGGCTAGGCGTCCAAGGCGAGGTCGGGGTTCTCCTTGTAGACCTCGCGGACGGGCCCCAGGTCGAACATCCGGCCGGCGGTCAGCTTCAGCCCGCCCGCGTTGACGGCCTTCACGTTGTTCTCGGCCTCGGCGTCGGAAACGGCGATGATCTGCTGCCCCTTCTTCCCGTCGCGGATCAGGTCGTTGCCCTGCTTGCACGCGGCGAGGGTGGTCGTGGGGTTGAGCGTCAGGTCCTTGCCGTACTCGTTCACGGTGACGTCGGTGGCCCGCTGCGGGTCGGCCAGGACGTCCCGCCAGCCCCGGATCTCGGCCTTGAGGAACGCCTTCACCTTGTCCCGGTTCTTGTCCAGGTTCTCCTGGGTGGTGAGGTAGGTCTGCCCGACCAGCGGGAACCCGACGTCGGCGAGCAGCATCGTGGCGATCTCGAAGCCCTTGGCGCGCAGCTCGATCACCTGGTTGTTGATGTAGCCCATGTAGCCGTCGATCTCGCCCTTGGTCATGCCGATGGGGTCGCCCTGCACGGGCACCGTCCTGATCCGCGAGGTGTCCAGCCGCAGCGCCGCCAGGAAGTTGCGCCAGATGGCCTCGCTGGACGACGCGCAGCCGATGGTCTTGCCGTACAGGTCCTCGGGACGGCGGATGGGCTTGTCGCCCATCGACATCACGCAGCCCGCGTACCGGTGGTACACCGCGCCGATGATCTTCAGCGGGGCGCCCTGGTCGATGGCCTTGGCGACGGTCGGCACCTGCGACACCCCCGCGAAGGTGCGGGTGAGCACGTCCGACTCGATGGGCGGCGCGGTCGGCCCGCCCGCGACCAGCTCGGCGCGGGCGAAGCCCTCCTGCTTGTAGTAGCCGTTCTTGTCGGCCAGGAAGCTCCCGGCGAACTGGGTGTTCTTCAGCCAGGCCAGGCGCTGCGAGGCGACGCCGAACCCGGCGGCGCCGGACGCGTCCCCGCCCGTCCCGCCCGAGACGCATCCGGACAGGACGCCGGGCGCCGCCACGGCGAGACCGCCGAGCAGGGACCCGCGGACGAGGAATCGGCGCCGGTCGAGGTCGTGTGCGGTCATCGGTCACGCTCCCAGGGGTCTTCGTGGATCATCGGGACGCGCCCATCCGCGCGCGGACCAGCGCTTCGAGGAGGGCGAGGAACTGGTAGACCGCCACGCACACGGTGGTCAGCACCACCACCGAGGCCCAGAGGCGGGCGAACTCGAACTCGTTGGCGTCGCGCATCATCTGCCCGCCCAGGCCCGCCCCGGAGGCCAGCCACTCGGCCAGCAGCGCCCCGACGATGGAGGTGGTGACGGTGATGCGCGCCGCGGTGAACCAGGTCGGCACCGCGTGCGGCAGCGCCACCTTGACGAACGCCGTCCAGCGGGAGCCGCCGAACGCCCGGCACACCTCCAGGTCGGCGCGGGGCGCGGAGCGGATGCCGCGCAGCATGGTCAGCAGCGCGGGGACGAACACGATCGCGATGCCGATGACGGCCGTCCCGGCGGCGCCGCGCCCGAACACCAGCGCCAGCGTCGGCGCGACGGTGACCATCGGGACGGCGCGGAACGCGGTGACCGTGGGCAGGAACGCCTGCTCGGCGGCAGGCGAGAAGTAGAACAGCACGGACATGGCCGCGGCCGGGATCAGCCCGAGCGCGAACCCGAGGCCCGCGTCGGCGAGCGTGCGGACGAGCAGCGGCCACAGCGCGGACCGGTTGGCCGCCGCGTCCGGGCCCGCGACCAGGTGGTCCCACACGTCCAGGGGCGTCTTGGCGACCAGCGGGCTGACGTTGACGAGGCGCAGGAACACCGTCCAGACCACGACGATGGCCAGCACCGTCGCGAGGGTGGTGAGCGCGCCGCGCGCCGCCCCGGCCAGCAGGACGCCGGGCAGCGCCGCGGTCCTTTCGCGTGCGCCCGCACGAGGAGTCTCGGTGGCGGTCATGCGGCACCGCCCTCGTCCGAGCCGCCGCCCGCCCACGGGACGGCCACCCGCTCGACCGCGCCCACGGCGAGGAAGGCCACGCCCGCGATCAGGCTCGACACCAGCGTGACGCCCCAGGTCCGGACCACGTCGCTGGCCTGCTGCGCGGCCACCAGCGCCGAGCCCAGCCCGCGCTCCTGGCCCATGAACTCCCCGATGACCGCGCCCAGCATCGCCGCCGGAACGGCGATCTTGAGGGCGGTGAGGATGTCGGGCAGCGCGGCCAGCAGCCGCACCTTGCGCAGTTCCAGGAACCGGCCGCCGCCGTAGGCGCGGACGATGTCGCGGCAGCCCGGGTCGGCGCGGCGCAACCCGCCCACGGCGCTGACCAGCGTGGTGAAGAACACCGAGACCGCGGCCATGATCGCCGAGGTCATCGGGCCGTTGAAGCAGGCCGCCAGGATCGGCGCGATCGCGATCAGCGGGACGCAGGCGGAGGCGATGCCGACCTGCAGCACCAGCCGTTCCAGCCACGGCACCACCAGCACCAGCGACGCGCAGGCGATGGCGATCAGGTTGCCCCAGACGTAGCCCGCGGCCGCCGTCGCCAGCGTCACCGGGACGTGGCTGCCGTAGAACGCGGTCCCGTCGTCCAGGACGCCCGCGACGATCTGCGCGGGCGGCGCGATCGCGGGGCCCAGGACACCGGTCATGCCGAGCAGCTGCCAGGCCAGCAGGACGGCGCCCGTCCCGCCCGCGCGCAGGAGCAGGGTGCGGCTCACCGCGCCACCCCCTGCCGCTCCCGTTCGATCGTTCCAGGCGCCGGTTCCCCGGCGGCCTCGTCACGGTCGCGGGCGGAGCCGAACAGGATCGCCGAGAGCCGGTCCACGTACGCGTGGAACTCGGCCGAGCGCATCAGCTCCGGCGTGCGCGGCCGGGGCAGGTCGATCGGGACGACCTCCTCCACCCGTCCCGGCCGGGCGCTCATCACCACGACCGTGTCGGACAGGAAGACCGCCTCGGCGATGCCGTGCGTGACCATGAGGGTGGTGGCCGGGCGCTCGGTCCAGATGCGCAGCAGTTCGGTGTTGAGGTGCCGGCGGGTCATGTCGTCGAGCGCGCCGAACGGCTCGTCCAGCAGCAGGATCCGCGGTTCGACGACGAGCGCGCGGGCGATCGCGACGCGCTGCCGCATGCCGCCCGAGAGCTGGCCGGGGCGGGCGTCCTCGAAGCCGTTCAGGCCGACCAGGTCGATGAGGTCCTGGATCGGCCCGGTCTCGCCGCCGCGCCCGGCGATCTCCAGCGGCAGCCGGATGTTGGTGCGGACCGACCGCCACGGCAGCAGGGCGCTGTCCTGGAAGGCGATCCCCAGGTGGTGGTGCCTGCGCATGCCGGCGGGGGTCTCGCCGTGCACGAGCGCGGAGCCGGAGGTCTGCGTCTCCAGCCCGGCGAGGATGCGCAGGATGGTGCTCTTGCCGCATCCGGACGGGCCCAGCAGGGAGACGAACTCCCCTTCCCGGGAGTGGATGTCCACCCCGGCCAGGGCGTTCACCTCCCGGCGCCCGACGCGGAAGTCCTTGGTGAGGCCGTCGATCCGGATCCCCGTCGCCGCCTCTGCGCCCATGCGCGCTCCCTCCTGGGCCGCCCAACTTTTGGATCCAAGCTTGGATCCAAAGCCGGGGCCGGGGGTTACGGACATGTGAATTACCTGTTTAGTGGGGTTACTTTCCGCTCACCGCCCGCATCCGGGAGGGGTCCCCGGCGAACCCGCCTACCGTGCCACTGCCACGATGTGACGGAGGGCCACGATGCAGATGCACACGGCGGTCAGGCGCGGGTTCCTGCAGACGTTCGACTGGTGGGGCCGCGCCTCACGGTCCGAGTTCTGGTGGTTCCTCCTCGCCTCCGCGCTCTTCTACTTCGCGTGCCTCGCGATCGCCGCCGCGCTGGAGAACCCGTTCGTGCTCCTGGTCTGGGCCGTGCCCTTCATCCCGGCCACCCTCGCCATCGGCGCGCGCAGACTCCACGACACCGACCGCAGCGCGGCCTGGCTGCTCCTGCTGCTCATCCCGTACGGGGTCATCGCGCTGCTCATCCTCTGCTGCGGCCACGGCACCCCCGGACCCAACAGGTTCGGCCCGCCGAGCGAGCCCGCCCCGGTGGCCGAGGGCTGCCGCAGGCTCGCGTGGGAGTACACCAAGCAGGGCCACATCCTCGTGGCCGCCGGTCACACCGCGCTGGCCGTGGTGTACGGCGGCGAGGCCGGTCAGGACGTCGGGGAAGACCTGACCCTCCTGGCCGACCAGCGCGCGGTCCTCGGCGACCGCGCCTTCCGCCTGCGCCTCTACGAAGTCCTCGACGGGCCCGGCGCCGACGACCTCTACGAGGCGGTCAAGGCGCGGGGACGCCGAGAAGAAGGAGATCCGGGGGAACGAGAGTCGAGCTCGCCACCAACTCGAGGATGAGGTTCTGGTTGAGCGCGTTGCCCACGGGCTCGCCGACCTCCTCCCGGGTGAGCCCGGGAACACCGCCCTCCGACAGCCGGGCGCGGACCGCCGCGACCCGGTGAGCGACCTTCTTGGCCGTCCAGCCGGCGCCGGGCTGCAGGCCGTCGAGGATCTCGCACGCCTCCTTCCACGTCGGCGGCCGCGGGTGTGGCTCGTGCAGCAGGTGCCGCCGCGCCAGGACGACGAGGACGAGCCGCTCGTCGTCCGTGAGCCGCCAACTCTGGGGCGGCCGGGTGGCCTGGCCGTGCCGGGCCGTCGGCCGCCGCCCCTCCGGCTCCGGTCCCGGCCCCGCCACGTACAGCTCCAGCAGGTGCTCCCGATGGCTCGACCCGCGGACGAACAGCGGCGTGTACCCCTCGGTGAGCGGAACGGGGTCGTCGTCGGCGAACAGCAGCCGCGAGTCGGGGAACCGGAGCGGCAGCCGCCCCGTCGTCCGGACCCACCACCGGTCGTCGCGGCGGCTCAGCAGACCGTGCCGGCGGCTGACCCGGCGATCGTTCTCCCCGAGGCAGACGTGCACGTCCGGGAGGTTGCGCCCGAAGACGAGGGTGCGGCCGTCCCGCGGCCGGACCGCGATGCCGCCGCTGGCCGTCAGGGCGTAGATCGTGCCGGGGGTGGACGGCGGCACGCCGAGGGCCAGGCTCGGATGTCCCGCGCGGAACCTCCGATCGCGCGGATTCCCCTGTCCATCACTCATGTCGACCTCCAGAGCAAGCTGGCCCGCAGGATGCCACGCACCCCCTGGGACCCGTCCCAGCCAAGGAGACCGTGCGCTCTAGAAGGAGACGGTGCGGCGTGTGGTCAGCGCGGCGCTGACCAGAAGGAGGACGCACGTGCCGGTGACCGGCAGCAGTTCACCGGCGCCGACGAGGACGAGCGCGGCCGACGGCAGCACGGCGACGGCCCCGAGGGCGAGCGGGGTCACGGCGGCGAGGCGCCCCTGCACGTAGCCGAGGTATTCGGCGGTCGGGCGGCCGGGGCGGATGCCCGGGACGAACGCGCCGTCCCGCTTCAGCCGGTCGGTGACGCCGACGACGTCCGCGGCCACCGCCGAGTTCATCACGGTCAGGACGGCGACCAGCGCGAACAGTGCGAGCAGGAACCAGGGGCTGCCCTGGTCGGGCAGCGTCCAGAGTCCGTCCGGCCGCCCGCCGCCGGGCCACAGCCGGGCGGCGAGCGCGGGCAGGTGCAGCATCGCCAGCGCCGTGAACACCGGAAGCAGCCCGGCGTGGCTGAGGCGCAGCGAGACGTGGGTGGTCGTGCCCGGGGGCGGCGGCGGGCGGACTCCCACCATCCGCCGCGCGAACTGGACCGGCACCCGCCGTTCGGCCCTGTCGAGGACGAGCACGGCGGGCACGACGAGCAGTCCCGAGAGCAGGACGGCGGCCGTCACCGCGGCGAACGCCCCGCCGCCCTCGCTCTCGCGCACGTCCCAGAGGAGGCCGGGGAAGACGGCGGCGAGCTGCGCGAGGAACAGGACCGCGAGGCCCTCGCCGAGCCCGCGCGAGGTGATCAGCCGGATCAGCCAGGCGGTGACCGCCGCTCCAGCGGTCATGCAGGCGGCGATCGACAGGACGGCGGGGAGGCCCTCGCCCGCCGGCCCGCCCCCGCCCGGGAGATGCCCGTGCACCGCCGCGACCGCCACGGCGGTGCCCATCAGGGCGCCCATGGCGACGGTGGCGAGGCCGGTGTGCCGTTCGATCCTGGCGGCTCCGGCCGGGCCCTCCGCGGCGAGCGCCTTCATCCGCGGGACGGTCAGGACCAGCAACTGGACGACGAAGAGCGCGGCGACGTACGGGAGCACGCCGAGCCCGAAGACCGACAGCCGGAACAGGCCGCCGCCGGTGAACAGGCCGGCCAGGGCGTACAGCGGGTCGTCCCGCACGGCCGCGCCGGCGGAGTCGCGGAGCGCGGCGACGTCCACGCCCGGGGCCGGAAGGGCCTGCCCGATCCGGAAGAGCACCACGGCCAGGACCGTGAGCGGCAGTTTCGCGGGAAGGCCGGGGGTGCGCAGGAAGCCGCTCACGGATCGACTGTACAGCCCTGTCTTTTAAACATGTGGGCCGCCCCCGTGAACACCGGATGACGAATCCGACAGCGGGTCGGCGGGTCAGAGCGCGGAATCGGCGAGCGTGCGCAGCGTCAGCAGCAGCTCGGAGGCGGTGACGTCGTCCAGCTCGCCGAACGTCGCCTTCGTCTCGTGGCCGTGGGCCGCCTCGGACTCGCCGATCCAGACGTTCCCGAGCGTCTGCTCCGCCCATTCGCCCGGCGACATGACCGGGAAGCCGGGGCTCACGTCCAGCACGACCGTGCGGCCCGCCACCTCCCAGGTCATGCAGTGCTGGATTCCCGCGTCCTGCGGCGTGCCGCGCTCCCAGCCATGGCGTTCCAGCCCCAGGACCCTGCCGACGCCGACCTCCACGTCCGCGACCCGGCTCAGCCGGTTGCCCGCACGCTCCTCCTCGGTGAACGCGTCGACGGGCCTGCCGAGCTGCGGGAACGGCTGGACGACCTCGTAGTCGGCGAGGACCTCCGCCCAGGCCGCCACGCTCGCCCCCAGATGCACCGGGTGGGCGATCCGCACCTCACCGGTCTCGGGCAACGCCACCGCCTTGTCGTCCACGTCGGCGAACGAGCGGTCCTCGGCGACGCGGAACGCCATGCCGTCGCCCGCTCCGCCGTCGTCGTGCAGCCAGACGAGGCGCCGGACGATGTGCCACAGCAGCGGGTGCCCCACGAACAGCCGCCGGAAGTCCTCGACCGTCCACCGCCGCTGCTCGGCCATGGCCCGCTCCAGCCGGCGGATCTGGTCGGCGGCGACCATGCGCACGTCCTTCTTCAACCCGGTGAACGCGCGGTGCGCGGCGGGCGCCGCCTCCGGGTCGTCCTTGGCGCCCGGCTTGGGCAGCGTCTTGCGGAGCGTGCCCCTGCCGTCGAACACCACCGGTTTCAGCTGCTCGTCGAAGCCCACCGTGAACCGCCGGGGCCCGTAGTCGAGCGTCATGCCGCCGTCGGCGTCCAACCCGAAGTCCGGGACGATCCGGTCGCCGAGCTGCTCCATCGTCAGCCCGCGGTCGTCGGCCACCCGGACCAGGAGCTGACCCGCCTTCTTCTTGAGCCGCTTGGGACGGGCCTTCTCGGAGACCATGTGCAGCTGCATCACCGCCACGTCCGTGCCGATCGCGGCCAGCACGTCGAGCGCCTTCAGCGGCAGCTGGATCCCGTTCTGGCCGGGCCAGGAGCGCGCCAGGCCGCCCAGGCGCCGCGCGGTCTCGTCGTCGCCGGTCCAGCTCAGTTGTGCCTGCGCCCAGGCGATCCGGGTGGACTCGCCCGACACGCGCCAGCGTTCGTACAGGTTCCAGCCGAACTCGGCGAGCGATCCGGGGTCGAGCGCGTCGAACGCTTCCCGGACGCCCTTAGTCGGCGCGCGCCCCGGGCTCGCCTTGCTCAACGCCTCGATCAGGTGGCCGGTCGCCGCCACGGGCAAGGCGTGCTCCCGGCCGCGCAGCAGGACCTGCGGCATCGCCTCCGGGCGCGCCCAGTCCGGCGCCCCCTTCTTCCCGCCGGTCCGCAGGGCCTTGGGCACCCGGTCCTCGGGCGCCTCGGGCACGACCGCCGCCCGGACGGCCTCGATCGCCGCCCGGGCGTCCCCCTCCAGCTTCGGGATCATCTGCGCGGCGAGGCCGGGCCGTGCCGCCAGATGCGCCCGCAGCAGCCCCGCCGCCATCACGGCCCGCTTGGAGGTGCCCGTGCTCAGCTCCGGCAGGACCCGCAGGGCCCGCGCCGGGAACCGTTCGATCATCGCCTCCATCGCGGGGAGCCCGTTCACCTTGTCGAGGCATCCGCCCATCAGCCGGAACGCCTCGTCGCCCGGCAGCCGCGACAGCGCGTCCAGGACGAGTTTCCGGCCCTTGGGCTCGGCGTCGCCGTCGAGGGAACGCGCCAGGACCGGGGCCGCCGCCTCACCCAGCCCGTCCACCAGGGTGAACACCAGCTCGGGGGTGCATTCGCTCTGCTCCAGCACCGCCCAGTCACCCAGCGCCTCGACCTGCCCGGCGGTGCTCAGCGAGTGCCACAGCAGCGTTGCGCCGTGCGAGGTGTAGTACGTCTCGCGCTCGGGCGGCTCCGCGCAGCACTCGTCCACCCAGTCGGTGCGCGTCGGCACCAGGAACGACACGACCACCCGTTGGAGCGGTTCGCGGCGGTGCCCCTCCAGCGCCCGCGCGGCCTCGGCGTACGCGCCGTCGCCGGACGCCGCGAGCAGCGCCCGCATCCGCCTGCCCGCGGGACTCGCCGCCCAGTACGCGACCGTACGCCAGGCGCAGCCCCCCACATGATGGGGTTGCTCCTTCAACGCGGAGGGCCCGTCACCCTCGATCCAGATCCCGTCGATCTCGGCGAACGCGCAGGCGGCGAAGGCCAGGCCGTGGTCGGCGGCCAGAAGGTCGGCCCAGGCGGCGTCGGTGGTGAACCGCGACTGCCCGCGCTCCATCGCCTCCACCGAGGCGACCACCGCCGCCCCCAGCGGGGTCGCGTCACCGCGCAGGTAGGCCAGGCCCGCCTCCGCGGCGTCCTGATCGCGGGACGGGCGCTCCAGCACCTCCCGGACCAGCGGCCGCACCGCCTCCAGGCTCTCGCGGAGCCCGGCGATCGCCTCCCCGTCCGGAACGGCCTCGGGCACCGAGATCCGGCCCCCGCGCCGGGGGATGAGCGCCGCCGGCCATGACTTGGGGGTGGCCAGAACGTCCTCATCGTGGAACGGGGAACCGTGATCACTCATGCGCCCTCACGGTAGGGCAGCCCACCGACAGACCGCGCGCGCCAGCGGCGTCGCGCGGGGCTCCTGGGAGCAGAGCCCCGCACGACGCCTTCAGGGAAGGTGATCCGTGGCCTGGATCAGTGGAAGGTGAAGGTGGCGGAGTCCACGGTCGCGCTGCCCGGGCACAGGAAGCTGCCCGAGGTCTTGGTGGCGGTGTACGGGCCGCCGGTGTAGGTGCGCGTGGTGCCCTGCCGGTTGACCGTCACGTTGGTGACCCGGTAGCCGCAGGTGATGCCCAGGTTGGCGGTGACGTCGATCTGCGCGGCCGAGGCGGTGCCCGGCGGGTTGTCGTTGAAGGTGACCGTGGGCGAGCTGCTGAGGGTGACGGTCACGCCGCCGCTGCAGGTGGGGCTGATCGTGGTGTGGTTGATCGTGAGGGTGTTCGGCGGCGTGTTGCTGGTGGTCGCGTTGGTCCACGAGCAGGTGGCGCCGGCGGCGCTGACCGTGCCGTCGACCAGCCCGGGGGCGGCCGCGTGCGCGGGGGCCGACATCAGGCCGGCGGCGGCGATGACGGAGAGGCCGACGAGGTAGCTGGCGGGTCTCATGGGGGTCCTCCTCCTCGACTCGCGCGGCGGTCCTTCCGCCGCCGCCCGGCGCGACCGGGCCCGTACCGGCCGGGGAGCGGAGTGGGGGCCGGTACCGGTTCTCGCCGAACGTGAATCTCTCTCATAATCGTTGGAGTTCACGGGGGAAAACCCGTCCGATCAGGACGGGTTTAGTCGGCGACCGCAGCTCGCGCACCGGCAGACGTGGTCCCGCCGCACGTCGTCGCGGCGCACCTCGTCCCGGCGGGCCCCGTCGCGCGGCGCGTCCTCCAGGACGTCGCGCAGCTGGCGCCGGCTGCTCACCTCGAGCTTGCGCATGGCGTTGGCCAGGTGGAACTTGACCGTGCGGTCCGACAGGCACAGGTCCGCGGCGATGTCCCGGTTCGTGTGGCCCGAGGCCGCCAGGCCGACGACCTCCCGCTCCCGGGGCGAGAGCTCGTTGCCGTACCCGGGACGGCCGCGCCGGTGCGGCACCGGCAGCCCGGCCGCCCGCATCAGCTGCTTCAACCGGTTGGCGTCCCAGACCGCGCCGAGGCCGGTGAACGTGCTCCACGCCTGCCGCAGCACCTCGGCGTCCGGCGCCTGCCCCGCCGCGATCTGCGCGCGCACCTCGGCCGCGCCCGCGTGCGCCGCCATCCGCGGGTCCGGCAGCGCCGCGTACCAGTGGCGGGCCCGGCGGTAACCCGCCGCGGCGCGGCCCGGGTCGCCGTGCCGCTCGTGCGCCCGCGCCTCGGCGAACCCGAGCGCGGCACGGGCCAGCGGCGCGTCCCGGCCCGCCAGCGCGCCCCGGTACCGGGGCAGCACCGCGCGCACCAGGTCGACGGGGGCGAACGGCAGCAGCGGCGCGGCCCAGATCCACAGCCGCCCGCGGGCCAGCTCGTTCAGCACCTGGACGGCCAGCTCGTGCCCGTCCCGGCGGTGGGCCCCGGTCAGCGCGACCCGGTTGAACTCGGCGGCGGCGTCCGCGGCGAGCGCCAGTTCGCCGTCCCGGCACGCGTCCTCGGCGACGGCCCGGAACGTGCGGCGCGCGGCGTCCAGGCGCCCCTGGCCCGCGGCGATCCGGGCCGCCAGCAGGCGCGGGTGCAGGTGGTACGGCGGGTGCAGGGTGCCGCGGACGGGCGGCTCCCCGTCGGCCAGACCGGCCTGCTCCTCGGCGCCGAGGTCGCCGGTCGTCCAGCGGGCCCGCAGCGTGACGGCCAGCAGCGAGCGCTCGTAGGTGCGCGACCGGACCTCGGCCGCCAGGCGCCGTCCCCGCTCCGCCAGCTCCAGCCCGCGCGCGTGCTGGCCCAGGTGCACCGCGGCCTCGGCCAGGTCGAGCAGGCCCCGGATGAGCTGCCGGTTCACCTCCGGGCGGTCGCCGCGGGCGGGCAGCGCCGCGATCGCGTGCCCGGCGGCGGGGCTGCCGAGGGTGAGCAGCAGCCGCGCGGTGGTGATCTGGACGACCGCGTGCGCCATCGGATCGGCGGTCTCGGCGAGCGCCGCCCTGGCCTCGCTCAGGTCCGCGGTCCGCGCGGGCAGGTCGCGGCCCGGCGGCCGGTCCGGCAGCGCCAGGACGGCCAGCGCGATCGCGCGCAGGTCCGGCCGCCCGGTGAAGTCGCCGAGCGCGGCGCGCAGCCCGGCCACCACGCTCTCGGTCTCCCGCCTCGGCACCGCCGACTCCACCGACGACCAGGCGTGCAGCAGGAGCAGCTCGGCCCGCTGCGCCGCGGACCCGCTGCCGCGTTCGCGCACCGCGCCCAGCAGGCTCGCGGTCGTCCCGCTCCGGTCCACGCCGCCCGCGGCCGCCCAGCCCAGCTTGACGGCCAGCCCGGCCCGCCGGTCCGCGGCGACCGCGTCCGACTGGAGGACCTCGCGCAGGCAGGCGTGCGCGGCCTCGAACGCGCCGTCGGCGGCGGCGAGCTCGGCGACGGCCTCGGCGCTCTCCACCCAGGCCCGGACGTCCCCGGCGCGCTTGTGGTGCTCGGCCGCCGGCACCGCCAGGGCGCCGCGCCGGGTGCGCAGCAGCTCCCGCGCCGCGACGGCGTGCAGCCTGCGCCGCCGGTAGCCGGGGATCGCCTGGTAGACGGCCAGCCGCGCCAGTTCGTGCCGGAACCGCACGGTCGCGGCGTCCGGGCCGTGGTCGCGCAGCAGCCCGCGGCGCGCCGCGTCGCCGAGGGCGGCGCAGGCCCGCTCGGCGTCCATCCCGGCGACCCGGGCCACCAGCTCGGGCTCGGCCGCCCCGGCCAGGACGGCCGCCGCCTCCAGGGCGGCGACCCCGACCGCCCCCAGCCCGCGGGCCCGTTCGACGATCTCGGCACCCGCCGCGGGCGGCACCACCGCGAGCGCGTCCGGCGCGTGCGTCTCCAGCGCCGGCGACCCAAGGGCGGCAGGCTCGGCCGAGGCGAGGGTCCATTCGCCGTCCACCGGACGGAGCAGGCCGCGGCGCCGCAGCAGCTCCGCGTCCTCGCACACCACGGACGGCACACCGCCGCTGCGCTCGTGCAGCAGGACGGCGAGCGCGCGCGGCACCGCGGTGCCGGGCTCACCGAGGACGCTCCCGGCCAACCGCCCGGCGCCCGCGGGCGACAGCGGCGACGGCCGCACCCGGACGGCCCCCGGCCCCAGCCCCGGCACCGGCAGCTCCGCCGCGGACCGGCAGGTGATGACGACCGACAGCTCCGGCGGCGGCCTGGCCTCGATCATCCGGAGCAGCTCCACCGTCCCTTCGTCGGCCCGCCGCAGGTCGTCCAGCACCAGCAGGGCGGGCCCGAGCCCGGCCAGCAGCTCCGCGACGGCCCGCACCAGCCGGTGCCGGGCCAGCTGCGGGTCCTCCAGCGGCGGCGGCTCGGGCGGCAGCGCGGCGGCCAGGTCGGGCAGCAGCGGGCGCAGCACCCCGGTGAGCGCGCCGAGCGCGACCGCGGGCGGCGGGCGCGCGGCGGCGAGCGCCTCGATCACCGGCGCCAGCGGGCAGGAGGCCGGCGCGGGCCCGGCATGCCCGGCCAGCCGCTGCCGCCCGGCCAGCGCCCGGTCCGCGAGGGCCTCGCGGACCAGGCGGGTCTTCCCCGCGCCCGGCTCGCCCTCCACCACCACGAGGGCGGGCGGGCGGGCCAGGGCCGCCACCAGCGCCGCCAGGTCGGCGTCACGTTCCACCAACGCTGGGTCGTCAGGCGGCATCAGCGGGGTCCTTCCTGCCACTCGCTCGGATTTTCACACGGCGTTTTCGCCGTGCCTAGTTCCCGAGCGCGCCCCCGTGGACAGGTGCCGGACGCTTGATGCCGGATGCTAAAAACGCCCGGCGAACGCTCACCGGGCGATCATTTTCCGGAGGTGTCGTAGGGGTCCCCGCCGTCCAGGAGCCGCCCGGCCATTCCCTTCAGCGTGTCCAGCCCCATGAGGTAGGGCATGGGGCCGTACGACACGCGGGCGACGCCCAGCTCGGCCAGCCGGGCGAGGTCCATCCCCGGGAGCTGGTTGGCGTTGATCGGCCCCGGGATGCCCTCGACCAGGGCGGCGATGTCGTCCGCCAACGCCACCATGATCGGGTAGACGCAGTCGGCGCCCGCCTCCAGGTAGCGGCGGCCCCGCTCGATCGCGGCCGGGACGGGGTCGGGCGCCTTGCCGATGAAGGTGTCGGCGCGGGCGTTGATGACCAGGTCCACGCCCGCGGCGTCGGCGGCGGCCCGGACCGCGGCGATGCGGTCGGCCTGCGCGGAGACCTCCACCAGGGAGCCCGTCCGGTGGTCGGTGTCCTCCAGGTTGCAGCCGGCCGCGCCGATGTCGGCCAGCCGCTCGACCAGCTCGGCGGGCGGGAGCCCGTACCCGGCCTCGGCGTCGACGGTGACCGGCACCGTGACGGCGCGGATCACCCGCCCCGCGGCGGCGAACATCTCGTCCGCGGGGGCGCCCTCGTGGTCGGGGTAGCCGAGCATCGCGGCGATGGCGGCGCTGGCGGTGGCGATCGCCGGGTAGCCGAGCTCCTCGACGACGCCGGCGCTGCCCGCGTCCCAGACGTTCGGCAGGATCAGCGGCTCGCCGGGGCGGTGCAGCTCGCGCAGCCGGGCGGCCTTCTCGTTGCGTTCGGTCACGGTCTCTTCCCCCTTGTACGGTGACGCCCCCCGTTCAGGGCGACGGTCCTGTCACGATGAAGACCTCTCGGCGAGGTCCTTTGTGACATCGGCCCCGCGCCGGGGGAAGAGACGTGTCACGCGGCGGGTGTCAGCCCTCGTCCTCGAAGGTCTTCCGGCCGCCGAACCTGGCCTGCAGCTCGTCGTCGTACTTGTCGGCGCAGCCGCTGATCAGCGCGCAGGCGCGCTCCAGCTCCTCGGCCTGGAGGGTGTCGGCCAGCAGGTCGGTGGCGAAGATCACCCGGCCCTTGCGGTGGTAGGCCTGGATGCCGTAGATGCCGGAGTTGATCTCGTTGAGCGCCTTCAGCAGCTCGTAGCTCTCCTCGACGTCGCTCAGCACCGAGGAGACGACCTCGACGCGGTACGGCTCGCGGTGGCCCACGCGCACGTAGTACAGGGCGCTGCCCCGGCGGACCGGGACGTCGCCCTCCTCGTCCTTGACGAGGCTGTCGGTCTCCAGGTAGGCGGCGAGGATCTTGTCGACGTAGGCGACGGTGGTCTCTCGGCTCATGGGCGGCCTTTCTTCCGGATCGGTCTCATCCTTTTCAGCAGGCGCCGATGACCGAAATGGCCGCGGCGCCGAACCGGAGAGGGTAGCAGACCCCGCTCAACCACGACTTAGCGTTGAATCGACCGACACGCCGCCCTCACGTATCACCATAAATGCCCGGCGAATTCGACAGAAGGCCCCGGAGACGCATAAGGGAACGTCACTGGACATCGTGGGTTAGCGTCGGCGAAGTAGGACGGACGATGACGAAGGAGTCTTCATGCTGCCCTGGTCCGCCGAACTCGCCGGACGCGTCGAGGAGCACACGGTCACCAGCGAGGCCCTGCGCGGCAACCCGCTGAAGGACCCGCACGAGCGGCCGCTGTGGGTGTACGTGCCGCCGGGCTACGACGACGACCCCGCCCGCCGCTACCCCGCCGTGTACGTGATCCAGGGGTTCACCGGGCACGTCACGATGTGGCGCAACCGCACGGCGTTCCGCCGCCCCTACCCCGAGCTGGCCGACGAGGTCTTCGCCGGCGGCGGCACCCCGCCCGCGATCGTGGTGTACGTGGACGCCTGGACGTCCTACGGCGGCAGCCAGTACCTCGACTCCCCCGGCACCGGCCGCTACCACACCTACCTGTGCGACGAGGTCGTCGCGTGGGTCGACGCCCACTACCGGACGCTGCCCGAGCCCGCCCACCGCGCCATCACCGGCAAGTCGTCCGGCGGCTACGGCGCGATGATCACGCCGATGCTGCGGCCCGACGTGTTCGGCGCCCTCGCCACCCACGCGGGCGACGCCCTCTTCGAGTACTGCTACCAGGTCGACTTCCCCGACGTGGTCCGCCACCTGCGCGCCTACGACCACGACCTGACGCGCTGGTGGGACGACTTCACCTCCCGCGTCGCCTTCACCCGGCCGGAGGACGCCAAGCTGCTGGAGATCATCGGCTACACCGCCGCCTACTCCGCCCGCGACGACGGCACGCCCGAGCTGCCGTTCGACCCGGTCACGGGGGTGCTGCGGCCGGAGGTCTGGCAGCGCTGGCTCGACCTCGACCCGGTCCGGATGGTGCCGCGCTACGCCGAGGCGATGCGCTCGCAGCGGGCCATCTGGATCGACGGCGGCACCCGCGACGAGTGGCACCTCGACGTCGGCGCCCAGGCGTTCCGGCAGGCCCTGCTCGACAACGGGGTGGACGAGGACGTCGTCTACTTCGAGCTCTTCGACGCCGCGCACGGCGGGATCGAGTACCGCTACCCGCTCGCCCTCGCCTGGCTCTGCGAACGCATCGCCCCCGCCTCCTGACCCGGCGGCCCGAGCGCCGCCCCCGCACCTCCTCCGCACCTCCCCCGCGCCGGTCGCGGCCGGGCCGTCACAGGCCCCGGCCGCGACCGGCGTTCGCACTGCTCAAAAGGATGTTTCAGGGATTCCACAGCGCCATTGGCAAATATTGAATTTTCGGTCTGAGGTGGATTCATTGACACTTCATCCGCATCGGGGTGCACTTCTGGACAACTCATTCACATGAGCTGATCGTCCCCCTGTCGTTCGGCGCGGGTTCCGGAGCCCGCGCCAAGCGTCCCGTGCCCCGCCACGGGAGCTCGCGGACGCGGCGCCCTCCCCCCTGACCGCGTCCGTGCCGACCCTGAGCGGGGTCCCTCCCCAGTCGTCGCCGGACGGACCCGAACCCCCGCGGAGCCCTCCCACAAGGACCTTCACGGGACGTCCGCGCCCTCCGGCCCTCGGTAAGGAGCACCCCCCAGTGAGACCCCGAACCGCGCTCGCGGCCGCGGCGCTCTCCGCCGGCCTCGCCATGTCGATGGCCGGCCCCGCGAACGGGGCGGCCGGCGGCCGTTCCGACGCGCCGCCGTCCCCGTCCCCCTCGTACAAGATCGACCGCGCCGCGGCCACCGCCGCCGCCGACCGCGCCGTGTCCTCCGGCGCCGCCCGGATCCACGCCTCGCCCAAGGACCGGATCGTCCGCCTGGGCGTCACGTCCGGATCCGGCGGGCTCCAGTACGTCGCCTACGAACGCACCCACGCCGGCCTCCCCGTCCGCGGCGGCGACTTCGTCGTGGCGACCGACGCCGCCGGGAACGTCCTCAGCACCTCCGTCGACCAGGGCGCCCCGCTGTCGCTGTCCACCGAGCCGGAGCTGAGCGCCGCCAAGGCGGCCTCGATCTCGCGCGGCCGGATCTCCCGGCCGGGCCGCGCCTCCGCGCCGGTCCTGACCGTCCTCGCCGAGGCCGCGGGCGGCGGCCGCCTGGTGTACGAGACGGTCGTCGACGGCAACGGCCCCGGCGGCCGCCCCAGCCGCCTGCACGTCCTCGTCGACGCCCGCGACGGCGCCGTCGTCCAGCAGTGGGACGAGGTCCAGGACGCCGACGACGACCAGGGCTTCTACCACGGCGGCCGGCAGCAGCCCACGCACATCGACACCACCGCGTCCGGCGGCACGTACAGCATGCGCGACCCCAACCGGCCCGGGATCAGCTGCGCCAACCAGTCCGGCACCGTCTACTCCGGCGCCGACGACCTCTGGGGCAACGCCACCGGCACCAGCCTGGAGACCGCCTGCGTGGACGCGATGCGCGCCGCCGCCGCCGAGTCCGACATGGTCCGGACCTGGCTCGAACGCAACGGCCTCAACGGCAGCGGCCGCGGCTGGCCCATGCGCGTCGGCCTCAACCAGGCCAACGCCTACTGGAACGGCAGCTACGCCAACTTCGGCCGCAACAGCGCTGGCACCCGCCAGGCCACCCCCACCGACGTGGTCGCGCACGAGCTCGGCCACGGCATCTTCCAGACCACCCCCGGCGGCTCGGGCGGCTCCAACGAGAAGGGCGGGCTGAACGAGTCCACCGGCGACATCTTCGGCGCCCTCACCGAGTGGTACCTGCGGGAACCGCGCGTCACCGAGCAGATCTCCGGGACGACCGCGCTGCTCAACTACGACCCGCCGGACTACCTCGTCGGCGAAGAGGTCGACCTGTCCGGCAGCGGGCCCATCCGCAACATGTACAACCCCTCGGCGATCCGCAACAACCCCAACTGCTACACCTCCGCCGTGCCCGGCATGGAGGTGCACGCGGCGGCCGGCGTCCAAAATCATTGGTTCTACCTGCTGGCCGAGGGCTCGAACGCGAACGACGCCGCCAACGGGCGGCCCAACAGCCCCACCTGCAACGGGTCGACCGTCACCGGAGTCGGCGTGCAGAAGGCCGGACGGATCTTCATGGAGACCCTCAACCTGAAGACCACCACCTGGACCCACGGCACCGCCCGCCGCGCCTCCCTGCAGGCCGTGCTGAACCTCGTCCAGGTCGGCAAGGCCACCTGCACCGACTTCACCAGGACCCGGGACGCCTGGACCGCTGTCAGCGTCCCGGCCGCGAGCGGTGAGCCCACGACCTGCACGGGCTGACCCTCGGACGCGGCCGTACGGGGCGTGATCTCGGCCCGCCCCGTACGGCCGCCACCACCCGCCCCCGCGGAGGAGACCGCATGAAATCCCGCCTTCTCGCCCTCGCCGGCGCCGCCACCCTGACGGCCGCCCTCACCGCCACGGCCCCGGCCCTGGCCCAGGACGCCGCGGCCCCCGACATCCCCCTCGCCAACGTCAAGGCCCACCTGTCGCAGTTCCAGTCGATCGCCACCGCCAACGGCGGGAACCGCGCCCACGGGAGCCCCGGCTACCGGGCCTCCCTCGACTACGTGAAGGCCAAGCTGGACGCGGCCGGATACCAGACCGCCATCCAGTCGTTCAGCTACAACGGCGCCACCGGATACAACCTGATCGCCGACTGGCCCGGCGGCGACCCGAACCAGATCCTGATGGCCGGCGCCCACCTCGACGGCGTCCGCGCGGGCGCCGGGATCAACGACAACGCCTCCGGCTCCGCCGCCGTCCTGGAGACCGCCCTGGCCGTCGCCCGCAGCGGCTACCGGCCCGCCAAGCACCTGCGCTTCGGCTGGTGGGGCGCCGAAGAACTCGGCCTCATCGGCTCCAGCCGGTACGTCTCCGCCCTGCCCGCCGCGGAACGCACGAAGATCAAGGGATATCTGAACTACGACATGATCGGCTCACCGAACGCCGGCTACTTCGTCTACGACGGCGACAATTCCGACGGCGTCGGCGCCGGGCCCGGCCCGGCCGGATCCGCCGAGATCGAACGCACGATCAACGCCTACTTCACCGGGATCGGCGTCCCCACCCGGGGCACCGACTTCGACGGCCGCTCCGACTACGGGCCGTTCATCCGGGCCGGGATCCCCGCGGGCGGCACGTTCACCGGCGCCGAAGGCCGCAAGACCACCGCCCAGGCACAGCTGTGGGGCGGCCAGGCGGGCGTCGCGTTCGACCGCTGCTACCACGCGTCCTGCGACTCGACCGCCAACATCAACGACACCGCCCTGGACCGCAACGCCGACTCCATCGCCCACACCATCTGGGCCCTGGCGGGCGGCGCCTGACCCGGTTCCGCCGGGCCTCCGATCCGGCCCCGGTGCGGGGCCGGATCGGAACGTCGTACCCATTGGCGAGAATGGGGGCATGTGCCGCAGCATCAAGACCCTTCGACCGCCGTTCACCGAGGCCGTCACCGATGACGACGTCCGTGCGGCGGCGCTCCAGTACGTCCGCAAGATCTCCGGCTTCCGCGCCCCGGCCGCCCACAACGCCGAGGCGTTCGACCACGCCGTCGAGGAGATCGCCCGAACCACCGCCGAACTCCTCGCCACCCTGGAAGTCCGAGGCCGCCGCCCAGCCTGACCGAGCGAGGCTCGTCCGGCCGGGCGGTCATCAGATCACTCGGCGGCGACGAGCTCGGCGATCTGCACGGCGTTGAGCGCCGCGCCCTTGCGGAGGTTGTCGCCCGCGCAGAACAGCGCCAGGCCGTTCTCCACCGTCTCGTCGCGGCGGATGCGCCCCACGTAGGTCGGGTCCTGCCCGGCGGCCTGCAGCGGCGTGGGCACGTCCGACAGCACCACGCCCGCGGCGCCCGACAGCAGCTCCGCGGCCCGCTCCGGCCCGATCGGCCGCTCGAACCGGGCGTTGATCTGCAGGGAGTGCCCGGTGAACACCGGCACCCGCACGCACGTCCCGGACACCTTCAGCTCCGGGATCTCCAGGATCTTGCGGCTCTCGTTGCGGAGCTTCTGCTCCTCGTCGGTCTCGGCCAGCCCGTCCTCGACGATCGCCCCGGCCATCGGCAGCACGTTGAACGCGATCGGCCGCACGTACACCTGCGGGTCGGGGAACTCCACCGCCGTGCCGCCGTGGGTCAGCCGGTCGGCGCCCTCGACGACCTTGCGGGTCTGCTCGTGCAGCTCGGCCACCCCGGCCAGGCCGCTCCCGGAGACCGCCTGGTAGGTGGACACCACCAGCGCGGTCAGCCCGGCCTCGGCGTGCAGCGGCCGCAGCACCGGCATCGCGGCCATGGTGGTGCAGTTGGGGTTGGCGATGATCCCCTTGGGACGCACGCGGGCCGCGTGCGGGTTGACCTCGGAGACCACCAGCGGCACCTCCGGGTCCATCCGCCAGGCCGAGGAGTTGTCGATCACGACGGCGCCCGCGGCGGCGACCTTGGGGGCCAGCTCCTTGGAGCTGCCCTTGCCCGCGGAGAACAGCACGATGTCGAGCCCGCCGAAGTCGGCGGCGGCGGCGTCCTCGATGGTGACCTCGGTGTCCTGCCACGCCAGCTTCCGCCCGGCCGAACGGGCCGAGGCGAACAGCCGCAGCTCGTCCACCGGGAACCCGCGTTCGGCCAGGATCCTGAGCATGACGCCCCCCACCTGACCGGTGGCGCCGACGATCCCGATTCTCATGCCGCTCCCTCTGTCGCTGTCGTACCTTCGCCCGTCAACCATCCAGGTCATCGACCCGGGACAGCGAGTCTGCCCAGGGTGACGCCGGACCGTCCAGCCAAAAACCCTTCCACACAACCTTAAGCAACGCTTCACCGTCCCCCGCCGCTCCTGTGCCGTAGTACCGCGGAACGGGCCGTCCCATGCGCGGTATCGCCAGGAGAAGCCAGGGAGGCATCGGGTACGCCAGGGCACGTCGGGGCCGCGGGGACGGCCACCCGGGGTTCTCTCAGGGGTGAATCAGGGCGAATCCCGATGTCATAGCGGCGCCCAGGTGGGCAGGATCAGAGCATGAACATGGAGAAGAGCACCACCTCAAGCACCGCCCCCAAGAAGCTGCGCCGCACCCAGGACGGCCGGATGGTCGCGGGGGTCTGCTCGGGCGCCGCCCGCTACCTCGGCGTGGACCCCAACATCCTGCGGCTGGCCCTGGGCATCTTCACGATCTTCGGGGGCGCCGGCATCGCGCTGTACGCGATCGCCTGGATCCTGATCCCCGAGGAGGGCCACACGACCTCGATCGGCGAGGACCTGCTCAAGAAGGCCAACGACAACCCGACCGTGCAGGACGCCGTCCAGAAGACCAAGGACGCCGTGAGCAAGACCACCTCCAAGGAGACCAAGGACACCCGGGACCACACGCGCATCTGAGCCCGTGCACCGGCTCAGGCTCCCGGCGTCCCTGCCCGTTGACCGAGCCGGGCGGCTCCATCCCAGGACACGCCCGGCTCCCGGCCCCGCTCAGGGGGCGGGCGCGGAGCGCCAGGCACCGCGCGGCGGCCTCTCGTCGCCGTCCGTGGACGATGCGCGCCTGGCCCGGCCGCTGCCCCGGGCCTGGCGGGGCACCTCGACCTCCGGGGGCGCCTCCTCCACGCTCAGCGCAGCCTCCTCGTTCCCGCCGGCTGCCGTGGCCTCCGCCCCCTTCGTACCGCCGGCACCGTTGGCGCCGCCGCCGGTCTCGCCCTCCGGCACGGGCTCATGTCCGCCCGCCGCATCCGCACCGTTCCCGGACTCGTGCCGGCCCCTTCCGACCGCGACGATCGTCGACACGCGCTCGACACCCGCGTCGGCATCGGCCTCATCCCCCGGACCACCGGGCGGCGCCCCGGGCCCCGAATCCGTACCGGAGCCGCCGGGCCCCGAGGCCACCCCGGCTCCACCCCGCTCGTACATGGACGCGATCACCTTGCCGCGCACCTGATTCCAGGAAACGGTGAGCACCGCGGCCAGCGACAGCCCCAGCGCCCCCGCGAACGCCACCACCGTCTCCGGCCCCAGCACCTGCGCGGCGGCGCCCGCGACCAGGATCCCCAGGCCCTGGCCGGCCAGGATGCCCGACTGCGCCAGCCCGAACGCCTGGCCGCGCCCGGCCGGCGGCACCGCGGCCACGAACGCGGCGTTGGCGGCGAGCTGGTAGGCGCTCCCCACCCCCGACACCGCCCACAGCACCACCACCATCCACAGCGGCGGATGGGCCGCCGCCCCGATCAGCGGCGCGCAGGCCAGGATCGACATCCAGCCCATCGACCGGATCCGGTCGCTGGGACGCACGAAGCGGCTGAACACGAACGCGCCGACGACCATCCCGGTCGGCATCGCCGACATCAGCAGCCCCACGGTCACCGCGCCGCCGTCGAAGGTGGCCGCGTACGGCGCCGCCAGCCCCTCCGGGATCACGTAGAACGTGCACAGCCACGCGAACGACACCAGCGAGCGCAGCGTGGGGTCGCCGAAGACCAGCCGCCCGCCGTCCACGGTGCTCTTCCACAGCCCCAGCGCCTGCCGTCCCGGCCGCTTCTTGGGCGCGGGACGCCGCCGCAGCCCGGCCACCAGGATCACGGCGGAGACCGCGAACGTCACCGAGTCGAGGGCCAGGGCCTCCCGGGTGCCCACCACCGCGACCACCGCCCCGCCCGCCAGGAAGCCGAGCATCTGGGTGCCCTGGTGGGTGATGTTGGTGATCGCCGAGCCGGCCACGTACAGGTCGCCCGGCAGCACGTCCGGCAATACGGCCGCGCGGGCCGCGCTGAACGGCGCCCCCAGCAGCACGGTCAGGAACACCAGCGCGCACAGCATCCAGAACGGCATCGCCTGCAGCGCCATCAGCGCCACCAGGCCCGCCCTGAGGACGTCGCAGACGACCATCACCCGGCGGCGCGGGAACAGGTCGGCCAGGCCGGACAGCACCGGCCCCCCGACGATCGGCGGAATGTAGGTCAGCGCGTACGTGAGGGCGGTGAGCAGCGGGGAGTTGGTCCGCTCGTACACCAGCACGGCCAGCGCCACCTGGGCCAGCTGGTCGCCCACGAACGACAGCGCCTGGGCCAGCCAGAGCGCGCGGAACTCGCCCACCGCGAAGACCTCGCGGTAGGTGGCCTGCGATTCCGGTGGACGGCGATGCCGACCGGTCTGCCTCTCCGCCACACGCGCTCCCGTCGGGGTCCGCCCGTTCCCGGACGGCCTCCCTATTAACTCACGCTGCGTGGCAGTTATGTGACCTACAGTGCGCAATTCGCGGAACCCGTCGCCGCCGCGGAGGCTCAGTAGCCGAGTTCGTGCAGCCTGTGGTCGTCGATGCCGAAGTGGTGGGCGATCTCGTGTACCACTGTGATCCGCACCTCGTCGATCACATCCTGCTCCGTCTCGCAGATATGCAGGATCTCGTTGCGATAGATCGAGATGTGATCGGGCAGGACCCCGCCGTACCAGTCGCCCCGCTCTGTCAGGGGTACTCCTTGATAGAGCCCGAGCAGGCCGGGCTCTGGCGCGTCGTCCTCAACGACGATGACGACGTTGCGCATGTGCGCGGTCAGTTCGGGCGGGACGGTGTCGAGGGCTTCCCCGACGAGCTCCTCGAACGCCTCTCGCGTCATCTGGATCACGTCATCATTGTGCTTGACGAAAGGAGACACCGTGCTCGTCGCGCACCTCCGGACCGCCCTCGCCAGGGTCCGGACCGCGCTCTCCAGGATCAGGCTGCCGCGCTACCTCACCAGCCGCAGGGCACGCCGTTGGGGTGCTGCCTTCGCCGTTATATTCGCGGGCCTCGCCGGTGGACTCGTGGGACTCCTCCTGGGCGGCCGTATCGAAACCCCCGTCGGCCCAACCGACGTCTCCCTGCTCCTACGCCCGCACCTGGGCGGGGGCACGACAATCCAGATCCCCCCACTCGGAGCGCTCCACCTCGACACCCACTGGGGCCCGATCGCGCTCGAAGCCCGCATCACAGAGCTGCGTCCGGAACCGGCCCGCGAACTCATCGAGAACCAGACCGCCCTGAACGGCCTCACGGACCAGATCAGCGACCAGCTCCGGCACGGCGTGATCGTCCTGCTGCTGCGCGCGACCGTCCTGGCCCTCACCTTCTCCTTCCTCGCGGGCCTCGTCCTCTTCCGCTCGTGGCGCCGCGCCCTCGTGAGCCTGGGCTCCACCGTCGCCGCGATGATGGTCCTGACCCTCCTCACCTGGTTCACGTTCAACCCTCAGGCCGTGGCCGAGCCCCGCTACACCGGCCTCCTGGCCAACGCCCCCCAGGTGGTGGGCGACGCCCGCAGCATCGTCGAGCGCTTCTCCGCGTACCGGGCCCAGCTGGCCCGCCTGGTGGGGAACGTCTCCAAGCTGTACGCGGCGACCTCCACCCTCCCCACCTACGAGCCCGACCCGTCGACCCTCCGCGTCCTGCACGTCTCCGACATCCACCTCAACCCCGCGGCCTGGTCGGTCATCCGCTCGGTCAGCACCCAGTTCCAGGTGAACCTCATCGTGGACAGCGGCGACCTCACCGACCACGGCAGCAAGCCCGAGGACAAGTTCGCCGACGACATCGAGTCCCTGAAGGTCCCCTACGTCTTCGTGCGCGGCAACCACGACTCCATGGCCACCCAGCGCGCCGTCGGCCGCCAGAAGAACGCCGTCGTCCTGGACGACAAGCTCCAGGAGGTCGCGGGCCTGCGCGTCTACGGCGTGGGCGACCCCCGCTACACCCCCGACAAGACCACCCGCGACGACAACCTGGGCGCCGACCAGCTCCGCCTGAACGGCTCCCAGCTGGCCCAGAAACTCCGCGGCGCCGGCACCACCCCCGACCTCGTGGTCGCGCACGACCCCAACGAGGGCGAGGGCTTCTCCGGCACCACCCCGATCGTCCTGTCCGGCCACGGCCACAAGCGCTCCACCCGCCTCCTTCCCTCGGGCACCCGCCTCTTCGTCCAGGGCTCCACCGGCGGCGCCGGCCTCCGCGGCCTCGAACACGAGGAACCCACCCCGATCGAGCTGTCCGTCCTCTACTTCAGCCGCGCCACCCACCGCCTCCAAGGCTGGGACGACCTCCGCCTGGGCGGCCTGGGCCTCTCCTCCGCCCAGATAGAACGCCACCTGGAACCCAAACCCGACCGCACCATCGGCCCCCCGAACACCCCGGCCCCCACCGGTTCCCCCACCTTCCCGTCCCTCCCGCCATCCCAGTGGCCAAGCGAAACGCCCCCCGCAACCAGCCCAACCCCCACCCGTCCACCAGAAGGCGACTAAACCGTTTATGCGTCCAGCCAGGTTGTCCCCTATGCTGGACCGGTCGAGTGGCAGCATGCCCGCCACTCAAGGGCCCCCTTCGTCTAGCGGCCTAGGACGCCGCCCTTTCAAGGCGGTAGCGCCGGTTCGAATCCGGTAGGGGGTACGTCCCAAGTGGGTGCGTTTGGGCCCCTTTGCCTGCCATCCCCGGGCGTGTCCGGCGTTGACGGGACGCCGGCGCTCCGACGATGCGCAGCTCGCGCCTCAGCCGTTCCACCGTGCACCGGACGGCCTTACGCCCTCACGGTTCTCCAGCTCGGCGATCCGCCGCACGTCGCTGGTCGTGGTCCTCGGACGCTTTCCGCCATCGACCTCGGCTTGGCGGACCAGGTCCGCGACGCCTCCGGGTGCGCCCCGAGCTGGTCGGCGACACGGGCGATCGTGCCGGTCCTCTCACCTGTCTGCTCACGTAGTTGAAAGACCTTCCGAACCCGGCGCGCTCGGAAGGACGAATGCCACACCAAGACCTTGAGCTCAGCCGAGGTGGAAGGCGAGTAGTGCGTTGCCGTGTGCGGCGGCAAGGGTGGGGCCGTTGGTGCTGAGTTCCCCTTGCTTGGTGGAGACAGGGGTTGTTATGGGGTAATTCCAGATGATTTGGCCTGTCTTGGCGTCCCAGGCGTAGAGTCCCGAGCCCGTGGTGCCTGCCACGCCGACGCAGATCAGCCCGCCGGCGACGACCAGTGGGGCGGTGTCGGGCGCGGGGGTGTCGGCGGACCAGAGACGCCTGCCGGTGCGGGCATCGAGGGCGACAAGTCGTGGGCTGTCCAGGACGTAGGCGTATCTCCCGTCGACGAGGAAGTTTCGTGTCCGGCCGCCGGGTGAGGTCGGCGTGTACGTCCACCGCTGCCGGCCGGTGGACGCGTCCAGGGCGTAGATGGTCGGCCCGTTCATGTAGACCAGTCCATTGGCCACGGTCACGTTGAGCAAGAGCGCGTCCTTGCCGTCAGGGTCCCTTTCGGCGTTGGGCAGGTCCGCGCTCCAGACCTTCCGGCCGGTGTCCGCCGACAGCGCGTCGAGAGTGGTGCGAGAGGAACCGGCGAAGATCAGGTCACCGTTGCGCGGCATCGAGAGCATCGTCTCAAGCGGCCTTGACCACCGGACCGCGCCCGTCGTGATGTCGAGCGCGAGGTGCCGGCTCTCGCCTCCCTCCTTGATCGCCCCGGCAAGGAGGGTGCGGCCTTGGACGCCGTAGCAGGTGACGAACGACGCCTGCGGCCACTCGCGCATCCAGAGACGGCCGCCGGTGGCGGGGTTCAGGCCGGTGATCGTTCGATCCCCGCTGAGGACCAGCAGGCCGTTGGCCGGGGCCATGAGCTCGGGGTACCGGTATCTCGCCGGTGGGTTGTAGGTCCACTTGACCGTCTGGGACTCGTCCATGGCGACGACCGCGCCGCTGGAGCCGGACATCGTGTAGATGAGCTCCGGTCCGGCGACCATCCGGCCGGTTTCGGACCAGATCTGCCGTCCGGTGGCCAGCGAGTAGCAACGGAAGTCGTCCTCGAAGGTCTTGCGGGCGACCGAGATGATCGATCGAGGGCGGACTACGAGGCCGATGTCGTCCTCGTCTTCGATCGTGGTTCGCCACAGCAGCTTCGGCGGGGAGAGCCGGTGTCCCTTCTCGCCCTGGGGCGCGGCCAGCGCCGCGGCGGTTCCGCCGCCGATGGCGGCGAGTCCGGCGACCGCCCCGCCGATGAGCAGCCGTCGCCGGTTGCGGGCCCTGACGAGCGTTCGCAGATCCAGGACGAGGGTGTCCTCCCGCTGCCGCAGCTCCTCGCCCACGTCGCCGGGGAGCCAGCCGGGCGTGACCGGCTGGGCGGCCAGCAGCGCCGGCAGCAGTTTCGCGGGCGGACGCCGGTCGGGATCCCGGCTGAGGCAGGCGGTCACCAACTGGGCCAGGGAAGCCGGTAGGCCGTACAGGTCGGGTTCTTCGTGCAGCGTCCGATGGATGATCGAAGGGACCGCGCCCTTGCCGAACGGCGGGCGGCCGGTGGCGGCGAAGGCCAGCACGGCACCGTAGGCGAACACGTCGGAGGCCGGTGTGAGTCGCGTTCCGTGGATCTGCTCGGGGGACATGTAGCCGGGGGAGCCGATGAACTGGCCCTCCGCGGTGAGCGTGGCGGTGTCGGCCTTGCTGATGCCGAAGTCGATGACCTTGGGGCCGTCCTTGGCGAGCAGGATGTTGGCCGGTTTGAGGTCGCGGTGCAGCAGCCCCGCCTCGTGGATCGCGATCAGGGCCTCGCCCAGTCCGGCGCCGAGGGTGCGCAGCGGCGGCTCGGACATGGGTCCGTACCGTTCGATCGTCTCGTTCAGGCCGAGGCCGTTGATGTACGCGATCGCCAGCCACGGGACGGTGCCGTCGGGTTCGGCCTCGACGACCGGGCTGGTGAACGCGCCGCTGACCTTCTGGGCGGCCTCGACCTCGCCCCGGAACCTGGCGCGGAAATCGGGGTCCCCGGCGAGCTCGGGCCGCACGACCTTGATGGCCACCGCCCGTCCCGCCGGGGACGCGCCCAGGTAGACCACCCCCATGCCGCCCTCCCCCAGGCGCCGCAGCAGACGGTACCGCCCGATGCGTTCGGGGTCGCCGGGCTCCAGCGCCGCCGTCACCGTCCCACCTGGAAGCGGTAGAGCCGCTTGTGGTCGGTCGCGAAGACCGACGAACCGGACACCGCGACTTCCCAACCGCGCCGCGTGTCCGCCGGCCCCCGGTGCGCCCACAGTGCCCGGCCATCGGTCCCGGCGACGAGAACGCCCTGGGACGGGCCTGTCGGGTCGTTGAAGGCGGCCGCGACGAGGCCGCCGGTCGCCGCGATGTGTCCCCGGTCGTCGGCGAACGGTTCTGGACCGGCCAGCGTCCACCGGGGCGCGCCGGTCACCTGGTCGTAGGCCTGGAGAACCTCTCCCTTGAAGATCACGTTGGCGCCCGCGGGAATGACGGTGTCGAATCGCTTGTCGGCGTCTCGCGACCACACGGGCCTCCCGGCGGCGGTGTCGACCGCTTGGAGGGTGTCGCCGAAGTTGCCGAACACCCGCCCGCCGGCGACCGCGATGTCCAGGCTCGCCCCGTCCCGGGGGCCGCCGCTCTCAGACCACGTGCGGACCCAGCGCTTGCGGCCCGTGACGGGGTCGAGTGCGGCGAGGGAGGGCTCGGTACTGAGGTAGAGGTTGGACTGGTCGACCGCTCCCGAAGTCAACCCTTGGCCGGAGAGGTGCCACCGAATCTCGCCGCTGGTCAGGTCCAGCGCCCAGACGTCCCCGCTCGAACGCACGATGACCGTGTCGCTGACCACACCGAGGACGGGCGAGGCGGTGACGCCGCGCGGCGTGGGAAGGTTCGTGGTCCTGCCGGTCGGAGCATCGACCAACGTGATCGTCTGGTCCTTGAAGTCGCCGACCACGCCGCCGAGGACGACGAACCTCGATCCGCGGGCGAGGTCGCCCGAATACGCGGCGTTGGCCTTGTCCTTCGTCCACAGTTGCCGCCCGGAGTCGGCATCCACCCCGTACATCTCCTGTTCGCCGCCCCACAGCACGACACCGCCTGCCACCAGCACCGTCGACGTCCCGCTGACGGGCTGAGGCGGGGTGAACGTCCACGCGGGCGGGGGCGCCGCGGCGAGGGCGGTGGCGCGGGGAGCGGGCCTGGCGGGATCGGAGTTCCTGCGGGTCATCGCCCAGCCCGTCGTTCCCGCGCCGATGCCGGCGACGGCGACCGCGGCGGCCAGCCCCAGGATCCGGCGTCGCCTGACCCTGCCCGCCTCCGTGTCATCGACCCGCGGTGGCGGTGGGGGCGGCGTGACCGGCTGCGACGCCACCCAGGTCGCCTCGGCCTCCCTGGCCGCCACCTCCTGACGCAGCGCGGGTGAGTTCAACGCCCGGGGATCGGCGGGGGTCAGTGCGGCGAGCACGGACTCCAGCGCGGGGCGTTCGGCCGGCTCCTTGGCCAAGCAGGCGGCCAGCAGTTCACGCAGTGACGCGGGCACGCCGTCGAGGCACGGCTCTTCGTACATGACCTCGTAAAGCACGGTGGCCGGGTCCCGCTCGCCGAACGGCTTGGCGCCCGTGGCCGCGTAGACCAGCACGCCCGCGAGTGAGAACACGTCCGCCGCGGGCCCGGCGTCCTTGCTTTCGGCGACTTGCTCGGGAGCCATGTAGGCCAGTGTGCCGATCATGGCGCCGGTGCGGGTGAGCTGCGTGGCATCGGTGGTCTTGGCGATCCCGAAGTCGATGATCTTGGGGCCGTCCTCGGACAGCAGGATGTTGCCGGGCTTGAGATCGCGGTGCACCAGGCCGACCCCGTGGATCGCCTGCAGCGCTTCCGCCAGTCCCGCGCCCAGCGCCCGGACGGCGGACTCGGGCAGCGTTCCGACGCTCGCGAGGGCCTCGCTCAGCGTGGGCGCGGGGACGTAGCCGACGGCGAACCAGGGCTGCGGCGCGTCGGCGTCGGAGTCCAGCACCGGGGCCGTGTAAAGCCCGCTCACCTTGCTCGCGGCGGCGACCTCGCGACGAAACCGCTCCCGGAAGGCCGTATCGCCGGCGAACTCACGCCGGATGAGCTTCAGCGCGGCCAGCCGGGCGCCCGGCGACCGTGCGAGATAGACGATCCCCATCCCGCCCGCGCCGAGCCGAGCGAGAATTCGGTACGGACCGACCCGCACAGGGTCCCCCGGCTGCAGCGACCGCACGCCCACCCCCGCGTCAAATAAACATGTATATCTATACAATAATGGAGACGTCCACAACCCGGAGCAGCCCAACTCCCACCTCACTGAGTCCCCCGGTCCTGGCGGAGCCGGGGATGCGCAAGCCAACGACGGTGCGCCCGCCCCTACGCTGTTCCCTCAGACCCCGACCCGGCAGCCCCCGGCTGACGATGGGGAGCGCAGCCGCCACGGCCGTTGTTGATGGTGCAGGCGTACGTCGCAGAAGCACCATCGTCCGCGCCAGCGGTGAGGTCGCGGTCGTAGCCATCGCGGCGCTCGTCGTCAGCCCTGCACGCTCGGGGATGGTCCACGGGTCACTTCGAGAAGGCTGGTGTCACGCCGGTCGGCCCGTACGCGCGGGGATGTCCGTGGTGGCGGATCGTCCGGGGCGCATGGGATGGTGCCGCTCATGCGGGGGCCCCATACGGGCCTTGTGCCGGTGGCGGTGATCTCATGTGGGGTTGCCGGCACGATCGGGCCACCGTTGGGGACGCCACGGTCAGCCGATCGTGAAGCGGGACGGGATCGTCAGGTGGGCGCCGGGGGTGGCGGGGCGCGCCGGTTTGTGCAGGACCCCGTAGGGGGTACGACCCGGTCTGTGCGGTTTCGTCGCCATGGTCGGAAACACCGAAGCATGTCAAGCGCTCCGCAGGGCCTTGTGTGCGGTACGGCGACAGATTGGAGTCGGCCTCTGACCGGCTCCTCCACCATGCACATTTGATCGTGACCTCCGGGGAATCGTTCCGGCTCATTGGGGCCAATAGCGGAGCCGGAGTCACCTCGCCGATCCCTGACCGGCAGTGAGGATCCCCGCCTGCCCCGGCGGGCGGGGCCACCGCCACCGTGGCGGTGGCCGGAACGGCCGGCGCGAAAGGCGCCCGTTAGGACGGGCCGCGCAGCGCCAACGCCACCTCCGCCGGGATGACGGGCTCCAACCAGTCGAGGTGGACGAGCAGCCCTCGTGCCAGCGCCCAGGCGTGCGAACCGTCATCCCGAACCAGGTAGACGCCCTGGTCATCACCCATATAGCCATCGGGCGCAGCCGTCTCGATCAGACGCCGCACCCGCTGCGCGTCACCCAGACCTGGCAGAACCGCCTCCAGCAACTCGGCCTTGCGCTACTACTGCGCGAGGAGCATCACCGCTAGCCCAGCCTGCTCCAACGGCTCGACCGCGCTGGAATCCCAGTCTGACCCTGACCCCGTCAATCCGCAGTCCGCGGGCGGGGATGGAGGAACCATCAGGGCACCGAGGAGGCGAGGTCTGCGAGCATCAGGGGAATCAGTCGTTCCTCCATGACGGCGCGGCCGGTCTCGTGCATCCGGGTGGCGAGGTCGGGGTCCCACGGGCTGGGTGCGGCGGCACCGCGGAGCGGTTCGGAGTCGCCGGTGGCCAGGGCCGCCTCGTAGTCCGCGGTGGACATCCGCCACGGCTCGGCGGCGTAGCGGGCGATCGCGACGGCGGTGGTGCGCAGGCCCGTCCAGTCGAAGTCGCCGCGCCAGCGGATCGTCGTGCCCGCGTCCGCCAGGGTCCGCAGGAGCCGGCTCGCCGCCGCCGACGGCATCCCTTCGGTGCAGATCAGCGGGGCGGCGACCGGGGTGGACACGGCGGCGCGCAGGACGGAGGGGTTCTCGCAGACGTGGACCACCGTGGCGTCCGGGGTGATCGGCATGGTGACGAGCTGGTGCAGGGTGATCCGGAACGGGGTGCGGCGGGCGGCGGCCTGGGTCAGCCAGCCGGCCAGAGGCTGGTCGCCGTGCGCGGGCAGGCCGAGGACGAGGACCTGGCTGGACAGGTCGTCGACGATCACTCCGGCGGACTCCCACAGGGCGCGTTCGGCCTCGGCGCCGCGCGGCGGTGCGGTGCCCGAGCGCAGGGCGAGGGCGCGCAGGGTCATGCTCGCCAGCGGGGTGCCGGACAGGGCCTTGGTGTCACCGGTGGCGCGTTCGGCGATGACGGGAAGCGGTGTGCCCGGGGCGGGGATCAGGTCGAGCACGGCGACGGCGGCGCTGATCAGGTCGAGGTCGTCCCGGCGAATCAGCCTGGTCAGCGTCCCGTCGGTGGCCAGTCCTTTGGCCCATTCCTCGTACCAGGCGGTTCCCGCGTGCCGGCCTGCGTCGAGTCTGTCCGCCGCGGCGCTGCGGCCCGCCCGTTCGGCGGCGGCGACGCGGGCACGGGGCGTGATGGGACCGGCCAGTGCCTCAACGGCCGATTGTAGGTCCGGGGCGATGCCCGCGTCGGCGAGGGTGGCGGCGACCCGGTCGAGTGGGATCGTGACCGAGCCGCCGCTACCGGCCCGGCCCGAGCCGAGCAGGGCCCGGATCGCGCGGAGTTCGACCGGGGTGGGGTGGGACAGCACCAGCGGCCCGGTCAGCGGACGCCCCAGCTCGATCCTGCGGGCCAGCGCCGCGAGCAGCCGGGTGAGTGCCGGATCGCCGAGCGTCCGGCGCAGCCTGGGCAGATCGCCGTTCATCCTCGTCCCGCCTCAGAACAGTCCCTCGTCCGGGCTCGACTCGGGCGCCGGTGGGCGAGCCGACGTGCCGCGTTCGACGCGGACGGGCTCCTGACCGTCCCACTCCCAGGTGGTGACGTGGACGGCGTCGACGCCGTCGCGGCGCACGAGGTGGTGGGCGGCCAGACCGGGGACGGTGGTGTAGAAGCCCCACTCGCGTTCGGAGGTCATCACCACGTCCAGGTCGAAGGTGGTGAGCAGGCCGAGGCACTTGGCGCGGGCGTCGTCGTCCACCCCGGCGAACGCCTCGTCGAGCGCGACCATGCGCGGCGCGTGCGGGTGGGCGGAGCGGTAGTGCGCGGACGCGGCGGCGAAGAGCGGCAGCGACACCGTCAGCACGCGTTCACCTCCGGAGGCCGGGCCGATCGCGCTGCGCCAGCGCCCGTCCTGGTAGCGCTCGATGACGAAGCGATGCCAGGAGCGGTAGTCCAGGGCGTCGCGGAGGTGCTCCTGCCAGGTGCGGTGCTCGTCCTCGGCGCGGACCCGTTCGATCTCGCGTTGCAGGAAGTCGCCGACGGCGGAGCGGTCGGCGGGCGACCACAGGTCGGCGTTCTGCCGCAGCAGCCGGGCACGGGCTTCGGCGAGCCCGGCGGGGGCGTCCGGGCTGGGCTCCCAGCGCAGCCGCAGCCGCATGCCGGTGGAGGTGGGACGTTCCTCCAGCTCGGCGTTCATGAATCCGACCTGCGCCTCGGCCTCGCCGATGAGCTCCTGGAGATGGCTGGCGACGTCGTTGATCAGGTGTTCCTCGAGCAGATCGCGTTCCTTGGCGGTGAGCATGCGCTCGCGATAGCCGATCTCCCCATCCAGCAGTTCGGTCAGCTCGGCCGGTGTGCGTTCCCGGCCCTGGAACTGGATGGTGACCACGAACCAGTCGTCCAGCCCGGCCAGCGCGTGGTGGCCGTGCCTCGACAGCGCCTCGGAAAGGTCGGAGTAGTAGCGGGTGATCTCGTCCTGGACGCGGCGCCACGCCTCGTCACCGTCATCAACGTCGCGGAGCCGTTCCTCGGCACGGCGAGCGAGCCGGACGGCAGGGTCGGCCGCCCAGGGGTCCTCGCCGGTGCCGGGGACCTCCATGGCGCAGGAGAGTTCGAGCAGGCCGGTGGCGGTGAAGCGCTGGAACTCGGTGACGGCGGCGGCGCGGCGGTCGCCGGCCTCGGAGAGCTGGCCGGTGAGCTGCTCCTCGCGGCCCTGCGCCTTGGCGCGCAGTTCCCCGGCCCGACGGTGCTCGCCATCCAGGCGGCGGATGGTGGCGTCGAGTTCGCCGAGGCGGCGCTTGGCGTTCTGCAGCCGCTCGCGGAGCTCCTCGACGGACGCGCCGATCGACTCACGCAACGCCTCCAGGCGCCCGCGTTCCTCGGCGGCGCGGACCTCGGCATCGCGGGCCTCCGCGGCGGCCTCACCGGCCGCCGCCTCGGCCGCGGCGAGCTCCTCGGTCCAGGTGGTGAGCTCGGCAAGGCGGTCGGCGTGGCGGCGCGCGGCGGCCAGCAGCTGCGCCGTCGCCCGCCGGTAGTCCTCCAGCGCGGCACGGACGGCGGTGAGTCCGGCCACGTCGGCGGGCAGGCCGACGTCGGCGGCGGCCTGGTCGCGGTCGACGACGGCCTCGGCGTGATCACGTTCGGCCCAGCCGACGTCGTCGGCGGCACGCTCGACGCGAGTGCGGGCCTTCTCCAACTGGCCGGCGGCACCGGCGACGGTGCCGTGCGCGTCGCGGAGCGGCTGGTCGGAAGGTTCGCGACCGAGTTCGGCGGCGAGCACTGCGCGGCGTCGGTCGACGGCCTCGGCGGCCGAACGCGCCCGCGCCACGGTGTTCTCGGCGGCCTCGATCAGGCCGGTGAGCTCGGCGAGGCGGCGGCGGCGCGCCTCTTCGCGGGCGCCCGCGCCGACGTAGCGGGCGGCGTCCTTGGACCAGGCGCCGTGCAGCGGTCCGAGCCGCCAGCGGCCGCCGGTCGCCACCCAGGCGGCGGTGTCCTGCTCCTCGAAGCCGATCCCGGCCAGCACGGCCGTCACGGTCTGCGGCGACAGCGCGGCGGCGTGCTCGTCGTCGGGGTCGATCACGGCGGTCAGCGCCGCGGTCAGCGGGCGGGGGGCGGGGACTCCCGCCCGGGCCATCACGTCGTGGGTGGCGGGGTCCAGCAGCGTCCCCTCGGGGGTGATCCAGGCGTCCAGCAGCCCGGATGCCTCCAGCGCCGCCTCCAGTCCGGCCCGGTCGGCGGGGTCGAGCCCTGCGGTGAAGTCCACGACCTGCCACAGCGGGGCGCCGGGGCCGGTGCGGGTGTCGGCGCCGCGGGTGCGGGGCACGGGCGGCCGGTCCACGACGCCCGATTCCAGGCGGTCGCGTTCGGCGGTCAGCTCGCCCAGTTCGACCCGTGCCGCCTCCACGCGTGCCGCGGCCTCCGCGCGGGCGGTCGCCAGGGTTTGGTGGGCGCCGTCCGCGCCGGCCCGCAGCGCGGCCAGCAGCGGGTGCGGGCCCTCCAGGCTGTCGGCCCAGCCCGTCAGGTCCACGTCGTCGGGATCGGGAACGGTCAGCTCGGTGAGTGACCGGCCGTATTCCCGCCACTCCTCGACGTGCCGGCCCACCTGCGTGGCGAGGGCGTCGGTCGCCTCGCCGAGCGCGTCGGCGGCGGCGTCCCGGTCGGACTCGCGTTCGCCGAGGACGCGGCGGGCCTGGACCAGTTCGGCCTCGGCCCGGGACGCCTTGTCGGCCAGGCGGGTCACGTGCGCCACGGCCTCGGCACGGCCGTCGGCCAGCCGCGCGGTCTCGCGCCCGGCCGCGACCAGGGTGCTCTCGGCGGGCGGGTCGAGGGTGATCGCGGCATGCCGGTCACCGATGCCGGCGCGTCCGGCGGCGTCCGCGGCCGGCACGTGCGCGTCAACGATGTCGGCGGCGCTGCGTTCGGCCGCCTCGGCGGCCTTGTCCCGCCGTGCCAGGCGTTCCGTGCGGGCCTTTTCGGCACGTTCGGCGGCCCGCCTGGCATGCGCCGCGGCTTGCTCGGCCTGCTCGGCATAGCGCTGCGCGTCGGCGAAATTCTTCAGCCGCGGGTCGGAACCGAGTTCTTCGCGGACCGCCGTCTGCCCGGCGTGCTCGACCCGCGCCGCCTCCAGGCGGCCGGCAGCCTCCGTCTCCTCTCGTTCGGTACGGTCGATCTCCTCGCGTACCCCGGCCAGTGACCGCTGCACGGCCTCGTACGCGCTGTGCGCGGTGCGCAGCTCCCGGGCCTGACGGCGCGCCGCGACCGAGGCGTATCGCCGGTAGCGGTCGAGGAAACGGGTCACGTGGCCGCGGGTGTCGCGCAGGCCGGTGAGCTCGGCGCGTTGCTGTTCCAGGTCATGGAACGCGGTCGCGATGTCGCTCAGCACCGCCTGGTCGAGCGGCGTGAGGGCGTCCGACAGCGCCCGCGAGAGGCGCTTCTCGTCGGGTCGCTTGGACAGCTGCGGCTGGCGGAGCTGGATCAGCAGGCTGATCAGCGCGTCGTACCGTTCCTCGCCCAGGTGGAACAGATGCTCGTCCAGCATCCGCCGGTAGCGTTCGGCGCGCTGAGTCACCTGGCCGTGCAGCCCGATCGCCTCGGTGAGCCGGTCCCGGGTGAGCGCCGCGCCGCTCGGGCCGATGAGGAACAGGTCCTGCCCCATCCGCTGGGAGGTGACGAAGAACCACCGGTCGGCGATGCCGCGCCCGGCGACGGCCTTCAGCCCGGCTCCGACGGTGAGGTAGGCACGCTCACCGTCCTCGGCGACCCGGCCGAACTCCAGCCAGGTGTAGCCCAGCCGCTCGTCGTAGCGGCCGCCCAGCAACAGGTTCCATTCCATCCGCTTGTTGCGGTCACCGTCCGGCTCGACCCGGCTGGGGGTCAGGTCGCCGTCCAGCAGGAACGGCAGCGTAAGCGCCAGCACCTTGGACTTGCCGGTGCCGTTGTTGCCCCGGAACAGCACCCGGCCGTCGCGGAACCAGAATTCCTGGTGGTCGTAGTAGAAAAGGTCGACCAGTCCGGTGCGCAGCGGCTGCCACCGCGGGGTGTGCGCCACCGGAAACTCCGCCGCTACATCCGAGCCGCCGGCGCCCGGGCCGGAGCCACCGGGATGGGTGGTCGCGGTCATGACGGCTCCTTCTTTCCGATGATGGTGGGCTCCAGGTAGCCGAACCGGGCGAGCACCGGAAGCGGCGTGACCTCGTCACCGTGCCACCGCACCAGCCCGAGCGCGGCCAGCCGGTGCAGCGCGTGCGCGGTCAGGATCCGTTCGGCGCCGGGGTCGCGGACGTTCTTGCGCCAGTGCGCCTTGTGCTCGCCGATGAGTTCGGCCATCCGCCGCTCGGCCGCCGTGACCGAGACCACCCCCTGGTCCGCCCGCAGCCGTTCGGACAGGTACTCGGCCAGCAGCAGGGTCGCGTGCCCTTCGGTGCCCTCCTCCGGCATCCCGAAGTCGGTCGCCTCCCCGGTCGGGTCGATCAGGGCGATGCCCTCGGCGCGGACCTCGGCCATGAACCCGGTCGCCTCGGTGAGCCGCTTGAGCAGCGGGCCGCGCTGGCTGTCGAGATAGGTGCGCTGCTCAGCGGTCAGGTCGGCGTAATAGAGCACCGGATCGTCCAGCAGCCGCCGGGTGATGGCGTGGCGGATCGCCCGGTTGCGGCCGTCCTCCGTGTCAGGGACCAAGTCCTCGGTCACCGCGGCGAGCCGCGCGCCATGGCCGTCGGCCGTCACGAGTGACGGCCCCCGCCGAGTGGACAGCAGCACGGCCAGCACCCGGCGATCCACGTCGTAGAGGGCGTCGCCGCTGCGGTTGACGAACGCCTGCTCGTCACCGGCCACCTTCACCAGCACCCCGAGCGACAGCAGCAACTGTGCGACCGCGACCAGATCGCCGCGTTCGTCCCTGTCCTCCATGGCGAAGGCGATCCCGGCGCGGGTGATCTGCTCATCGGCGGCGAACGCCACCACCCGGTCCACCAGCCAGCCCAGCGTGACCTGCGCCTCCGCGCGTTCCAACGCGGCCAGCGCCAGGCACGCCAGCACGTAGCGGCGGCGGCTGAACGGCTGCCGCGCCCGTGCCCCGCCGTCCTTGACGTTCGCGGCACGGCTCCCGTCGCCCAGATCACCGGGGACCTTCCGGAGCCTGGCGACACCGGGATCGGTGTGCAGCGACCAGCCCGCCTCCCGCGCGAACCACTGCGCCAGATGCCCGGCGTGCTTGCGCACCAGCGCGTACCCGGCGTCGCGCGGAGTGAGCAGCGGCGTGCGCAGCAGCGCCCGGACGGCCCGGCGCCGCTCAGCGTCCCGCTGCTCCTCCAGCACATCGGACAGCGCCCCGGTCATGAGACCACCGCCCGGCCGGAGCTGATCAGATCGGCGATGGTGATCTCGTGGTCGGGACCGCGCAGCACGCCGTCCTCGGTCACCACCTCCGCCAAGCCGTCCACCGGCTCCAGCATCACCGCCAGCGCGCCGTCGGAGGTACGGGTCCGGATCACCCCATCGGGGCCGGGCGGGCCCGCGGCCAGCGCGTCGCCCAGCAACCGCAGGAACAGCCGGAACTCCTGCCGGTCCAGCTTGCCCAGATCGCTGAGCCGGGTGGGCCGTCCGGTGGCCAGGCGGCGGCGGGCCGCCTCGGTCTGCTCGCGCTCGGCCGCCACCTCCCGGGCGAGCAGCTCACGCTCGGCCGCGCGGTCACGGACCCGCCGCGGCGCACCGCGCCGGGCGTACCGGCCGCTGGCGCGCAACCGGGCCGACACCTCTACCAGTGGCGCGTCCAGCCAGCTGGTGGCCGCGGGCACCTCGGCGGGTGACGCCCCCGGCTCGGCGGTGAGGTGCCGCGAGGTGGACAGGCCGAACGCCGCCCGCCACAACCGGTGAGCGTCCTCGTCGGTGGGGACCTGGGCGAACCAGCGGGCCAACGCCCGGAAGTCGGCGGACCGGTCGCTGCGCCCGGCGCGCCGCTCCTGCAGCACGCTGATCGTGGCGAGGAGGTCCGGGATCGCCTTGCGCGCCCGGGTACGGAGCAGGTCGGCCTGGCAGGGATGGCCACGGCCACCGACGAACCAGGACCACAGACCGGACCAGCGGCTCTCCCAGAGCGCCAGCTTCTCTGCGGCGGCCACGCTCACCGACCGCGCGGACGCGTCGTCCCCGCTGGATCCGGCGGCCCCGTCCGGAACGGCCACGCCGCCCGCCGCCCCGTCGGGCACGGCATCCGCGGCCTCCCGCTCCGCGGCCAGCGCCAGCAGCGCCGCGACCCGCTGCGGCGGCAGCGCCCGCAACGTGGTGGCGATGTCATGGTGCTTCACGACCAGTTCGGACACGAACCGTTCGAGATAGGCGATAAGCCGGTCCTTGTAGGCCAGGAACGCCTCCTCGTCGACGTCCTGGAGGTCAATGGTGCGCTGGAGCCCGCTCATGAACGCGCTCGCGTTCGCCGCCAGGCTGTCCAGCCTGCTCATCAGCTCCAGCAGCAGGCTGTGGACGACGGCGGGATCCGGATGTCCGGGCAGATCGCGCAGTGCCCGCAACCGCACCCGGATGTCCTCCAACGCGACCGCTTGCAACTCCCCGCGCCGCCCGATCTCCTCCTCGTAGACCACAAGGGCACGTTCGGCCGCCTCCCCCTCACGGCTGAGCTGGTAAAGGTAACGAGCCCGGTAGAAGTCCTCGACAGTGGTGACCCTGCTGGTGTCGGGATCGGCGCGCAGATTCCCCCAGTCGGCCAGACTCTCCAACGCCTTGTCGACCGCCTCCTGCACGAGGGCCGGGCCGCCGTCCCGTCGAAGCACCTCGGCCACGTCCTCAGGCCGCAGATGCACCACGAAACGGCGCTTGTTGTCCACGAAGACCCGCATGATCCGGCGATAGGTCTCCGACAGCGGCGCGTCAAGATGCGCGAACGGCCTAGGGATCAACTGCTCCACTGACTTCCCCCGTCAAACGGCGTCGTCATTCACCCTGGGACATTCTCCCGCCGCCTTCGCACTGAACACCCGCATTCGGCGACATCGCCCTAGCGGCGCCCCTTCCGCCGCAGAGGCCACCACCGTCTCCACCCTCTCGTCGGCGACTTCGCAGAACGCTTTCAGTCGGCCGGCTCATCTGACGGTAGAGCGCCTTACCGGCCGCCGGGCGTCCTCGGGCGCGTTACGGGGACGACAGTGAGGAGGTCGTCCAATCCTTTGAAGTCGTCGGGATTGGTGGTGAACAGCGGCAGGTCCTCGGCGATGGCGATGGCGGCGATCATCAGGTCGGCCACTCGGCGTCTGGGCTTGCGCCCGGCGCTGATCACGGCCGCGCAGACCCTGCCGTAGGCGCGGGCTGCTTCCGTCTCGAACGGGATGGGGTCGAACTCGTTCTCCGCACGCTGGAGCACGTCCAACCGCCGGGCGCGTTCGGCGTACTCGTCGTAGTCGTCCTGCTCCTCCTTCCTGCGCACCTCATGCGGCCCTGCGGACAGTTCCGCCAAGGTGATGGCACTGATCGCCATCTCTACAGGGAGCTCTTCAGGATCCACCCACTTGCGCAGGATCATGATGTTCGTGTCGAGCAGCCCCTGCGCGTACTCACCGGCCATAAGGATCGTCCGGCTCCCGGTCGGCTGTGGCATCCTGGTCGGCCCGGAAGGCATCCAGGGAGATGCCGGGGGCGCTGCGGGACATCGCCGCGAACTCGCTGCGGGGCACGAACCGCCTGCGCCGCCGCAACGGAATCAGTTCGCCGATCTGGTGTCCGTCACGCGTGACCGTGAACGCCTGGCCACGCTGGACCGCGTCCATGATCTCTTTAGACCTGTTACGCAGGTCACGTTGAGTGATCTCAGGCTGCGGGCTCATACCATCACGATACCGGCCCAGCGCCACGCGGTGCTACACGGTGGCACATCATCACGGAGCAAGGTGACCCTCGGTGTCAGGGGATGTCGAATCGGTTGGTGACGGGTAGGGCACAGCCCCTGAGGTGGTGGGGGCTGGTGGTGCAGCCGTACGTCTCGGTTCCGGTAGGGGGTACAGCAAGCATGGGTGCGGTGCTTCGCGAAGTCCGCTGGGCGGGTGTCAGGAATCGCGCGGGGTGACCAGGCCGGATTCGTAGGCGAGGACCACGAGCTGGGCGCGGTCACGGGCATGGAGCTTGGCCATGGCCCGGTTGATGTGGGTTTTCGCGGTCGTCGGGCTGATCACCATGCGGTCGGCGATCTGGTCGTTGGACAGGCCCCGCGCGACCAGGGCGACGGCCTCGCGTTCGCGGTTGGTCAGTTCTTCCAGCCCCGTGCCGGTGCCGGTGCCGGGCGGCTGGGTGATGTACCGGCTGATCAGCTTGCGGGTGATCGACGGTGCGAGCAGGGCGTCGCCGCGCGCGGCGACGCGGACGGCGTGCAGGAAGTCTTCCGGCACGACGTCTTTCACCAGGAAACCGGCGGCGCCGGCGCGCAGCGCGTTGAAGACGTACTCGTCCAGGCCGTAGTTGGTCAGGATGACCACGTGCACCCCGGCCAGGGCGGGGTCGGCGGCGATGCGCCGGGTCGCCTCGATACCGTCGACGACCGGCATCTGGACGTCGATCAGAGCGACGTCGGGCAGGTGTTTGCGGGCCAGCGCGATGCCCTCCTTCCCGTCCGAGGCCTCGGCCACCACCTCGATGTCGTCCTCGAGGTCGAGGAGCGCGCGGAAGCCGCTGCGAATGAGCGGCTGGTCGTCGACCAGCAGAACACGGATCATGACGTCCGCTCCACGGGCAGTTCGGCCTGGACGGTGAAGCCGCCCTCGCCGCGCGGTTCGGCGCGCAGCCGGCCGCCGAGGGCGGTGACGCGTTCGCGCATGCCCAGCAGCCCGAGGCCGGGCGCGGGAGCGGTGTCCGGCGCGCTCGTGCCGTCGTCGTCGATGCGGATCGCGAGGACGTCCGGACGGCAGTCGATGCGGACCGACGCCGTGGCGGCGCCGGAGTGCCGGGCGATGTTGGTGAGCGACTCCTGGACGATCCGGTAGACGGTCCGGTCCACCGCGGCCGGCACGCCATGCCGTCGTCCCTCGATCGTCAGCGTCGCGTCCAGGCCGATGGTGCGGGCCCGTTCCACCAGTTCCGGAACATGGTCGAGCCCGCGCGGCGGGGCCGTGTCGTCGTCGCGCAGCGCCTCCAGGGTCGCGCGCAGTTCCCGGGTCGCCTCGCGCCCGGCCTCCTGGATCGCCAGCAGTGCCTCCGGGACCGGTTCGCCGCGCCTGCGGGCCACGTGGACGGCGACCTCGGCCTGAACCTTGATGACGGAGATCTGGTGGGTGAGCGAATCGTGCAGCTCCCGCGCGATGCGCAGCCGTTCCTCGTCGGCGCGGTGCCGCGCGGTCTCCTCCCGGGTGCGCTCGGCCTCATCGGCCCGCCGCTCGGCCTGCCGCAGCGCCTCGCCCGCGGCGCCGGCGGCGATCAGCCAGGCGATCTCGAGGGCGCCCCGGGCCTGGGCGAACGCCTCGCCCGTGTCGTGCAAGCCCGAGAGCAGGGCCGCGAGCGGCAGGGCGGCCAGCAGGGCCACGCTCGCCGCCACCGCGATGATCCGGTGCCCGGCCCGTACGGCGGCGTACACCGCGAACAGGAACGCGACCGCCGGCACATCGAAACCGGCCGCCTGGTAACCCGCCGCGCACAGCCCGGTGACGGCCAGGACGGTGACCGGCGCGCGGCGGCGCGCGGCCAGCGCCAGGCCGCCGGCCGTCAGCAGCGCATAGCCGAGCAGGTCGAGACTCGTGACGGAGTGCTGGCGGGACAGTCCGGTGACCAGCAGCGTGGCCGCCACGCCGACGGCGATCGCCCAGTCCCGGACACCGGGTCCAATCCTCACAAGCGCACCCTAGCCGGGCGCCGCCGCGGGAGAAGTCCCGCTCACGGACGAACGGCGGCTACCGCACACGCGGTACTCCCCCTGCTTCTGCCGCGTCCGCGGTAGCCGGGTGCGCCATCGGCGGCAGCGCGAAGTGCGTCCGGCTGCGGGACGACCGGCGGTGGGCGTGACGGACATGCTCGGAGCACATCCAGTTTCAGGAGGAGACATGTCAGTCACATCTGTGCTTGCCGCGCACGCTTCGGCCCAGGTGGTCGCCGCCGATGCCTACGACCTGACCGGCGGGCGGCTCGTGGGCACCGCGGCCGCACTGGTGTCGCTGGCCGGCGTGGTCATCGGCGGGCTGGCTCTGGCCCGCTCCGCCGGCCGCAACGGGAAGAGAGGGGCCATGGTCTCCCTGGTGGCGGGGCTGACCGGCATGGTCATCGGCGCGCTGAACCTGGCCGTCGCCGACGGCGGCCTCGGCACCGGCAACGGAGTGGCCGGCGGCGCCATCGGCCTGGTGCTGGGGCTGATCGCCACGGTCCTCGGCTATCTGGCTCTGGTCCGCTCCCGCCGCACCGGCCGGACGATCGACCGGCCCGACCACGAGCGCGCGTTGGATCGACTGGCGTGACCGGTGCCGGTCTCATGGGGAGATCGGCTAGCGTCGCGATGTGCACACGGACGTCACTGATTCATCCGTCGCCACACGGCGTTCCGGGCGCCAGGCGATCTGCTGGGCGCTGTGGGACTGGGGAGCGTCCGCCTTCCACGCCGTCATCCTCACCTTCGTCTTCACGGTGTACGTGACCGGTACGGTGGCCGCCGATGAGGAGTCGGGGTCCCGGGCGCTCGGCGTCTCGCTCGCGGTGGCGGGGGTGTTCGTCGCGTTGCTCGCACCGGTGATCGGCCGTCGCGGCGATGCCGGCGGGAGACGCAAGCTGTGGCTGGCCGTCCATAGCGGGCTGGTGGTGGCCTGTACGGCGGGACTGTTCTTCATCCAGGACGACCCGTCGTACCTGCTGCCGGCGCTCGTCCTGATCGCCGCGGGCAGCGTGTTCTTCGAGATCGCCGAGGTCAACTACAACGCGATGCTGACGCAGGTGTCGACGAAGGCGACGCTCGGGCGGGTCTCGGGCTTCGGCTGGGCGATGGGGTACTTCGGGGGCCTGATCGCGTTGACGGTCGTGCTGTTCGCGTTCGTGCTGCCCGACGTCGGCCTGTTCGGCGTGACCTCGGAGGACGGGCTCAACATTCGTGTGGTCGCGCTGTTCTCGGCGCTGTGGTTCGCGTTGTTCGCGCTCCCGCTGCTGCTGTTCGTGCCGGAGACGCCGGCGTCCCGGGAGCACGTGCGCCGCGGCTTCTTCGCCGAGTACGCGGAGCTGGGCAGGCGCCTGAAAAGGATGTGGCGCGGCGAGCGGCGCACGCTCGGCTTTCTCGCCGCCAGCGCCGTCTACCGGGAAGGTCTCGCGGCGATCTTCACCTTCGGCGGCGTGGTCGCGGCCGGCACGTTCGGCTTCACCACCACGGAGGTGGTGATCTTCGCGATCGGCGCCAACCTCACCGCCGGTGTCGGCGCCGTCCTGGGCGGGCGGCTGGACGATCGCTTCGGCCCGAAGCCCGTGATCGTGGTGGCGCTGCTGGGGCTCGTGCTGGTGTGCGGCGCGCTGGTGGTGCTACCGGGCAAGATCGCGTTCTGGGTGTGCGGGCTGACCCTGGCGACCTTCGTCGGGCCGGCCCAGTCGTCCACCCGGACCTTCCTCACCCGCATCGTCACGCCCGAGCGAGAAGGGGAGGCGTTCGGGCTCTACGCCACCACGGGGCGCGCCGTCGGTTTCCTCGGGCCGCTGGCCTTCAGCGGGTTCATCGCCCTGTTCAACACGCAGCGGGCGGGCATGGCCGGCATCACCCTGATCCTGTTGGCCGGGCTGATCGCGCTGCTTCCGATCCGCCCGCCCGAAAGCGTTCAATGACCGGGCTCCGCCCCGGACGAGGGGCGGCCGGCCCGGCGAGAGCGGCCTTCGCCGCAGCCGGAACAGTTCTGGCAGCCGCGGCGCACCAGCTCCACTCCGCCCTGGAACCTCGTGACGGCGTTCAGATGCTCGAGGAGCTCCGCCACGCGCCGGCTGAAGGTCCGGGGTGAGATCCCGAGTTGCTTGCTGGCCGCCTCGTCCGTCTGTCCGGACAGCAGGGCCTCGACGATCGGGAGCAGATAGGCGGGAGCGTCCGGCGGAAGTACGTCACGGGCGGAACGGCACGGTCCCGCCGAGATCCTTTCGGCTCCCCTTCTCGGCGCGTTCCTTCCCATGGCATGGGTGTTGTGCAGATCGAAAGCTTCCGGCGCGGCCTGGTGATAGGCATGGGAATGGCGTGTCATTCTTTGCCTCGCTTCCTGTGCGCAGCCGGGTGGCCCGAACTGCACGGCCGGCATCGCTGCGAGCCGTCTTAATGGCACTCTTGATCAGCGATGGCGATGCTAGCGACACTCGCCTAACGTGTTGCTAACCGCGAGGTTTCCTGATGTTGGAGGGGTCTGTGCGGCGTTCTTCTCGCCCCCCGGCCCTTCGTGGGCGAGCCGCTCCTCCAGCGTCCTCATGTCGCTCTCGCCCGAGATCTCGTTGAGGAGTTCGCGGGCTTCCCGCCGGCTGGCCCCCGCCGCCAGGTGGTCGCCGGCGGCACCGTGGGCGTCGCCGAGGTAGCGGAGCGTCCGCGCCAGGTAGGGGATCCAGCCGCGGGTCCTCCAGACCTGAACCGAGCGTTCGAGGGCCGCGATGGCGGCGGGCACGTCTCCTTCGGCCAGGTTCAGCCGCCCGAGGATGCTGAGCGCGTCGGCGAGGAAATGGCCGAAGTTGCCGTTCTCGCTGTGGGCCAGCGTCAGTTCGACGGTCGCCCTCGCCCGCTCGTCCCCTGTCGCGGCGAACAGTTTTGAGAGGTAGAGCAGCGAAAAGGTCTCGAGATAGCGATCGTCCAGCCGCCGGGCCATCGCCAGGGATTCTTCCAGCAGTTTCCGCCCGGTGGCGATGTCACCGCAGAACGACTTCGCCGCGCCGAGGAACTGGATCACCGTCGTGGTGTAGCGGGCGTTGCCGAGTGCCTCGGCGACCCCCATCGCCTTCTCCAGGACCACGACCGCGCCCTGGGGGTCCTCCTCGCCGTGGACGACCGCCATCACGTGGTAGGCCCGCGCCTGCCCGCCGAGGTAGTCAGCGTCGACGGCGATCCGCAGGGCGCGCTCCGCCAGGGCGAGGGCCTGCGCGCCGTTCCCGTCGGCCGTCATGCCCCAGGCCAGGTCGACGGTGGCGTCGGCCACTCCGACGGGATCGTCCAGCTGGACGAACAGGTCGAGGAGTTCGGACGCCGCGGCCTGCATCCGCGTCATCGCGGGTCCGGGGCCCGCCGGGGCCGTCCAGGTGGTGACCTCCAGGAGGCCGCGCAGCAGCACGGCCGTGCCGCGCCTGTCGCCCGTCTCACGGCAGAGCGCGAGCGTCCGCTCGTGCATGCGCTGCCAGCCGTCGTACGACCCGCGCACGTTGAGGTACTTCTCCGTGGACCCCGCGAGGTCCCAGGCGAGTTCGGTCAGCCGCCCCTCGCACGCCTGCGCCACCCCCGCCACCAGCGCGGCGCGCTCGGCGCCGAACCATGCCATCGGATCGGCCAGCAGCGGGCCGGCGACCTCCGCGGGGAGCCGCCAGCGCGGCGCGGGACCGTGCATGATCGCGTAGCAGGGTCCGGGGACGTGTTCCGCCGCGACCTCCGCCAGCGCCAGCCACGCGCCGAGGGCCCGCCGGATCGCGGCCTCCCGTTCGGGTCCGGGGTCCTCGCGCACGGCCCGCTCGCGCGCGTACAACCGGACCAGGTCATGGAGTCTGTACCGGAGCGCGCCGGTCTCGTCCGTCCCCACGAGGTTCACCAGGTGGGCGTCGACCAGGATCTCGATCTCGCGTTCGGCCTGCCGCACCGGCACGTCCAGCAGGGCCGCCACCGCCCAGCAGGCGAAGTCGGGCGCGTCGAGCAGCCCGGCCAGCCGGAAGGCCCGCCGCGCGCCGGTGGGCAGCGTCCGGTAGCTCATCTCGAATCCGGCGCGGACGTCGAGGTCGCCCACGACCAGTTCGTCCAGCCGGTGCCGTTCCTCCCCGAGGGCGCCGACGAGGTGGTCCAGGCTCCACTGCCGCCTGCCGAGGAGCCTGGCCGCCGAGATGCGCACCGCCAGCGGAACCCGGCCGCACAGCCGGATGATCTCGAGGGCCGCGGCCGGGGCGTCGCGGACGCGTTCGGTCCCGACGATTCTCATGAGCAGGTCCACGGCCTGGGCGGTCGGCAGGACGTCGAGTTCCAGCAGGCTCGCGCCCTCGAGGCCGACCAGGCGGACGCGCCCGGTGATGAGCACGGCCGTGCCGGGGGCACCGGGCAGGAGCGGCCGCACCTGCTCCTCCCCGGCGACGTTGTCGAGCAGAATGAGGATTCTGCGTCTGGCCAGGCAGCTCCGGAAGAGCGCCGCACGTTCCTCGAGGGATTCGGGTATGCCGGCGGCGCTGACGCCCAGGGCGAACAGGAATCTGCTGAGCACGTCCTCTGGGCGGGCGGGGTCGGCGGAGGCGCCGCGCAGGTCCGCGTAGAGCTGGCCGTCGGGGAACGAATCGGCGATCCGGTGCGCGACGTGCACGGCGAGCGTGGTCTTGCCCAGCCCGCCCAGGCCCGCGATGCCGGCGATGGCGACGGTGCCCGGCCGCGGCCCGGTGAGGACCTCGGTGAGGCGTGCCACCTCGTCGTCCCGGCCCGTGAAATCGGCGATGTCCGGCGGCAGCTCGGCGGGGGTGGGGGCCACCCGCGGCTCGGGCGCCGGGCCCGGGGCGTGGACGGGACGGTCGGCGGACAGGGCGCGCAGGTGGGCGAGCTGCACTTTCTCGCTCGGCTCGATGCCCAGTTCGTCCGACAGGCGCGCGGCGAGTTCGTGGTAGGCGCGGACGGCCTCCCCGGGCCTGCCGGCCGCGAGGAGGAGATCGATGAGCGCGGCGTGGAGCGGCTCGTCGTAGGGACGTTCGCGGGCGAGCCGGCGCACCGCCTTGAGCGCGTCCCCCGGCGCCGCGGTCTCCATGGCGGCCGTCGCGAGGTCGAGGGCCGCCTGGCCGATGCCTTCTTCGAGCGAGCGGACGAGGGGGTCGGAACGGTCGATCCTCGCCACCCCGGACAGCAGCGGGCCGGAATGTTCCCGGAATGCCGCGGAAAGGGCCTGGAAGCGCTCTTCCGGGGCGGGCGCCGCGCGGGCCCGGGTGAGGAACGACAGGAACCGGCCGAGGTCCGACCGCTCGGGCGGGCAGCGCAGCAGGTACCCATCCGCGTAGCCGATCGAGAGGGGTTCCGCCGTGCCGTCGAACTGGGCGAGCCATTTGCGCAGCCGCGAGACGGCGACATGAACCGAGGCGCGACCGGAGTTGTGCGGCTGGTCCGCCCACACCAGATCCATGAGCCGGTCGGCGGGCAGCGGTTCGCCGCGCGCGAGGATCAGCGCTCCCAGCAGCCCTTGGAGAACGGCGGAGCCGGGCGCCGCGACGCGGGATCCGCCCAGCCGCACCTCGAGTCGTCCGAGAACCCGGAAAACCGGACCCTCGGTCAGCATCTCGTCTGCCATGTTCTGGTACCTCGGCCGATGGCGATCTCGGTGGGTGAAGCTCACCGAGCCGTTGCTCCCGAAGTTCGCACCGCTGAAGCAGGGTGGTGGAAATGCGTCGGCGGAGGAGGATCCGGGCGGTGGTCACGGCGATGGTACACGTGGGGCCAATGGACGCCGGGTGAATTCGCGCGGTGATCCCGGGTGGGCGGGACGGCCGAGCACCCTGATCAACGCGGGGACGGACGCTCGTGGTGAGGTGTGCCGCCGTCGTACTCGGCCGGGTCAGTTCGCCCGATCGGCTTGAAGCCGCTCATTCCGCAGGTGCCCTTGATCGTCGCGACCCGGCGGCGACGGCCGGGCCTCGGCGCCCGTGCCGCTCGCGCCGGGGCCGCTCGCGAGGCCCGAGGCCGCCATCAGGTCACGGTACGGGCCGGGCTGACGGCTGAGCCGGCCGTGGTCGCCGCGCTGCACGATCCGCCCCTCGCCGAAGACGCAGATCTCATCGGCCTCGGCCGCGGTGGCCGGCCGGTGGGTGATGACCAGGAGCGTGCAGTCCAGCCGCCGGATGCTCGAGATCACGTTCGCCTCGGTCACCCGGTCCAGGGCGCTGGTCGCCTCGTCGAGGATGAGAATGCGGGGGCGCCGGACGAGGGCGCGGGCCAGGGCGATCCGCTGGCGCTGGCCGCCGGAGAGGCCGGTGCCGCCCGAGCCCAGCAAGGTCTCGTAGCCCATCGGCAGCGCGGCGATCTCGTCGTGGATCTGGGCGATGCCGGCGGCGTGGACGTAGTCGCAGGTGGAACCGTCCTCGATGGCCGCGCCCATCGTGATGTTGTCGCGGATCGATCCGGCGAAGATGCGGGCGTCCTGGTCGACGAACGAGATCGACCGCCGCAGGGAGGCACGGTCGATGTGGTCGAAGGGCTTCCCGCCGATGAGGACCCGTCCCGCGTTGGGCCGGTACAGACCCGCGAGCATCATCGCCAGGGTCGACTTGCCGCATCCGGAGGCGCCCAGGAACACCACGAACCTCCCGGCGGGGACGGTCAGGTCGATGTCCCTCAGAACCGGGGCCGCGGCGCCCGGGTACTGGAACCACGCCCCCTTGACCGCCAGGTCTCCCCGGGTGTCGAAGCCGGACTCGGCCGTCCGCCCGGTCTCATCGAGCTCGGCGTCCAGAATGTCGCCGAGCCGGGTGAGGGGAGCCTTCAGCGTGGCCACCTGGAAGCCCGCCTGCACCAGGCCGGTCAGCGGGATGAAGATCCCCATGGACAGGGAGGTGAAGGCGGTCATCTGGCCGAGCCCGAGCCGCCCGCCGCTCACCTGGAGGGCGCCGATGATCAGCACCAGCAGCGGCGCCGTGAACTGGACGGACGCGACGAGGGAGGAGAACAGGGTGAAATGGCGGCGGCGCCGGGTTCCCGCGTTGATCTCCTCGATGAGGGAGTGGGTCCACTTGCCGCCCATCACCTCGTCCAGGCCGGCGGCCTTCACGGTGCCGATGCCTTCGAGGAGTTCGTTCAGCGTGCTGTTGGAGTGCGCCTGGCACTCCAGTTCGTCGGCGGCCAGGTACACCTGCGACCGCCAGGCCAGCAGCAGAAGCCCGACCTGGATCACCGCCAGCAGCGAGACCCATACCGCGATCCGCGGCTCCACCAGGAAGAACGCGGCGAGGTAGCAGCCGACCAGCACCCCGTCGAAGGCCGCCGAGAGCATGGAGGCGGTCAGCACGTTCCGGACCGACGTGCTGGTCCGCACGCGCAGCGCCAGGTCGCCCGGCGCGCGCCGGGTGAAGAAGCCGAGGGGAAGGGCGAGCAGCCGGTTGAAGATGCCGAGGGTCACCCGCTTCTCCGCCGCCGCCTGAAGTTCGAGGATGACGGTGCCGCGGAGCAGCTGGAGGAGGAAGAAGCACAGGGCGGACAGTGCGACGGCCGCGACCGCCCGCACGGGCGTCAGCTCGCCCCCGAGACCGCGGTGGTCGACGGCGTAGGCCGACGCCAGGGGCGTCAGCAGGCCGAAGACGAGAAGGGACAGCGAAGCCACCACCAGCGCCAGCCACTTCTTCGACCGGGGGAAGAAATAGGCGAGGTGCCGCCAGGGGCTGCGCGCCCGCCTGGCACGCCTGGCCCGCCTCTGCCGGCGCACCGTGCGGAGCGGAGCGTCGAACTCGACGGCCACACCGGTGAAGAGCCGGTCGACGTCCGCGATGCGCAGCCGTCGCTGTCCGTAGGCGGGATCGACGATATAGACGTACTGGCGCGTGGCGCGGTCAAGGACCACGAAGTGGTTGAACTTCCAGAAGAGTATGGATCCCGGCGGCAGGCTCCGCAGCCCCTCCAGGGACGTCCGCACCCCCCGGCCGGGCAGTCCGTGCCTGCGGGCCGCCGTCAGGAGGGCGCGGGCCGATACGCCGTCCCGCCCGCAGTCGGTGTCCTGCCGCAGTTGTTCGAGGCCGACCTCGATGCCGTGGTGCCCCAGTGCCATCATCAGGCTGACCGGGCCGCAGTCGCTCAGCTGCGACTGGAGGTGCACGGGGATCGCACGCCGCCGCCGTGCCGGGATCCGCAGGCTCCGGACGTCCGCGGGCCACGACGGCCGGGGGAGCCCGCCCTTCTCCATGGGCGGGCCCAGTTCACGGTCGACCGAGGCGGCCTGCCGCGCCTCCTCCCGGAAACGCGGGGGCCGGGGCGTGCGCCCGTTCCCCGGCGCGGGCTCGGTCGGGCCGCCGGACCCGTCACCGCGCTCACGCGGGTGGGCGAAGAAGTCGAACGACGATTGACCCGGCACTCTTCCTCTTCCTCACCGGCCTGAAAGCGATGTCAGGTTCGTCCTGAGCACCTCGGACACGCCCTTCGCGCCGTCCGCCGAGAACAGATGGGAAGCGAACACCGTCTGGACGTCGAGGACGTCGCGGTAGCTGAAGACCCGCAGTCCGACGCCCGCCGCCCGGTAGTCGACCCGAGGCTGGTAGCCGGTCCCGCCCAGCCGGCAGAACTCGCGGCTGTCCAGGGCGGACATCTTCCGGTAGTTGACGGAGAGGTCGGTCGGGTACGCCTCGTCCCGGCCACGGCCCCGCCGGTACCGGACCGTGGCGCGGAGCACCGCGGTCCCCACCGCGGCGACGAGATCGCGTCCGGCGCCGGCGTCTCCCGGTCTCTCGACGACCACCGGGAGCTCCACGACGTACATGCCGACGACGTCGCGTTCCGCGGGGCTGCGCAGATTGACCGGGACGGACACGGTGATCCGGTCCTGACGGGTGAACTGGAAGACGGTCCTGACGAAGGCGGCCAGGACCCAGGCGAACTCCGTGCCGCCGTGCAGTCCGGCCTGCTCCCTGAGCGCCGCGAGTTCGGTCCCGGCGAGCGTGAAGGAGGACTGCCTGGTCCGGCACCCCGGCTCGCCCGGATCAGGGGCCGGCAGGTCGGACCAGGTGAGCGGGGGCGGGGCGGAGCGCACCCGGTCGGCGGGGCGCCGGGCGCCGGCGCGGCCCGCGGCGGACTGCCGGAGGACCGAGTCGGCATAGCTCCGGCCGGACGGACCGCGGACGGCGCGGCCCGCCAGGGCGTCCGCGTAGGTGCGCATCAGATCGCGGATGAGCATCTCGGCACCGACACCGTCGACCGCCATGTGGGAGAGGCCGACCATCAGCACATGGACGCCGAGGCCGTACCGGAAGAGCCGGATTCTGAAGGGGTAGGCGTCGGCGTCCCACACCCGGCGGTGCTCCTGGACCAGGATGTGCCGGACGTAGCGGCTGAACTGCTCTTCCGAGCGGGCGAGAACGTTCTGGAAAATGATCAGGTCGTCCCGGGGCGGCAGCCCTCTGATGCGCTGGCACGGTTCCCTTCCGGGCCGCTCCACTATTTCGATGCGCAGTGCTTCGTGCCGCGCCACCAGGGTCTCGACGCTGTCGGTGAGCCTGTCGACGTCCAACTCGCCGGGAATGCGGAAACAGGACCAGAGTGCGGTACGCAGTGCGGGATCTTCGTGCACCACCGTGAAGTGTTGCGACTGGCCCAGAGTGAGCGGAAGTTCTGCGGTCTCTGGGGAACCCGTCATCCCCGGCTCCTCGCATCAGGCGGCAAGCGGTGTCGCGAGCGGGGCGGCACGAAGGAAAGTCGGCTTCTCCCTCGTGCCGCCCGGCCCGTCAGTTCTTCTTCCCGTACGGCACGACGACGTCGTCGCTGCCGCCGACGACGTCATCGAGCTCTTCGTCGGCAAGCGCGGTGATGTCGACCGTCTCTTCCTTCTTCTCCTTCTTGCTCACGGCTGGTACCTCCTTCCGGCATTCCGTGGTGGTGGTGGTCACGGCCGGCCCGTTCGGACGGGCGATGTCCGGCACGGCTGCCGCCGCCAGGGACACGTGAGAGGCCGTGGCCTCATGCGCAGGCACTCACATGGGCAGGAACGTAAGCGACGAGCGGGCCGGAGAACACCTTCCGAATGGATGATGGCGAGAAGTAGCCAGGCGTCTTCCCCGGCCGCCCGCAGGCCGTTACTTTGACGACGCAGTAAGGCATCGGAAGGCTGGGACCGCGCATGCCCGACAAGCATTCAGTAACGCTGGCTCCGGTGACGGAGGGTGACTACGAACTCCTCTCGCAATGGACCTCATCGAATACCTGGGTGTACGCCTCAGGTATTCAGAGCCATACCGGCGCGGCCGAGTTGAAGGCATTCCTGGAGCGGGCCGACGACGAGTTCCTGATCGTGTGCACGCCCGACGGGCAGGCGCTCGGCATGGTCGGCTGGAAGCCGACCGACACGCCGGGGAACTATGTCGTCGGGGCGATGATCGGTGACGCCGAGATGTGGGGCGCCGGTTTCGGGCTGGAAGCGACGATCCTGCTCGTGGGAATGCTCTTCGACTCGAAGAACGCGCACCGGGTGGAATTCACCTGCGGCGTCTTCAACCGGCGGGCGGTCGAGAACTTCTGTTCGGGGATGATCACCGTCGAGGGTGTTCTCCGGGACTACTATTTCGTTGACGGCGCCTATCACGATGCCCTGATCGGCTCGATCCTCAGGGACGAGTACTACGCGCGGCGCCCGCCGGCGGAGATCGTCCCCGCCGAGGACAAGGACACGGCCCGGAGAATCGTCGCCGACTTTCTCGCGCAGAACCCCATAGTGCCGCGCGACAGCCCGCCGCCCGCGCTCGCCGCGGCGGAGGGGCGGCACGCATGACGACACCCGCCGCACGACCCGACGCACGACCCGACGCACGCGGTGGCCTGCTCAGGCAGCTCTTCCCCCAGGGCGAGATCTTCGCCGTGGCCGACGACGCCGAGCTGGGACGGGCCGCGACGGAGCACGGGCTGGCCTACGTCCCCCTGGACCGGGCCGGTGACCTGCCCGCGGGCGCGAGCGTCGTCCTCCTCCTCCAGCACCACATGATCAGCAAGCGGATCAGGCTCGCGTTCAAGCATCACAGCGTGCTGGTGGTGCCGATCGCCAGCTTCGACGGCTCGCCCGGCGCCGCCCGCTACACGCTGGAGATGACCTTGCGGACCGACTGGGTCCGGGCCGCGGACAGGGCGTCCTACTGGATCGGCAAGCTGCGGGAGGGAGCCTCGCGAGTGGTGTTCGGGCCGCCCGAGGCACCGGGGAGGGACGCCGGGGACACGGACACCATGCGGCTCGTGTGCTCGCTGGGCACCGCCCTGACCGTGGACGCGTGGCCCCGCGCGGTGATCGGGCCCGGTGACTGGGTGAGCGTGGGGAGCTGCTGCGAGCTGTCCATCACCAGGCGGCCCGGCCAGACCGGTGCGGACACGTTCAGCATGGACGGGACCGCGAACGCATCGGCCGTGCTGGCGGCACGCGATCCCCGGTGCACCGAAGCCGGGCGGGAGCGGTTCGAGACGGCCCGGAGGCTGCGCGCGGAGATGTCCGGGTTCGGCACCGTCCGGCTGGAGATGGAGGACAACGTGCTGACCCGGGCCACCGCGGGCGGCAGGGACTTCACCCGGGAACTGCTCGGCGCGACCAACCCCGACCACGGCCTCCAGGCCCTCGAACTCGGCATCGGAACCAACCTCGGGGTGCTGCCGGAGGTCGACTGGCCGGTGAACTCGCAGCTGAACGAGGGGGCCGGCGTCATGCACATCGGGTTCGGAGACGGGATCACCGGTGCCCACATGGACTTCGTCGTCCCCGAAAGCGAGCACCACTTCCGCTGAGAGTCCGGGCCGTGCCGCCGCACGGCCCGGGTCGTGTTCGGCCGGCATCCGAGAGGAGGTGTGACATGCGGGAGGTCAACGTTCAGCCCCAGTCCTGGAGCGTCGACGACGACAACTTCGTCGCCGACGAGGCGGAGGAGTTCGACGAGACCGAGGGCGCGTACTCGTTCAGCTACGCGCGCGTCTGACCGGTAGCGGCCCGGTGACGGGGAGCGGCGGGAACGGCCGCCGCTCCCCGTCACCGGGCTCTCCCGGAGGGAAGGAAGAACCATGGGCGACCACAGCCGCCACGTCATCATCTCCGCGGACTGCCACGGGGGCGCCGACCTCACGCAGTACCGGGACTACCTCGCCCCCGCCTTCGTCGACGACTTCGACCGCTGGGCGGCGGAGTTCACCGTCCCCTACGAGGACATGAAGGGCCCTGACGCCTCCCGCAACTGGGACTCTTCGCGCCGGGCGGCCGAGCTGGAGTCGGACGGGATCGTGGCCGAGGTCATCTACCCCAACACCGTGCCGCCGTTCTTCCCGACGTCGTCGCTGGCCAGCAGCCAGGACGGGGTGGCCGGCGCCGCCGACCTGGCACGCCGGTGGGCCGGGCTCAGGGCGCACAACCGGTGGCTGGCGGAGTTCTGCCAGGACCTTCCGGGCCGGCGGGCGGGCGTCTTCCAGATCATGCTGCACGATGTCGACGCGGCGATCGCCGAGGTCCGGTGGGCGCACGAGGCCGGCCTGACCGGCGGCGTGCTGCTGCCGGGCGCCCCTCCCGGCGCCGGCGTGCCCCCGTTGTACGACCGCTCGTACGACGGGCTGTGGAGCGTCTGCGAGGAACTCGGGGTCCCGGTGAACTGCCACGGCGGCGGGGCGGGCCCGAGGACCGGCGACACGCCCGTCGACGACATGTTCTTCCTGCTCGACCTGCGCTGGTGGGACATCAACCGGTTCAGGCACCTGGTCCTCGGCGGCGTCCTGGCCCGCCACCCCGGCCTGAAGGTCGTCTTCACCGAATCCGGCATCGGCTGGATTCCCCGGGAACTGCGCAAGCTGGACCGGCTGTTCGACTCCATGCGCTCCACGGGGACCGGCGGAGGCATCGCCTACGACGCCGCGAGCGCGATCGACGACCTGTCCCTGCGGCCCAGCGAGTACTGGCACCGGCAGTGCCACGCCGGCGCCACGTTCGTCCATCCGACCGAGATGGCGATCCGGGACGCGGTGGGCGTCGACAAGATCCTCTGGGGCGGCGACTACCCGCATCTGGAGTCCACCTACCCGTTCTCCAGCGAGGCCGTCCGCACCGCCTTCTCCGGCGTCCCGGTCGCGGACACCGAGCGGATGCTGGCCGGGAACGCGGCCGAGATGTACGGGTTCGACCTGGACCGCCTGCGCGGCGTCGCCGAGCGGGTCGGACCGACCCACGACGAGGTCGGCGCCGGGCTCGATCCGGCGACCCTGCCTCCGGAGGCGGCCGGCTGCCCCGCGTTCGCGGGGCTGGTCCCGGGGGCCGCGAAGGTCCGCATGGGAGACAACCGAGGGTCGGGCAAGTAGGCCCGGAGAGCACGAGGAGAGGAACGTGTTCGCAGAGTCCGGGGACGCGATCGCCGTCGTGGGCATGGCCGGCCGGTTCCCCGGCGCACGCGATCTGCCGAGGTTCTGGCGCAACCTGTGCGCCGGCACCGGGTCGCTCACCCGGCTGGACGACGATCGGCTCCACCGCGCCGGGGTGCCGCGGGAGGCGCTGGCGGACCCCGACTACGTCAAGGTCGCCTCGCTGCTCGGCGGCTTCCACCTGTTCGAGCCCGCCCTGTTCGGCATCACCCCGCGCGTGGCGGAGGCGATGGACCCCCAGTTGCGGGTCCTGCTGGAGATCTGCCACGACGCCCTGCAGGACGCCGGGTACGACCCGCAGCGCTTCGGCGGCCGCATCGGGATGTACGCCGGGGCCGGGAACAACGAGTACCTGGCGTGGAACCTGCGCGCCAACCCCCGGTTCATGGAGACGATCGGCGAGGCGCGCGCCCGGATCACCAACCACGCGGACTTCCTGTCCACCGCCGTCTCCTACTACCTGGGGCTGCGCGGCCCGTCCATCACCAGCCTCACCGCCTGCTCCACCTCCCTGGTGACCGTGCACATGGCGTGCGCGGCGCTGTTCAACGACGAGTGCGACATGGCGATCGCCGGCGGCGTGGAGATCCCGCTTCCGGCGTACCAGGGCTACCGGTACAGCGAGGGCGGGGGGATCCTGGCGGCCGACGGCGTCGTCAGGCCGTACGACGCCGGAGCCACCGGAACGGTGTTCGGGGCGGGCGCCGGTGTGGTGGTGCTCAAACGGCTGAGCGCGGCCGTCGCCGACCGGGACGCGATCCACGCGGTGATCATCGGCTCGGCGATCAACAACGACGGCGCCGCGAAGGCCGCCTACGAGGCACCGAGCGAGCGGGGCCAGGCGGAGGCGCTCGCGTCCGCCGTGCGGAGAGCCGGGATCGACCCGGTGTCGGTCGGGTACGTCGAGGGCCACGGCACGGGCACGCTGGTCGGCGACCCCGTCGAGGTGGCCGCGCTGAACCGGGTCTACGGCGCGGACCGGCGCGGCGCACGGGACGTCGCGCTGGGCTCGGTGAAGAGCAACGTCGGCCACCTCGGTGCCGCCGCCGGGATCTGCGGGCTCGTCAAGGCCGTCCACAGCGTGCGGGAGGGCGTCGTCCCGGCCAGCCTCAACTTCAGCGACCCGAACCCGCGCATCGACTTCGACGGCGGGCCCTTCTACGTCGCGGACCGGACGATGCCGTGGCCGCGGGACGCCGGCCCCCGCCGCGCGGCCGTGAACTCCTTCGGCGTCGGCGGCACCAACGCCCACGTGATCGTGGAGCAGCCCCCGGCGGTGGAGACCGGCGCGACGCCGGGGCCGTACCACCTCCTGACGTTCTCGGCCCGCACCCCGACCGCCCTGGCGGCCATGGAGAAGACCTTCCATGATCACCTGTGCGCGTCCCAGGGGAGCGGGGGGAGCGGGGACGGGGAACTCGCGGACATCGCCTTCACGCTGGCCGAGGGACGTCCTGAACGTTCCGTGCGCCGCACCCTGGTCGTGACCGACCGGGAGGACGCCGTGAGGCAGTTGGGCGCGGGACGGGCCACGCCGGCGCACCCGGTGCCGCGCGGGCGTCCGCCGAAGCCCGCCTTCCTGATGCCCGGACAGGGCTCCCAGTACGTGGGCATGGCGCGCGGGCTCTACGAGGGAGAGCCGGAGTTCGCCGCGATCCTGGACCACTGCTGTACCGTGCTCCAGCGGTCGCACGGCCTCGATCTCAAGGCCGTCCTGTTCCCCGCGACGGCCGCGGCTGCCGCTCGGGCCGAGACCGAGATCGTCCGGACCTCGGTCACCCAGCCCGCCCTGTTCGCCGTGGAGTACGCGCTGGCCGGCCTCCTGATCTCCTGGGGCGTGGAACCCGCCGCGATGGCGGGCCACAGCATCGGGGAGTACGTGGCCGCCACCCTGGCCGGGGTCATGGACGCCGAGGACGCGCTGCGGCTGGTCGCCGATCGCGGCCTGATGATCGAGTCGCTGCCGCCCGGCGCCATGACGGCCGTCCCGCTGCCCGAGGACGAGCTCCGGCCGCTTCTTCCGCCCGGCGTCGACCTCGCGGCCGTCAACGCGCCCGGTATGTGCGTGGCCTCCGGTCCGAGCGCCGCCGTCCGCCAACTGGAGGCGTCACTGTCCGCGCGGAAGGTGGGGACCAGCCGCCTGCGCACCTCGCACGCCTTCCACTCCCCGATGACGGAACCCATCCTGGGGGCGTTCACGGAGCGTGTCGCCAAGGTGCGGCTTCGGGAGCCCGGTATCCCGTTCGTGTCGAACGTGACGGGTGACTGGATCACCCCCGAGCAGGCCACCGACCCGGCGTACTGGGCGCGGCACATCCGCGCCTGCGTGCGCTTCGCGGACGCCGCCCGGCTGCTGCTCGCGGACGGCGGGTACCGCGCAGCCGAGGTCGGCCCCGGGCACGCGCTGTCCAACCTCGTCGCCGAGACCGCGACGGCCTTGGACGCGGACCGGTCGCGGCATGTCCCGGCGGTCCCCCTGCTCCGCACCGCCCGGGACGACCGCGACGACCTGCGGGTCCTGCTGGAGGGCGTGGGCCGGCTGTGGTCTCACGGCTGTCCGGTGGACTGGAACCGCTTCTGGGCGCGCGAGGAACGCGGCCGGGTGCACGTCCCCACCTATCCTTACGAGCGCGAATCGTTCTGGGTGCAGCCGGTGAGCGGCGAACCCGCCGCCGCGGAGCCGCCGGACGAGGGACCCCTCTACGCGCCGACCTGGACCGAGACGAGTCCGCCGCGGCCCCCCGCCGCTCCCGCCGACGACGACGGTGCGTGGGTGGTGTTCGCCCATCCCGACGAGGCCGTGACCAACGAGCTGATCCGGCTGACGCGGGCCGAGCGCGGGAACGTCGTCGTCGTCTCGCCCGGCGGCCGGTACGCCGAAACCGGGGACGGCCGCCGCACCGTCCGGCCGCGCGAGGCCGCCGACTACGGCAGGCTGGCCGCCGCCGTCCTCGGCACCGGGCCCGGACGGGTCCGCCTGGTGCACGCCTGGCTCCTCGGCGGCGTCCCGGCGCGCACGGAACGGGCCGCCGTGCGCAGCCACCTCGACCTCGGCCTGCACAGCCTCCTGCTGACTCTGCAGGAGTTCTCTCGCGGGGCCTCCGGGACCGCGCTGGAGCTGTACGTCCTGACCAGCGACATGCAGGACGTCCTGGGCGACGGCGACGTCCACCCGGCGAAGGCCGCCGTGCGCGGGCTCCTCAAGACCGTGCCCCGGGAGCTGCGTTCGGTCGCCGTCCGCGGAATCGATGTGGGAGCCGGTGAGGCGGGGAACATCGCCACGCAGGTGTTCCGGGAGCTGCGATCCGGGTCGGCCGAGCGGGAGGTGGCGCTGCGCGGGCGCAAGAGGTGGGTCGCGGGACATTCCGCGATCCGGCTCGACGAGGCCGCGGACGTCCCGTCCGTGCTCCGGGAGGAGGGCGTCTACGTCATCACCGGCGGCCTGGGCGGTCTCGGCCTGGAACTGGCCTGGGAACTGGCGAGGCTGGTGCGGGCGCGGGTCGTGCTGGTGGGCCGGTCCGGGCTGCCGCCCCGATCGGAGTGGGAGCCGCTCGCCGCCGGATCACCGGACGAGACCCTGCGGGAACGGCTCCGGCGGGTCCTCGCCGTGGAGGAGGCCGGGGGCCGGGTACTGGCATGCGCCGGGGACGTGGCCGACGAGGCCCGGATGCGGGAGATCCGCGCGGAGGTGATGCGCGCCCACGGCCGGGTCGACGGCGTGTTCCACCTGGCCGGTGTCGCGGGCGGCGGCCTCATCGAGGTACGCGCGCAGGAGGCCGTCGAGCGGGTCCTCGCGCCGAAGGTACTGGGCACCTATGTGCTGGACCGGGTGTTCCGGCCGCCCCTGCTGGTGCTGTACTCGTCCATCGCCGCGATCACGGGTGATTACGGCCAGTCGGACTACGCCGGGGCCAACGCCGTCCTGGACGCCTACGCCCAGGCCCGGTGGGGCGCGGGACGCCATGTCGTCTCCGTCAACTGGCCGCAGTGGACGGACGTGGGCATGGCCTCCCGCGCGGAGCACACCGTGCCGGCGGCGTACCGCGAGAGCGCCATCGGCCCGGCGGAGGCGGCCGGGGTGCTGCGCGCGATTCTCGCCTCCGGCGCCGGTCCGCAGGTCGTGGTGAGCCCGGGCGGGCTGCGCGAGCGCGAGCGACTCGCCGACAGGGTCGCCACCGACGCGAGCAGGACCGATGCCGAGGTTTCCGGGTCCGCTCCCGCCGCCCGGTACGTCGACTCTCCGTACGCGCCGCCGCGGACCGATGTCGAACGGGGGCTGGCGGCGCTGTGGGGGCGGGCCCTCGGCATCGAGGACGTCGGGCTGGACGACGACTTCCAGGAGCTGGGCATGAGCTCGATCACGGCGGTGCGGCTGGTGGGGCGGATACCGGAGGTGTTCGGGGTGGACGTCTCCGTGCGGGAGCTGTTCGACTGGCGGACGCTGAGGGTCGCCGCCGGGGCCGTGCAGGCGGCGCTGACCCGCCTGTGACCCGCCAGTGCCCTGCCGCGCGACCCGCATCGGGTTCGCGCGGCAGGGCACGCAGGGGGGCGCGCAGGAGGGGCGCGCGGCCGGGTCAGCTGCTCAGCAGCGCCCGTGCCCGCGCGGTCAGCTCCGGCCGGTCCGTCTTCCTGTTGGCGTTCAGCGGGAGGTCGTCCAGGTACTCGTAGTGGCGCGGGATCAGGTACCGCGGGAAGAAGGACCCGAGTTCCTTCATCAGCACCGGCACCGGCCGCTCGTCGCCCACCAGGAAGGCCACCAGCCGTCCGTCCACCGCCACCGCGGCGGCGTCCCGCACGCCGGGCAGCCGGCGCAGCCCCGATTCGACCTCGGCGAGCTCCACCCGGAAGCCGCCGATCTTGACCTGGTGGTCGGCCCGGCCGAGGTAGGCGAGTTCGCCGCCGTCGACGCGGCGGACCAGATCGCCCGTCCGGTACCAGCGGCGCCCTTCGTGATCCAGGAAGCGGCCCGCGTCGTCGGCCCGGTCGAGGTAGCCGGAGAACATCTGCTCGCCGGTGACGCACAGCTCGCCGGTGCCGTCCCCGTCCTGCTCCGCGCCGAGGAGCAGGTACGGCAGCCTCGGGTGGACGGCACCGATGGGGACGATGTCGTTGACCGCGAGTCTCGCCGACCGCTCGGGGTCGAACCGGTGGACGCTGCAGGAGATGGTCAGCTCGGTCGGCCCGTAAAGGTTCTCCAGGCGGGAGTTCGGGGCCGCCTCCTGCCACCGCGCGGCGTCCTGGACCAGCAGGGCCTCGCCGCAGAACAGGCTCCACCGCAGGCCCGGCATGGAGCCGCGTTCCAGCCCCCTTCCCCTGCGGACCAGGGAGATCATGTTCGGGGTGGAGAACCACACGGTGATGCCGTGCCTGGCCACGAAGTCGGGGAGCGACACGTACACGTGCGGAGGGACGCTGACGACGGTGCCCCCGGCCCCCCACCCGGCGAAGATGTCGAACATCGCCAGGTCGAAGGTCAGGTCGAAGGTCTGGGAGAAGACGTCGTCGCAGGTGAAGCCGTAGCGCGCCCTGATCTGGCGCAGGTAGGCGACCACGTTGGAGTGCCGGACGGGGACGCCCTTGGGACGTCCGCTGGAGCCGGAGGTGAAGAGGATGTAGGCGATGTCCCCGGGGAAGGACGGCAGCGGCTCGTCCAGTGCGGGCACGGTGGGCCGGTGCACCACCGGGACGCCGTCCAGCGCGTCGGCCAGTTCGGGCAGCAGGGACATGCCCTTGTCGTCGACGATGAGGCCGTCGAGCGACGCGGCGCCGATCATGTGGCGGAGGCGCTCGGGCGGGAAGGCGGGGTTGAGCGGGACGACCGCCGCGCCGGTGTAGAGGGCGGCGAGCAGACCGGCGTACGCGTCCTCACTGCGGGCGCCGAGCACGCCGACGCGCAGTGGCTCGCCCGCGGTGCCGGGTCCGTGGAAGAGGAGGCCGCCGGCGAGCCGCAGCGCGCGTTCGTGGAGGCGTCCGTAGCTGATGCTCTCGCCGCCGACGCGGAGCGCCTCGGCGCTCCCGTCGCGCTCGACGTTCCACAGGAACGCCTCGTGGAGCAGGCGCTGCTCGGGCCGGTCCGGTGCCATGCTCCGTCACTCTCCGATCGGTGCGCTGGACGTCCTCAGTTCGCGCGGCCGGACGGCCTCCAGAAGCAGCCGGCCCTGTCGCTCGTCCCCCACGGTGCGCAGCAGCACGTGTTCGCCCGGTTCGACCGCGCCGGACGACAGCGCCGCGTACAGGTCGAGCCACGCGTCGCAGGCGCCGGTGCCGGAGAAGACCCGTGCGTCCCGTGCCGCCGCCTCCGCCCCGGGGAGGTCCTCACCGGCGGCGACGACGCGGAGCGCTCCCGTGCGGGCCACCCTCACCGCGACCGCCGCGAAGGCCGGCTTCTCGGCCTCGACCGCCACGAAGGCGGGGTCGTCGACGATCACCACGGTGGCCCCCAGGTCCTCGGGGATCGCCCAGGTGAGCAGGCGGAACACCTGTGTTCCGCCGTGTTCCCGGAGGTGGGTGACCCCCACGTCGTCGCCCGTCCAGCCGACCGCGTGCACGGTGCCCGCCAGGGGCGAGGTCATCGGGTCGGCCACCGGGCCGGAGCGCACCACGAAGAGGGGCTGGTCGTCGTCCGGGCGCCCGAGCGCGTCCAGCGCCCGCCGGGTGGTGCCGTAGTCCGCGGCGTCGGCGGGGTCGCCGGGCACGGGCTCCCGCACGTGCACGCGTTCCGCCGGGACGCCGCGGTCGCGCGCGATCATGTTCGCCATCAGGCGGCGCATGCTCCGCGGAGGCAGTTCGGCGGACGGCCGGAGCCGCGGCCGCGAGCGGACCGAGGTCGCGAGTGCGTCGATGTACAGATCGGCCATGGCTACCCGCCCAGGACCTCGACGACCACGACCTGGAAGTACGCGCCGTGCCCGAGCGCGACCAGCGCGCACCGGTCGCCGGGCCGGAGCCGCCCGGTCGCGTCGGCGTGCTGGAGGGCCGACAGCGCGTCGATGCCGTAGTTGTGGCCGCGCAGGGGAAGCAGGTCGAGCGGGACGCGGCCGCGTTCGACGCCCGTCTCGCGGCAGAAATTGCGCCAGAACACGGCGTTGGTCAGGTCGGGCATGATCCAGTCGAGGTCCGTGATGCCGAAGCCCGCACGTCCGGTGGCCTCACGCAGGACCGTGGTCACGTGCTCCATGCACGCCTTCGCGTAGAGCGCCTGCTCCCGCTGCGTCATGCGGAGGGCCCGGTGGAACCGCTGGTCGCGCAGCGCGGCACCGGACAGGTAGCGGTAGCGGGGTGTTCCATCGCCGTGCTCGTCGTGCTCGCCGTGCTCGCCGGGCTCGCCGTGCTCGTCGGGCCGGCCGTGCGGCGCGTGCACGACGACGGCGGCGGCCGCGTCTCCGCCCACGGTCACATTCGGGATGATCCTCGCCGAATCGTCGTAGCTGCCCTGGTCACCGCCGAGCACCAGGACCCGGTCCCCGGGCCGTGCCCCGGGGCGGGCGTGGTAGCGGCGAGCGACCTCCACGGCCCGCAGCACGCTGACGCAGTGCACCTGCGAGATCCCGTAGAACTCCGCTCCGGGGACGCCGAGCGCGGCGCACAGCCGCCGCGCGAAACCCGGCCGGTCCGCGAACCCCTGCACGACATGCGAGTGCCCGTACAGGACGACGTCGGCGCCGCGCCCCCCGAGAGCCTCCCGGCCCGCCCCCACCAGCAGGTCCTCCATGCGCTCGCCGGAGGCGAGGGTGGGGCTGTCGCGCAGTCCGTGGAACCTCCTGAACATCCGCCGCTCGAAGGGGCCATGGCCGGCCCGCTCCAGGACGCGGTCGACGGACTCGACGCCCCTGGGCAGCCGTACGGACACCCGGGACAGCACCGGGGACCCGCGCCCGGTCTCCACCGGCGCGCCCGCGGTCATACCGCCGCCTCGGCGGCGAGGAGCCCGGTGACGTAGTCGGCCAGGCTGCCCGCCGTGCGGAAGACGTCCATCTCCAGGTCCTCGGGGTCGACCTCGAACCCGAAGCCGTCCTCGAGGACCAGCAGCAGTTCGAGGGTGCCCGCCGAATCCAGCCCCAGCTCCTCGAAGAGCAGGGTGGTCTCGCGCAGTTGGGTGACCTCACGGTCCATGGCCGCGGTGAGCGCCCGCCGTATGTGCTCGATGATCCCCTTACGGTCCACCGATCCTCCTCTCGATCCGGCGCCGCGTCCCACGACGTCCCTCAGGCCCGGTCCGTCGCCGAGTCCCATACCTGGTGGGCGGACAGGTCGCCCGCCATGACCAGGCTCCGCCACATGGCGCGGCGCCTGAGCTTGCCGCTGGTGGTGCGCAACAGGGTGCCGCGCGGCACCTGCAGGACCGTCACCCGCAGTCCGGGCAGCTTGGCGGCCACGGCCCGCCCGACGGCGGCCGCCTCCTCCGCCGCGCAGTTCCGGACGGTGATGACCGCCGTGTCCCGCCCCCGCACGGTGCCGAGGAGGACGACGGTCCGCCGCGGCCTGGACGCCGCGGCCTCGGCGATGATCTGCACGTCCTCGGCGAACAGCCAGCGGCCCGCCACCTTGATGCCGTCCCCGGCCCGCCCGACGACGTACAGCTCGCCGTCGAGGGCGAACCCCATGTCCCCGGTGCGGTGACGGTCGCCGAGCGGAGTGAACTCCTTGCCCGCGTATCCCGCCGCCAGGCTCTCCCCGCCCACCGCGATCTCCCCGAACGCGCCCTCCGGCAGCGGCGCGCCGTCGGCGTCCAGGATCTCGACCTCCACGCCCCGGAGCGGGCGGCCGCACGAGATGAGCCGGGTGGCCAGGCGCGCGCCGCGGTCGGCGAAGGACACCGGCTTGCCCGGCTCCAGCGACTCGGTGTCCACCAGCCGGGTCCCGATGGCCGCGGGGTCCGGTCGTACACCGGTCACGGCCAGCGTCGCCTCGGCCATGCCGTAGGCCGGGAGCAGGGAGTCGTGGCGCAGGCCGAAGGGGCTCAGCAGCCGGTGGAACGCGTCCAGGGCGTCCGGAGCGACGCGCTCGGCACCGATGATGAGGCTTTCCAAGCTGCCGAGGCCGACCCCCTCCAGGTGGGCCGGGCGCAGTTTCCGCAGCACATGGCCCAGGGCGAACGAGGGTATGGCGGACGCGGTGCCGCCCGATCGGGAGATCTCGGCGAACCAGCGGGCCGGGGCCCCGATGAACTCCTGCGGCGGCATGTAGGACGCCCCGGCGCCCCGCGCCAGCGGCATCAGCAGGCAGCCCACCAGCCCCATGTCGTGGTGGAACGGCACCCACGACACGACCCGGGAGTCACCGGTGATCGACAGCCAGTCGTGCAGGGCGCGCACCTGGGCGTTCAGTGCCCGCCACTCGATCTGGACGCCCCGCGGCACGCCCGTGGACCCCGAGCTGAACTGGACCAGACCCACCTCGGGCGGCTCCGGCGCGCCGTCGGCCATGGGGTCGTCCTCGGCCGCCTCCGTCAGGACGCGGCACCCGAGCGGGCCGGAGCCGTCGAGGAACGGTGCCTGTTCCCGCGTGAGAAGGAGGGCGGCGGGGCCGACCGTGCCGATGACGTCCCGGAGGCGGGCGTCCAGTTCCGCGGGACCCGCCGGAGCGACGATGGAGGGGGTGGCCCCGGCGTGCATGACGCCGTAGAGGGACATGACGAAGCCGGGCGTGTTCCCGCCGACGAGGAGCACGATGTCGCCGGAGCCGATGCCCGCCGCGCGCAGCCGGTGAGCGTTGCGGCGCACGCCCGCCGCCAGCGCCGCGTAGGAGCGGCCGGTCCAGGTGCCGTGGCCGTCGGAGAAGCGGATGGCCTGCTCCAGGCCGGGATGCTCCACCCAGGACAGGAGGTGCTCGAAACGCGGGTCGGCGGTCGTGCCCGTGGCGGCCGGGCCGGTCGTTGCGGCGGTCAAGCCATCACCTCCGAGAGACGGTGCGCAGCAGTTGGAGTTGCTCCAGGTGCGCGCGGACTCCTGGGGTCAGCAGCCCCACTCCGGCCAGCGAGGTGACGATCTTCGTGAACATCAGCCGGCGGAAGTCGATCATCTTCTGGTCCCGGAGCGCGTAGTCGGTGCCCGCCCGGACGTCCACGTCCAGGCGCTCCCAGATCTCCTCCAGGCGGAACCTGCGGGACATCAGCAGCGCCGCCTCCTTGACGAACTCCTCGCGCTCGGCCCTCTCCCCCGAGGTCAGCTCGCCGTAGACGTTCCGCAGGGCGACCAGGCCGAAGGCCACGTGCCGGGCCTCGTCCTTGGCGACGAGCCGGGTGATCTGGGCGATGACGGGGTCGAAGGAGCGGGTGTGCTCCAGCCGGAACGCGGCGAGCGCCAGCCCCTCGACGATGATCTGCATGCCGAGGAAGACGATGTCCCAGCGGCTCTCGGACACCACCGTGTCCAGCATCCGCCTGAGCGACGGGTTGATCGGATAGCCGTTGCCGAGCAGGTCGACGTAGCGGGCGTACGCCTCGACGTGCCGTGCCTCGTCGGCCGCCTGGGCGGCCGCGTAGAACTTGGCGTCCAGGTCGGGGGCCAGCGCCACCAGCCGCCCGGTGGCCAGGAGGGCGCCCTGCTCCCCGTGGAGGAACTGGCTCGTCATCCACGAATGGAACTCCCACTGGAATCCGGCCCAGCGCTCGGGCGGGACGGGGGACGCGTCGCGTCCCATCGGGAGATCGGGACCGAGGAGCCCGGCCTGGGCGGGGGTGCCCACGCCCGCGGCCCAGTCGATGTCCGTCGTGGCGTTCCACTGCGCCGCCTTGCCGCGCTCGTACAGGGCGCGCAGCCGCTCGTCCGTCCGCGCGTAGTCCCAGACGAACCGGGCCTCGGCGTCGCCCGTGCGCTCCGAGCCGTCGGCCACCGTCATTCCCTACCCCTCGGGCTTTTCTCTCCGGTCTCTCCGGGTGTCCTCGGTCAATTCGGCCGCGCGGACGTGGAGGCGACCGAGGGAACCGTGGCGCGTCCCTGAGCGATCACGTCGAGGGTGAAGTTCTCCAGATCCTCGACGGTTTCCAGCGGCGGAGAATCCTCGACGACGAACGGCTCGAAACCGAAGAGCTCCTCGAGTGCGAAGGTGAGTTCCACCTCGCGCACGGAGTCGAACCCCAGTTCGTCCCGCAGGATGTGGCCGGGCCGCACCGCCGGTGATTCCGGCGGGGCGATCTCGGCGACCAGCTTCCTGACGAGCCCGCGCACCAGGCGATCCTCATCGTTCGAGTCATTGTCCGAGAGGGCCTCGTCCCGGTCCTGGGATCCGCTGGACATTCTCAAGGACTCTTCTCCCGCTCCGCTTTGCGTTCGCTCGCCGCGTTCCCGGCTCGCGGCAGAAGTATCGAGCGGCCTCGGGAGGACAGGGAAGTGAGTTGGCGACAATTCGCCACGGCGCCTTCTGCGGCCGGTGCGGGAAATACCCTGGCGGTTCCGGTCTCGCGTGACCCGGAGGGGAGCCTGAGCACCTTGTTTCGCCTGCAAAGCACGGAGTCCCGCCGCCTGCTCTCGATGGCCCGCAGCACGCCCGGCCGCCCCCTGCTCAGCGTCGAGGAGCCGTCCGGGGAATGGGCCCACCACACCGCCGGGGACCTGGCCGGACGGGTCGCGGCGACGGCCCGGTTCCTCCTGGACGGCGGGTGGGAACCCGGCCGCCACATCGTCGTCGCGCTGCCGAACGGCGAGGGACTGGTCCGGGCCGTCCTGGCGTCCTGGACGCTGGGCTCCAGCCCGCTGATCCTGCCGCCCGAGGCGACGGACCTGGAGCGCGAGACGCTCGGCGCGGACCTGGGCACGGCCTTCACGGACGCGTTGCCGCTCGGCGAACGGGAGCTGGCGACGGCGCTGCGACTCGCGCCGCCCCAGGAAGTCTCGCCGGCGCCGGAGCCGGAGGTGACCTGGCACCTGCCGACCGGCGGCACCACCGGCCTCCCACGGCTGTATCCCGTCGTGCCCGGGCCCGGCAGGACGCTCAGCGGTGTCCGGGAGATCATGCGGGCCGCCGCCTGGCGACGCGACGCCGTCCAGCTCTCCGTCGGGCCCCTGTCGCACGCGGCGCCCCTCCTGACCTGCGTCGCCGGTATCACCGGTGGAGCCCATGTGATCCTCCCGCGCAGGCTCCACCCCGCCTCGGTGATGTCCGCGGTCGAACGGTTCCGCCCCACCTGGTGCCAGCTGACGCCGCACCAGATGGCACTGCTCGACGCGAACGCATCGCTCTGGGACGCCCTGTGCTCCTCGCTCACCGGGGTGCTGCACACGTCCGCGCCATGCCCGGAGGACGTCAAGCGCCGCTGGATCTCCCGGCTGGGCGGCGACCGGGTGTTCGAGACCTACAGCTCCACCCAGGTGACCGGTTCCACGTTCTGCGACGGCGACGAATGGCTGGCCCGCCCGGGAACCGCGGGCAGGCCCTTCCGGGACAACGAGGTACTGATAGCGGACCCGAAAGGCGAACCGCTGCCCCCCGGCGAGACCGGCGAGGTTTTCATGCGCAGCCCCTGGACCCGGACATTCGGCGGAAAGGGCTTCGGGTCACTGCGCGGCCGCGGCGACGGATTCTTCTCCATCGGCGACACCGGCCGCGTCGACACCGACGGCTACCTGTATCTCACCGGCCGCCTCGACGACATCGTCATCGTGGGCGGCGCCAACGTGAACACCCGCGAAGTGGAGCGGGTGCTCCTGACCCATCCGGGCATCGCGGACGCGGTGGTGGTGCGGCGCCACGACGGGCTCATGGGAGACGCCCTCCACACGCTGATCGTTCCCGCCGACCCGGCGGACCCCCCGGGCATCGCCGCCGTGCACGAGCATTGCCGGGGGCTGATATCGCCGCACAAAATCCCGATGACGGCCGAAATCGTCGACGCACTACCGCGTTCGCACGCCGGCAAGGTGGAGCGCTTCCTGCGTTCCGATGCCGCGTCCGCGCCCTAAGGAAGAGATGCCGATGTCGCCCCGTTCCGCTGACAATCCCCTCTCCGCTCTTCTCGACCTCGCCTATGAAGTGCTGGGCATCAACTGCGATCCCGAAGAGAACTTCTTCGACCATGGCGACTCCATGGCGGCCGCCCGGCTGTGCACCCTGGCCGCCCGCCGGCACGGCTGGACGATCACACCCCGCGACGTCTTCGCCTGGACGTCCTTCACCCTCCTCGCCGGGGTGATCGAGCGCGAAGAGGCGGAGTCCCGGGCCACGGCCGCCGGCTCCCGGCAGGAGACCGTCTGACGGGCGGAACGTTCCGGGGCGCGCCCGGTGTCCCGGAGCGCGCCCCCGTTCGGGAGGGACCGTTCAGGCGGACCGGCCGATCTCCGGCACGTCGGGCCCGTCCAGCCAGTGGCGGCCCGGTGCGCCGGGCAGGCTCGGGCGGGACGATCCGCTCTGGCCGAGCTCCGAGGGGAGCGGGCCGACGCGCCGGGCGACCGAGATCATCTCCTGGCGGTCGAAGCCGAACATCTCCACCGCCGCCTCGCCCAGCATCACCCGCGTCTCGTCCTCGGGCACATCGGCGAACAGGTGCGTGAGCCACTCCCGGGTGTGCGGCCAGGAGCCCTCCGGGTGCGGGAAGTCGTTGCCCCACAGGATGTTGCCCACGCCGATCTGGTGACGATCGGCCAGTTCCCTGCGCTTGGCCGTGGAACCTCCGACGAAGCAGTTGGCGTCGAAGTACTCGCTCGGACGCCGCTTCATGTGCCCGCCGAAGCCCGCCAGTTTCTTCGTGCCGTGCTCACGGTCGAACGCCACGTCCATCTGGCAGAGCATGTCCGCCACCCACCACAGGCCGCACTCCTGCACGCCGAACCTCAACCCCGGGAACCGCTCGAAGACGCCGGTCCAGATGAGGAACCACATGGGGCGCGCCGACCACCAGTAGACCTCGGTCGCGTACAGGCCCAGGTGCGGGCCCAGATCCTCGCCGGGGGCCGCGCCGGCATGCGTCTGGACGGGCAGCCCCAGCTCCTCGCAGACGGCCCATACCCGGTCGTACTCCTCATCGTGGTACGGACGGTTCCCGTGGCCCCACAGGGAGGGGATCATGATGCCGCCGCGCAGGCCGTCGGAGTGGGCGCGGCGGATCTCGGTCACCGCCCCCTCGACGTTCCCGACGATGGGGGCGACGATCACGCCGCGCCGGCGTGCCGGGCTCTGCCGGCAGAGGTCGGCCAGCCACCTGTTGTGCGCACGGGCACCGGCGAGTGCGAGCTCGGGATCGTAACCGGCACCGGACATGCCGATGCCCGCCCCGAAGGGCACCGCCGTGGTGGCGGCCACGGCGTCGGCGTCCGGGAAGATCACCTCACCCGCGACGCCGTCCCGGTCCAGTTCCCGGTCCCGGCGCTCGGCGTCCCAGCCGCCCCGCAGGCCCTCGTCGTTCTCCTCGTACCACTCGCGCACGAACTCGTCGTTCTGCGTCTTCTTGCGCATACCGGCGGTCGACTGCTGCCACTGCAGGTACAGATCCAGTTGCGGGTGGTACCTGCTTTCCAGGAATTCCCGGTACTGATCGGTCCGCAGCCCGGCATGGGTGTCGGAAGAAATGATCAGGAACGGGGTGCTTCCGGCGGCGTCGCCGGTGGATTTCTGCATGGTCTCTCCTCCTGTCCGAGCTCGCCGGGATCGGGCGGCGCTCAGGCGACCGCGCCGGCCGTGGCGGTCCGCTCCTTGAGGCGCCGCAGCAGCATGCGGCCGTAGAAGAAGCGCGTGACGAAGGTGAAGAAGCGGTTGGCGAGGTGCTGCCTTCTCGGCATCGGCCTCAGCACGTCCACGATGAGCACCACGCGCCGTTCCGCGCAATTATTGATCACTTCGTGGTTCCAGCTGTCATCGAAGAGGATGCTCTCTCCGTCCCGCCACGTGTGCACGTGGTCGCGGATCCTGATGCGCGGCGGAGCGTCCTCGGGCACCTCGATGCCGAGGTGATAACGCAGGTAGCCGAAGTACGGCCCGCTGTGCCCGGGGATCGACTTTCCGGGGTCCAGGACGGAGAAACTCGCCTGGAACAGGTTCGGGACCCTCTTCAGTGCCGCGACCGTCTCAGGGCACAGCGCCGCGTTCTCCTCCGCCACTCCGCCCATGGCGTACAGATAGAACATCCGCCAGTCGTGGGGCGTGGTCGCGGAGATGTAGCGCTGGAGCGGGTCGAGTTCATGGTAGGTGGGCATGACGGCGACCCGGTCCGCCGCGACCAGGAACTCGCTCCGGATCTCGTGAAACTTCTTCTCGAGCTCACGAAGCTCGGGAATTGTCTCGTCAATGTCGAACACCACCGGGCGCTCATCGCCCCCGGCGGTATTCAGGAACCACAGGTTGAGGCGGTTGTGGAGGCGTGTGACCACACCTGAGAGCGCCGCGAGAACCCGCCTTTCGATAGCCCATGGAACCATGGCTGTACGACCTCCACCGCAGCGCATCGAATCAGGCGTTGAAACCAATCGCCGTGGCGACTATAGGCTGGAGCGGCGCCGAAAGAACCGGCTGTGTCTAGAACTCGCCAATCGCCCGCGAGCGTCCCCGCGGGCGATCGGCATCCGCCGCCCGTCAGCCGGAGCGCTGCTGGAGTTCGCGCTCGCGCCGTTCGGCGGTTTCGCGCGGGTCGTCGATGGTCGTGGGGCCGGACGGGTCGGTGTGCTGCTCGATCGTGTAGAAGCGGACCTCGTGGCCGTCCGGGTCGTGCAGGCCGGGCAGGACCCAGCCGATGCTCGCGGAGTGCAGCCCCGCGTGGGACTCGCCCATGCCGGTGAGGCGGGCGGCGAGGTCGTCCAGTGCGGCCTTGTCCGGGACGCCGATGGCGAAGTAGTCGAATCCGGCCGCCGCCTCGGCGCGTTCGGGATCCAGCCGGAGGGCGAGGCCGGGCCCGCCGCGCGGATGCTGCATCGCGACGCCCATCAGCGTGCCCTCCTCGACGAACTCGATCAGGAGTTCGTAGCCGAGGCGGCTCTCGTACCAGGCGAGTGACCGCTTGATGTCGCGCACCGGCAGCTTCAGGTGATGGACCCCGGCCAGGGTCGGCGCATTCTCCATGATCCCCGTTCCCCACGTATATGCAGTCTCACTGCATCGATGCAGTTATACTGCAACTCATGGTGGACGACGTCAAGGCCGATCTGCGGGCAGCCCGGGTCGCCGACACCGAGGAGAAGATCCTGAGCGCCGCGACCCGGCTGTTCCTGGAACACGGCTACGCGGGCACGACGCTCACCGCCGTCGCCGCACAGGCCCGCGTCGGCGTCCGCACCGTCTACGTGCGGTTCGGAACGAAGGCCGCCCTGCTGAAACGGGTGGCCGATGTGGCCATGGTCGGCGACACCGCCCCGGTGGCCGTCAGCGGCCGGCCCTGGTTCGTCCTGTCCGGCAGCGCCCCCACCCTGGACGAACGGATCACCGCGATGGCCAGTGGCGGACGCGAGATGATGGTCCGGGCGAGCGGCCTGCTCGCGGTGGCCTTGGAGGCCGCGCCGACCGAGCCGGTCCTGGCCGAGGCGGCCCAGGCGGCCCGCGAGGCGACGCGCGACAACCTGCGGCACTTCTGGACCCGGGCGGCGGGCGACGGGCTGCTCCCGGCCGACCGCGACATCGCCTGGCTGACGGAGACTTCAGCGATCCTCGTGCACGTCGAGACCTACCTGCTCGGCACCCGGATGCACGGCTGGAGCCCCGAGCAGTACGAGCGGTGGCTGATCACCGGCCTCACCCGCCTGGCAGCAGGTTAGCCTCCGATCAGGCGGCCGGAACGCCGCTCGCATGTCCCGACCTCCGCCCGCGCGGCATGCAGAGCCTCGCCGAACGCGAACCGCGCTCCCTCCTCCTGGGACAAGACCGCCGCCGCGGAGGCCGCCCACGTCTGACGCCGCTAGTCGGGCAAGGCGGTCGCGCGCGCGTGGGCGCCGAGCACGTGCGCGAGCAGCGACGGGGCACGAGAGCCGTCGCCGCCGTCCGGGAGCACCTCCGGGGTGAGCGTCCAATCCATGCCCACCCACGAATCGCCGACCGAGCCCTGGCCGGACGGAAGGTTGTTGCAGGACTGCCGGATCCGGATGGCGCGCACGGACTCGGCGGCCGCGGTGTCGGTCTCCACCAGCAGCACCGGGACCCCGACCAGCGGTCCGTCCTCCACCAGGCGCAGCAGCCGGTCCGCGTCCTCACCGTCCAGGGCGGCCCCGGCGTCCATGATCACCACCAGCCGGACCGGGGGGCCGCCACCCGGCCCCGAGGCCGGACCGCCGTCCGAGCCGCCGATCCGGCGCAGGTCCACCAGGTCGAGCAACCGCCGGAGCCGCTCGGCCGCCGCGGGACCGGTGGCCACCCCGCCGCCCAGCAGCCCGGCCCTGCCGGTCGGGTCGAGCGAGTCCAGCCAGCCGGCCCCCGACAGCCCCACCGCGTCGATCACCTCCAGCCCGACCAGCCCGGGTGGGACGGCCGCCAGAAACCGGGTCACCAGCGACCAGGCATAGGCCGCCGCGTCGCCGGGCAGCGTGCCCCGCGAGATCCACACGCCGCGCCGCCAGGGCACCGGCAGAAGGAGCGGCACCCGCAGGTCGGGCATCTCCGCGGTGGACAGCCGCCCCAGCAGGACCCCCTCGGCCAGGTCGGTGCGCGGTCGCCACGTCAGCCAGGAGGGTGCGTCGAAGGGTGCCGCCTCGGCGGTGACGTGCTGCTCCACCCGGGCCAGCTCGTCGCGCAGCTGCGCGGCATCGGACCGCAGCCGCTGGTCGGCCGCCGCCATCAGCTGGTCGAAGCGCCCGCGCGGCGCCCGGCCGACGACCTCGTCGTTGCGGATGTTGAGCGCGTGCTCGGTGGACGCGCGGAACGCGGCCAGCGAGCGGCTCGCGTCCTCCCAGACCAGCCAGCACCGTTCGAGGTAGCCGACCTCCCCGGCGGGCGGCCCCTGCGGCGCGGAGGTGCTCTGCGGGCCAGGCGGTGCCCCGACGACGGGACCGGGCGGCGAGGCGACCGTCTCCTCGCCCGCGTCCTCCACCTCGACACCGTGCGCCTCGACCAGCTCGACCAGCCCGCCGGCGTAGCCCTGCCCGACGGCACGCACCTTCCACCGGTCGGCCCTCCGGTAGATCTCCAGCCCGATGATCGCCTTTTCCGGGCCCAGCCCCGCGACGGTGAACAGCGCCACCGGATCGCCACCGGCCGTGAGGAGCTGGACCTGCGGCGGTGACACCGCCCCGAACGAGACACCCCGCCCGGCGAGGCTGACCGCGATGAGCACCGCCTGGGCGTCCGCGGGAACGGCGTCGAGGTCGAGGTCGACACGCTGGTGGCCGCCGCCCTCGCTCCAGCGCACGCCGGGCGCCTCGGGGGCGTTGAAGAACACCAGGTCGGTGTCGGAGCGCACGCGCAGGTCCGGGCCCACCAGCAGGGCACTGACGTCGACGGGAACGGCACAGGACACGGTGGCGGTCACCCGTCGGGCGGGCAGCGGGGCGTTGGCGCCGTGCGAGAGTTCGAGCATCGCCCGTCAGGCCAGCCCGGCGATCGTCGGCAGCATGTCCTCGAAGGTGCGTCCGTGGCACGGCTCACCGATCGCGTTCATCTTCCACCCCTCGCCGTGGCGGTAGATCCGGGCCATCACCATGGCGGTATGGGTGCCTCCACCGGTCAGCGTGTACCGGGCGAGCTCCCCGCCGTCCATCTCGTTGACCAGCCGGCAGAAGGCGTTGTCCACCTCGTTGAAGGTCTGCCCGTTGAACGAGCTGACGGTGAAGACCAGCGAGCCGACGTGCACCGGCAGCCGGGCCAGATCGACGATCACCGACTCGTCGTCGCCGTCGCCCGCGCCGGTCAGGTTGTCCCCGGTGTGCCGGACCGAGCCGTCGTCGCTGACCAGCTTGCCGAAGAAGACGACATCGGCGATGCGTCCGTCGGCGAAGAGCACGCAGGAGGCGTCGAGGTCGATCTCCCGCTGCCGGGAGCCGAAGAAGCCCTGCTTCCGCACCGCGTCCCAGCCCAGCCCCATCCGGACCATGCGCAGCGCCCCGCCCGGCTTCTCCAGCGGGATCCGCTGGCCCTTCACCATCGAGACGGTCACAACCGTCGCCTCCCTGTGTCCCCTGCGCCGCGCGCTCCCCAGGAGCGCCCCGGCCTCCCGGTCACCATCAAGCCGAACAAGCCAGGGCAAAGCCTTGCAGCCCCGCCGCCGGGTCGCCACCCCGTTCACGGAGACACGGAACCGGGGTGGAGGTGGGTCATCAGGTCTGCGGGGTTGGTCAGCCGCCGGGGGTGGTCACGGTCATGCCGCCGGGGCCTACCTCGGCCGAGAACGCGCCGGAGACGGGTTTTCCCAGGCGGATGACGGCGCGTTCGCCCTGGACGGCGACCAGGGTGAGCGAGATGCCGTTGAGGTTGCCGGAGTCGGGCACCTTCCTTGCCGGCTGGGTGAAGGTGGCGGCGCCGGACGCCAGGTCGTAGGTGATCTCTTTCTCACTCACCTTCTTCACTGTGATGTCACCGAAGCCCGCCCTGCTCTCGCCGGTCGCGTTGAAGCGGATGACGTCGCCGGCCTTGATCTCGACCTCGCACCTGGCGTCCGCGCAGGACTTCAGGCGCGTACCGTCGGCCGCCTTCAACGCCGCCGGGCTCGCACTCGGCGCGGCGGACGTGGGGGCGGGCGGCGGCGGGGTGCTCGGTGCGGACGTGGAGGCGCGCGGGGCGGCCGTGTCCGGCTCGTCCTCGCCGCACCCCGCGAGCGGCAGGGCCGCCGCGGTGATGAGCAGCGCCCACGAGGCGCAACGATCCAGGTGCCGCTTCTGCTTCATGCTCTCTGCCCTCCGTCGTAGCCCTGGCCGCAGGGTAGGGCCGGCCGTCCGGGACCACTCCCGACGGTTCCGTCCCGGCATCCGGTTGACAGGGGGTGGGGGGCACGAGAAGGTCCCGGCGATGGAGATCAACGAACTGTCGCCCGCCGAGCGCCGTGTGTGGCGGGCGTTCCCGCGGGGCGGCACCGTCGATTTCCGCCGATCCGACGACGAGGACCCGGAGGACGGCCACGCCTGGGGCCCGGAGCGCACCGTTCGCGCCAAGGTCCTGCGGGCCCTCCTGCTCACCGGCTCCGCCGAGGAGGGCGAGGTCGCGGCCTTGCGGGTCGTCGGTGCCCGGATCACCGGCGTGCTCGACCTGCAGTACGCGACCGTCGAGCACGCCATCCGCCTGTGGGGCTGCCATTTCGAACGCGCGGCCATCCTCTACGGCGCGCACGTCCGGCAGCTCAACCTCGGCCGCTCCTACCTGCCCGCCGTTGAGGCGGCCACCATCCAGGTCGACGGCGTCATGCGGCTTTCCGAGTGCTTCATCCCGGGGCAGGTCCGGCTCGGTGGCGCGCGGCTGTCCGGCGCGTTGTTCCTGGAGCGGGCGCGGCTCGGCGACGAGGACGAGGATCAGGGCGACGTCCTGCACCTCAACCACGCCGCCATCGACGACGACATGTGGGCCCGGGGCCTCACCGTCCACGGCCGGATCCGGCTGAACGGCACCAAGGTCTCCGGCACCGTCAACCTCGACGAAGCGGTGCTCGTCAATCCCGGCGACACGGCGCTGGACGCCAAGTCCTTCTCCGTCGGCACCGACATGCAGGCCGTGGGAATGCGCGCGCAGGGCCGCGTCAACCTGCGCGGCACCACGGTCGCCGGAGGAATCGACCTCACCGGAGCGCGGCTTTCCAACCCCGGCGGTGTGGCGCTCCGGGCCAGCAGCGTCATCGCCCGTGAGTTCTGGCTGCGGAACACGCACCCCATCGAGGGCGCGGTCAACCTGCGCCGCTCGCAGTTCGAGCTGCTCCACGCCGCCCCGGACGTGTGGCCGGACGTCGTCAAGCTCGACGGCCTCACCTACAGCGCGCTCACCCCGCACCTTCCCGCCGAACAGCGTCTGCCGCTGCTGGAACGCGAGGAGGACGGCTACGTCCCCTACACCTACGAGCAGCTCGCCGCCGCCTACCGGCGCATCGGCGACGACGCGGCGGCCCGCATGGTGCAGCTGGCCAAGCAGCGACGCCATCGCGCCACACTTCCCCGGTACGCCAAGATCTGGGGCTACCTGCAGGACGGCACCGTCGGCTACGGCTTCCGGCCCATGCGCGCGGCGGCCTGGCTGGTGGCGCTGCTGCTCGCCGGCACCCTGGCCTACGCGCAGAAGCGGCCGCCCGCCCTGAAGCCGGGTGAGGCCCCGGCCTTCAACGCGCTCTTCTACACCTTCGACCTGCTGTTGCCGATCATCGATTTCGGTCAGGAGAAGGCGTTCAAGCCGCAGGGCTGGTACCAGTGGCTGTCGTACGCGCTGATCCTGTCGGGGTGGATCCTGGCCACCACGATCGCCGCCGGCATCACCCGCACCATCAGCCGCCAGTAGAGCCGGCGATCAGGGGGTCCTGCCGGTGAAGCCGAGGAATTCGGTCTGGAGGTCGGCGCCGGGCGGAGTCGGGACCTTGGGGCCGAAGGCCCAGGGTTGGCGCAGTGCCTCGTCCATCGGCTTGAGGTGCTCGTAGACGTGGGCGACCAGGCCGGGGTCCAGGCGTTCGTCACCGCCGGTCGCGCGGGCCAGGTCCCAGGTGTGGACGAGGACGTCCTCCGGCAGGGCCTCGACGGTGTCGGCGAACGGCACCATGCCGACCGGGGAGGGCAGTTGTGCGGTGCGGCAGGCGGGGTCGTCGATCGCGGCGGTCAGGTCGGCGCTGATCTGGATCCAGGCGGCGTGCAGGGACGCGTCGGACTCGACGTGCGGCAGGGCGCCCATTTCGGCCAGGCCGACGCCGTGGACGGGCTCGGGCTCGGTGCCGCGGACGGTGGAGGCGATACGGCGGGTCTCGGAGATGACGTGGGCGGCCACATCGCGGGCCGACCAGCCGGGGCACGGGCTCGGGTCGTCCCAGCGGTGCGGCGGGACGGCGGCGATCCTGGCGGCGAAGCCGTCGGCGGCGAGGCGGAAGCGTTCGGCCTGGTCCGACATGGCGTCTTCCTTCAGTACGCGTTGCAGGGCGTTCATTACGTGGGAGCGCCAGCCGCCGCCCATGATGGTGCGGGAGCGCTGGTGCAGGGGGTTGTCCGGGTCGAAGCCCTCGTGGAGCAGGAACAGCCGGGTGCCGCGGCCTTCGGGCTGGAGCGTCCAGGTAATGGTCCAGTCGGTGTCACCACCGCCTTCGGCGTCCTGCCAGGAGACGCGGAGCATCTTCTCCGGCTCGAAGGCGAGCACCTCGGCCAGGACCGTGCCGGAGAACCCGGTGGCCGGTACGGGACGGGTCTGCATGCGGTAGCGGTGTCCCACCTCCAACCGGAAGTCGCCGGGCATCAGCCACCTGGCCAGTAGTTCCGGCTCGGTGAGTGCCCGCCACACCTTGGCGGGCGGGTGCGCGAGGAACTGGTCGACGCTGATCGTGTCGCTGGTGGTCATGATTCGTCACCGTCCAGGGTGTCGAGGACGTCGCTGAGGTCGGTCAGGCGTTCGCGCCAGAATCGCTCGAACGGGTGGAGCCACTGCTGGATCTCCTCCAGCGGTGCGGCCTGCAGGCGGTAGAGGCGGTGGCGGCCCTCGCGGCGTTCGTGGACCAGGCCGGCCTCGCGCAGCACCCGCAGGTGCTCGGAGAAGCTGGGGCGGGCCATCGTGAAGTGCCCGGCCAGTTCGTTGACGGAGGCCGGGCCCCGCTCGCGCAGCAGGTGGAGGACTTCGCGGCGTACGGGGCTGGCCAGCGCGGCGAAGAGGCGATCCTCGGTCACGGTCATGACCTCCACTATACGTCGGATTTTTCCTACCTATTGCAGACACACTGATTTCGCGTGCGGAGGGTCCCGCGTCTCAAGGTTTTTCGGTCCTGACGCATAAAAGCGGCGGATTGCACAGGCAGGGCGGATAGGTGATGATCTGGACGTGACAGGCGATCTCGATCATCGGGCGCGGTTGAGGACTCTCGTTCCCGAGGCGCGGGTGCGGACCGAGTCGGTGGACGGCCTGGTGCGGAGGCTCGCGGAGGTCCCCGCGGACGCGCTGGCCGACCTCGTCCTGGACGCGCAGGAGCCCTGGTGGCGGCGGATGGCCTGCGCCCGGGCGCTGACCGGACGCGTCCCCGACGGGCGTGCGGCGGCCCTGCTGGAGTGCGTGCGCGACGACGGCGTCACCACCGAGATCCGGCGGGCGCTGCTCGGCGCGCTGGGCGTGCCGGGGCGGCCACATTCGGACGAGCTGCTCGGCTGGTTGCGGGCGCAGGACGGCGCCCCGGAGACCGAGCGGTACAACCTGGACACGGCGATGGCCCTGGCCAGGGCGGAGATGGGCGACGTGAGCGCGGCGGGACGTCTCGCCCTGCTGGCCGCCGACCCCTGGGCGCATCGGCGGAAGGTCGGAGAGCAGGCCGTCGACGTCCTGGTCGAATCGCGGGGGCTCCCCGCCGTGCTCGGCGCGCTCGGCGCCGGCTCACCGGAGGAGCTCGTGACCGGCGGGAGGTCGGCGGCAGATCGGCTGCTGGGCGTGCGGCTCGCGTGGCGGGCGGGCGGCGACGTGACGCCCGCGCTCGCCGACGCCTCGACGATGGTGGCCCGCAAGGCGTACGAGCTGCTGAGCACGGCCGATGACCGCGATGACGGCCCGCTCCTGGCGATGGCCCAGGAACGGCGCCCCGGCCACCTGTGGGCGCTGGCCGTGCTGCACCGGCGCGGCCACGAGATCCGGGCGATGTGGGAGGAGCTCGGCCCGCCCCGCATCGAGCTGCCGGGGGTGCCGGCGGACGTGCGCGAGGCGATCGTGCGCCAGTACACGCCCGGCCAGCGCGACACCGACCCCCGGTGGCTGCTCGAGGCGGCGTGCCTGGAGCCGGCGCCCGACCCCTGGGACAGCGACTTCGTCGAGGACCGCCTCCACCGCGCCGCCGAGGCCCTCACCGCCGCGGGCCTGGACCCGCAGGAGCCGGTGGCGGCGGGCGAGCACGAGGGGACCGGGTCGGGCACCTACGACGTGATCAAGATCAGTGCCGGCCAGCTCATGGTGAGCACGCTCGGGCCGTTCTTCGGCGGCACCGGCGCCGACGGGCGGGCGATCGCGGCGTTGCGGGCGGCCGGGTTCCGGCACATCGACCAGGTGCTGGCCGGGATCCGCTTCGAGAAGCTGCACGTGTACTTCTTCGGAGAACGCGAGCCCTTGGCCGTGGGGGATCTGCTGTTCTACTGGCAGGACTAGGGCCGCCAGCGGGGGTCGCGTCCGGAGGCGCCCAGGGCCCGCTCGAAGGCCGGGGCGTCCGCGTCCACGGCCACCGGGTCGGCGAAGCCGTCGTACTGCCGGTACATCTCGGCGTTCTCCTGGACGACCCGGAGCAGGAACGCGCCCGCCTCCGGCGACACGTTGAACTGCTGGCCGGTGGCCGCGGCGACGTCCCAGCCGTGCACGGCCGTCTCCTTGATGATCAGCGAGGCCACCTCGGTCGCCGGCGACGACGCGAACCCGAGGTCGATCTCGCCCTCCCACACCGCCGGGTCCGCCCAGGCGGCGACGGCCCGGTCGAGCTGCGCGGCGTACTCCTGCGCCCAGTCCCGGTCGACGGTGAAGTCGCGCTGGGTGAGCGACTCGGGAAGCTGCTCGCGCAGCGCCCTGTGCTCCAGGCCATGGGACGTGTAGAGCACCCAGTGGTTCACCAGGGCGCGAAGGTCGAACTCCCCGCACGGAGTCGGATCGGACAGGCGCTCCCGGTGGACGCCACGGGCGACGCGGGCGGCCTCGGCGGCGCATTCCTTCATGTGGACGTGGAGTTCGTTCATGCGGTCCACGCTACGGACCGGCCGGGACGCGGCTCTTGGAGAAACGCGCCAAGTACCCTGGTCAGGTGGCGGATATGGGACGTGGGGTGCTGTACCCGCACGAGCACGAGTCCATCGTCAGCGTGGACCGCCAAGCCCCCTGCCCGGAGCTGGCGCGGTTCGTGGAGTTCTACTGGCACGTCCGGTGGGACACCGACGAGCCCTATGAGACCAAGGTGCTCTCCCACCCGAACGTCCACCTCGTCTTCGAGGAGCCCGCCCCGCTGGTGTACGGCGTGGACCGCGCCCTGTTCGTGCGGAAGCTCGAAGGGCGCGGGCAGGTTCTGGGGGTCAAGTTCCGTCCCGGCTACTTCCGCCCGTTCGCGGGGCGCCCGGTCATCGAACTGGCCGACCGCCGGATCCCGGCCACCGAGTTCCTCGGCCCGGCCGTGGAGGAGGTCAACCGCGCCGTCCTCGGCACAACAGACCTCGCCGTGATGGTGCGCCGGGCGGAAGAGTTCCTGCTGCCCCTGCTACCCGCCGTCCCGGACCCGGTCGCCGAGGAGGTGGCGGAAATGGTCGGGCGCATCACCGCCGACCCGGCGCTGTTCCGCGTCGACGAGGCCGCCGGGACGCTGAACGTCTCCACCCGCACCCTCCAGCGGCTCTTCGCCGAGTACGTCGGGGCGAGCCCCAAGTGGGTGCTGCGCCGCGCACGCCTGCACGAGGCCGCGGCCCGCGCCGACCAGGGCGCCCGCATCGACTGGGCGGGCCTGGCCGGCGACCTGGGCTACTTCGACCAGTCCCACCTCACCCGCGACTTCACCGCCGTGGTGGGCACCTCCCCCGCCCGCTACGCCCGTTCCTAGGACGCCGTCAGGCGGGTCAGGTCGGCGACGAGTTCGGACGCGACGGCCGGGTCGACGTCGCCGAGCCGGACGGCGGCCGACTCGTCACCGTCGCGGACGACGGACACACTGGTGATCTTCTGCTCCTGGGCCGGGTCCATGATCTCCGGCTGGATCCCCGGCGTGAACGCGATCACGGCGCGGCACCCATCGGGGATCTTCCGTGCGATGTCGACAATGCTCCCGTACTCGGTCTCACTCGCGTCCCAGGCCCGGCTCCGCAGCGCCAGGATCCGTCCCGTGGAGACCTCCACGCCCTCGAACCGCCCCATCCGGTCGCCGTCCCGCTCCTCCTCGGTCAGGGCGTGGACGGGACGGCCGAGCTGCGCGAACGGCTGGATGATCTCGTAGTCGGCCAACAGCTCCGACCAGGGGCCCAGCTCCCCGTCCAGGTGGAGCGGGTGCGCGATCGATATCCGCGCGGTCTCCGGCAGGGTCACCTCCGCGTCCTTGACATCGGCGAAGGAGCGGTCCTCTGCGATCCGGAAGGAGAACGCGCCGTCGCCGGACCGGGACGTCCACACCAGGCGGCGGGCGATGTGCCAGACCAGGGGGTGCTCCACGATGAAGGTGCGGAACTCGTCCACCGGCCATTCGCGCAGGTCGGCCATCGCCCGTTCCAGCCGGTGGAGCTGGTCGCCCGCGACCGCGGCCACGTCCTTCTTCAGCGCGGCGAACCGCTTGTGCGCGGCCGGCGCCAGCTCGGGATCGTCGGCCGCGCCCGGACGCGGCAGCGACTTGCGCGGCTTGCCGTCCTCGTCGATGACGCACGGCTTGAGCTGCTCGTCGAAGCCGACCCGGAAGCGGCGCGGCCCGTAGTCGAGGGTCATGCCGCCGTCGGCGTCCAGGCCGAAGTCGGGCGCCAGCCGGTCGGCGAGCCGCTCGGGCGTCAGCTCCAGCTCCGCGGCGACCTCGTCGAGCCGTTCCCGGGCCCGCTTCCGCAGCGACGTGGACCGCGCCGACTGGGCGACGCCGTTCAGGCGCATCAGCGCGACGTCGGACCCGATCGCGGCCAGGACGTCCAGCCCGGCCACCACCCTCGGCGTGCGGCGATCGGCCGACCACGTGCGCAGCAGCGGGGTCAGCCGCCGCACCGTGCCGTCGTCGCCGAGCCAGCCGAGCTGCGCGAGCGCCCACCCGTCGCTGGACTGCGCCCCGTGGGTGTCCCAGCGGCGGAAGACCTCCCAGGCGAACTCGGCCAGCGACTCGCGGTCGCACAGGTCGCGGACGATGCCCACGCCCGGGTACACCTCGTCCGGTTTGGAGATCGCCACCATGCTCAGCAGGTGCCCGGCGGCCTGCGCGGGAAGGGCCCGCTCGCGGTCGCGCAGCAGCACCTGGGGAAGCAGTTCCGGGTCGGCCCACGCGCCGATCTTCGGCATCCGCGCCGGCAGCGCGTCCAGGGGGTCGGCGGCCAGCATCGCCGCGATCGCGTCGGCGGCACGGTCGCCGTGCGCCCGCGCGGCCTCGGCGATCGGGCCGGTGCCGTGCCGGGACGCCAGCAGCCGCAGCGCGGCCTCGGCATTGCCCCGCGCCGCGCCCTGCTTGCCGAGCGCGGCGGGCAGCAGGTACGGGACGGCGTTCAGCCCGTGCCGGTCGAACCAGGCCAGCGCGACCTTACGCAGCCGCCGCACCCTGACCAGCCAGCGGGCCGCGTACGCCGCCGTCTCCGCGTCCAGGAACGGCAGCACCAGATCGCCGGTCTCGGACTGCTGCGCCTTGAGCAGGGCGGAGAACACGTGGAACGCGTCGTCCTCGAACCTCGCCAGGATCATCCGCACGCGGGGATCGGCGGGGTAGACGTGGTCGTAGTTGGGCGCCCACATCGGCAGCAGCGACCGGGCCTGCTCCTCGGGGGCGCTGGCGAGCACCCAGAGCTGGTTGTGCACGCCGTACCGGCGGAACACCTGGACGGGGTCGTCCTCGTCTTTCCAGTGGATCCCCCAGCCGTACCGCGGCGTCGCCCAGCGTTCGCGCTCGCCCGGCGCCCAGACGATCGACCGGCTCTCCGGAGCCGTCAGGCCGTTGATGACGACCGGCTTCGCCTTCTTGCCGCGCGCGGCCCACGGCGGTTCAACCAGCAGTTTCGGGAGCGCGTCGGCGGGCGCGTCCGGAACCCGGCTTCCGGCCAGGGCCTCCAGCATCGGCGCGACGGCCTCGCGGGCCTCGTCCGGGAGACCGGGCAGCGCGGACACCACCGTGTCGTGGTGCGCGCGCAGGTGGCCGCGCAGCAGATCGGCGGCGACCCCGGCGGTACGGGACGTCCCGGCCGCGACCGGCCCCAGCAGCCGCAACGCCCGGACGGGGAACCGCCCCATTGCGTCGATCAGCACGGGCTGGGCGTGCTTGTCGTCGACCCGGTCGACCAGGATCTGGAACGCCTCGTCCGCCGGAAGAATGGCCAGGCCCCTGAGAAGCTGCTTGCCGGACTCAACACTGAACCTGTCCAGCCACGCCTTCAGCAACGGCACGGCGGCCGCGCCGAGCCCGTCGACCAGGGTGGCGATGGCGTCCTCGTCATACCCGTAGTGGACCGGCTCGAAGTGGAGCGCCATCAGGTCGGCGTGGGCCTGCGTGCCCACGGAGCACATCAGCATCCAGTGCTTCAACCGCGCGCGGTAATCGTTGACCGCGGGGTCCTGGCAGCACTCCTCCACCCAGTCGTGCCGGGTGGGGGCCAGGTACGCCGCCTCCAGGCGCTGCTCCGAGGACTTCCGATGCCGTTCCAGACCCTCGACGGCCGCCCCGTAGTCACCCTCGTCCGCCGCGGCCAGAAGGATGCGCGCGCGGCGCAGGCAGGCATTGCCCCGGACGCGCATGGTGCCGTCGTCCCGGTGATGGATGGACAGGGCGCTGGAGTTGGGCGTCTGGTAGACCTCGACCGCGTTCAGATGCACGGTCGCGCACGCAGCAAACGCGAGGCCGTGCTGGGCCGTCCAGGCGTCCACGATCCAGTCCGGCAGCGGCCCCGGACGCACAGGGGTCGCGCTGACCAACAGCAGGACCACCACTGCCGCACCCACCGGATCAGCCTCGCCGCCCAGGTAACGGCGGGTGCTCGCAACCGCAGCGGGCTCGCCGCCCGCCTCCAGTGCCTTCTGGACGTGGGCGCTGTGCTCCTCGACCCAGGCGGCCAGGCGACCCGGGGCGGAGGCGTCGATCTCGACCTCGGGAACATGGCGGCCACCGCGCCGCGGATGCACCTGCCGGCGCCAGGTGTCCGGCATGTCGGGGAGCTGATCGTCCATAGCGGCCCACGCTAGGCGATGCCTCCGACATCCAGCGCCGAACGTCCGGAGAACGTCCGGTTAGGGGCGGCGGCGCCCGCCTGACCGCCACATAGCCGCTCGGACACCGAGGTAGACCATCTCAACCGCCGGGCGGCCGCCCTAATAGGGGCAGGCGTGGTAGCCCCGCAGCCGGGCCGGGCTACCGTCCGCCGCGGTCAGCGGCTGGTCGCGGGTGGTGCTGTGCCAGTCGCAGCATCGGCTATCTGGGCGCCGACACGGGCCGCGAGCTCGGGTTCGATGGTCGGCCACCGGTCCAGGCTGCCGCTCGGCACGTACTCCAGGACGAGCCAGGAACGCCCCCGGCCGCGCACGGCGTCATAGAGCGTGACCACATGCCGATGACTGAACCGCGCCAACGCCCGGGCCTTGAACGCCGTCGTGCTCTCAACCCGCTTGAGCACGACGGCCCGTCCCAGCTCGGTGTCACGGGCCACCCGCCCCCCGCGGATGGGGCCGTGCGTCAGCTCGTACCGTCCACCGACCTTCACTCCCAGGCGCACAGCGCGTGCGGAGATTCACTCCACTTGGCCCAGGCGCCGGACGATGCGCCGCAACTGCTCGGTGTACCGCTGCTTGAACTCGGGCGAGTCAGGGCTCATCCCGTAAATGCGCCGCACCGCGTTCGGCATCGTCGCGGGCGCCGCGACCATCACCGTCATCAGCAGCATCACCGCCTCGACCTCAAGCTCGGCCGCAATCTCCCCCTCCGCCTGGCGACGCCGCAGATCCGACAGATCCTCCGCGGGATCCTCCGGTACGACGTCCCCAGTGAGCCCCGCCCACGCGTTCAGCCGGGCACCGCGCGGATCGTCCAGCGAATCGCGCAGGTAACGCATAAGAAGCTCTTCCAGCGAAATATCGGGATCGTTGAACGCGGCCTCATGCTCCAGCCACTGCCGCCCCAACTCCTGATACAGCCCCTCCTTGCCACCGAAGTAGTAGCTGATCAGCTGCTTGTTCACGCCCGCACGATCGGCGATGTCCTGGACGCGGGCACCGGCGTACCCCTTGGCGGCGAACTCCTCCAGCGCGGCGTCGAGCAGCAGCCGCCGCGACCGCTCGGCGTCCACCTTGCGCTCACCGTCCCGCGGCGCCCTCCGAGGCCCCTTTTCCTCCACGCCCCGCATGCTAGCGCCCATCATCCATCCATTTGGTTGACAACTTCATCCATCTGGATGAAACTACCGACCATGATCCTGGTAACCGGCGCCACCGGCGCAGTAGGCCGCCCCCTCGTCCACGCACTCCTCCGCGCCGGCCACAAAGTCCGCGCACTCACCCGCAACCCCGCCACCGCCAACCTCCCCGCCGGGGCCGAACTAGGGCCTGTCCCGTGATCATGTGATCGGACAGCCAGACCTTAAGGGGTTGGGGGACACGGGGCCGAGAAACTGCGAACGTGCGCGGATGCTAGTTTCCTTCCCCGTGATGGAACATCAGGA
>NZ_JBHSON010000023.1:0-123613 GCF_042656285.1 Actinomadura rugatobispora | reverse complement strand
CGCGCTGCTGCTGGCGCGCGACCGCCTGCGCGCGTGGGCCGAGGTGCGGGCGGCGCGCACGGCCGCCGCGGCGGCCGCGGACCCGTCGGCGGATCCGGGGGAGGCGCCGGCGCCCTCGTTCCTGCCCCTCGTCGTTCCGGTCGCGCTGGTCGGGCTGTACGGCGGGTACTTCGGCGCCGCCTCCGGGGTGCTGATGCTGGCCGTGCTGTGCGCCACCGCGACCGAGCCGCTGCCGGTGACCAACGCCGTGAAGAACCTCGCCACCGGCGCGGCCAACGTCACCGCGGCGGTCGCCTTCGCGTTCCTGGCACCGGTGCACTGGCCGGCCGCGGGACTGCTGTCGTGCGGCTGCCTGGTGGGCAGCTGGCTGGGACCCAAAGTCGTACGACGACTTCCGGAGCGGCCGCTGCGCTACGCGATCGCCGCCGCAGGTTTCGGACTCGCCCTCTCCCTTCTGGTCGTATGATGACCTAGGTTGTCATCATGACAACTCGTCCCGACCGCATCGCCCGGGTCCGCCTGTCCTCGCTCCGCCTCCCCCTGACCACCCCGATCAGCGACGCCAAGGTCCTCACCGGGCGGCAGCGCCCGATGACCGAGATCGCCTTCCTGTTCGCCGAGATCGGATCGGAGCAGGGCCACGAGGGCGTCGGGTTCGGCTACTCCAAGCGGGCCGGCGGGCCGGGGCAGTACGCGCACGCCCGGGAGATCGCGCACGAGCTGGTCGGCGAGGATCCCAACGACATCGCGCGCATCTGGGACAAGCTGGTCTGGGCCGGTGCCTCGGTCGGCCGCAGCGGCCTGGCCACCCAGGCGATCGCCGCGCTCGACGTGGCCCTGTGGGACATGAAGGCCAAGCGCGCCGGCCTGCCGCTGGCCAAGCTGCTCGGCGCGCACCGCGACTCCGTCCGCTGCTACAACACCTCCGGCGGGTTCCTGCACACCCCCGTCGAGGAGGTCCTGAAGAACGCCACGGCCTCGCTGGAGCGCGGCATCGGCGGCATCAAGATCAAGGTGGGCCAGCCCGACACCAGGACGGACCTGGCCAGGCTGGACGCCGTCCGCGAGCACCTCGGCGAGGACGTTCCCCTGATGGTCGACGCCAACCAGCAGTGGGACCGGGCGACCGCCCACCGCATGGGCCGCGCGATGGAGCGGCACGGCCTGGTCTGGATCGAGGAGCCGCTGGACGCCTATGACCACGCCGGGCACGCCGCGCTCGCCACCGCGCTGGACACGCCCGTCGCCACCGGTGAGATGCTCACCAGCGTGACCGAGCACGCCGAGCTGATCAGGGCCGGGGGCGCCGACGTCGTCCAGCCCGACGCGCCGCGCATCGGCGGCATCACGCCGTTCCTGCGCCTGGCCGCCCTGGCCGACCACGAGCACCTGCAACTGGCCCCCCACTTCGCCATGGAGATCCACCTGCACCTGGCCGCCGCCTACCGGTCCGAGCCGTGGGTGGAGCACTTCGAGTGGCTGGAGCCGCTCTTCGAGGAGCGCCTCGACATCCGCGACGGGCGGATGATCGTGCCCGACCGCCCCGGCCTCGGCATCACCATGAGCGAGCAGGCGCGAGCGTGGACGACGGAGACCTACTCGACATGACGACCAGGACCCAGCGGCTCGTCGACATCCTCACCGCCCGCATCCAGGAGGGCGTGATCAGGCCGGGGGAGCGGCTGCCGACCGAGGGCGGCCTCGTCGAGACCTACGGCGTGAGCAGGACGGTCGTGCGCGAGGCCGTCGCGCGCCTCAAGGCCGCCGGGCTGATCGAGACCCAGCATGGCCGCGGCAGCTTCGTCCTGGCCAGGCCGAGCACGACCGGGTTCGAGCCGGAGCCCCGCGACCTGCGGGACGTGCTCGACCTGCTCGACCTGCGGATGGGCGTGGAGGCGGAGGCGGCGGGCCTGGCCGCCGACCGCCGTACCGAGTCCGCCCTCACCGGCCTGCACCAGGCCCTGGAGAGCTTCGCCCGCGCGGCCGCCCACCCCAGCACGGCGGTGAACGCCGACTACCAGTTCCACCTGCGGATCGCGCTGGCCACCGGCAACCGCTACTTCGGCGACCTGCTGGGCTCGTTCGGCCCCTCGATGATCATCATGCCGCGGGAGCGGCTGCACCCCCGCCGCCCCGACTTCGCCACGATCGTGACCGAGCACGAGAACATCTACGCCGCGATCGAGCGCCAGGACCGCGAGGCCGCGCGCGCGGCCGTCCGGGTCCACCTCTCCAACAGCCGCGCCCGGCTGCTGGCCGCGCAGACCTGACCGGTCCAAGCCCGACCGTTCACCCCCGGCCGCTCGCCGGTCAGGTGAAGTCGTCGATGAGGCGTGCCAGGTCGAGGGGCTTGTCGCCCTGGACGGAGTGGCCCGCGCCCTCGACGGTCTCGATCCGCGCCCGGGGGAGGAGCCGGGAGAACTCGGTGACGTCGTCGGGGGAGACGACGCCGGAGAGCGAGCCCAGGACCAGCATCGCCGGCGCCTCGATCTTGGCGAGATCCTCCCAGAGCGCGCCGAACCCGTACGGGTCGCCGGGCGGCCGCAGCCGGTCGTAGCGCCACTGCCAGGTGCCGTCGGGCAGCTGCCGGGCGTTGTGCAGGATGCCCCGGCGCAGTGAGCTCACCGATCTGGTCGGGTTGAACTTGACCGTCCGCTCCAGCAGCTCGTCCAGCGAGGGGAAGGTCTCGGGGCCGTCGACGAACGCCGCGATCGGCGCCGCCTTGTCCCGGTTCACCCCCGGGCTGACGTCCACGACCACGAGCTTTCGCACCAGCTCGGGGTGCTGCGCGGCCAGCCGGATCGCGGTGAGCCCGCCCAGCGACATGCCGACGACCGCCTCCGCCTGCGGGGCGAGCCGTTCGATGACGGCGGCGATCGCCTCGGCGTTGCGGACGGGCCAGTAGTCCCGGTCCTCGCGCCAGTCGGAATGCCCGTGGCCGGGAAGGTCGACCGCGACCAGGGGACGGTCCAGGGCCAGCGCGACGGTGTCCCAGGTGTGCGCGTTCTGCGCGCCGCCGTGCACCAGCACCAGCCGGGGCGGCCCCTCGCCCCAGACCAGCGAGCTCACCCGCTGCCCCGGGCCGACCTCGACGGACTCCCGGCGCACGGACGGCGGGCCCGTCCACGGCAGCCCGGCCTCCCGGGCGTTCTCCTCGAAGAGCCCGAACTCGTCGTACGCCATGACAACTCCCGCCGGTAGGAAGGTGTGCCGTGCTCCCGGAACACCCTATCCCTAGCTTTTCAGTATGAAATCGGCGGGGTGCCGTGAGATCCGGGGCCGTGAGATCCGGGACCGCCCGGCGCGGCCTCAGCGGGCGACGTAGCCGCCGTCCACGGGAAGCGCCGTGCCCGTGACGAACGACGACTCGTCACTGGCCAGGAAGAGCGCCGCGGCGGCCAGCTCGGACGGCAGGCCCCACCGGTCCATCGGCTGGACCGGCATCCTCGTCCCGGGCGGCGGCTCCGGGTCCTCGCGGGTCGCGCCGGCCAGGCCGGTGTAGGTGTTGCCCGGGCAGATCGCGTTGACGCGCACGCCCTCCTTGGCGTAGTCGAGCGCCGCGCTCTTGGTCATCTGGACGACGCCGCCCTTGGCCGCGGAGTACACCGAATGGTGCTTCCAGCCGACCAGGCCCGCCGCGGAGGCGGTGTTGACCACCGAGCCGCCGCCGGTGCGCAGCATCGCCCCGATCCCGTACTTCATGCCCAGGAAGACGCCCTTGAGGTTCACCGCGACGACGTCGTCGAAGGTGCTCTCGTCCTGCTCGACGATGGGCTTCCTGGGACCGCCGAAACCGGCGTTGTTGCACAGGACGTCCAGCCGCCCGAAGGTCCGCTCCGCGGTCTCGATCATCGCCCGCACCTCGGCCGCGGACGAGACGTCGCAGTGGACGGCGACGGCCGCGTCGCCGATCTCGGCGGCGACCTCGTCCTGCTGCCCGCTGCGGTCGGCGCAGACGACCCGCGCGCCCTCCGCGGCGAACAGCAGCGCCATGGACCGGCCGATCCCCGACCCCGCGCCGGTGATGACCGAGACCTTGCCGGCGAGCCGGCCCTTGCTGAGCGTCATGGCGTCCATCCCTACGGTTCCGCTGGGGTGCTGGTCGTGGTGCGGTGCCGCGCCTTGGGCGCGAGCTCCGGTTCGTGCTTGGTGAGGATCTGCCGGAAGCGGGCCTCCGCGAGCGGCCCCAGCCCGTCGTAGATCCGCGCGAAGATGCGCTGCGCGCGGCGCCCGGGCCAGCCGGGCGGGAGCAGGCTCTCCGGCAGCTCGGGGTCGACGCTCACCAGTTCCCGCCAGGAGTCCTTGACGCTCGTCCTGGCCACGAGCGCCTCCGCCGCCCCGACCGTGCCGTGCTCGACGCGGTCGACCAGCGGCCCGAACTCGGCGATGAACTCCTCGTACTGGGCGCCGATCGCGGCGACGTCCCAGGCCGCGAGCGGGTCGCCGCGGTTGACCGCGAAGGTGACCTGGGAGCGCAGCACCGTCGCGTTGGCCACGGCGACGCTCTGCAGGAGCTCGACCGTCTGGTCGTGGGCGGCGTGCGGCGACACCCACACGCTGTCGTACAGGGGGGCGTAGCCGAGCCACCGCAGCCGCGTCCGCAGCGTGTACCGGAGGTCGCGCTGGTCGTCGGGGACGGAGAAGACGACGGTCGTCCACGAGCCGTCCCACGTCCGCTCGCGGGCCCGGAACTCCACGGTGCGCCGCTGGGCCTGCTCCAGCACGTGCGACGCTGTCGCCGCGAGCCGGTAGAACGTCCTGCGGCCCTTCCGCGTCGACTCCAGGACGTTCCGGCGGGCGAGCCGGGCGATCGCGGCGCGCGCGCTCGCCTCCGTGTTGTCGAACTCGGTGAGCAGCGCGACCAGCGCCGCGGACGGCAGGTACTCCTCCCGGTCGAACCAGTAGTCGGTGAACAGCCCCAGGACCAGGTGCTGGGGATTCGATCCGACCTGGACGCGCGGAAGGTCGACGTCGGTCTGCACAAAGGCTTCCATCACGTGGGAACGCTATCCACCGCGGCCCCCGCCGGGAGGGCCGACGTCCGGTCCGCCGGTGCCGTCTCGGGCCGGCCGGCGGGACCCCTCCCCGCACCCCGGTGACACCCGGTCACCGTGCGGAGTGCGGGGAGGGGCCCGTGTCGCGCTGGAACGGCCATCAGGTGTTGCGCCCGCCGTTCACACCGATGATCTGGCCGGTCACGTAGCCCGCCTCCTCGGAGACGAGGAAGGCGCACGCGGCGGCGATGTCCTCCGGGCGGCCCGGCCGGCGGACGGGCGTCCGGAGGGTGTGGTCCTCGACCGTGCCGCCGAACATCCCGCGCCGCTCCGACTCCCTGAGCATGGGGGTGTCGATGAAGCCGGGAGGGATCGTGTTGACGGTGATCCCCTTGGGCCCGAACTCCAGGGCCAGCGACTTGGTCAGGCCGATCAGGCCCGCCTTGGCCGCCACGTAGTGGGCCATGTACTGCTGGCCGCCCTGGGCGCTGGAGGAGGAGATGTTGACGATCCGCCCCCAGCCCGCCTCGATCATGCCGGGCAGCACGGCCTGGGTGCAGTAGAACGGGCCGTCGAGGTTGACCGCCATCATGCGGCGCCACTTCTCGTCGTTGATCTTCAGGAACTCCCGGAACCCGGTGATGCCGGCGTTGTTCACCAGCACCAGCACCGGCCCGAGGTCCTCGCCCACCCGTCCCATGGCCGCGTCGACCTGGGCCCGGTCGGACACGTCGACGCCGCCGACCGCCAGCGCCTCGCCGCCCTTCTCCCGCACCTCGCCGGCGACGGCCTCGGCGCGGCCGGCGTCGAGGTCCACGATCGCGACGGGGTGCCCGTCCTGGGCCAGGCGGTGCACGATCGCCCGGCCCATGCCCGAGCCGCCGCCGGTCACGACCGCCGTGCGCCGTCCGGGCGCCGGGGCCGGGCTCGGCTCGCTCATCGCACCTCCTCCTCACCGGCGAGGCTGGTGCGGTGCATCAGCCTCGACGAGTTCTCCCCGTAGGGCTGCGCCCGGTGGAGCATCCCGGTGTTGTCCCAGATGACCAGGTCGCCGGGACGCCACCGGTGCCGGATCGTGAACCGCGGGCTGGTCGCCCGCTCCAGCAGGCGGTCCAGCAGCGCCCGGCCCTCCTCGGCCGGGCGCCCGACGACCTCCCCGGCGGTCGCGCCGATGAGCAGCGACTTGCGGCCGCTGCGGCGCGTCCACACCAGCGGGTGCTCCCGGGAGGGCACCCTGTCCCACGCCGCCCGCTCCTTGGGCGAGGGGTCGGGGTACACCAGGAGCTGCGAGGCGGCGAAGCTGTGCACCACGCGCAGCTTCTCCAGCTCGCGCTTCTCCTCCTCCGGCAGTTCCTCGAAGGCGGCGTAGGTGTTGGCGAACTCGGTGTCGCCGCTGCCGTCGTCGGAGACCTGCCGGGCGGTGAGCAGCGTCGCCTTGTTGGGGAGGGTGTCGGTGGTGCCGTCGATGTGCCAGAAGAAGGTCGCCTCACGGTAGGCGGCGAGCTTGCTCTTGGACGCGTCGCGGGTGATCCGCTGGATCTCGGGGCGCTCGTGGCCCCCCATGGCCAGCGGCACGACCTCGCCCAGCAGCCGGCTGAACGCGACGAGGTCGTCGTCGCCGACATCGGCGTCGCGGTAGATCACCACGCCGTAGCGCTCCAGCGCGGCCAGGCAGTCGCCGGCCACGCCGCGGTCCACCAGCGCGCCGCCGTGCAGCCCGGTGATCTCGAGCCCGGTGGTCGGGCCGATCGGGGTGGTGGTGACGGGCATCGGTCGCCTCCTCCGTTCAGACGGCCGGTTCGACGGCGGTGTCGAAGAAGGCGGCGCCGGAGTCGGGGATGCGCGGCTGCATGAACACGTTGACCGCGTACGACACCAGGATCATCGAGTAGAGCAGCTGCAGCAGGCGGGTGGCGTCCTCGGGCAGGTCGTTCAGGTCGAGCCCGTTGAGGTACAGGATGGCCTCCTCGGCGCGCGGGGCGATGGCGTCGTAGAACTCCGCCAGCTCCTCGAACGTCTTGGACAGGCGCATGTCGTAGCGTTCCTGCCGGGTCGGCCTGGCCCAGTCGGCGACGTAGGGCTCCAGCTCGGCGAACTGCTCGGGCAGGGCGCGGGTGGTCGTGGACATCAGCCCTCCTGCCGGCCGGTGCCGGCCTGGTGCGCGGCGACGGTGTCGCGGACGGTCTTGTGGAACTTGCGGATCAGCAGTTCCTGGTCGCTGAGGTGGAACGTCTGGTTGGCGCGCGTCGACAGCCCCTGCTGGGTGGCCTCGATCGTGTTGACGTCCTGCATGGCGAACTCGATGGTGCTGTCGACGATCAGCTCCTGCGCCAGCCGCTCCTGGGCGTTGCGGGGCGGCACGAAGTACAGGTCGATGTCGTAGCGGTGCCGGTCCACCGACTCGGGCCAGTAGGTGTAGGTGATGTAGAAGCCGCGGGCCCAGATCTGCACCGACAGGTTGGGGAACAGCCAGAACTGGTCGTTGCCCCACGACTTGATCTGCCCCTTGTTGAGGAACTCGGGGAGCGGGCCGATGTCGGGGATGTCGTCGGGGCCGAACAGGCCCGCCCTGAACAGGCGGTAGACCCACTTCTGGTCGCGCGCGGCCTCGCCGGCCGTCCCGGGCTCGCGCGGCGGCAGCGGCGGCGGGCCGGGCACCGAGGTGAGCATGTGCGGCGTGAACAGGTCGTAGTGGTAGGAGTCCACCGGCGGGACGAGCTTCTCGGCCTTGGAGATGTCGCGGTCGATGAAGCGGGCGTGGACGTACGGCGGGTGGTACCACTCGCAGACCGAGTCGACGGCGAGCTTCCAGTTGCCCCTGATCGGGGCGGAGAACCCGTACCGCTGGGTCATCAGGTGGAACGGGTAGGTCTCCAGCTCCAGCAGCCGGTCACCGAGGAAGGTCCGCAGCGGGACCGGGTCCTCGGAGAGGTTGACGAAGATGAAGCCGGCGAACTCCTCCACGTGCACCGGCGGCATCCGCAGGGAGCCCTTGTCGAGGTTGAAGAACTCGCCCTCGTTGGTGACGTGCGTGACGCGCCCGTCCAGGCCGTAGCGCCAGCCGTGGTACTTGCAGGAGAACTCGCGGCACGAGCCCTTGGACTCCTCCTGGGGGTGCTCCTGCCAGACGACCTTGTTGCCGCGGTGGGCGCACACGTTGTGGAAGGCGTTCACGGACCCGTCGCGGCCCCGGGTGATGACGATCGAGGCCAGGCCCGGCAGCTCGCGGGTGAAGAACGTGCCCTTCCGCGGCAGCAGCTCGGAGCGGCCGACGTACAGCCACGACCGCTTGAAGACCGCCTCCCGCTCCGCCTCGAAGAACTCCGGCGAGATCGAGTCCTCGTAGTTGACCGGCTCGGTGCCGAGGTCCTCGTACTGGGGGGTGAACTTGCCCTTACCCGTGGCCAGGCGTTGTTGAAGCTCCGTCATGACCTGTCTCCTTGGCGTGTTGTCCCTTGGATAGTAGTCACTTTTTCCAAGAACGAACAGACTTCTGTCTAGCTTTGTGCCTCACTTGCTCCACGGCTTGTCGTTCCAGGCCCGGTCCAGCGGCTCCATCCCGCCGCCGAACGGGAAGAACTCCTGCTGCGCGTAGGTCTCGCGGGCCACGCCGTGGCCCAGTTCGTCCAGGTAGGCGCGCTTGATCTGGTTGGTGAACAGCTGCCGGGTGTAGCGCAGCACCATCGGGGGGCGCTTCACCAGCTCGCGGGCCAGCTCCCAGGCCCGGTCCATGAGCTGGTCCTTGGGCAGCACCTCGTTGACCGCGCCCCACTCGAGGGCCTCCTGGGCCCCCAGCTTCTTGCCCGTGAGCAGGAAGTAGCGGGCCCGGTTGTGGCCGACCAGGTAGCTCCAGATCACGTGCTGGCCGTCGCCGGGAACCTGGCCGCGCGGGAAGTGGGAGACGTCCTGGAAGTAGGCGTCCTCGGAGGCCAGCACGATGTCGCCCATCAGCGGGACCTCGGAGTGGATGTTGCAGGGGCCGTTGACCACGCTGATCATCGGCACGTCCACCTCGAGCACGTTCCACTGCAGGTGGCGGTTGTACCAGGCCTTCTCGTCCAGCTTGTAGAGCCCGCGGACGCCCGGCATCACGTCGTAGACGGGCGGGTCGGGCAGTTCGCCGTTGGGCAGCCGGCCCCAGTCGGCGTTGTAGTTCTCCCCGGTGCCGGTGTGGATGAGGACCTTGATCTCACGGTCCCCGGCGACGTCGGAGAAGGCATCGGACATGTCGTCGTGCGACTTCCAGTCCCACACCAGGCTGCCGCCGTCGGTGTGGCACTGCATGAGCAGGATGCCGTCGTCGCTCAGCTCGAACCTGTAGTTGGGGTAGCTGTCCTTGTAGTCCTCGTACCTCGCGCGCTTGACCATCGCTCGTCCCTTCGCCGTGCGGTGAGCGGCCGGCGCTCACCGCGTCGTGCCGCGCCAGGGGGATGGCGCGACTCCCACACGACACACTATTATCGCACGGTGGAAAATATGCATCCTTTCCGGTTCGCCGTCCAGGCGACCAAGGCGAAGTCGGCCGCCGAGTGGCGCGATCTCGCCCGCAAGGTCGAGGACCTCGGCTATGCCACGCTGTTCGTGTCCGACCACTACGTGGGGCCGGGCCAGGTGGCGCGCGAGATGCGGTTCCCGCCGCAGCGCCTGGCCCCCATCGCCGCCATGGCGACCGCCGCGGCGGTCACCGGAACGCTCCGCGTCGGCTGTCGCGTCTTCTGCGCCGACTACCACGTGCCCGCCGTGCTCGCGAAGGAGGCGGCGACGATCGACCTGCTGTCGGAGGGGCGGCTGGAGTTCGGGATCGGCGCAGGGTGGAGCGAAGCCGAGTACCGGGCGATGGGGCTGGACTTCGCGCCGCCGCCGCGCCGTGTCGACAAGCTGGAGGAGGTCGTCGCCCTGGTCAAGGCGCACTGGAGCGGCGAGCAGATGGACCTGCGGGGCGAGTACGCGACCGCGACCGGCTACTCCGGCCTGCCGATCCCGGTCCAGCGCCCCCGCCCCCCGATCATGATCGGCGGTGCCAAGAAGCGGGTGCTGTCCCTGGCCGCCCGCGAGGCCGACATCGTCAGCATCAACAACGTGCCCTTCGACGCCGTCAACGACGCCGGCCGCACCCCGGCGCAGGAGGCCGTCCACCGGTACGGCATCGTCCGCGCGGCGGCAGGCGACCGGCTGGCCGGCATCGAGATCGAGAGCTCGCCCTTCTTCACCGCGATCACCGACGACCCCGGCGAGGCGGCCGCGCGCGTGGCCAAGGTGCTCGGCGTCGACGCGGCCCTGCTCCCCGAGCACCCCAACGTGCTGGTCGGCTCGCTCGACCAGGTGGCCGACCTCCTGCAGGAGCGCCGCGAGGTCTTCGGCGCCAGCTACATCAGCGTCCAGCAGACGGAGTTCGAGCGCTTCGCGCCCGTCGTCGCCCGCCTCACGGGCCGGTAGCGACCTCGGCGGCAGGACGCGGCCGCAGAGCGCCGGCGCACGCCGGCGGAGATCCAGCAGAGAGGCGGCAGAGAGGCAGCATGGTCGAACGAGAACGATCGTCGGGCGGCGGGCGCAGCGCCGGCCCGGACGCGCGGGGGCCCCTGCACGGCCTGCGCGTCGTCGAGACGGCCACCCTCGCGGCGGGCCCGACGGTGGCCACCGCGCTCGGCGAGTTCGGCGCCGAGGTGATCAAGGTCGAGCAGCCGCGCGCCGGGGACCCGATGCGCACCTGGGGCGACCGCAAGGACGGCATCGGGCTGGTCTGGAAGAGCATCAGCCGGAACAAGAAGTGCGTGACCCTCGACCTGCGCGGCCCCGCCGGACAGGAGCTGCTCCACCGCCTGCTGGGGACCAGCGACGTGCTGGTCGTCGGCACCCGGCCGAGCACCCTGGCGCGCTGGGGCATCGACTACGCGTCGGTGCACGCCGCGCACCCGCACATCGTGTACGCGCACATCAGCGGCTACGGGGCCGGCGGCCCCAAGAGCGACCGGCCCGGGTACGGCACGCTCGCCGAGGCGATGAGCGGCTTCGCGCAGGTGACCGGCCAGCCCGACGGGCCGCCCACGCTGCCTCCGTTCATGCTGGCCGACGGCATCGCCGGCATGGCCGCGACGTACGCGGTCATGATGGCGCTCTACCACCGCGACGTGCGCGGCGGCGAGGGCCAGCTGGTCGACGTCAACCTCATCGAGCCGCTGTCGCGGCTGCTGGAGTCCTCGACGCTGGCCTACGACCAGCTCGGCGTCGTCAAGGGCCGGGTCGGCAACCGGCTGGACGCCAGCGCCCCCCGCAACGCCTACCGCACCGCCGACGACCGCTGGCTGGCGATCTCCAGCGCCTCGCCCAGCATCGCGGTCCGGGTCTTCCGCGCCATCGGGCGGTCCGACCTGGCCGAGGACCCCGACTACGTCGACCCCGTCCGGCGGCAGGAGCGGGCGCTGGAGGTCGACGGGCTGGTCGCCGACTGGGTCGCGCGGCGGACCCTGGACGAGGCCATGGCGGTCTTCGAGGCCGCCCAGGTCACCGCCGCGCCCGTGTACGAGGCGCCGCAACTGCTGGCCGACGAGCACCTGCGGGCCCGCGGGATGTTCCTGCCGGTGGACGACCCCGACTTCGGCCGGGTGACGGTGCAGGCGCCCGTCGCCCGGCTCAGCGGCACGCCGGGCCGCGTCGGCCACCTGGGCCGCCCGCTCGGCGCCGACAACGACCACGTGTACGGAGAGCTGCTCGGTCTGGACCCCGCCGAGATCGAGAAGCTCCGGACGGAAGGGATCATCTGATGCGCGAGCCGAGAGCGCGCCGGTCGGAGCTGGCCACGCCGGCCAGCAGCGAGTACATGTGCAAGAAGGCGGCGCGGTCGGACGCCGACCTGGTCTTCCTCGACCTGGAGGACGCCTGCGCCCCCGCCGCCAAGGAGTCGGCGCGCGGCATCGCCGTCAAGGCGCTCACCGGAGAGGACTGGGGCCGCACCGTCCGCGCCGTCCGCGTCAACGGGCTCGACACCCGCTGGTGCCACGACGACGTCATCGAGGTCGTCACCGGTGCGCGCGAGGCGCTCGACGTGATCATCGTGCCCAAGGCGCGCACGGCCCGCGACGTCTGGTGGGTCGACGTCCTGCTGACCCAGCTCGAGGACAAGCTGGGCCTGTCCAAGCGGATCGGGCTCGAGGTGCTCATCGAGGAGGCGGAGGGCCTGGCGAACGCGGTCGAGATCGCCCGCTCCAGCGACCGCCTTGAGGCGATCATCTTCGGCGCCGGGGACCTGTCGGCGTCGATGCACGCCAGGGTCGACGGCAACTTCGACCCGGTGAGCGACTACCCCGGCGACTTCTGGCACCACGCCCGCGTCCAGGTGCTCACCGCCGCCCGCACCGCCGGGATCGACGCCATCGACGCGCCGTACCCGGCCTACAAGGACCCGGACGGCTACCGCCGGGCCGCCACGCACGCCGGCCTGCTGGGCTTCGACGGCAAGTGGGCCATCCACCCGAGCCAGGTCCCGGTGGCCAACGAGGTCTTCGCGCCGACGCCCGAGGAGGTCGCCGAGGCCCGGGAGTCGATGGAGGTCTACCAGAGCGCCGCCGAGGGCGGCACGGGCGCCATCGGCCGCGACGGGCGCCTCGTCGACGCCGCCCACATGCGCCTGGCGGCCAACGTCCTGCACAAGGCGGCGCTCGCGAACGTGCGGCCGCCCGCCTGACGCGCGCTAGTCGCGGGCCGGGCCGCCCGGCCTGATGGTCAGCGATGTGCCGCCGGCCCCGGCCTCGGCCGTGACCGTCGACCCGTCGGCGTACCGGCCCGCCAGCAGCGCCTCGCCCAGCGGCTGGACGAGCAGCCGCTCGATGGCGTGCTCCAGCCCGCGGACCCCGGAGGCCCCCGCCCCGCCGTGCCGGAGCAGCAGGTCGTAGGCGCCGTCGGTGAGGACCAGCGTGATCGAACGCTCCGCGAGCCGGTCGCGGACGCGGTCGACCAGCTTGTCGGCCACCTGGCGCAGTTCCGCCCTGGTCAGCGGCGAGAACACGACGACCCGCCCGATGCGGCCCAGCAGTTCGGGGCGCAGCGACTCGCGCAGCGCGGCCATCACGCGCTCGGTGGCGGCCGTGCCCGATCCGGGCCGCCGCTCGCCGTCGCGCGGGGCCGCCCCGGCCGCGAAGCCGAAGGGCCGGCCCCCGGCGGGCGGCCCGCTGCCCGCCGCGGAGCCGAGATTGGAGGTCAGCACGACCACCGCGTCGGCGAACGGGACGCGCCGGCCGCGGGAGTCGGTGAGCCGGCCCTCGTCGAAGATCTGCAGGAACAGGTCCAGGACCTCCGGATGGGCCTTCTCGATCTCGTCGAACAGCACGACGCTGTGCGGGTGGTCCCTCATGGGGCCGCTGAGCTGGCCCTCCCGGTCGTGCCCGATGTACCCGGGCGGGGGACCGAGCAGCCGGGACACCGAATGCCGCTCCTTGTACTCGGACATGTCGATGCGGACCAGCCGCCGCTCGTCGTCGAACAGGAACTCCGCGAGCGCCTTGGCCAGCTCGGTCTTGCCGGTGCCGGTCGGCCCGGCGAACAGGAACACCCCGATCGGCCGGCCCGGGTGGCCGAGCCCGGCGCGGGAGGCGCGGATCGCCTCGGCGACCGCGCCGACGGCCTCGTCCTGGCCGATCATCCGGCGGCGAAGGCGCTCCTCCATCCCCAGCAGGCGCCGCGCCTCGTCCTCCTCGACGCGTTCCACCGGGATCCGGGCGCGTTCGGCCACGACGGCGGCGACCTCGGCACGGCCGACCCGGGCCGGCGCGACGCTCTCCGGCTCCGGGCTCAGGGTCTGGATCCGCGTCGCCGCGCACGCCTGGTCGACCAGGTCGATGGCCTTGTCCGGCAGGCGCAGGTCCGGCAGGTACCGGACGGCCAGGTCCACCGCCGCCTCCGGGACCGCCGGATCGATCTCCACCCCGTGGTGGCCCGCGATCCGTCCCCGCAGCCCGCTCAGGACGGTCACCGCCTCCGCGCGGCTCGGCTCGTCGATCCAGACCGCCTCGAAACGGCGTTCCAGCGCGGGGTCGGACTCGATGTACCGCCGGTACTCGCCCGGGGTCGTCGCCCCGACGCAGCGCAGCTCGCCCCGCGCCAGCGCCGGCTTGAGGATGTTCGCCGCGTTGCCCGCCCCGCTCCCGCCGGCGCTGAGCACCGTGTGGAGCTCGTCGATGAAGAGGATCACCTCGGGCGCCCCGGTCGCCTCCTTGAGCACGCCCTGCAGCCGCTCCTCGAACTCGCCCCGGTACGTCGCGCCCGCGACCAGGCCCGCCATCGACACTTCGATCACGCGCGACCCGGCCAGCGCGGCGGGGGCCCCCGGGGCGGCGAGCCGCTGCGCCAGCCCTTCCACGACGCAGGTCTTCCCCACGCCCGCGTGGCCCACCAGGACCGCGTTCGCCTTGCGCTGCCGCACCAGCACGCGGGCCAGTTTGCGCAGTTCCTCGCGCCGTCCGATCAGCTCCGGGAGCCTGCCCTGGCGGGCCAGCGCGGTCAGATCCCGGCCGTACCGGTCGAGGAACTCCAGCTTGCGCTCCTCGGGAGGCTCCGGCTCCGGCTTCGGCTTCCGGGCCGGTTCGGGGCGAGGCGACCTGGCGCTGTGGGCGGCCGGGGCGGCCCGCCCGCCGGGCTCGGGGAAGAAGGCGGCGAGCGGATCCGCGACGCCGAGAGCGACGAAGGCGCGCGACTCCGCGGGCCCGAGCCGTTCGAGAACCGCCCGCAGAAGGTGGGACGGACCCGCCGGGCCCGGGTCCGCCAGCTGGGCCGCCCTGCTGAACGCGCGGTAGGCGGCCGGGCTGCGATGGACCGGCCCGTTGCGCGGCCGTCCCGGGGCGGGAGCGGCGAGCGCCGTGCGCAGCCGGCGGCGCAGCGCGACCGGATCGGCGCGGGCGATGACGAAGAGCTGATACAGGCGCCGGGCGTCGTTCTCCATCGCGGCGCGGTCGTCCGCGGTGAGGCCGCTGCCGACGAGGACCTCGGCCATGTCGGCGCGGCTCAGCTTGCTCAGCCCGATCAGCAGGTGCCCCGGTTCCACCGAGGGCGCGTGCCCCGCCCGCGCTTCCCGGCGGGCCATGCCGAGGACCGTTTCCACGCTCTTGGTGAAGCGGGTCACCGGTCCCTCGCCCCGGGGATGTCAGCCGATTCGCCAGGCATGCGCCGAAAATAGCGACTGTAAACACGCTTGTCTATTTGGCGTGCGGGCGCCGAGCGGTTATCGCCGACAGTGATCAATATTAAACTCTCGGTGATGTCGGGTGGGGGAAGAGGCCTCATGGAGTCGACGCTCATCGGGCGGGACGCGCCGCTGCGCGTGCTGCGGTCCCAGATCGAGAGGGCGGCCGCGAGCCACGGCGGCCTGGTGCTGGTCACCGGCGAGGCCGGCATCGGCAAGACCTCGCTGGTGGGCGCCGCCGTCGGGGAGGCGACGCGGCGGGGCGTGCGCGTGCTGCACGGCGCGTGCTGGGACTCCGACAGCACCCCGGGGTACTGGCCGTGGACCCAGGCCCTCCGCGGCCTGCGGCGCAGCCTCGACGACGCCGGGTGGGCGCGGGTGGCGGCGTCCGCCGGCGGGCTGCTGCCGGCCCTGCTGGGAGAGGACGCCAAGTACGAGGCCGTCGACGGCTTCCGCCTGTTCGACGCGGTCACCTCCGTCCTGATCGCCGCCTCCCAGGACCGGCCCGTCCTGGCGGTGCTGGAGGACCTGCACTGGGCGGACGCGGCGTCGCTCCGCCTGCTGGAGTTCGCGGCGCAGCACATCTGGTTCGAGCGGCTGCTGGTGGTGGCGACGTACCGGGACGTCGAGGTCGAGCGGCCGGGCCATCCCCTGCGCCCGCTGTTCCAGCCGCTGGTGATGAGGGCGACCACCGTCCGGCTGGCGGGCCTGGAGCCGGAGGGCGTGGCGGAGCTGATGGCCCGCATCACGGGGGAACGGCCGCTCGAGCAGGTGCTCGGGGAGACGCACCTGCGCACAGGCGGCAACCCGTTCTACGTCGAGGAGGCGGCGCGGCTGCTGTCGGCCGGGCATCCGGTCACCCGGATCTCCTCCGGCGTGCGGGCCGCGCTGCGCCGGAGGGTGTCCCTGCTCAGCGAACCGGCCGCCGACCTGCTCGGCGCGGCCGCCGTGCTCGGCCGGCGCTTCGGCCCCGCGACGCTGGCCGGGATGGTGGGCGCGAGCGGGACCGGCGTCGCCGGGCTCCTCGCGGAGGCGGTGGACGCCGATCTGGTGCGGACGGCCCCCGGAGGCGACCTCGTCTTCAGGCACGACCTCGTACGGGAGACCCTGTACGACTCGCTGGAGGAGCGGCACACGCGGCGGTTGCACGCCGCCGCCGTCCGCGCTCTGCGCGATCCGGCGGGGGTGCCCGATCCCGAACGGCCGACCGCGCTCGCCCGGCACGCCTACCTCGCCGCGGGCGAACTCGACGAGGACGTGGCGGTGGACCTGCTGCTGGACGCGGCGCGGCACGCGTCGGCCAGGATGGCCTGCGACGAGGCGGTGCGGCACTGCGAGCGCGCCCTGGAACGGCTCGCCGCCGACGCCCATGGCAGGCGTGTCCGGCTGTTCCTGTTCCTGGGCACGGAGCTGCAGTTCATCGGCGAGCACGACCGGTCCTGGCTCGCCTTCGAGCGGGCGGCGGCGCTCGCCCGCGAGGCCGGCGACCTGGAACTCCTGGGCCAGGTGGCCATGGTCCTCTTCAGCACCGACGGGCAGGGCGACCGGACCGGGCTGAAGTCCCGCGTCCTCCGGGAGACGCACGCGCTGCCGGCGGGAGGGGCGGCTCCCGCCGGGGACGCTCCCGGCTGCGAGCAGGAGCTGGCCGGCGTCGTGGCCCGCCGGGTCGTCGCCGCCGCGCGCGAGTCCGGCGACGACGAGGCACTGCGCATCGGGCTGTGGGGACGCCTGGTCGCCGAATGGGGACCGGACACCGTGGCCGACAGGGTCGCCCTGACGGGCGAGCTCGTGGAGGTGGCGAGGCGCCACGGCGACCGCGTGATGGAACTCGTCACCATGTGCGTCCACTGGGTGACGCTGCTGGAGAACGGTGATCCGGCCTACCTGGAGCAGCTGGACGCGGTGGCGAGGGCGGCGAGGGACAGCGGCTCGCCTCGCATGGGCTTCGCCTCGGTCATGGACCGCAGCGTCGTCTGCGCCGCCATGGGCCGCTTCGCCGAGGCCGAGCAGCTGCTCGCCGAAACGCTGGCGCTCACCGAACGGGACGGAAAGTACTTCCGGCTCCTCGCCCTCCACCACCATTGGGCCCTGGCCCTGCTCCAGGGGCGGTTCGATGAGGCGGACGGCGTCCTGCGGTCGCTGGCGGCGCACGGCCATCCGCACATCGAACTGCTCGAAGCCATCAGCGCGCTGGAACGGGGCGAACGACCGTCCAAGCCCGTACCGCGTCCGGCGCGGGACGCCGACACCGTCCTGCAGCGCAGCATCCTCCCCTTGTGGCTGAGGTACGAGTCCCAGGCCGCGGCGGCCTCGGGGGACGCGGTCCGGTGCGAGCGGGCGCGGGCGGACCTCGCCCCTTACCGGGGGCAGTGGGTCGTCTCGTTCTACGGGTGGAGCATCAGTGGCCCGGCATCGCTGTGGGCCGGCATGCTGGCGGCGGCGCAGCGGCGCTGGGACGAGGCGGTGGACGAGCTGACCGAGGCCCGGCGGTCCGCCGACCGGCTGCACCTGCGCGCGTGGTCGGTACGGGCCCGCTTCGAACTCGCGACCGTCCTGAACGCCCGGGGGAGCGGGCAGGATGCCGCCACCGCCGCCGCGCTGCTGCGCGAGGTGGCCGCCGAGGCCGGACGGCTGGGCATGGCGCATCTGGCCGAACGGGCCGAGCACATGGCTCCCGGCCCGTCCAGGAAGGGCGCCGCCGACGGCTCGTACGAGTTCACCCGCGACGGCTCCGTCTGGCGGCTGACCTACGGCGGCGGCACCGTGCACATGCCCGATGCCAAAGGGCTGCGCGACCTGCACTGCCTCCTCTCCCAGCCGGGCCGCGACCTCGCCGCGGTACGCCTGCTGAACCCCCAGGACGCGACGCAGGCCGTCGAGACGGCCGCGTCCCTGGGGGCCGACGCCGTCCTGGACGACGAGGCCAAGGCGCGCTACCGGCAGCGCCTGGCGCGGCTCGACGAGGCCATCGAGCAGGCCACGGAGCTCGGGCAGGACCGGCGGGCCGCCGAATACGACCGCGAGCGCGAGGCCCTGCTCGACGAGCTGCGCCGCGCCACCGGCCTGGCGGGACGCGCCCGCAGGCTCGGCGACACCGGCGAGCGCGCCCGCAAGACGGTGACGGCGCGCATCCACAACGCCCTGCGCCGTATCGGCGACCGGCACCCCGACCTCGCCGCCCATCTCCGCGCGTCCGTCTCGACCGGCGCGACGTGCCGCTACGCCCCCGACCGCGAGATCAGGTGGCGGCTGTGACGTCCCGCACGGGCTCGAGCAGGTCGTGCAGCGCCGGCAGATGGGGCCGGACGGTGCCGGGAAGTCTTACGGCTTCGCAGAGGGGTTGGAACTGCCCCGCGAGATGCGTTCCGAGCGTGCCCGCCACGTGCTCGCCTGCGGATCCTCCAGGGGAGGGCGCCACAACGCATCACGCCGGGGTGCCCGAGGAGCCATCCGGTTATGTCGCGGAGGCGGCGACGCGCGCGACGCCCGCGCCCGTCAGCGCCGCCAGGCCCGCCGTGCGCCCGGTGGCCAGCATGAGCAGGTCGGCGATGGGACCGCGGATCTCGTCCGGCCCCTCGCCCGCCGACCACCGGACGTCGGTGGCGGTCAGCCGCGTGCCGCGGAGGCGCTTGCGCGCACCGTAGAACCGGCGGCGCAGCACGTGCTCCAGCGCCGGGATCGCCGGCTCGGCGGGCATCTCCCGGACGCGTCCCAGCGGGCGCGCGATGTCCTGCCCGTGCACCAGGACGTCGACCAGCGGGTCCAGCGGGGCGGCGCCGGGCGTACGGCGGGCCGAGCCCGCGGTCTCGCGGAGTTGCTCGACGAGCGCGGCCGGTCCGTACCTGGCGGCCCGCTCCCGCGCCAGGTCGGCCTCCATGCGGTTGAAGTCGCCGCGGGCCCGGATCGCGCCCTTGACCGCGACGAGGAGGGTGGTGCGCGTGGACAGGGTCATGTGGGCGGCCACGTCGTGCACCGTCCACCCCTGGCAGAGGGAGTCGGCCCGCCATTCGTGCTCGTCGAGCGTGTCCAGGAAGTCGGCGAGGCCGAGCCGTTCGGCCCGCACCCAAGCGAGGATCTCGTCGCGTCGCATGTCGAACTCTCTTCTATAGGTCGTTGGTCCGGCTACGAGCCGGGGCGCTCGATCATGTCGAGCCGGCGCCGCAGGAGCGCCCGGTCCGGGTCGGTGCCCGCCAGGTCGAGCGCCTCCCGGTAGGCCGAGGCGGCCTCGGCGTCGCGGCCGAGCCGGTGCAGGAGGTCGGCCCGGGCGGCCGGGTAGGGGTGGTGGCCGCGCAGCAGCGGTTCGCCCGCCAGCTCGTCGAGCAGGTCCAGGCCGGCCTGCGGGCCGTCGCGCATCGCCACGGCCGCGGCCCGGTTCAGCGCGACGACCGGCGACGGTGCGATCGCGAGCAGCACGTCGTACAGCGCCACGATCTGCGGCCAGTCGGTGGAGGCGACGTCGGCGGCCTCGTCGTGCAGGGCCGCGATCGCCGCCTGCACCCCGTACGGGCCGGGCGGGCCGCCGGTCAGCGCGGCCGGCACCAGGACGAGGCCCTCCTCGATCATCGGCCGGTCCCACCGGCCGCGGTCCTGCTCCTCCAGCAGCACCGGCTCCCCGGCCGGGCCGGTACGGGCGTCGCGCCGGGCGTGGACCAGCAGCATCAGCCCGAGCAGTCCGGCGGCCTCCCGCTCGCGCGGCAGCAGCCGGTGCAGGATCCGCGCCAGCCGGACCGCCTCCTCGGCCAGGTCGAGCCGCTGCAGCAGCGGGCCCGAACTGGCCGCGTACCCCTCGGTGAAGATCGAGTACACCGCCTGGAGCACCCCCGGCAGCCGGTCCGGCAGCTCGTCGGCGCCGGGGACGCGGAACGGGATCCGGGCCTCGCGGATCTTCTTCTTGGCCCGGGTGATCCGCTTGGCCATCGTCGCGGTGGGAACGAGGAAGGCCCGCGCCACCTCGGGCGTGGTCAGCCCGCCCAGGTAGCGCAGCGTCAGCGCCGCGCGGTCCTCGGCCGCGAGCGCCGGGTGGGCGCAGGTGAAGAACAACCGCAGCCGCTCGTCGGGCAGGTCGCCGCCCGGCTCGGCGGCGGGGACGGGGCCCGCCCGGTCCGCCTCCACCTGCAGGACCGCCAGCCGCGCGGCGAACGCCTGGTCGCGCCGTAGCCGGTCGACGGCCTTGCGGCGCGCCGTGGTCATCAGCCACGCGCCCGGCTTGGGCGGAACGCCGTCGACCGGCCAGCGCTCCAGCGCCGCCTCGACGGCCTCGGAGGTGACCTCCTCGGCCAGGTCGAGGTCGCCGAAGCGGCGGACCAGGGCCGCCAGCAGCCGGCCGCGCTCCTCGCGGAACACCGCCTCCACCGACGCCGCCGGCGTCCCGTCCGGCGTGCCCGCCCCCGCGTCCCGCCCGTCCATCGTGCTCAGGCGCCGAAGTCGGCGACCGGCCTGACCACGATCGACCCGTCCCGCGCGCCGGGGCAGCGGGCGGCCCAGTCGAGCGCGGCGTCGAGATCCGGGACGTCGATCACGTAGAAGCCGCCGAGCAGCTCCCGGGTCTCGGCGAACGGCCCGTCGGTCACGATCCGCCGGCCGTCCTCGTCCACCCGGACCGCCGTGGCGGTGACCAGGTCGGCCAGCGACTCCCCGGAGACCATGATCCCCGCCTCCCGGACCTCCTTGTCGTAGGCCGTCCAGTCCTCGACGGTGCAGCCGGCGGCGCCGCCGTTCTCGTCCGCGGCATCGGCCATGATCAGCAGCATGTACTTCACGGTCTGACTCCCTTGTTCTGCGTCGTCTCCGGCACGGCGTGGCCGCCGTACGCCATCACTACGAACGGGACGGCGCCGAATGGACACGTCCCCGGAAAGAATTTCGCCGCGGCGGCGCGGCGGCCGGGACCGGCGACGACAGGCGGGGTCAGCCGCGCGGCGGCAGGCGGACCACCGTGACGAAGAAGTCGTCGATCTGGCGGATGGCCGCGATGAACTGCTCGAAGTCGACCGGCTTGGTCACGTAGGCGTTGGCGTGCAGCCGGTAGCTGCGCAGGATGTCCTCCTCCGCGGAGGAGGTGGTGAGCACGACGACCGGGATGGACGCGAGCTCGCCGTCGTTCTTGATCTGCTCGAGGACCTGGCGGCCGTCGTAGCGGGGCAGGTTGAGGTCCAGGAGGATGAGGTCGGGACGCGGCGCGTCCGCGTACTCCCCCCGGCGGTAGAGGAAGTCGAGCGCCTCCAGGCCGTCGCGGACGACGTGCAGCACGTTGCCGACCTTGTTGTCCTCGAACGCCTCGCGCGTCATCAGCTCGTCACCGGGGTCGTCCTCGACCAGGAGGACCTCGATGGGACGTACGGGCGTGGTCATGATGCGGCTCCCTCGGAGACGTCGGTGGTGGCGGACTCGCCGCCGGATGCGGTGGAGCCGCCGGGACGGGGCAGGAAGAAGCCGATGCGGGCCCCCCCGGAGTGCTCGGTGTCCAGCCCGATCCGCCCGCCGTGCGTCTCGACGATCTTCTTGCACAGGGCCAGGCCGATGCCCGTGCCGCCGTACGCCTCGCGGCCGTGCAGCCGCTGGAAGATCACGAAGATCTTCTCGGCGAACTCGGGCGCGATGCCGATGCCGTTGTCGGCCACCGACAGCTCCCACCCCTCGCCGGTCTCCTCGCACCCTATACGGACGATCGGCGCGCGGTCGGGGGAGCGGAACTTCACCGCGTTGCCGACCAGGTTCTGCCACAGCATGGTCAGCATGGTCATGTCGCCCTCGACCTCGGGCAGGCTCTCGGGGCGCTCGATGACGGCCCCGGACTCCTCGATCGACTCCTGGAGGTTGGACAGGGCCTTGTCCAGGGGCTCGCCCAGGTTCATGGGGCGGCGTTCGTCGTAGAGGCGCCCGACGCGCGAGAAGGAGAGCAGGTCGTTGATGAGCACCTGCATCCGCTTGGCGCCGTCGACGGCGAACTCGATGTACTGGTTGCCGCGCTCGTCGAGCTTGTCCTGGTACCGGCGCTGGAGCAGCTGGCAGAACGACGCGACCTTGCGCAGCGGCTCCTGCAGGTCGTGGCTGGCGACGTAGGCGAACTGCTCCAGCTCGGCGTTCGAGCGGCGCAGCTCCTCGGTCTGGGCGTCCAGATCGGCGGTCCGCTCCTCCAGCTGGCGTGCCCGCCGGGTGGACAGCCCCAGCTCGTGCACGATGCGATGCCGCATCGCTTCGACGTCGGAGGCCACGGCGCGCAGGTCCGCGGGCCCCCGCGGCTCGATGACGTGGTCGAAGTCGCCGTCGGCGACGCGCCGGGAGGAGCGGCCGAGCCGCGACAGCGGCCGCCCCACGGCGACGTGCAGCACGATCGCCAGGAACAGCCCGGCGACCAGGATCGCCGCGACCATGGTCGCCAGGGCCGCGTCACGGGTGGCCCGGTTGTCCCGGAGGTCGGCGCGGCCTTCGGCGACCAGCCGGTCGAGCCGGCGGTTCTGGTCGTCCAGCGCGTCGCGCAGCCGGTCGAAGCCGGCCTTGCCGCCGCGGACCGTGGCGGCGTCCACCGAGCCGGGGCCGCGCTCGGCGACCCGGTCGACGACGGGCTCGGTGTAGGAGGTGCGCCAGGCGGCCGCCAGCCCGTTGATCCGCCGCACGTCCGCGCCGGCCTCGGGGACTTCGCGCACCAGGGCGACGAGCCTGCCGGCCGCCTGCCGCTCCGCGCGCTGCCCGCGCCGGTAGGGCTCCAGGAAGGAGGGGTCGCCGGTGAGCACGTAGCCGCGCACCCCGGTCTCCTGGTCGAGGAGCGCGGCCTGCAGCCGGTACGCCTCGGTGCGGGCGGGGGAGAGCCCGCCGAGCAGGCGGTCGGCGGCTTCGCTCGTACGGTTCAGCAGGGTGTAGCCGACGACGCCCGAGACGGCCACCAGGAGCCCCACCGCGGCGAGGACCAGCACCAGCCACTGCTGCACCGTGAGGCCGCCGCCCCGCCTCCGGCGGGCCGGGCGCTCAGCCGCCTCGCCCGCGTCCGTCGCGTCCGGGGTGTTCCCGTTCTCGTTCCCTGTCACCGGTTCTTCCAGCCCAGGCTCAGCACGGCGACGTCGTCACCGAGCCCGCCGTATTCGGCCGAGGCCTCCTCGGCGTCCGCGATCAGTGAGTCGACGAAGCCCGCGGCGTCCAGGTGCCGCGACCGCCCCGCCAGTTCCAGCAGCCCGTCCAGGTCGAGCCGTTTGCCGCCCGGACCGACCTCGCCCTCGAACAGCCCGTCGGTGAACAGCACCAGCTCGGTCCCCGGCGCCAGCGGCACCTCTTCCTCCGGCCACTCGCCGAGGCCAGGGATGAGGCCGAGCGCCATGCCGCCCTCGGGCTCGACGAGCCGTACCGGACCGTCGGACTCGCGGAGCATCATCGCCGGATGGCCTGCCCGCAGGACGATCGCCGTCCGATGGTCGGGGGTGAGGGTGAGGGTCGTGAGAGTGACGAAGCTCTCATCGTCGTCGCGCTCGGCGAGCAGCAGTTCCTCCAAGAGTTCTATGAGGCGGGCGCCGCGGGCGCCGGTCAGGATGAACGACCGCCACGCCACCCGGAGGCAGACGCCGAGGGCCGCCTCGCCGGGCCCGTGGCCGGCCACGTCCCCGATGACCGCGTGCACGGCGCCGTCGGGGGTCTCGACCACGTCGTAGAAGTCGCCGCCGAGCAGTGAGGTGGCGCGTCCGGGACGGTAGCGGGGGACCACCGTGACCTGGTCGGTGGTCAGCAGCGGGTTCGGCAGCAGCCCGCGTTCGAGCCGCGCGTTCTCCTCGGCGCGCAGCCGGCCGGCCTGGAGCGCGGCGGCTGAGAGTTCGGCCTGCTTGCGCTGGACGGCATAGCGGATCGCCCGGCCGAGCCACTCCGGTTCCAACTGGCCCTTGACGAAGTAGTCCTGCGCGCCCGCCGACACCGCGGCCAGGCCCGCCTCAGCCTCGGCCAGCCCGGTGAGGACGATCACCGCGGCCTCCGGCGCCTCGGCCAGCACGATCTTGAGCGCGTCCAGCCCCTGCGCGTCGGCCAGGTGCAGGTCGAGGAGCACGCAGCGCCCGCGCCCGCCGCCCGCCAGCTCGGCGCGCGCCTCCTGGAGGGAGCGCACCCAGGTCAGCCGGTTGTGCACATTGCCGTCGACCAGCAGTTCCTCGACCAGCAGGGCGTCACCGGCGTCGTCCTCGACGAGCAGAAGCTCGATCGGCCCGGAGCCGTCGCCCGCCCGCACCGTGTCCGCCGGGACCGGCGTCACACCGGGCCCTGGCACGTCCTGTAACGGTGACCTCGACCCACCGGCCATCCCGGGCAGGACCACGCTTCACCCATCCGCTCGTCGCCACGGTCAATTCAACGCCGAAGAATACTCAACCCACAGCAAGTAACGCTAGGTAACCGGTGCGCCCCGGCGCGGGCGCATGGCATCGAGATTGAGGGGTAAAGCCGGTCGAGCACGACGTATCACTCAAAGGAGAACTCAATGGCCATCGTCGCGATCGTGGCCGTGTGCGCGGTCCTGCTCGTCCTGGCCTTCCTCGCCCCGCGGCTCTCACGACATCCCCAGCAGGGGACCCAGCGCGCGCTCGGCATCGGCTCCCGGACGGGCCGGAGCGCGCCCGGCCCTCTCGGGCGGCTGCTGAGCAAGCCGTTCCGGAGCTCGTCCCGGGCCGTGGGCCGCAGCGGGGAGGCAGGCCGCCGGGCCCGCCGGCGCTCGCCCTTCTGACTCTCCGGATCTCCGCGCCCACCCCGAGCCTCCCGCGCCGGAGGCGCATCGTGCCGAGGCGGTGCGTCGCTGGCGCGGAGGCGACGATGGGGTGCTGGACAGCTCACGTGCTGCGCGCGGAGACGGGTCCAACTAGGGGACCGGTACCTCCGACCCGAAGCCCCCGCAGGGGGCCCCGCCCCGCGTGGTCGAGGAGCCGGGGCCGCCGCGGGTTCCGCCTTCAGGCGCGGTCTCGCGGGTCAGTGCGGCCGGTCGACCTGGCCGCGCCAGGCGCCGGTGGGGATCTTGCGCTCCTCGATGAAGGTCTTGAAGCGCTGCATGTCGCCCTTCACCCGGCCCTTGACGGCGCCGAGCCTGTCGGCGGCCTTCTCGGCGAACCCCTCGGGGTCGATCTCCATCTGGGCGGTGACGCGGGTGGTGGTGTCGTTGAGCCGGTGGATCTGCTCGACGCCCTCCATGAACCTCGGGGAGGTCTCGAACTGGGTCCACTGGTCGTAGGCGGCGCGGACCGGAACGTCCACGTCGACCGACTCGACGATGGTGCTCATCTTCTTCTCCTTCCTCTGCTGCGATGCCGGGCGCCGTCATGCCCGAGGTCCGCCGCTGTATGCGGCGGCCCGCCGCCGAGTTGGTGGCACGGGGCCGGATGACGAGCCCCTGGTCCGATGCCGCCTTCCGCTGGCATGGGTCGCAGACTCTGCGCTGCGCGAAGCCTCACGCCTTCGGCGGCTGCTACCTGGCCTGGATCCTCCACCGGTGCCGCTGAGGCCACCCGCCGTCGGCCCGCGGTTCACGCACCCGTGGGGAAGGAGAGACGGTCTTTTCCATTGGTGTGGGCTTTCGTCAGATCACGAGTTAATGCAAACTGTTTGCGGCGCCTCGGACACGTGTCATCTCAACCGCTCCCAAGGAGGACCATGTCCGCGCAGCAGACCCTCGCCACGCCCTACACCGAGGCGGTGGAGAAACTCGCCGCCTCCGTCCACCACCATCCGGCGCTCGACAACGACTTCTACAAGCGCTGGATGGCCGCCCCCCTGCCCTACCCGGAGGTCGAGACGTTCGCGCGCGAGTTCTACGCCCGCACCGTCAACACCTCGGTCATGGTGGCGCTGTCGGTCCTGAACACCGAGGACCTGGCGGCCCGCGTCGAATGCGTCAAGAACCTGTACTCCGAGTACGGCAACGGAGACCCCGCCAAGGCGCATCTGCTCCTTCTGGAGCAGTTCCTCACCGACCTCCTCACCCGGCTGCGCGGCGCCCCCTACTCACTGGACGAACTGCGCGGCGCCGAGGCGCTCCCCAGCACGCGCGCGTTCAGCGAAGGGCAGCGCTCCCTCTTTTCCGACGCCGACCAGCGCGTCGTGCAGGGCGCGTTGCTCGGGCAGGAGCATCTGGCGTTCTCGATGCTCGTCCGCCTCTACGAGGGTGTCCGCAACTACAAGGACCTGTACGGCGAGGACGAGTTCCACGAAGCCTGCGAGTACTTCTACGTCCACATCGGCGAGGCGGAGAAGGAGCACAAGGCCGAGGCCGTGGTGTCGGCCGCCGCGGTCTGCCGCGGTGACGACGACCTCGCCCGGGTGCGGCAGGGCTTCGACGGCTTCCTCGAACTGACCGCCGGCTACTGGAGCGGCGTCCACGAGGCGATGCTCTCCGCGTCGTGACCGCCGACCGGCGCACGGCGCTGGCACCGGCCCTGGTCCCGATCCAGATCACCAGCCTGCAGGTGGGCGCCGCCGCGGCGACCCACCTGTTCGACCGGATCGGGACCTGGGGCACGGTCTCGCTGCGGGTGATCCTGGCCGCGTGCGTCCTGGCGCTGCTGCCCGCACGCCGGCTGGGCCGGATCCGGCGCGCGCACCTGCCCGGAATCTGCGCCTACGCCGCGGTCATCTCCGGCATGAACTTCTGCTTCTTCGCCGCCATCGACCACCTTCCGCTCAGCATCGCGACCACGATCGAGCTGCTGGGGCCGCTGGCGGTGGCGCTGCTGGCCGCGGGCAGCCGCATGGACGCGGTGTGGGCGCTGCTGGCGATCGGCGGGCTGGCGCTGCTGACCGTGCCCGGCGCGCTGTCGGGGGCGGGGCTGGCGTTCGCCGCCGCGGCGGCGGTCCTGCGCGGCGCCTACGTGCTGCTGACACGGCGGCTGGGACGCGATTTCCCCGACCGGACCGGCCTCGTCGCGGCGATGGTGCTGAGCGCGGTGCTCTGGGCCCCGGTCGCCGTCACCCAGACGGGCGGCCCGCTGACCGAGGGCCGGGTGCTGGCGCTCGCGGTGGTCGTCGGGCTGTTCTCCTCGGCGCTGCCCTACAGCCTCGACCTGCTGGCGCTGCGGCACGTCAGCGCCCACACCTTCGGAATCCTGCTGAGCCTCGGCCCGGTGATCAGCCTGGCCGTGGGGTACGCCGTGCTCGGCCAGCAGCCGCGCGGCCTGCAGATCGCCGGCATCGCCCTGGTCGTGGTGGCTTCGGCGGGCGCGGTGCGGGCCGGCCTGGAACGGGGCGAGGGCCGCGACGGTCCCCGCTCCCGGCCGGACGGTCGGCGGCCCGCCGAGGCGCCCGCGCCGTCCCGGGAAGGACGGTGACGCGGCGGGACGCGCGCTAGGCGCGGCACAGGCCCAGGCGGGGTTCGACGGCCCCGCCTACTTCGACCGTCCCGGCCTCGGGGTGGTGCGGGGGCGCAGGTCTTGGCGCACGTCCTGCACGGCGTGACCGCAGTGGACCCCGTCCGCGGTCCGCCTGGACTGAGAGCCGCACGCACGGGATGTACCCGACACCGCTTATGGACGGTCTGTCGCCTGAGATGATCTCGAATGGTCGACCAGACTCCTATGTCCTTTTGAGAGGTGTCTCCACATGGAACCGCTGCGACCGGCCGATCCGCGGCAGGTGGGGCCGTACCGGCTGGAACGGAGGCTGGGCGGGGGCGGGATGGGGCAGGTGTACCTGGGCCGTTCCCGGGGCGGTCGTCCGGTCGCGGTGAAACTGGTGCGCCCCGAGTTCGCCGACGACGCGGGGTTCCGGCGCCGGTTCGCCCTGGAGGTGGAGGCGGCGGGGCGGGTCGGCGGGTTCTACACCGCGCAGGTCGTCGACGCCGATGCCGGCGCCGATCCGCCCTGGCTGGCCACCGCCTACATTCCCGGCCCGCCCCTGCAGGACGCCGTGGAGGCGTACGGCGTGCTCCCGCCCGAGGCGGTCGCCGCCCTGGGCGCGGGCCTGGCGGAGGGCCTGGCCGCGATCCACGCGTGCGGCCTGGTGCACCGCGACCTCAAGCCGGGCAACGTGATCCTGGCCGAGGACGGGCCCCGCGTGCTTCGGGATCGTCCGCGCGCTGGACGGCACGTCCCACACCTTGACCCGGGGGGTGATCGGCACCCCGGCGTTCATGTCCCCCGAGCAGGTGCGCGGCCGCCCGGTCGGCCCGCCCAGCGACGTGTTCTCCCTCGGCGCGGTGCTGGCCTTCGCCGCCACCGGTCACAGCCCGTTCGGCGGCGGCCCGGTGGAGGCCGTCCTCTACCGCGTCGTCCACGACGAGCCCGACCTGTCGGAGGTGCCCGCCGGGCTCGCCGGCCTGGTGGCCGGCTGCCTGGCCAAGGACCCCGCCGCACGGCCGGAGGTGGGGGAGATCCTGGACCGGCTGGCCGCGCCCGCGGACCACGCGGCGCGGTGGCTGCCGCCCGGCGTCACCTCCATGATCAGGCCGCGGTGGTCGTCGCCGGGGCCGTCTACTTCGGCGACCAGTATCGTGACAGGACCGCTTCCCGGACGGCCTGCGACGAGGCCTTCGCGGCCATTGCGGCGTTCGAGCGGGACCGCTCGCGGTCCGACGCCGCGGCGTCGGTGGCCGCGTCGCAGTTGGCCACGCAACTCCGCGCCATGGCTCAGAACGTGCCCGATGACAACGTCAGCGTCGCCCTCGGCAATTTCGGGCAGGTGGTTCGTACGAGCTCGACCAGTGAATCGGCGTGGGCCGGTTACTACGCCAGCGTCGTCAAGTACTGCGCCGAGGTGGGCAGCACGCCGTCCGGCTGAGGCCCGCGGGACGCGACAGGCCGTGGAGTGCGGCAACACGCCGGGCACTGGAAAGGGAGAACCGGGTGGGAGAGCGTGAGAGTGAGGCGCGGCTCCAGGATGCCTTCGACCCGAAACGTCGCGGCCAATACCTGACCGATCTCTTCCAGGAGCGCGTGGTCGGCCGTCCGGGGCGAGAAGTGCGCCTGTTCGGCGGTGGCGCCGACCGTGTCATGGTCCTGCGCGCCACCTATTCCGCGGTGTTGCGCCACGACTCCCGGCTGATGCCCGGCGCCGATGCCGTGGCGGCCGTCGTCGAGGCGGTGACGGCCTCGCGGGCGGAGGCCGCGGCGACGCACCGGGTCATGGCGCCGCTGGACTACGGCGCCCGCCGCTACCTGACCCTGGGGTCCACGGTCTGGCAGGCGCGGATGGCTCCGCACTCGCCGCCGGACCCCGCATTGGACCCCGCCGTGGACGGTGCGCGGCAGACCTTGGACGCGGTGCTGACCGGCGCCATCGACGGCCCCACCGTGGGCGATCTGGTGGAACTGGCCGACAGGGAGACGGCCGTGGTGACCGAAGCGGTGTGGTTGCCCGACGCGCGGATCGGCCGGTCGCCGGTGGCGTACCTGGTCGGGCCGGTCATCGGCGGGCCGCCCCGTGGAATCGCCGTGTTCGCCTGGGACCTGACCGCCGTCCCCGCCGGAGACACGGCGGGGCCGCGGAGCGACCGGGAGCCGCGTCCGGCCTACACCGCCGCCGTGACCCTGGCCGGTCTGCTGGCCGAGCGGAAGGCCCGCAAGGCCGCCCCGTAAGCCGGCCTCGCGGGTCAGTCCAGGGCCTCGCGGACCTCGCCGGTGTACATGACCGAGGAGGCGACCTTGTAGGTGGCCGCGTCCTTGGCCGCCGCCGCCATCTCAGGGCTGGTCAGCGCGGCTTTGAGGGCGTCGCCGTCCTCGAACCACAGTTCGGCGACCAGGTGGGGCGCGTCGGTGCCGAGCGGGCGTGGATGCGACAGGGTGAACGACTTCAGCCCGGGCAGGGCGCGGACCAGCGGCACGTGCACGCGCTCGTAGCGCTCGTCGAAGGCCGCGGGATCGGCGGGGGCGAAGTACTGGACGGTGATGCGGTGCATTTCAGCCTCCGGAGTCGTGAGCACGCCATGCGTGGCCTCAATGGTGTCACCGATGTTGCGCGGCCGGGCCGACCCGTGCGACCTTATTACTGACCGAGCGATAAGTAAATGGGCCGACGCCTCGGGAGGAACGATGACGACCACGACCGCCGAGCCGGACCCGGAGGGGCCGCCGCGGGCGGCGTTCGACGCGACCATCGCGCGCCGCGACCGCATCGAGCCCCGGGACTGGATGCCGGACGACTACCGCGGGACGCTCGTGCGCCAGATCGCCCAGCACGCGCACTCGGAGATCATCGGCATGCAGCCCGAGGGCGCCTGGATCGGCCGCGCCCCGTCCCTGCGCCGCAAGGCGATCCTGCTGGCCAAGGTGCAGGACGAGGCCGGGCACGGCCTCTACCTGTACTCGGCGTGCGAGACCCTGGGCGTCTCCCGCGCCGAACTGACCGACCTGCTGCTGGCCGGGCGGCAGAAGTACTCCTCGATCTTCAACTACCCGGCGCCGTCCTACGCCGACGTCGGCACGATCGGCTGGCTCGTCGACGGCGCCGCGATCTGCAACCAGGTGCCGCTGTGCCGCACCTCCTACGGGCCCTACGGCCGCGCCATGATCCGCATCTGCAAGGAGGAGTCCTTCCACCAGCGGCAGGGCTACGAGCTGCTCATGACGATGATGCGCGGGACCGCCGCCCAGCGCGCCATGGTGCAGGAGTCGGTCGACCGGTTCTGGTGGCCGGTCCTGATGATGTTCGGCCCCCCGGACGCGAAGTCGCCCAACAGCGAGCGGTCGATGGCCTGGGGCATCAAGCGCAACTCCAACGACGAGCTGCGGCGGAGGTTCGTCGACATGACCGTCCCCCAGGCCGAGGCGCTCGGGGTGACGCTGCCCGACCCGGACCTGCGCTGGAACGAGGAACGCGGCCACTACGACTTCGGCGAGCCCGACTGGGAGGAGTTCGCCGCCGTTATCCGCGGCGACGGGCCGTGCAACGCGCAGCGGCTGGCCCACCGCCGGGCCGCGCACGAGGACGGGGCGTGGGTGCGCGAGGCCGCGACGGCGTTCGCGGACCGGACGTCCGTGGGGGAGGGCGCCCGATGAGCACGGACCGGCGGGAGTGGCCGCTCTACGAGGTGTTCGTCCGCGGCAAGCGCGGGCTCAACCACGTGCACGTCGGATCGCTGCACGCCCCGGACGAGGTGATGGCCCTGCGGCACGCGCGCGACGTCTACACCCGGCGCAACGAGGGCGTGAGCATCTGGGTCGTGCGGGCCGACGCCATCACCGCCTCCAGCCCGGACGAGAAGGACCCCCTGTTCGCGCCGAACGGCGACAAGGTCTACCGGCACCCGACGTTCTACGACATCCCCGAGAACGTCCCGCACATGTGAGGGGCGGACCACCATGAGCGACGACCACGGCACCGTCTTCGACGGCCTGATCGGCGGAGACTCCTCCCAGTGGGCGTTCGGCACCGATTTCGAGGACCCCCTGTCCGGCGTCGACACGCGGGTGCCCGACGGAGTCGATCACGCCGGACTCGCCGCGTACTGCCTCATGCTCGGCGACGACGCGCTGATCATGTCGCAGCGCCTGTCGGAGTGGTGCGGCCGCGCGCCCGACCTCGAAGAGGACATCGCGCTGGCGAACATGGCACTGGACCTCCTCGGGCAGGCGCGCCTGCTCCTGGCACGGGCGGCCGCCGCGGACCCCGGCGTCGTGCCCGTCCTCCCCGAGGGTTCGCCGGTGCCCGCCGAGGACGCGCTGGCCTTCTTCCGCGACGCCGGGCAGTTCCGCAACGTGCGCCTCGCCGAAGTGCCGAACGGCGACTTCGCGCACGTCGTCGTCCGCCTGCTCCTGTTCTCGGTGGCACGCCTCGCCCTCCTGGAACGGCTCCGCACCAGCAGGGACACGGTGCTGGCCGCGGTGGCCGCCAAGGGGGTCAAGGAGGTCGCCTACCACCGTGACTGGGCGGGCCGCTGGTTCCTCACCCTGGCGCAGGGCACCGAGGAATCGCGCCGCCGGCTCCTCACGGCCCTCGACGCGCTGTGGCCGCTCCGGACCGAACTGGTCAGCGCCCACCCCCTCGAACTCTCCCTCGCCCGCGCCGGCGTCGCGGTCGATCCCGGCTCCCTCCACGAAGAGGCGGACGCCGTCCTCGACCAGGTCCTCGCCGTGAGCGGCGTCGACCGCCCGGACCGCGAGCCGCCACCCGGCGACGGCGGGCGGAGGGGCCGGGACGGCCTGCACACCGAGGCCCTCGGCCGGCTGCTCGCAGAGATGCAGGAGGTCGCGCGCGCACATCCGGGCGGGCGCTGGTGAACGCCCGCGAACGCGCCGCCGAGGCCGCCGGGCAGGTGCGCGACCCGGAGATGCCGATGCTGACCCTCGCCGACCTCGGCGTGCTGCGCGGCGTCGACCTGGACGCGGACGCCGCGGCCGTCGTCGTCTCGATCACGCCGACCTACACCGGCTGCCCGGCGATGGCGACCATGCGCGATGACCTCGTCCACCGGCTCAACCGGGCCGGGTTCCCCCGCGTCGAGGTGCGCGTCGTGCTCGACCCGCCCTGGTCCAGCGACTGGATCTCCGAACGCGGCAGGGCCGCCCTCCGCGAGGCCGGGATATCGCCGCCCGGACCCGCCCCGCGCCCCGCCGGCGGACCGGTGCGGCTCACGCTCGGACCGGTGCGGCCCGCCCCGTCCTGCCCCCGCTGCGGCGCGGCCGCCACCCGGCCGGTCTCCGAGTTCGGCGCCACCGCCTGCAGGGCCCTCTACACCTGCACGGAGTGCCTCGAGCCGTTCGAGCACGTCAAGGAGATCTGACATGCCCACGTCCGCGCCCGCGCCGCCCCGGCGGACCGCCTTCCACCCGCTGACCGTGGCCGCGGTGGACCGCCTGTGCGAGGACGCCGCGGCGATCACCTTCGCCGTTCCAAACGGGCTGCGCGACGCCTACGACTTCCGGGCGGGCCAGTCGCTCACCCTGCGCCGCGTCGTGGACGGGCGGGAGCATCGCCGCTCCTACTCGATCTGCGCACCGGCCGGGGCCGCGCCGCGGATCGGCGTCCGCGAGATCCCGGGCGGGCTCTTCTCCACCTGGCTGGTCCGCGAGGTCGTGCCAGGAACACGGATCGAGGTGGGGACGCCCACCGGTTCCTGGCGGGCCGACCCCGGGCCGGGCGAGCGGCACCTGTGCGTCGCGGCCGGATCGGGCATCACCCCGATGCTGTCGGTCGCCTCGACGGTGCTCACCCACCCCCGGGCCCAGGTGTCGCTCCTGTACGGCAACCGGACGAGCCGCACCGTGATGTTCACCGAGGAGCTCGGCGACCTGAAGAACCGGTACGGCCCCCGGCTCCAGACGGTCCACGTGCTCTCGCGCGAGCCGCGCGACGTCGAGCTGTTCTCCGGGCGGCTGGACGGCGACCGGCTGCGCCGCCTGCTCACCGGCCTGGTGCCGGTCGAGGTGTTCGACCACGTGTGGCTCTGCGGGCCGCTGTGGATGGTCGAGGACGCCCGCGCGGTGCTCTCCGGCCTCGGCGTCCCCGCCGACCGCGTGCACGTCGAACTGTTCTACGTGGACGCGCCCCCGCCGCGGCCGCGGCGGACCGAGGGGGCCGTCCCGACGGGCGCGACGAGCGAGCTGACGACGGTGCTCGACGGCCTGCGCGCGACCTCGGCCGTCTCCCGGGAGGCGACGCTCCTGGACGGCGCCCAGGCGACCCGTTCCGACCTGCCGTTCGCCTGCAAGGGCGGCGTGTGCGGCACCTGCCGCGCCGTCGTCCGCGAGGGCGCGGTCGACATGCGCCGCAACCACGCCCTCGAACCCTCCGAGGTGGACGCCGGGTTCGTCCTCACCTGCCAGACGTTCCCGGTCGGCGAGAAGGTGACCGTCGACTACGACGCCTGAACCGTCCCCGCCCGTCCGCCGACGCGCCGGGCTCAGGTCTCGTGCCGGGCCAGGCCGTCGAAGGCGATGGCGGTGATCGCGTCGGCGACCGTCGCCGGGTCGTGGGCCCCGTCAGGGCGATACCACTCGACCAGCGAGTTCACCATGCCGAACAGCAGGCGGCTGACCAGCGCCGGCGGCACGTCGTCGCGCAGGGCGCCCTCCGCGACGGCGTCCGCGACGAGCCCGGCCAGGCGGTCGTCGAGCCAGCGGCGCCGCTCCAGGGCGGCCAGCTCGACGTCGCTGTTGCCCCGCACCCTGAGCAGGAGCGTGACGGACGGCTGGTGCGCGACGAGCACCTCGACGCTGCGCCGCACCACCTCGCGCAGGCGCCCGTGGGCGGTCGCCCCCGCCCTCTCGCGGGAGGCCTCCGTCACGACCGCGGTGAGCTCGTCGAGAGCGTCGTCCAGGGCCTGGCCGAGCAGCTGCTCCTTGCTCGTGACGTGGTGGTAGATGGCCGGCTTCGTGAGCCCCAGCTCCTTGGCGAGGTCGCCCATGCTGGTGGCGTCGTACCCCTTGCGGTTGAAGAGCTCCACCGCGGCGCGCAGGATCGCCGACTGGTCGTAGCCGGGACGGCCGCGCCGGCGGCGCGGGGCTGGTTCGGCGGACCCGGTCCTCATCACGAGTGCAGCATCTCACGGGCCCGGACGCCCCCATGTTCGTCGCCGCGGTCGCGGCCGTCCAGGTCAGTTCAGGCGAGGGTGAGACCGGTCATTCGGCCGGGACTTTGACCTTCTCGGGGAGTGCGGGTGCGTTGCGGGCCGCGCCGGTACGGGCGTGCGTGGCGTACAGGGTGAGGCCCACGAAGGTCAGGCCGCCCACCAGGTTGCCGATGACCGTCGGGATCTCGTTCCACAGCAGGTAGTCCGCGATCGAGAAGTCGCCGCCGAGCATCAGGCCGGACGGGAACAGGTACATGTTGACGATCGAGTGCTCGAAGCCCAGGTAGAAGAAGACCAGGATCGGCATCCACATGGCGATCACCTTGCCCGGGACGGACGTCGCCATCATCGCCCCGACCACGCCCGTGGAGACCATCCAGTTGCACAGGACGCCGCGGATGAACAGGGTCAGCATCCCGGCGGCGCCGTGGTCGGCGTAACCGACCGTCCGCGACTCGCCGATCGTGCCGATCTGCCGACCGACCTCGTTCGGGTCCATGCTGAACGAGAAGGTGAAGATGCAGGCCATCATGACCGCGACCGTGAGCGCGCCGGCGAAGTTCCCGACGAAGACCAGCCACCAGTTGCGCAGCACCGCGCGGACGGTGACGCCTCGCCTCTTGTCGATCAGCGCCAGCGGCACCAGGGTGAAGACGCCGGTGAGCAGGTCGAAACCCAGCAGGTACAGCATGCAGAAGCCGACCGGGAAGAGCACGGCCCCGAGCAGGGGCTCGCCCGTCTGCACCGTGATCGTGACCGCGAACGCCGCGGCCAGCGAGAGGATGGCACCGGCCATGTACGCGCGGATGATGGTGTCGCGGGTGGACATGAAGGCCTTGGCCTCGCCCGCGTCGATCATCTTGGTGACGAACTCCGCTGGGTTCAGGTAGGACATGCGTCGCTCTCTCGTGGGGGCAGGCCGGCGGGCACCGGCGGGAAGGTGGTGGCGTGCCCAAGTTCCGGCTCGTGTCCGGTCGAGTTTCGGCTCCGTTTATTTCCGGCGTGTGACGAGGTGAAGATCATCTCGTCACCTCGGGCTCACACCGGCGCGCACGGGGTGTTATTGGCCTACGGTGCCCCCATGAACCCGATCATGAGCAAGTCCGACGCGGCCGCGCTGGTGGTCGCCGCCCGGATACGACGCGGCGTGACCTGGGCCGAGATCGCCGGGGAGATCGGCGCGCCGGTCGTGTGGACCACCGCGGCGCTGCTCGGCCAGCACCCGATGACGGAGGAGCAGGCCCGCCGCGTCTGCGAGTTCCTCGGGCTCGAGGAGGCGGTCGCCGAGAGCCTGCGGCTCCAGCCCGCGCGCGGCGCCGACCCGGCCCTGATGAGCGACCCCACGATCTACCGCTTCGCCGAGGCCCTGTCGGTGTACGGGCCGGCCCTCAAGGAGCTCATCCACGAGGAGTTCGGCGACGGGATCATGAGCGCGATCAACTTCCGCGTCGACGTCTCGCGCCGTCCGGATCCCGACGGCGACCGCGTCGTGGTCACCTTCGACGGGAAGTTCCTCGACTACAGGTGGTGAGCCCGCGGGGGCCGGTGGCCGTGCGGTTCGCCGGTCCCGGCTACCGGTCGGCGGCCTCGCCGCCGTCGTAGGCGGCGCGGGCGGCCGCGACCTTCTCGTGGTTGTTCGCCGCCCAATCCGACAGCGCGCGGGTGGAGGCGAACAGCTCCTCGGCCAGCGGCGTGACCGCGTACTCGACCTGCGGGGGCACCGTCGGGTGCACGGTGCGGACGAGGAGCCCGTCGCGTTCGAGGGCGCGCAGCGTGAGGGTGAGCATGCGGCGGCTGATGCCGGGGATCGCGCGGTGGAGCTCGGCGAACCGGATGGGGCCGTCGCTCGCCGCCGCGATGATCGCGATCGCCCACTTGCTCCCGACCCGGTCGAGGACGTCGCGGAACGCCGCACACGTGCCCGGGTCCACGTCGTCGGGCAGTCGAGACTCCGCCGGCATCGCGCTTCCTTCCCCGTCGAGTCCCAGAGAACGCCGGTCGGCCGCGCGGACGATCGTCCCCGGCGCACTGGTGAATGTACGCGCCGCCCGGCAGGCCGGGAAGAGGGAACATTGCTGTTACCACCCGGTGCCGTGCGATCCTGACCGCGCCGCCGAACGGCCGAATCCCTGCTAAACCGATAGCTTTGGTCGGATAGGTCGAGGTGCGGCTCCCGTGGTCCCGCGAACCCTCTGGAGGCGATCTGATGACCACGCCGACCGGCGCCCCCGTCTACGCCGACCCCGTCGACCTGGACGAGCACGGCGTCTACGGAGCCACCGCGCTCAGCGTCCGGAACGGCGGCTGGTACCGGCCGCGCTACCCGTTCCAGGGGCGCGTCACCGCCGACGGGTCGAGCGGCTACCGGGCCGAGCCGGGCCGCTACCACCTCTACGTCGCGCACCTGTGCCCGTGGGCGCAGCGCACCGCCATCGTCCGCGCCCTCAAGGGGCTGGAGGACGTCGTCTCGCTCTCCTACGTCGACGACAAGCGGGACGGGCGGGGCTGGGCGTTCCGGGAACGGCGCGGCGCCGACCCCGTCAACGGCTTCCGGTTCCTGCGGGAGGCCTACGAGGCGACCGAGCCAGGCTTCGACGGCCACGTGTCCGTCCCGGTGCTGTGGGACCGGAAGACCGGACGGATCGTGAGCAACAACTTCCCCGATATCACCATCGACCTGGGCACCGGGTTCGAGGAGTGGGGCGACCCGGAGGTGCGGCTCTACCCCGCCGAGCTGCGCGCGGAGATCGACGAGCTCGACGACTACATCTACGCCAACGTCAACGACGGCACCTACCGGGTCGCCGGCGCGGCCTCGAACGAGTCTTACGAGGAGCTGCGCGGACGGGTGGTCTCCGCCCTGGAGCGGCTGGACGAGCGGCTGTCGGGCCGCCGGTTCCTGCACGGCGACTCCATCACCGAGTCCGACGTCCGGCTGTGGGTGACGCTGGTCCGCTTCGACCTGACCTACAACCCGTTCGCCAAGATCAGCGAGCGCCGCCTGACCGACTTCCCGAACCTGTGGGGCTACGCCCGCGACCTCTACCGGCGTCCGGCCTTCCGCGGCACCACCGACCTGGACGCGTTCTCCCACCTCGGCCCGCCGTTCCTGGACGAGGCCGTGACCCGGATCGAGGTCGAGCCGCACCGGGCCGACTGGGAGGAGCCGCACGACCGCGCGTCGCTGGGCGGGTGAGCGCGCGGCCGGTGACCCTACCTCCGGGGTAATCGATCCCGTCCGAGACGGGGCGGGAGGGTGGGCGGCATGGAACGCTCAGGCATGAACGGTGCAGGCATCGAAGGCGCACTGGAGGCGGCGGCGGGCGGCCGCGTCGTCTGGGGAGTGCTGGCGCTGGCGGCGCCCGGCCTCAACGTGCGGCTGGCGGGCATGGGGAGCAGGGACACCCCCGAGCTGAGGTACCTGATCCGGGTCTTCGGCAGCAGGGCCGTCGCGCTGGGACTGGGTTACCTCCTCGGCGACGAGGCGGCGCGGCGGCGCTGGCGGAGGCTGTGCCTGGCGGTGGACGTGTGCGACACCGCGGCCGGGGCCGTCCACCTGGTCCGCGGGGACGTGCCGCGCGCGTCGGCCGCGGGCCTGGTGGCGATCACCGGCGGCTACGCGGCCCTGGGAGCCCTGGCCCTGCGCAGGGAGGGCCGCGCGCCCGCCGGCTGAGCCGGGCGCCTCACCGCTCCTGGTAGACGTCGGGGACGCCGTCGTGGTCCAGGTCGAGCGTCTCGACCTTGTGGATGCGCCGGTAGGCGCGGTTGCGCAGGCGCAGGACCACGGTGGCCAGGGCGGTGGCGGTCAGCGAGGCGCCCAGCACGGCGATCTTGACGTGGTCGTCGGTCGCGGATCCGCCGCCGAACGACAGCTCGCCGATCAGGAGCGAGACGGTGAAGCCGATCCCGGCCAGCAGGCCCAGGCCCAGCACGTCCAGCCAGGCCAGCTCCTCGTCCAGGTCGGCGTGGGTGAAGCGCGACACCAGCCAGGTCGCGGCCATGATGCCCACCGGCTTGCCGATCACGAGGCCGGCCAGCACGCCCACGGCGACCGGGTCGCCGAGGGCGGACGCCAGCCCGTCGAGGCCGCCGAGCGGGACTCCGGCGGCCAGGAGGGCGAAGACGGGGACGGCGACCCCGGCCGACAGCGGGCGGAAGCGGTGCTCGAAGTGCTCGGCCAGGCCGGGGCCGGCGTCGGGGCCGCCGGCCCGGTGGCCGCGGAGCACCGGGACGGTGAAGGCCAGCAGCACGCCGGCGACGGTGGCGTGCACGCCCGAGGCGTGCACGAGCGTCCAGGTGGCGGCGGCCAGCAGCTCGCGCAGCCGGCGGCTGCGCACCCGCCGCTGGACGAGCACCGCGAACAGCCCGAGCGGGACGAGGGCGCCCAGCAGCGGAAGCACCGACAGGTGCGCGGTGTAGAACAGCGCGATGATCACGATGGCGATGAGGTCGTCCACCACCGCCAGCGTCAGCAGGAAGGTGCGCAGGGCGGTGGGCAGGAACCGCCCGATCACCGCCAGCACCGCCAGGGCGAAGGCGATGTCGGTGGCGGTCGGGATCGCCCAGCCGCGCGCCGCGCCCGGTTCGCCGAGCGTCAGCGCCAGGTAGATCAGCGCCGGGACGACCACGCCGCCGACCGCCGCGAGCACCGGCACCAGCGCCCGCCGCACGTCGCGCAGGTCGCCGGCGACGAACTCGCGCTTGAGTTCGAGCCCCGCCACGAAGAAGAAGATCGCCAGCAGCCCGTCGGCGGCCCAGGACTCCAGGGACAGGTCCAGGTGCAGGGCCGCGGGCCCGGCGGTGTGGTCGCGCACGGACTCGTACACGTCCGACCAGGGCGAGTTGGCCCAGAGGATCGCGGCCGCGGCGGCGGCCACCAGCAGGACGCCGCCGACCGTCTCCTGCCGCAGGATGTGACCGATCCGCCGTGCCTCGGGCCACGAGCCGCGGCTGAACAGGGCCCTGGCGCGGCCGGCGGAACGGTTTCCGGACGGGGTTCGGCGGTTGGGACGGATCACCGGGCTCCTTCGAAGTCGACGGATGAGGGACCTCGCCGACCAGACTTCCCGGCACACCTGCGGCCACGTTACCCGATGCGGCTTCTGGGGGCCGCGGCCGACCCCTGCCGTGAGCGGCCGCGATGCCCGTACCCTTGCCCGCGTGAGAGAGACGTTCCCGGGACGCGCGGTCCGCGGCGTCGAGGTGCGGTACGGCAGCGTCGGCAACTGCGCCCCCGACTTCGCCTGGTTCAGCCTGGATTTCGAGCCCCTTCCCGAGGGGCGGCTCGGGTACGAGTTCGCCGGCGGCCTCGACCACGGGTTCGACGCCTACGACCGGCAGGTGCACGAGGAGTGCGCGCCCGCCATCGAGCGCGGCGTGCGCCTGAATCTCACGGGCCTGCCCCGGCCCCGCTCCATCGTCCTGTCCGGCGCGGAACCGCCCGCCGTGCCGATCGATCGGCTCGACGGGGAGGCGGGCGGTCCCCTCCTGGCGGTCCGCGTGGTCCTCACCCGTGTCCGGTACCACCCGGTCGACTCGGCGCCGCCCGTCCACCGGTACGCCGGCTGGCGGGCCGCGCACAAGGCGCGCCGCCTTCTCGCCGGGGCCCGCCCCGACCCCGATCCCAGGGATCGCGTCGGCCCGAAGCCGTAGGCGGCGGGGGCTCAGTCCTCGCGGACGGTGTCGAGGTCGCGGCGGGCCTTGGCGAGCAGGTCGCGCATGGCCTCCTCGGCCCGGCCCGGCGCGGCGGCGCGGACGGCGTCCAGGACGGCGCGGTGGCTGGGGACCGGGTCGTCGTGGCCGCCGACGCCGTGGACGAGCCGGTCGCGTTCGGCCAGCCCCACCTCGATGACGATCTCCATCCGCTCCAGGAGCTCGTTGTGGGTGGCGGTGAGCAGGGCGCGGTGGAAGGCGAGGTCGGCCTGGACGGCCAGGGCGGCGTCGCCGTCGGCCCGGCCCATCGCGGCCAGGGCGTCGTCGAGGGCGGCGAGGTCGTGCTCGGTGCGGCGCAGCGCGGCCAGCCGGGCGGCCTGGGGCTCGATGATGCCGCGGACCTCGGCGAGGTTCTCCAGGAAGGCGTGGTCGTTGCGGTTGGCGAACTGCCAGCGGATGACGTCGGGGTCCAGGAGGCTCCAGTCGGAGCGGGGGCGGACGAAGGTGCCGCGCTTCTGGCGGGAGGCGACCAGGCCCTTGGCGGCCAGGACCTTGAGGGCCTCGCGGAGGGCGGTGAGGCTGAGGTCGAGCTCGGCGCCGAGGGCGGCCGGGTCGATGGTGTCGCCGGGGCGCAGCTCGCCGGTGAGGATGCGGCGCGCGATCTCCTGCACGGTCTGGCCGTGCAGTCCGCGTTCCGAGTAGCGCGCCACGGGTCCCCCTCCGTTCCGGCCGTCGGCGAGCACCCTAGCGGCATCGCTCGCCCTCCAGTAATCATAAAATACTAATTAATGTTGACAGCGGTGCTACGAGGGCGTTAAACAGTGTCGGCGGACACACCCGCGGCCGACCCCCCGGTGAACCTCCCGGTGAACGCCGCGGTGAAGCAGGAGCACGTCGAGGAGTGCGTCGATGAACCATGCCAAGCGCCGGACCCTGGCCGTTGTCGTGACGGCCGCGGTCCTGGCGGTCACGGCCGCGTGCGGCGGCCGGGTGGGCGAGAACGGCCGGATCGGCGTCGTCTACCTCAACGCCGAGGGCTACTACGCGGGCGTGGAGCGGGGGCTGCGCGCGACGCTGGGCGAGGAGGGCCGCGGGCCGCAGCTCCTCCAGACCAACATCCAGTCCGACCCCGCCAGGGAGAGCTCGTTCATCAGCACGATGAGCTCGGCGAAGGCCGACGCGCTCATCGTGTCGCCCGCCTCGGCCACCGCGTCGGTGCCGGCGATGCGGCTCGCCAAGGAGAGCGGCGTCCCGGTGATCTGCTACAACACCTGCGTCGAGGACGAGCAGGCCCGCAAGTACGTGCGCGCCTTCGTGCTGGGCTCGCCGGAGGAGTTCGGCCGGGTCAGCGGCGAGCAGATGGCCGACCACTTCCTGCGGGCGGGCCGGCGCGCCCCGCAGGTCGGGATCATCAACTGCGAGCAGTTCGAGGTCTGCGTCCAGCGCCGCAAGGGCTTCGAGCGGGCGCTGAAGGAGAAGGTGCCGGGCGCCCGGATCGTGGCCAGCCAGCAGGGCCTGCAGATGGACGAGGCCGTGGAGCGGGCCCAGCAGCTCCTGACCGCCCACCCCGACCTGGACGCCTTCTACGGCGAGGCGGGCTCCCAGACGCTCGGCGCGGTCCGGGCGGTCGAGACCCGCGGCCGGATCGGCGAGACCGCCGTCTTCGGCGGCGACATGTCCGTCGAGGCGGCCAAGAAGCTGCAGGACGGCCGGGTCCTCAAGGGCGTGGCCGACATCTCGGGGATCAAGGTCGGGCGGCTGGCCGGCGAGGTGGCCCGGGCCGTGCTGGCGGGGAACCCGCCGGCGGGGTTCATCGTCCCCGCGCCCGTCGACCGCTACCTCGGCGCCCAGGACGGCGCCCGCTGGCTCCGGGAGCACCCCGATGGCATCCCGTAGACCCCCTGCGCGTCCGAGAGAGGCGAACCCCAGGACCCCCGAACGAAGGACCCACTCATGAGCACCCCGCTGGTACGCATCGCCGACGTCACGCGGCACTACCCCGGAGTCCGGGCGCTGACCGGCGCGAGCCTGGAGATCGAGGCCGGCGAGGTCCGGGCGTTCCTCGGCCGCAACGGCGCGGGCAAGTCCACCCTGATCAGGGTGCTGTCGGGGGTGGAGCGGCCCGACGCGGGCACCGTGGAGATCGGCGGGGTGCCGCTGGACGGCGGCGGCGTGCGCCGCGCGGGCGAGCTGGGCGTGCGGACCGTCCACCAGGAGCTCAGCCTGGTCCCGGGGATGACGGCGGCGGAGAACCTGTTCCTGGGCGGCTGGCCGCGGACCGGCGGAGGCCGGGTCGACCACGCCGCGATGCGCCGCGCCGCGCGGGAGATCTTCGGCCGGCTGGGTCTGGACATCGCCCCCGACGCCCGGGTTGGAACGCTCCCGCTCGCCGAGCAGCAGCTCGTGGAGATCTGCCGGGCGGTGCGCCGCGAGCCCCGGCTGCTGATCCTGGACGAGCCCACCAGCGCGCTGGCGGCCGCCGAGGTGGAGACCGTGCTGGACGCGGTGCGCCGGATCGCCGAGAGCGGCGTCGCGGTGATCTACGTCAGCCACCGGCTCGACGAGATCCGCCGGATCGCCCGCACCGCCACCGTGATGCGCGACGGCCGGGTCGTCGGCACCGTCGACCTGGAGACCACCTCCACCGACGAGGCGGTCGCGATGATGCTCGGCTCCGCCTACGAGGCGGCCGTCCGGCCCCGCCCGCGCACGGTCGACCGCACCGGGACGCCGCTGCTGTCGGTGTCGGGGCTGAGCGTGCCGCCGAAGGTCGTGGACGTCTCCTTCGACCTCCACCCCGGCGAGATCCTGGGGCTGGCCGGGCTGATGGGCTCGGGACGCACCGAGATCCTGCGCGCCCTGGCCGGGTTCGCCCCGATCGCCGCCGGGACCGTCCGGGTGGACGGGGCGCAGGTGCCCAGGGTCACGGCCGCCGGAATGAAGCGGCGCGGCGTCGGGCTGACCCCCGAGGACCGCAAGAGCGAGGCGATCGTCCCGCTGCTGGGCGTCGGCGAGAACATGGTCATGTCCGACTACCGCGCGGTCAGCACGGGCACCTCCGTGACGCCGTCCAAGGTCGGCCGGGCCGCGCGCGGCCTGATCGAGCGGCTGTCGATCGCCACCGCCTCCGGCCGCACCCCCATCGCCACCCTCAGCGGCGGCAACCAGCAGAAGGCCGTGATCGGCCGGTGGCTGCACGCCGGCAGCCGGATCCTGCTCCTGGACGAGCCGACCCGCGGCGTCGACGTGGAGGCCAAGGAGGGGATCTACCGGCTGGTGCGCGAGCTGGCCGACCGGGGGAACGCCGTGCTGTTCGTCTCCGGGGAGCTGGAGGAGCTGCCGCTGGTCTGCGACCGCGTCATCGCGGTGCGCGGCGGCACCGTCGCCGCCGAGTTCACCGGCGCGGACGTCACCGTCGACGCCGTCCTGTCCGCCGCGATGGCCGCCTGAGCCGCATCCCGCGCCGCGCGGCCCCGCCTCGCGAGGCCGTCCGCCGCAACCCCCGCATCGCACAACCGAGGAGAACGAGATCACATGACCACCGCACAGACCGGCCGGGCCGCGCCGCCCGGCGCGCCCGCCGGCGGCGCGGCGGCCCGGCTGCTGGCCGGGCGGGCGCACCAGCTGAACGAGATCGGCCTGCTGGCCGCCATCGCGGTGCTGTACATCGCGCTGGGCAGTTCCGCCGAGGGCTTCCTGTCGGTGCACAACCAGCTGGGGATGCTGCGCGACGCCGCCATGATCGGCATCGCCGCGTGGGGCGTCACCCTCGTCATCATCGCCGGTGAGATCGACATCAGCATCGGCCCGGCGGTGGCGTTCTCCTCGGTGCTGGTCGCCAAGGGAAGCACCCAATGGGGCCTGGGGGTGGCGGGGGCGATCGCGCTCACGCTGGTCCTGGGCCTGCTGTGGGGCGGGCTGGCGGGCTGGCTGCGCGCCGCGTTCGACGTGCCGTCGTTCATCACGACGCTGGGGGTGTGGAGCGTCCTGGGCGGGCTGGGCCTCTACCTGACCGACGCCCTGCCGGTGACGCTGCCCGAGAGCGGGGTGTTCGAGGTGCTGGGCGGCGACCTGCTGGGCGTCCCCACCGCCGCGGTCATCATGCTGGCGCTGTTCGCGGTGTTCGCCTACGTGGCGCGGTTCACCGCCTACGGCCGGTCGGTGTACGCGATCGGCGGCAACGCCGGGGCGGCGCGGCTGTCGGGCATCAGCCTCACCCGGGTCCGGGTGCTGCTGTTCGCCACCACCGGGCTGCTGTCGGCGGTGACCGGGATCCTGCTGGCGGCGCGGCTGGGCTCGGGCAGCGGCGGCGCCGCGTCCGGGCTGGAGTTCGACGTGATCGCGGCGGTGGTGATCGGCGGCACCGCGCTGGCCGGCGGCCGCGGCGGGATGCTGGGCACGCTGCTGGGCGTGGTGTTCATCACCGTGATCGGTAACGGGCTGGTGCTGCTCGGCGTGGACTCCTTCCTGCAGAACGTGGTGCGCGGTGTGATCATCGTGGGCGCGGTGCTGATCAACGTGATCGTCGCCCGCCGCGGCCGCGGCACCCCGACCTCCTGAGAAGGCTCTGAGAAAGCTGGCGATCATCATGACTTCGACACCGAGCAGGATGCGGGGCGTCTTCCTGCCCGGCGACTCCACCGCCGAGCTGCGCGAGTACGACGTGCCCCGGCCGGGCCACGGGCAGGTGCTGGTGGAGATCGGCGCGTCCGGGATCTGCGGCAGCGACATCGGCTTCATCTACCGCGGCTACAAGGGCTACCGGGGCGTGGACGGCCCCGCCTACCGCGGCGTGATCGCGGGGCACGAGCCGTCCGGCCGGATCGTGGCGGCCGGGCCGGGCGTGCGCCGGTTCGGCCCCGGCGACCGGGTGATCGTCTACCACATCGTGGGCTGCGGGCTGTGCGACAACTGCCGCCGCGGGCACTACATCAGCTGCGGGTACGGCCGCGAGTCCTACGGGTGGCAGCGCGACGGCGGGCACGCCCCGTACCTGCTGGCCGAGGAGCGGACCTGCGTGCCGCTGCCCGACGAGCTGTCCTACGTCGACGGCGCGCTGATCGCCTGCGGCTTCGGCACCGCCTACGAGGGGCTGCGCCGCGCCGGGGTCAGCGGCGACGCCGACCTGCTGGTCGTCGGGCTCGGCCCGGTCGGGCTGGCGGCCGGGATGATCGGGCGCGGCATGGGCGCCCGCAAGGTCATCGGGGTGGAGACGGCGGAGGCGCGCCGCGCGTGGGCCGCGACGGCCGGGGTGTTCGACGCCGTCCTGCCCGCCGGTGACGACGCCGCGGAGGAAGTCGCCGACCTCACCGGGCGCGGCGGGGCGGCCGTCACCATCGACTGCTCGGGGACCCGGCCCGGCCGGAGCCTGGCGCTGGAGGCGGCGGCCGAGTGGGGCCACGTGTCGCTGGTCGGGGAGGGCGGCGACCTGCACACCGAGGTGTCGGACACGCTGCTGCACAAGCAGCTCACCATCCACGCCTCCTGGGTCACCTCGCTCCCGGCGATGAGCGAGCTGGCGCGGAACCTGGTCGGCTGGGGGCTGCGGCCCGAGAAGGTCGTGAGCGACGCCTTCGGGTTCGAGCGGGCCGGTGAGGCGTACGCGCTGGCGGCGGGCGCGAGCAAGGGCAAGGTCGTCCTGGTGCCCGGCGAGGCGTCATGACAGAGCGCGTCGAGGCCACCACGGACGCCTCCGGCCCGTACGAGGTGGTGTGGCTCGACAACGGGCGGCTGCGGCTCGGGATCGTCCCGCTGCTGGGCGGACGGCTGCTGAGCCTCGTCCACGACGGTACTGAGCTGCTGTGGCGCAATCCCGCGCTGCTGGACGACCGGCTGCACCCGGCCGGCGGGCACCGTCCCGCGCCCGCCTCGGGCCCGATGGCGGCCTGGGCGAACTACGGCGGCGACAAGACCTGGCCGGCGCCGCAGGGATGGTCGTCGGCGCAGGAATGGGCCGGGCCGCCCGACCCCGTCCTGGACTCGGGACCGTACACGGCCGCGGTCCGCGAGGAGCGCGACGGCGCGACGGTGACGCTGGAGAGCGGCCACGACCCGCGCACGGGGTTGCGGCTGCGCCGCGAGATCGGGCTGGGGGCCGGGCGGGCCTCCTACGATCTGCGGCTGACGGCGGTGAACGAGTCGTCCCGGCCGGTGCGCTGGGCCCTGTGGAACATCGCCCAGTACCCCGGCGGCGGGGTCGTCCGGGTGGAGGTCGAGGCGGGAGCGGGCGCGCCGGTCGAGCTGGCCGTCGGCACCGCCGCGCCCGCCTGGACGCGCGTCGGCGCGGGGCAGCGGGCCGGGACGGAGCTCCTGGAGGTCCCGGCGCAGGACGTCGTCGGCAAGCTCGGCTTCCCCGGCGCCACCGGGCGGCTGACCTATGCGCGCGGCCGCCACCGGCTCACCATGGAATGGGATGTGCGCGCGGACGCCGCCTACCCCGACGGCGGGTCGCGCGCGGAGGTGTGGATGGAGCATCCGCTGGAACGTCCGCTGGAGCACCTGGGCGGCCTCAACCCGCCGGACCGGATCGTCGAATGCGAGGCGCTGGGCCCGTGGGAGCGGCTCGAGCCCGGCGCCGCCGCCTCCCTCGGCGTCCGCGTCAGCGTGGAGGCGCCATGACCTCGCAGGAGAGGACACCGGGCCGCCCGGTCGCCGTGGTGACCGGGGCGGCCCGCGGCATCGGCGCGGCGACCGCGCGGCGACTGGCCGCCGACGGGTACGGCGTCGCACTGCTGGACGTGTCCCCGGAGGTCGAGCGGGTCGCCGCCGAACTGACCGCCGGAGGCGCCGCCGCGCTCGGCGTGCTGTGCGACGTGAGCGACCCCGGCGACTGGGAGCGGGCCGTGCGCGCCTGCCGCGACGGCCTCGGCCCGGTCGACGTCCTGGTCTCCAACGCGCTGCGCTACGAGCCCGCGGCGGCGCACGAGCTGTCCCTGGAGTCCTGGCGCGGGCAGCTGGACGTCACCCTCACCGGGGCCTTCCTGGGGGTGCGGGCGACCCTGGACGACCTGCGCGCGAGCGGCCGCGCCGCGATCGTGATCGTGTCGTCGGTGCACGCCGCCTTCGGGCTGCCCGCACGGCCCGCGTACGCGGCGGCCAAGGCCGGGCTGACCGGGCTCACCCGCCAGCTCGCGGTCGAGTACGGGCCAGGGGTCCGGGTCAACGCCGTGCTGCCGGGCCCCGTCCTCACCGCGCAGTGGCAGGGGATCGGCGAGGAGGACCGCACGCGCAGCGCCGCCGAGACCGTCGCGGGGCGCCTGGGCCGCCCCGAGGAGGTCGCCGGCGCGGTCGCGTTCCTGGCCGGGCCGGACGCCTCGTACATCACCGGCGTGTCCCTGTACGTGGACGGCGGCTGGAGCATCACCAAGAGCTCCTCATGACGGGAGCTCGAGAGTTCGCCGTGACGGCGCCGGGAAGGGCCGTGGCGGCACCGAGGGGGAAGAACCGAACGTGAAGATCACCCGGGTGGAGACCTTTCTCGTCCCCCCGCGCTGGCTGTTCTGCCGGATCGACACCGACGAGGGCGTGGCCGGCTGGGGCGAGCCGGTGGTGGAGGGCCGGGCCGCGACCACCCGCGCCGCAGTCGAGGAGCTGTCGGACCTTCTGATCGGCGCCGATCCGCGGCGCGTCGAGGACCTGTGGCAGACGATGACCAAGGCGGCCTTCTACCGGGGCGGGCCCGTGCTGTCGAGCGCGGTCGCCGGGCTGGACCAGGCGCTGTGGGACATCCTCGGCAAGTCCCTGGGCGTCCCGGTGCACCAGCTGCTCGGCGGCGCGGTCCGCGACCGGGTCCGGGTGTACGGCTGGGTCGGCGGGGATGAGCCGTCGCGGGTCGGCGAGGCGGCCGCGGCGCAGGTCGAGGCCGGGCTGACCGCGGTGAAGATCAACGCCTCGGGCCGGGTGGCGCCGCTGCCGGCGGCGCGGGAGATCGACGCGATCGTCGGGCGGGTCGAGGCGGTGCGCGCCGCGATCGGCGACGGCAACGACGTGGCCGTCGACTTCCACGGCCGGGTGAGCGTCCCGGCGGCGCGGCGGCTGGTGCCGCTGCTGGAGCCCTTCCGGCCGCTGTTCGTGGAGGAGCCGGTGCTGCCCGAGCACACCCACCGGCTGGGCGAGGTGGTGGCCGCGACGACCACCCCGATCGCGTGCGGCGAGCGGCTGTTCTCGCGCGCGGAGTTCCTGCCCGCGCTCCAGGCCGGGGTGGGGGTCGTCCAGCCCGACCTGTCGCACGCCGGGGGGATCTCCGAGGTGCGGCGCATCGCCTCGCTGGCCGAGGTGTACGGGGCGCTGCTGGCCCCGCACTGCCCGCTGGGGCCGCTGTCGCTGGCGGCGAGCCTGCAGGTGGCGTTCGCGACGCCGAACTTCCTCATCCAGGAGCAGAGCATCGGCATCCACTACAACACCGGGGCCGAACTGCTGGACTACATGGCCGACCGGTCGCCGTTCGCTTTCGTGGACGGCGCGATCGAGCGCTGGGAGGCGCCCGGCCTGGGCATCGAGATCGACGAGGCCGCCGTCCGCCGGGCCGACCGGGTCGGGCACCGGTGGCGGCCGCCGGTGTGGCGGCATCCCGACGGGGGGCACGCGGAGTGGTGAGCCCAGAGATGGGCCCGGAGATGGGCCCAGAGACGGGCCCAGAGGTGAGGGGAGCGACCGGCACGATGATCACTCGGAGCGGGATGCTGGAGGCGCTGCGGCGGCACCGGCTGGTGGCCGTGGTCCGCGGCTCGGACCGGGCGGCGTCGGTGCGGACGGCGCTGGTGCTGGCCGAGGAGGGGGTGCCGCTGATCGAGGTGTCGCTGAGCGGCCGCGACGCCCTGGGCGCCATCGAGGACATCGCCCGCGCCGTCGGCGGCTCCGTCGCGCTCGGCGCGGGCACCGCGCTGACCGGCGACGACGTGCGGCGGGCCCGGGACGCGGGCGCCCGCTACATCGTGACGCCCTCGCTGGGCGCGGGCGTCGACGAGGCGCTGCGGCTGGACCTGCCGGTGCTGGCCGGGGCGCTGACACCCACGGAGGTGGCCGCCGCGGTCGCGGCCGGGGTGACGGCGGTGAAGCTGTTCCCGGCGAGCGCGAACGGGCCCGGCTACCTGCGCGCGCTGCGCGATCCGTTCCCTGACGTGCCGTTCGTCCCGGTGGGCGGGGTCGGTGAGGAGGAGGCCGCGGCGTTCCTGGCCCGCGGCGCGCTGGCGGTGGGCGTCGGCTCGCCGCTGTGCGGCGACGCCCCCTCCGGCGGCGACCTGGAGGCGCTGCGCCGCCGTGCCCGCGCGTTCGTCGCGGTGGCGGGGGCGGCCGCGCCGGTCCCGGGGGGCTCCTCGTGACGCGGGTGGACGTGCTGACCGCCGGGGAGACCATGATGGCGCTGCGGGCCACCGGGCTGATCCGGCTGGGCTCGGGCTTCACCGCCGGCGTCGCCGGCGCGGAGAGCAACGTGGCCATCGGCCTGAGCCGCCTCGGCCACTCGGCGGCGTGGCTGGGCCGGGTCGGCGCGGACGAGCCGGGCCGCCTGGTCGTGCGGACGCTGCGCGCCGAGGGCGTCGACGTCTCCGCGGTGCGCCGCGACGACGCCGCCCCCACCGGAATGATCATGTTCGAGCAGCGGCTGCCGGACGTGACCCGCGTGCAGTACGTCCGCGCCGGCTCGGCCGGGTCGCGGCTGTGCGCCGACGATGTCGCGGCGGTGCCGTACACGCCGGCGATCGTGCATCTCACCGGGATCACCCCGGCGCTGGGCGCGTCCTGCCGGGAGGCCGTGCGGGCCCTGTGCGCCCTGGCCCGGGAGCGCGGCGCGCGGATCAGCCTGGACGTCAACCACCGGTCCCGGCTGTGGACGCGGGAGGAGGCGGCGCGGGCGCTGGCGCCGATCGCCGCGCAGGCCGACCACGTCATCGCCTCCCCCGACGAGCTGGAGCTCCTGCACCCCGGCGGGGCCGCCGAGCCGATCGCGGCCGAGCCGGTCGCGGCGCGGCTCCTGGACGGGGGCGCCACTGAGGTCGTCGTCAAGGACGGCGGCGCGGGGGCGCGCTCGTTCACTGCGGACGGGGTCCGCGCCGTCCCCGCCCACAGCGTGCAGGCGGTGGACTCCATCGGGGCCGGGGACGGGTTCGTCGCCGGCTACCTCTCCGGTCTCCTGGACGGCCTGGACGCGGAGGGGCGGCTGCGGCGCGCCCACGCCGTCGGCGCGTTCGCCGTGTCGAGCCGCGGCGACTGGGAGGGCCTGCCCTACCGGGACGAACTCGACATGATCGGTCTCCCGGAAGGCGCGGCGCTGCGATGAGCGGCCTGGTCGGATCCTGGTCGGCGGTGGAGGGCGCCGGGCCGTGGGAGCTGGGGGAGGGGCTGCGCGCGGTGCCCGGCGGGCTGGTCGCCGTCGACCTGCTGGCCGGGCGCCTGTACCGGCTCGATCCCACCGTGCTCGCGGCCCGCGTCCCTTTCCCGCTCGGCGCCGTCGCCCCGGTCACGGCACCCGGCGGCCCGCACGGCTGGATCGCCGCCGCCGGCACGGGGATCGCGCTCCTGCCCGCGGACGGCTCGGCGGACGGGGTGCGCTGGCTCGCGCGCCCAGAGGACGGCGCGGCCACGGCGATGCGGATGAACGACGGCGCGGCCGACCCGGCGGGGCGGTTCTGGGCGGGCTCGATGGCCTACGACGGCACGCGCGGAGCCGGATCCCTCTACCGCGTGGACCGGGACGGGGCGGTCACCGCGGCGATGGGCGGGCTGACCGTCCCCAACGGTCCAGCCTTCAGCGCCGACGGCCGGACGATGTACCTGGCCGACAGCGCGCTCGGGCTGATCTACCGCGTCCCGGTCGATCCCGCCTCGGGCGAGGCGGGCGGGCGCGAGGTCTTCGCGCGCGTGCCGGACGGCTCCCCGGACGGGATGACCGTCGACGCCGAGGGGTGCCTGTGGTCGGCGGTCTGGGGCGCGGCGGCCGTCCACCGCTACGCGCCGTCCGGTGAGCTGCTCGCGGTCGTCGCGGTGCCCGCCGAGCAGCCCACCAGCGTGTGCCTGACGCCGTCGCCGCCGTACCGGATCGTGGTGACCACGGCGCTGTACGGCCTGGGCGATCGTCCCGAGGGCGCCGCCGACGGCCGCGTCCTGGCGGCTCCGGCCGCCGTCGGCGGCCGCCCGGCCGATCCTTTCCGCCCCGTCTCGCCCGCGGGTACGCGGACGCTCTGAACGACCGGCCCGCCCGAGACCGGTTCGGCTCAGCCGATGCCGGCCTCCAGGAGCGCGCGGCGGACCAGCGGCGCGAACGGGTGGGCGCCGAGCTTGAGTTCGGTCGCGAGGTCCGCCGCCGCGACGATCCGGCGGTGCCTGATCTCGAACCGGGGCGTCCACGGGCCCACCTCGACCTCGGCGCGCCAGATGGAGCGCACCAGCACCAGCCCCTTCTCCGGCCCGGCGACGCACTCGCCGCGGCTGTAGCCCAGCAGGCGTGCGCTCACGACCTCCGCGCACGCCTCCTCGCGCACCTCCCGGTACAGGGTGTCCTGCCAGGTCTCCCCGTCCTCGGGCCGTCCGGCGGGGAACGACCAGCGCTCGCCGTCATGGCTGACCAGGACCGCCTCCCCGGTGCCGGTCAGGCACACGCCCTCGGCGCCGTGCGGGCGTCCCTCCGGAGGGCGGGACGGGGGATGCCAGGCGACCAGCAGGTCCTGGCCTCCGGCGCGGACCGCGAACGGGCGGTGGTCGGCGGCGACATCGCTCTCCATCGGCCCAGCGTCCCACGCGGCGCCCGCCCGAGATCAACGGCCCGAGATCGGACCGCCCGGGATCGAACCGCCCGGCGGCGGGCATGTCCTCGGACGGGGGCGACGGGACGAGACGAGGGGGGACGACATGTCCGAGGATCCGCGGGTCGCCACGCGCGAGCAGTGGCTAGCGGCGCGGCGGGAGCTGCTGGAGGAGGAGAAGGCGCTGACCCGTCAGCGCGACCGGGTCAACGCGGCCCGGCGCGCCCTGCCGATGGTCGAGGTCACCAAGGACTACGTGTTCGAGGGCCCGGACGGGCCGGCGAGGCTGCCGGACCTGTTCGACGGGCGCGGCCAGCTGCTGATCTACCACTTCATGTTCGAGCCCGACGCGGACGAGGGCTGCCCGAGCTGCTCGTTCGTGACCGACAACGTCGGCCATCTCGGCCACCTGAACGCCCGCGACACCTCGTTCGCGCTGGTGTCCCGGGCGCCGCTGGACAGGCTCGAGCGCTACCGGCGGCGGATGGGGTGGACCTTCCCGTGGTACTCCTCGCACGGGAGCGACTTCAACTACGACTACCACGTGACCCTCGACGAGTCGGTCGCACCGGTCGAGTACAACTACAAGGATCAGGCCGAGCTGGTGCGGGACGACCCCGCCTGGCGGGGATGGTCGGGTGAGCAGCCCGGCGTGAGCGCGTTCCTGCGGGAGGGCGACCGCGTCTTCCACACCTACTCCGGATACGCGCGCGGCCTCGACCTGCTCCTGGGCACCTACAACTGGCTCGACCTCACCGCCCGCGGGCGGCAGGAGGACTGGGAGCCCGCTCCCCGCCGCGGGGACGACCCCTTCATGAGCTGGCTGCGCCGCCACGACGAGTATCCCCGCGGTCAAACGCCGTCCCAGAACTCCTTCGAGGGCTGACAAAGGACCGGGCCCCCGTGTCGTCGGCGTCCGGTGCCGGGGCAGGACCCTGCGCAGTGAGGGCGGAGCGCCCCGGCCACGGCCGGCGGCGCGTACCGGGGCCGTCCGCCGTTCGACGGAGGTTCGGGGCATGGCCAAGCAGACGGTCGCGGAGCAGTTCGTCGACCTGCTGGTGCACGCGGGCGTCCAGCGCCTGTACGGCGTCGTCGGGGACAGCCTCAACCCCGTCACCGACGCCGTGCGGCGCAACCCCTCGATCGAGTGGGTGCAGGTGCGGCACGAGGAGACCGGCGCGTTCGCCGCCGGTGCCGAGGCGCAGCTGACCGGGCGCCTGGCCGCGTGCGCCGGGAGCTGCGGACCGGGCCACCTGCACCTGATCAACGGGCTCTACGACGCGCACCGGAGCATGGCGCCGGTCCTGGCGCTGGCCGCGCACATCCCCAGCGCCGAGATCGGCACCGCCTACTTCCAGGAGACGCACCCGGACCGGCTGTTCACCGAGTGCAGCCACTACTCGGAGCTGATCTCCGATCCGGCGCAGATGCCGCGGATCCTGCGGACGGCCGTCCAGCACGCGATCGGCCGCTCGGGCGTCGCCGTCGTCGCCATGTCGGGGGACGTCGCCGGGCGGGCCGCGCCCGGGCAGGACGCCCCCCTGGCGATGGTGACCCGGCGGCCCGCCGTGCGGCCCGGGGAGGCCGAGATCGCCGAACTGGCCCGGCTGGTCGACGAGGCGGGCGCGATCACGCTGTTCTGCGGCAGCGGCACCGCCGGGGCCCACGACGAGGTCATGGCGTTCGCCGGCCGCGTCAAGGCGCCCGTCGGGCACGCGCTGCGCGGGAAGGAGTGGATCCAGTACGACAACCCCTTCGACGTCGGCATGTCGGGGCTGCTGGGCTACGGCGCCGCCTACGAGGCGATGCACGAGGCGGACCTGCTCATCCTGCTGGGGACCGACTTCCCCTACACCGCGTTCCTGCCCGACGGCGTCCGCGTCGTCCAGGTGGACATCCGCCCCGAGCATCTGGGCCGCCGCTCCAGGCTGGACCTGGCGGTCTGGGGCGATGTCCGCGAGACGCTGCGCGCAGTCACGGCCGAGGTGCGGGAGAAGACCGACCGCCGGTTCCTGGACCGGATGCTCGCCAAGCACGCCGAGCTGCTGGAGAACGACGTCGCCGCCTACACCCGCGACGTCGAGCACCACCGGCCCGTCCATCCCGAGTACGTCGCCTCGATCCTGGACGAGGAGGCCGCCGACGACGCGATCTTCACGGTGGACACCGGCATGTGCAACGTCTGGGCGGCCCGGTACCTGTCCCCGAACGGCCGGCGCCGGGTGATCGGGTCGTTCAACCACGGTTCGATGGCCAACGCCATGCCCCAGGCGATCGGCGCGCAGATGCTGGACCGGTCGCGGCAGGTGGTGGCGCTGTCGGGCGACGGCGGGTTCTCGATGCTGATGGGGGACTTCCTCACGCTGGTCCAGCACGGCCTGCCGGTCAAGGTGGTGCTGTTCGACAACTCCTCGCTGGGCATGGTCGACCTGGAGATGATGGTCGCGGGCTTCCCGCCGTACGGCACGGCCTACCCCCGCACCGACTACGCGGCGATCGCCCGCGCGGCGGGCGGGCACGGCGTGCGCGTCGAGGACCCGGCCGACGTCCGGGACGCCCTGCGCGAGACGCTGGCCCACGACGGCCCGGCGCTGGTCGACGTCGTCACCGATCCCAACGCGCTGTCGATCCCGCCGCACGTCACCGGCCGGCAGCTGGCCGGTTTCGCCACGACCACCAGCAAGCTCGTCCTCAACGGCGGCGTCGGGCGGATGATCCAGCTCGCCCGCGCCAACCTCCGCAACATCCCGCGCCCCTGAAAAGGGCTACGGGATGACGTCGTCGTACTCGATGTCGAGGTGGCGCGGGCCTCGCAGCGTCGAGCTGGGGCGGTAGGGCGGCGGGTCGGTGACCAGGCGCGGGTTCACCAGCCGGCGGGCGAGTTCGCGGAGCGCGATCTGGGCCTCGAGGCGGGCCAGCGGGGCGCCGAAGCAGTGGTGGACGCCGCCGCCGAACCCGAGGTGCTGGATGTAGGGGCGGTCGGGATCGAAGCGGTCGGGATCGTGCACGTGCGCGGGGTCGCGGCTGCCCGAGGCCAGGGCGAGGACGATGGAGGCGCCCTTGGGGATGGTGACGCCCGCGATGGCGATGTCGTCGAGGGCGACGCGCTGCGGCAGGAAGTGGACCGGCGGTTCGCAGCGCAGCAGCTCCTCGACGGTGTGGACGACCAGGTCGGGTTCCCGGCGGAGCCGTTCGAGCAGCGGCGGGTCGCGCAGGAGGGTGAGCATCCCGTTGGCGATGAGGTTGACGGTGGTCTCGTGCCCGGCGATCAGCAGCAGCGCCGAGGTCGTGATCACCTCGGTCCCGGACATGGGGCCGTCGGGGCCCTGGTCGGTGACCAGTCCGGACAGGACGTCGTCGCCGGGGTCGCGGCGGTGGGCCTCGGCGAGTTCGCCCAGGTACCGGCCCAGTTCCAGGACGGCGGCCTGGCGCCGCCGGGCCCGCTCGTCCCTGTCGCCCTCACCGGGGCCGATGGTCTCGACGATCTCCTCGGCCCACCGGTGGAAGCGGGGCTCGTCCTCGCGGGGCACGCCGAGCAGGCGGCAGATGACCGTGACGGGGAACGGGTAGGCGATGTCGTCGACGAGGTCGGCCCGCGCGCGGCCGGCGACGCCGTCGATGAGGCCGGTGATGATCTCGAGCAGTTCCGCGCGCATGGCGTCGACCTTGCCGGGCGAGTGCGGCGGCCCGAAGTGCCGCATCGTCAGGCGGCGGAGCCGGTCGTGCTCGGGCGGGTCGAGGCCGATGAAGGCCGAGGGCAGCGCGTCCTGGTCCGCGTGGGCCGGTTCGGCCAGGTTGCGGCGGTCGGAGCTGACCCGCGGGTCGTGCAGCAGCGCGACGATCTCGCGGTAGGTGCTGACGACGTAGCTGCCGTCCTCCTGCCGCGCGACGGGCGTGTCGCGGAGCTCGGTGTAGAGCCGGTAGGGGTCGGCCCGGTTGGAGAACTGGTGAATCCGCTCGTAGACGCCGGCCGGTTCCACGTCGGTGCCTCCCCGTGTCGCTGGTTCCTCGTCCCTATGACTCGCGGACGGCCGAGACGCGGCGCTCGGCCGGGTCGTGGCCGGTCACCACGACGGTCGCGCCCTCGGCGGGGACGATCCGCGGCGGGACCTCGGCCGGGACGGGACGCTCCCCGTCCGGCCGGTCGACCATGCGGAAATCGGGCGGGAACGGTGCGGCCTGCTCGATCAGCCGCTGGTAGAAGTCCAGCCACATGGCCTGGTCGAAGGTGACGGCGGCGGTGATCCTGCCGCGGTGGCCGTAGACGGCGACGAAGCGGCGGTCGGGCACCGAGCCCTGCGCGATGACGACCTCCTCGCTGAAGGTCGGCACCCCCACCGACTTGATGTTGGTGCCGAACTGGTTGGACCAGAAGACCGGCAGCGACAGGTGCGGCCAGCGGTGGGCCTGGTCGCTGAGCATGTTGTGGGCGGCGATCTCGGCCTGGGCGACGGCGTTGCCCCAGTGCTCCAGCGCCATGAACTGGTAGTGGTACACCGGGTGCGGGAAGCGCGCGACGTCGCCGGCGGCGAACACGTCGTCGGTGACCAGGCCGTTGACGTCCAGGGCCCGGCAGCCGGCGTCGGTGGCCACCCCCCACACGCCGGCGGCCAGCCCGGAGTCGCGCAGCCATTCGACGTTGCGGACGGCGCCGAGCGCGACCACGGCGACGTCGGCCTCCACCGTGCCGCCGTCGGACAGGCGTGCGCCGCGCAGCCGCCCGCCGGCGTCGCCTTCCAGGGCGCCGACCCTGACTCCGCAGCGCAGGTCGACGCCGGCGGCGCGCTGCATGTCCGCCGCGACCTCGCCGATGACCCGGCCCAGGGCGCCGGCCAGGGGAGCGGGGCCCGCCTCGACGAGGGTCACCGGGAGGCCGAGGCCGCGGCACACCGACGCCACCTCCGACCCGGTGAATCCGCCGCCGATGACCAGGACGCGGCCGACGCCGGCCGACAGCCGCCGCCGCAGCCGTTCCGCCTCCTCCAGGGTGCGCACGACGTGCACCCCGTCCAGCGCGGCCTCCCGCTCGTTCGGCCAGGGCCTGGCCCGCGCCCCGGTGGCGATCAGCACCTTGTCGAAGCCGACCGTGCGGCCGTCGGCGAGGAGGACCTGCTTGGCGGCCAGGTCGAGCCCGGTCGCAGGGGTCCCCGGCAGCCACTCGACGTCGATCCTGCGGAGGTAGGGGAGCAGGGTGCGCTGGGCGGGCACCCGGCCGGTCAGCACCTGCTTGGACAGCGGCGGCCGGTCGTAGGGCTGGTGCGGCTCGTCCCCGATGAGGGTCAGCCGGCCCCGGAAGCCGTCCCTGCGCAGGACTCCCGCGGCGCGGCCGCCGGCGAGGGAGGCGCCGACGATGACGATGCGCCCGCTGCGCTTGAACTCCTCGTCGCCGCCGGTCGGCGAGGGGGCCAGTTCGGGGCGCACGGTCCGGTGCTGGGTGACCAGGCGGTCGACGTGCAGCGCCTGGACGGGGCAGGCCGCGGCCGCCCGCAGGACGCGTTCGTGCTGCTCGTCGCCGGGGTCGGTGTCGTACATGAGCGCTTCCTGGCCGTGCAGGGTGAACACCTCCGGTGCCAGGAAGGCGCACTGCCCGTACCCCTGACAGCGCGTGAGGTCGACGACAACTCTCACAGCACACCCCCGTTGAGCCGGGCCGACGAGACGGCGTGCTCGTCCCCGTACCCGGGCACTCCGTGCCCGAAATCAGACGAAACATAATCACTTGGGCAGTTCGGGATCAGGCGGGAGTCATTCGCCGGCGGGAACCTTACTTTGTCAAGGCCGTCGGCCGGGGCGCCGGATCAGAACCGATTCCCGTTACGCGGAGCGCAGTTTCTCCATGAGTTCGATCATGTGGGAGCGGAACAGGGCGCGGTCCCGGGGATCGTCCGGATCCAGGAGCGAGCCGTCGGGGCGCGGGGCGCCGCCGGCCGTGAACCCCAGCAGGCACCACGCGAAAACGACACCGATCAGCTCGTATTCCGGGCTTTCGACGACGTCGGGGCCGAGAATGGCCAGGACCTTCTGGTGAATGGGGTACTGGTAGCGCTCTTCGAGATCGGTCATGTCGGCCGCGTCCATCATCCGGCGCTGCCGCCACATGGCCACCAGGTCCTGGCGTGCCAGATAGAAGTCCATGAGGTGCTCGAGCACGATCGCCATCCGGTCGTCACCGGGTCTGAACCCCTGGCCGATCTCCTCCAGCATGAGGCACTGCTCCCGGCAGTGCTCCTCGAGCGCCTGCCGGTACAGCCCGCTCCGCCCGCCCGCCGCCACGACCTGCTCCCGGGGGACGCCCGCGGCGTCGGCGATCATTTCCGTGGCCGTCCCGTCATAGCCGAGCACCGCGAACAGCCGGGTCGCCGCGTCGCGGAGACGAGCCGATTCCGCGGTGTCCGGTGCGGGGTCCCCGGACCTCTCTGTGCTCATGCTCCACGATAGCCAGCGGCGTTTCGCCCGCCCGGCCAAAGAATCGCCAGTTCTCTTCAAAGACGGAGCCCTTGCGGCTCCTGGATTCCACGCGTGGACGCCCGGCGGCGCGCCGCTTCCGGGGCGGCGCGCCGCGGCGATGGGCGGGGTGGGGGAGGTGCGGGTCAGAGGCGGCCGAGGGCCCGGGCCAGTGCCGTGGCGGTGGAGGCGATGACCTTCTCGTCGGGCGGGACCCCGTTGGCGTTCCGGTTGGTGAAGACCGCGATGACGAGGGGCGCGGAGGATCCCGGGGGCCAGGCGATCGCGATGTCGTTGGCGGTCCCGTGGTTGGCGGCGCCGCCGGTGCCGGTCTTGTTGCCGATCGTCCAGTCCTCGGGAAGGCCGGCCCGGATGCGCTCGGCGCCGGTGACGGAGGCGCGGAGCCAGCCGACGAGCCGCTCCCGGTCGCGGGCGTGGAGGGCGTCGCCCACGGTGATCCGGGACAGGGCGCCCGCGGCCGCCGCGGGGCTGGTGGTGTCGCGCGCCTCGCCGGGCCTCCACCCGGTCAGATCGGGCTCGTAGCGGTCGAGCCGGCCCACCGGGTCGCCCAGGGAGCGGAAGTACCCGGTCAGCCCGGCGGGCCCGCCGATCTGCTTCAGCAGCTGGTTGCCCGCCAGGCCGTCGCTCTTGGTGACGGCCGCGCGGCAGAGCTGGGCGGGGGTCATGCCGGTGTCGGTGTACTCCTTGGTCTCCGGCGAGTTCTCCAGCACCTCGCCGGGTTTCCAGTGCTGCACGCGGTCCAGGAGGCCCGGGTCGGTGTCGCGTGCCTTGCGGAGGACCGCGGCGCACGCGTACGCCTTGAACATGGAGTTGAAGGGGAAGCGCTCGCCGGCCCGGTAGCCGACGGCCTTGCCCGTCGCGGTGTCGATCGCCGCCGCGCCGATGCGGCCCGCGTACGAGACCTCCAGCGCTCGCAGCCTGCGCTGGAGGCCGGGGTCGGCGGTGATCCGGGAGGGGAGGGCGCCGGTCCGGGCGACGGGCTTGGCGGCGCCCGTCTGCGCGGCGGGGGGATTCGCCGCGCAGGCCGGGGCCAGCAGCGCGGACGCCGCCATCAGGGCGACCGCCGATCGGGGCCGCGGCCGGAAAGGGATTCTCACCCGGAAGAGCAGAGCAGAGAACGGCCGCGCATGTCCAATACCGCTATGAATCACTGATCGATATGAAAAGCCATATCAGGCGCGCTGCGAACGCCTTCAAAAGCGACCTTACTATGTTAAGGCGGGTGGCGGGCGCATTCTGAGCTTCGTCATCGCACCGCCGGTTCGGCGGCCTCCTCCCGGCGTTCGAGCGCCTCGTTCTCCTTCTGGAACTTCCGCACGAAGATGGTGACGGCGAGGATGTTCTGGGTCTTGCCGTACACGATCGCGGGCACGATGGCCAGCGGGTTGAAGTACGTGGCGGCCAGCGCGGGGGCGATCGCGGCGTTCTCCACGCCGACCTCGAAGCACGAGGCGATGCGCTGCTCCCGGTTGAAGCCCAGGTACTTCGGGACGTGGTAGCCGAGCATCAGCCCGGCGAGGCCCTGGACCACGCAGGCGATCAGGACGTAGGGCAGGACGTTGAGGTTGTCCAGGATCGCTGGCGCGCCCTTGGAGATCGTCCCCATGAGCACGCAGGTCAGCGACAGCACCGCCAGCGGGCCCAGGACGGGCTTGATCCTGGCGATGAGCCCGGGGAACAGCGCGCCCACGATGCTCGCGGCCACGACCGGCGCCAGCACGAACCGCACGAGGTCCAGGAACATGCCGACGGCGTCCACGCTCGCCGTGCCGCCCACGAAGAACCTGATGAGCAGGGGCTGCAGGAACGGCGCGATGAGCACGTTGAGCGTGGTGGCCGACACCGAGAGCGCGAGGTCGCCCTTGCTGAGCAGGGTCAGGCTGTTGGACGCCGCGCCGGTCGGGGAGGTGGACAACAGCATCATCCCGATGGCGAGGCTGCCGGCGAGTTCGGGCTCGAGGAACGGCCGGAACGCCAGGAACGCGACGCAGTAGCCGGTCAGCGGCATGATGAGCCAGCGGATCAGCACGGCGAGCGAGACCACCCGGGCGTCCTTGACGACCGCCTTCCAGTCGTCGGGCGCGATCTGCACGCCCATGACGACGAGCGTGATCATCAGGACCGTGGTGAAGTCCGTGCCCAGGAACGATGTGCCGATCGTGGGGTGGTAGACGAACCCGAAGGTCATGCCCAGCAGGAGCAGGGTGGCCGAGGCGGCCGTGACGAACTGGCAGATCCGCCGCCAGGCCGGGTGGCCGGCCGGGAAGTCCTTCTCCTGCACGAAGGCGCGGTAGCCGAGGAGCAGGCCGGCCGTCCAGAGGGCGAGGGTGGCGAGCAGTACCGCGGGCTGCTCGGAGAGCGGCATGCCCACCCATCCCGAGGAGATCAACGGGATCAGCGCCCCGAGGATCAGCGCGAGCTGCGAGCCGATCTTCAGGGTCGAGCGTGTCGTCATGGCCACTGGCCTTTCTCGTGTGCGAGGCAGTGCCTGGCGGGGGGCGGGAGGGCGCTTTTCGATTATCGAAACTCACCGCGAAAATCGAATTACATGATGCACTCGTATCGCCGCATGTCAAGAGGCTGACCGGCGCGGGCCGAGTCGGATTCAGAGTCGACGCCGTCCCAGGGATTGCCGCGTGACGTGCCCAGATGTTGACAGTCGCGGCAGGGCGTCCTAGCGTGAAACGAATCCCGAACACTTTTCGTTATTCGAAAATATTGGAGGGTCAGTGGGAAGCGATCGGTTGCGGGTGGCGATCGTGGGCGGCGGCATCGGCGGCCTGGCGGCCGCCAACGCCCTGGTGCGGCGCGGCATCGAGGTCACCGTCTTCGAACAGGCGCCCGCGCTCGGCGAGGTCGGCGCCGGTGTGCTGATCACGCCGAACAGCGTCCGGCAACTGGCCCGGATGGGGCTGGGCGAGGCGGTCGCCGAGCTCGGCGGCCGGGTCGGCGCCGGGTCGCGGTACTGCCGGACGGACGGCAGCACGGTCGGCCCGATCAGGACCGCGGACTCCGAGGGCGCGCACGGCGTCTACGGGATGCACCGCGCGGATCTCCTGGGGGCGCTCGCCGGCGCCCTCCCGGCCGGCGTGGTGCGCACGGGGCACCGCTGCGTCGGGTTCGAGCAGGACGCGGGCTCGGCGCGGCTGGCGTTCGCCGACGGCGCCCGTGCCGAGGCCGACGTCGTGGTCGCCGCCGACGGCATCCACTCCGCGCTGCAGAGGTACGTGGCCGAGCCGGCGGAGCCGGTCTACTCCGGGCACGTGGCCTACCGGGGGCTGATCGCCTCCGATGCCCTGCCGAGCTGGCCCAGGGACGCGCACCTGGTGTGGATGGGGGAGGGGAAGCACTTCATGGTCTACCCGGTGCGCGGCGGCGGCCTGCTCAACTACGTGGGCTTCCTGCCCAGCGCCGACGCGGCCGAGGAGACCTGGTCCGGCGTGGGCGACCCCGACGCGCTGCGCGCGGCCTTCACCGGGTGGGACCCGCTCGTCGGGGAGTTGCTCTCACGTGTCGAGACGACCTACTGGTGGGGGCTGTACGACCGCGAGCCCCTCCCCAAGTGGACGAACGGGAGACTGACGCTGCTGGGCGACGCGGCGCATCCGATGCTGCCGCACCTCGGCCAGGGCGCCAACCAGTCGATCGAGGACGGCGTGGCGCTCGCGGTAATGCTCGACGGCGGCTCACCCGAGGACGCGCCGCGCGCCCTGCGCTCCTACGAGGAGTTCCGCCGTCCCCGGACGGCCAAGGTGCAGGAGGGGGCGCGCGCCAACGGCCGCAGGTACGACTCCCAGTACGAGGACCTGCGCGAGCGGGACGCCGAGATCGCCGCGTCCGGCGAACTGCGCGCCTGGTTGTACGACCACGACGTCGAGCTTCGCGCCGGCGAGTTCGCGCGTGCTTGAAACGGGACGGCGACCTTCCGTATAAGGAGTCCGTGGTGCGATCACACGAGGACGCGGCGGCCGAGCCCGCCGGGAAGCGGCAGCCGGAGGGCATGGCCGGGCTGGCGAAGGGGCTGGCCATCGTCGAGGCGTTCACGGCCGAGCGCACGCAGCTGACGGTGACCGACGCCGCGCGCGCGACCGGCATCACGCCCGCCGCCGCCCGCCGCTGCCTCCTGACCCTGCGGGACCTCGGATACCTCCAGCAGGACGGCGGGCTCTTCCGCCCGACGCCGAGGATGATGCGGCTGGGCGCGGCGTACCTGGAGACGGCCAGCATTCCCGCGCTGGCGCAGCCCTTCGTGCTGGCCGCGCGCGACGAACTGAACGAGTCGGTGTCGGTCGCGGTGTACGACGACGGGTCCGCGCTGATCGTCGCGCGGGCCGAGGTCCAGCGCATCGTGAACACCGGGGTGCGGATAGGAGCGCGGCTCCCCGCCTACTCGTCGGCGTCCGGGCGGGTCCTGCTCACGGGTGTGCCCGAGGCGGAGCTGGCGGCCTACCTCGAGTCGTGCGCACCCGTTCGCACCACGCCGAACACGCTGGTGACCGTTCCGGAGATCCGCGGCAGGATCGACCTGGCCCGGGACGAGGGAGTGGCGTTCACCAACGAGGAGCTGGACTACGGCATACGCTCCATGGCCGTGCCCGTGACCGACTCGTCGGGCCGGGTGCGCGCCGCGCTGACCGCGAGCACGTTCACCGCTCGCGCCTCGATCGACGAGATGCGCCGCAACTTCCTGCCCGTTCTGCGCCGGCAGGCGGCCGGGCTGGGCCGGATGCTCTGATCCGGGACCTCTCCCGACATGGGCGACCAGCCGAGGAACCGACCGGCGCGATCATCGCCCGCAGCCCCTCGTCGAGCACATCGGCCCCCGCGGACGCCCATGGAGACGCAGCGTAGGGCGGGGGCGGGGCGACAAGCGAAAATGAATATGATTACCATTGCCCCTCGGATCGATCTTCATCGCCGAGGAAGGCCGCACCATGCCCCCACCCCCGCTGCCCAGGCCGGCGCCCGGCGCCGAGGCCGCAGCGCGTTCTGATGGGACGGCTCCGCAGGCGGCGCCGCGGCCCGGGCGACGGCCCGGTTCGCGCGTCGGCCTGCCGGTGGTGTGCCTCGCGCTGCTCGCCGTCCTGCTGGCCTCGGTGGTCGTGGCGATCGGGCTGGGAGCCGCGGCCGTCCCGCCCGCGGAGACCGCCCGGTACCTGTGGGCGGCCCTGACCGGGGGCCGGATCGCGGCGGACGAGGCGACGACGTACCAGATCGTCTGGCAGATCCGCACGCCGCGGGTGCTGCTGGCGGCGCTGGTGGGGGCGGGGCTCAGCGCGGTCGGCGTCGCGATCCAGGCGATGGTGCGCAACGCGCTGGCCGACCCCTTCGTGCTGGGGGTGTCCTCGGGCGCGTCCGTCGGAGCCGTCGGCGTCACGGTCACCGGCGGGCTGGCGGGGCTGGGCGTCTACATGCACACCGAGAGCTGCTACAACTACCCGGGCCACCCCGAACGCGTCACCCCGTTCGAGGCCCTCTACACCGACCTGGAGCGCCTCGGCAGGATCTTCGGCGTGGAGGCCATTGCGGCCGAGGACGTCATCATCAAGACCGCCGGGGGCCGGAACGTCTTCGACGGCCTCGACCAGCGATGGACGACGGTGTCGTGGGAGGCCGTCGCCCAGGCCGGGCCCGAGGTCCTGATCATCCTCGACTACGGCGACCGGCCCGCCGCCAAGAAGATCGAGTTCCTGAGGACCTCGCCGCACACCCGGCACCTGCCGGCCGTCAGGAAGAACAACTTCTTCGTCCTCGACTACAACGAGGGCATCAGCGGGCCGCGCGTCATCGACGGCACGGAGAAGTTCGCCAAGTACCTGCGCACCCTCCGCCGCTGATCGGCGCACCGCCGCCGGCACCTCGCCCAGGTCGGCAGGCTGGAGGCCGTGGCCGGATGGGACCGCCCGTGCCTTTCACCGCTAGCCTTACTTTGTTAAGGCGTCGGGCTGTGCAGGGCGTGCCGTACGGCGGTGCCTATCTGGGCCACGGCTTCGGCGGGGCGGCGGGCGTAGGAGCCCCAGCCGAGGAAGCCGTGGTCGAGCCCGGTGCCGGTGATGAGGGTGGTGGGGACTCCGGCTGCCCGCAGGTGCCGAGCGTACTGCTCGGCCTGGGGGCGCAGCTTGTCGTACTCGGCCGTCGCGATGATCGTCGGGGGGAGGCCCGCGGGGTCGGGGTCCATGAGTGGGGAGACCTCGGGACGGGTGCGGTCGGTGTCGCCGAGGTAGAGCCGTACGATGCGGGCCAGCCCGGAGGGGCTGAACTCCAGGCCGTCGGGGTCGGGCGGGTCCGGCGGGATCTCCCGCAGGTCGACGGCCGGGTAGACCAGGAGCTGGAGCACCGGCGCAGCGGCCCGGGCGTCGCGGAGGCGGAGGGCGGCGGACGCGGCGAGCTGCCCGCCCGCGCTGTCGCCGGCGGCGCCGATCCGGGCCGGGTCCAGGCCCAGGTCGCCGGCACGTGCGGTGACCTGGGCGATCGCGGCGACGGCGTCGTCCACGGGGGCGGGGAAGGGGTGCTCGGGCGGGCGGCGGTAGTCGACCGACACCCATCCGACGCCGCTGGCGACGGCCAGGGCGCGCACGACCGGGTCGTAGCTGTCGACATCGCCGAGCGCCCAGCCGCCGCCGTGGAAGTAGACCATCGCGGGGACGGGCGAGTCCGCGGAGGGCCGGTAGAGGCGGGCGGGCAGGGGGCCGCCGGGGCCGTCCAGCGTGAGGTCCTGGACGACGGCGACGGCGGGCCGGGGGAGCGGGGCCAGGTCGGCGGCGTGCTCGCGGCGGATCTCCTCGATCGTCCGGCGCCCGGCGGGAGGAGGGGAGGCCAGGCGGCGCCGCATGAAGGCCAGATAGTCGGGGTCTCGGCCCATGACGCTCCCGTCCGCGCGGTCTTCGGGGATGTGCACCAGCCTACGAAACCCTGGACCTTACTATGTCAAGGCCGATGGCCGGGATGCCGTGCCGACCTCCAGGAAAACCAGTTGGATGCCACCGCGAAGTCTCCCTAGGATCGGCGGCATGTGCGCAGTGACCGACGGCGCGGTCCAGGTGGCCGCGTATCTGGCCGCCGTAGCGCGGCCTCGCGCGCGTCGCCTCGTCCTGGACCAGCCAGGTCGCGCCGGCGCCTGATCTTCTTTCACGCCTGATCCTCTCGTGCGGGCGCACGCGCCGTGCCGTCCGCGTTCTTCCGCGTGCCTGTGCCTTGTGCGCCGTGCGTTCGTGCGGCGATGCCTTCCTGCCTGTCCAGGGCCTTCGAGCGTCCATGACCCTCGTATGCCCGGCCGCCTCGCAGCGGCCGGCGGCTAAGGACAGGCGACCGTGCCTCACCGTTCCACTCCACAGCGTTCCGCTCTGAACCGTTCCGCCGCTCGTCCCGTGCCCTCGGACCGGGGACGCAGGCGGCGCGTCCTCTCCCAGAACCTGCTGGCCGACCGTGCCACGCTGCGACGTTTCGCCCGTGCCGCCACCGACGGCGGCGGCCTGATCGTTGAGGTCGGCGCCGGCGACGGCCGGATCACCACGGCGCTGGCCGCCCGCGCCGAGCGCGTCATCGCCTACGAGATCGACCCGGAGATGACCGAGCGGCTGCGCACCCGCTGCGCCGGCCTGGACAACGTGCGCTGCGTGACCGGCGACTTCCTGAGGGCGAGCCCGCCGCTCGTCCCGTTCCACGTGGCGGGCAACATCCCCTACGCGGCCACCTCGCCGATCGTGGAGTGGTGCCTGCGCGCGCCGGGGCTCGGGTCGGCGACGCTGATCACGCAGCTGGAGTACGCGCGCAAGCGCACGGGCGGGTACGGCGGCCGGTGGAGCCGGTTGACCGTGGAGACCTGGCCGGTGTTCGGGTGGTGGCTGCTGGAGCGGATCCCGCGCGAGCGGTTCCGGCCGGTTCCGCGGGTGGACGCGGGCGTGCTGCGCCTGGAGCGGCGGGAGCGTCCGCTGCTGCCGGGGGAGGCGCTGGCCGAGTACCGGCGGTGCGTGGCGGCCGGGTTCGAGGGGAGGGGAGGGACGCTGCACGCTTCGCTGCGCCGGGAGTATTCGCGGGGGAGGGTGGACGCGGCGTTCCGTGCGGCGGAGCTGGAGCGGGGGACGGTGGTGGCCTACGTCCACCCCGATCAGTGGGTGAGGCTGTTCCGCGTCCTGCGCGGCCTCCCGGACTGAACCTTACTATGTCAAGGCCGCTGGCGGGATGCAATGAAAGCCTCCAAGGTCTGCGGTTCCCTGCCTCCTACTTCACCGATGGCGGGGGTCACCTCGTACAGCTCGTGGTGGGAGCCGATGGTGCGGAACAGCTGCCAGAGATGGTCCAGGTGCTCGACGGTGACGGCGTCCCCGTACAGGTCGAGGGCCTGGCGGCGCCACTGCTCGGGGGAGGGGCGCAGGTAGGTGAGGGGGGTGCCCGCGGCGGTGTGGGCGTGGACGATCTGCTCGACGGAGAGGATCTGCCCGGTCAGGCGGCACACCGGATCGGGGCCTGGGCCGGTGCCGGTCAGGATCCCGGTGGCGACCCGGGCGACGTCGACGGCGCCGACGAGCGGCACGACGGTGTCGGGCGGGCCGAGCGGGACGGGCAGTTCGCGTCGTCCTCCTGCCCGGACCAGGAAGTCCAGGTTCTCGAAGAACACGGCCGCGCGCAGGTGCACCGCGCCCACGCCGGCCCAGTCGAAGACCTGCTCGGCAAGCCAGTGGCGGCGCATGTGGGGTGTTCCGGCGTAGGGGTCGGCGGCCAGCTGGGACACCTCCACCACGCGTTCCACTCCTTGCCGGCGCGCGGCGGCCGCGAACGCCGCGGCGGCGGTGAGGAGCCCTTCGGTGACGGGGTAGGTGAAGTAGGCGCGGCGCACGCCGTCCAGCGCGGGGAGGACGGAGGTGATCTCCCGCAGGTCGCCGGCGACGACCTCGGCTCCCAGGCCGCGCAGGCGTGCGGCGCGGTCGTCGTCGGTGTGGACGAACGCGCGGACGGGGTGGCCTCGTTCCAGGAGCATCCGGGTGACCAGGAGGCCGGTGGAGCCCTGCCGTCCGCCGGCGGCGCCGGTGACCAGGATCGGTTCCATGGCCTTCACCCGTTCCCGTCGGCGGCCGCTGCGGGCAGGTGGAGGGTGAAGGCGCCGAGGTCTTCCAGGTCGCGCAGGAAGGGGGCGGCGGGGAAGGCTTCGGCCGGGCTGAGGACGCCGGTGGCGGTGGGGCCCTGCCCGTCGGCGATGCGCACGGCGGCCTCGACGGAGGCCAGTGCGGCGGCGCGCCACAGGTCGCGGCCGGTGAGGTGCCCGGAGGCGCCGGGTCCTTCGGGTGCGACGGCCTGGACGGCGACGGTGAAGTCGGTGGCGGCGCGGGTGTCGGCGTCGGCGTCCTCGGAGTCGAAGGCGCCGTCCTCCTGGAAGGTGGCGGCGGTCAGCATGAGGTCGACGTTGCGGGTGGGGACATGCCGGGGGATGGTGATCGTCTCGAAGGAGGGGAGTGGCGCGATCATGGTGCGGGGGCCGAGGGGCGGCGGGAAGGGGAAGACGGCGTTGCGGGGTTCGAGGTAGCCGGTGTGGAGGGCGCCGCCGGTGAAGGTGATGCGCTCGGTCTCGGCGAACAGCTGGGCGGCGGTGTTCTTGGCGCCGGTGGTCAGGCGCCAGCCGCTGACCGCGTAGCCGACGATGATGCGTTCGGCGGGGGCGGTGCCGCCGGGGGCGTGGCGGCGGTGGGCGACGGCGGAGGCGAGCAGGTCGCCGAGGCCGCCGTAGAAACTGAGGCCGGGGATCATGACGATGCCGGCGTCGCGCGCGGGGCCGGCGTGGGCGTCGAAGAGCCGTTTGACGTGGTGGGCCTCGATCGCGTGGTCGATGTAGTGGCAACCGGTCGCGGTGGCGGCGGTGGCGAGCGGCCCTCCGGTCTGGGAGAAGGGTCCGGCGCAGTGCACCAGTACCCGGGCGTTGGAGGTGAGCTCGTGCAGTGCGGCGGTGTCGTCGAGCGCGGCCGGGTGGACGTGGACGCGGGCGGGGTCGTCCAGGGTGGTTCGCAGGTGTGCGGCCAGGTCGTCGAGGGCGGTGGCGTCGCGTCCTGACAGGACGATGCGGCGGCCGCGTTCCAGGAGTTCGGCGGCGACCAGGCGGCCGGTGTGGCCGTAGGCTCCGTAGATCGCGATGAGCGGTGCGGTCATGGCCTGCTCATTTCCATACCTTGGGTATGTAACAGCCCGGAAGTTACATACTGGGAGTATGTCCCGTCAAGAGGAGGACGCATGCCGCGCCGTACCCAGGCCGAACGCTCGGACGAGACCACCTCCCGTCTGGTCGCCGCCGCCCGCGAGCTGTTCGGCGGCGAGGGCTACACCGCCACCTCCATCGACGCGATCGCCGCCGCGGCCGGGATGACCAAGGGCGCGGCCTACCACCACTTCCAGGGCAAGGCCGCGCTGTTCCGCGCGGTGTTCGTGCGCGAGCAGGAACTGATCGCCGCGCGGCTGGAGCAGGCGGCCGCCGCCGAGCCCGACGCGTGGTCGGCGCTGCGCCGGGGCTGCCGGACCTTCCTGGAGCACTGCCTGGACCCGCGTTTCCGGCGGATCGTGCTGCTGGACGGGCCGGCGGTGCTGGGCTGGGACGCCGTCCGCGCGATTGAGTACGAGCACACCCTGCGGGTGCTGGAGGCGGGGATCCGGCAGGCGGCGGCCGAGGAGTCGATGGTGGAGGGGCCGCTGGACGTCCGCGCCCAGATGATCTTCGGGGGACTGTGCGAGGCGGGGATGATGCTGGCGCGTTCCGACGCCCCGGAGAAGACCCTGCAGGCCGTGCTGGGGGAGGCCGAGCGACTCCTGCGAGGAGTGGCGGCCCTTCCGCGATCGGGGGAGTGAGGGCGCCCGCGGCCACGCCCGTTCGCCGAGGGGAGCATCACCCCGCGGAACAGAACCCCCTGACCAGCACCTTCTTCACCTCCACACCCATCGAGCAAAACCTTACGCCGTCAAGCTGCTGGGTGGTGGCAGATTCACCACCACCCAAACCCCAAAAATCACAGCACCTAGCGCAAACCGAACTCGCGGAGGGTGATGTTGAGTCGCCCACGGGGGAGGCCGATGTCGCGGGGTCCGGTACCGGGGAGGATGCCGGTGACGCCGTGGTAGGCCAGGCGTGACGGGCCGCCGAAGACGAACAGGTCTCCGGATTCGAGTTCGATGTCGCGCCACGGCCGGCCCCGGTTGTCGGTGTTGCCGAGGCGGAAGCGTCCGGTGTCGCCGAGGCTGAAGGAGACCACGGGCGCGCGGCTGCGTTCGTCGCGGTCCTGGTGCAGGCCCATCTTGGCGGCGTCGTCGTAGAAGTTCACCAGCGCGACGTCCGGCCGGTAGTCGGGGGCGCCGGGTCCGTAGGCGTCGGCGAGTGCGCGGCGGCCGAGCTCGGCGAGCCAGCCGGGGAAGGGTTTGACCGGTGCGCCGTCGACGTGGCGGAGGTAGCGGTAGGGCTCCCAGTGCCAGCCCAGGCAGACGGTCTGCACCGACATGACGCCGCCGCCCGGCAGGCGGGTGTGGCGCATTCCCGCCGGTGGGCGCGCCCACTCGCGGCTTGCCTGGACCAGGTGGCGTTGCTCGCCGCCGTCGAGCCAGTCGGGGATGTGGACGGCGCCTGGTGCCGGTTCGGAGCGTTCGCGCGGGATGAGCGTCGCCATGCGCCCACCGTAGGCCGGTCGGGCGACCAGGTTTGACGTCCTCCTTGTCGCATTCACCGCTCTGGACGTGGAGACGCACCGCCACTGCGACCGGCCTTTGGGGCGCGCTCGTGTGGGGTCTTCGCCCGGCGGCAGAACCCGGGGTACACCGGGTGATCGGAGGCGGCACCGACCTGACTGGCGGCTCCGCCGGTCCGTCCAGAGCGCTCGCCGTTTCCGCGTCTTGCGGCCCCGGTCTCCAGTTGGGTCGCCTGCCGCGTCGCTACTTTGGGTCGTGTTCGGGAGAAGGAGGGGGAGCGGAGCGCGTGGAGGACGTGGTGGAGGCGGGCGAGCTGGTGGTGTTGACGGGGTCGCCGGGTACGGGGAAGACGACGGTGGCGCGGTTGCTGGCCGATGAGATGTCGTCGAGTGTGCATCTGCATGCCGATGATTTCTGGCGTTTCATCCGGCGTGGCGGGATCATGCCGTATCTGCCTGGGGCGAGGCGGCAGAACGCGGTGGTGATGGAGGTTCTGGCGGGCGCGGCGTGCGGGTATGCGGGCGGCGGGTTCCACGTGGTGGTGGACGGTGTCGTGGGCCCCTGGTTCCTGGATCGGTTCTCGCGCGCGGCCGGTGAGGCGGGGTTGGGGTTGCACTATGTGGTGCTGCGGGCCGACGAGGAGACCACGGTGGCACGCGGGGCCGGTCGCGGGGAGGGTGAGCTGACCGATCCGGAGGTGCTGCGGGGGATGTACGCGCAGTTCGCGGATCTGGGGCCGTTGGAGGCGCACGTGCTGGACAACGGCGGCCTGGACGCGGTGGGGACGGCGGCGGCGGTGCGGGAGGGCATCGCCGAGGGCCGGTTCCTGCTGCCGGCGTCCCCCGACGCCTGAGCGCCGGCTTCAAGGGGGACGCGGCGTCCCGGTCGGGCGCGGGTTCAGGTCGGTGGCGGCTGGGAGGCGGCGGCCTGGCGTTTCCAGGTGGCGGCGTCGAGGCGGTACAGGACGCCGGGGCGGACGGGGCTGCCGACCGGGACGAGCGGGTGCTCGAAGTCGCCGTCGGGGTCGCGGGTCATTCCGATGCGCGTCATGACGGCCTGGGAGCGGAGGTTGGCGGGTGTGGTGAAGGAGACGATCTCCCCAAGGCCGAGGTCCTGGAAGCCGTGGGCCAGGGCGCGGCGGGCGGCTTCGGTGGCGTAGCCGTGGCCCCAGGCGTGGCGGGCCAGCCGCCAGCCGATCTCCACGGCGGGGGTGAAGTGGGCGGTGAAGGAGGGCACCGACAGTCCGGTGAAGCCGATGAACTCGCCGGTGGCGGTGATCTCGACCGCCCAGAGGCCGAAGCCGTTGCGGTCGAAGCCGTCCTGGATGCGGTCGGCGAGCGCGTCGCTCTGGGCGGGGGTGAGGCGGGCGGGGAAGTGCTCCATGACGTCGGGGTCGGCGTTGAGGGCGGCGAAGGGGGCGCGATCGGAGGGTAGCCAGGGGCGCAGCAGCAGGCGGGCAGTGCTCAGTGCGGGCGCCTGCGGGGCGTGGTGTCGGTCCACCCGTCGGTTCACTTGGCCGACCCTAACGGGTCCTGCCCCCGGCCGCTGGGGATGGTCGCGGCCGGGGGCGGGGCCTCTCCCCCGGGGGAGCGGGGAGGGGTCAGAAGGGGTGGGGGGCGATGTCGCCGCGCATGGTGAGCCACTGGGTTTCGGTGAAGGCCTCGATGTTGGCGTCGGCGCCGCCGAAGCGGGCGCCGTTGCCCGAGGCGGCCAGGCCGCCGAAGGGGACGAAGGGTTCGTCGTTGACGGTCTGGTCGTTGATGTGGACCAGGCCGGTGGGGACGGCGTCGGCGATCCGCATGGCCTGGCCGACGTCGCCGAGGACGCCCAGGGACAGGCCGTACTCGCTGTCGGTGGCCAGCTCGACCGCCTCCTGGAGGGTGCCGAAGGCCAGGACCGGGGCGACGGGGCCGAAGACCTCCTGGGCGTAGGCGGGCATGGCGGGGGTGACCTCGGCCAGGACGGTGGGCCGGTAGAACAGGTCGTGGTGGGTGCCGCCCGCGGCCAGGCGGGCGCCGGCGGAGACGGTGTCGCGGACCAGGGTGTCGATGTGGTCGAGCTGGTTGCGGTCGATGATGGGGCCGAGGGCGACCTGCGCGGTGGCGGGGTCGCCGACGGGGAGTTTGTCGGCCTTGGCGGCCAGGGCGTCGACGTAGTCCTCGTGGAGGCTGTGGTGGACCAGGTGGCGTCCGGTGGTCATGCAGATCTGGCCCTGGTGCAGGAAGGAGCCCCAGGCGGCGGCGGAGACGGCCTTGTCGATGTCGGCGCCGGGCAGCACGATGAGGGCGTTGTTGCCGCCCAGTTCCAGGTGGGCGCGTTTGAGGAGGCGTCCGCAGGTTTCGCCGATCCGGCGTCCGGCGGCGGTGGATCCGGTGAAGGAGACCACGCGGACCTGGGGGGCGGTCACGACGGCCTCGCCGACGTCGGCGCCGCCGGGCAGCAGGTGCAGCAGGCCTTCGGGCAGGCCCGCCTCCTGGAAGACGCGGGCGAGGACGACGCCGCCGCACACGGCGGTGCGGGGGTCGGGTTTGAGCAGGACGGCGTTGCCGAGCGCGAGGGCGGGGGCGACCGAGCGCATCGACAGGATCAGGGGGAAGTTGAAGGGGGCGATGACGCTGACGACGCCGGCGGGGCGTCGCCGTGCCAGGCTCCAGCGGTCCTGGGCGGAGGGCAGGACCTGGCCCTGGGGGTGGGAGGGGAGGGCGGCGGCCTCGTGGCACAGGCTCGCGGCGAAGCCGGTTTCCAGTTCGGCCTTGGGCGGGATGGATCCGGCCTCGCGGACGATCCAGTCCTGGATCTCGGCGGCGTGCTCGGCGAAGAGGGCGCCGGCGCGGCGCAGGACGGCGGCGCGTTCGGGGTAGGGGCGGGCGGCCCAGTCGCGCTGGGCCCGGGCCGCGGTGGCGGCGGCGTGCTCGGCGTCGGATGCGGCGGCGCGGCCCAGGACGCCCAGGGTGGCGCCGGTGGCGGGTTCGACGGCGTCGTAGGTGCCGGCGGCGCCGGGCGTCCAGGCTCCGTTGAAGATCTTGCCGGACCATGTGTCCGTGTCGAGCAGCGGCATTCTGGTTCCTCCTCCTGGGCCGGCGGCGCTCGCCCGCTCCTCCCAACCTGCCCGCCGGGTGGGAGCGGCCGGGCAGAACCCTTCCGGTGAGTGGAAGGGGCGGGTGCGCGGGGCGGGCGGAAAATGCGTTGCGGGACGGGGCGGCGGGCGGGCACTGTAGTGACCACAGGCCGGGCGCCCCGGAAAGGGGCGCGTGAGGGCGCGGAGGGAGTGGAGCGGCATGGCGACGCGGTGCGACCGATGTGATGATCGGTGCGGCGGTCGGGATGATCGGGCGGTGACCGCTCCGGTGTGTCCCCGGCGGCGACGGCCCGCGGCGTTCTGACCGCGGACGCCTTCCCCGGGTCCCGCGTCCGCAGCGGACTCCCCGGTTCCTTTCCTTCCCTCCTTTCTCTTTGACGCGCCTTTCGTTGGGGCTCGTTCTCTTCTTGTTGTGCCGAAGACCGGTAGCTCAGTGGCCAGAGCATCCCGTTCACACCGGGACGGCCGGCGGTTCGAGTCCGCCCCGGTCTACGAAGGCCTCGTGGCTCAGTGGTCGAGAGCACCGGTCTGTCTCACCGGGGGTCGTGGGTTCGAATCCCACCGAGGTCGCGGGTCCGCCCTGCGGGGAGGGCGGGGCCATGTGGCGCTGTGACCGAGTGGTTGAGGTGACGGTCTGCAAAGCCGTTCTACGTGGGTTCGAATCCCACCAGCGCTTCCTCCCTGTAGCTCAGCGGACAGAGCGCCGGCCTCCGAAGCCGGAAGTCGCAGGTTCGATTCCTGCCGGGGAGACTCGTCCCGCCGCGCCCGCGCGCGGCGGGAACCGGGAAGAGCGCCCGAGGGCCGCGCCGGCGGCCGCTGATGTCACCAGGGGACGGCGGCGACGCGGATGTGGTCGTCGGCGGGGTTGTAGTACGACATCAGCAGGTCGCTGCCGGTGCTCAGCTCCGGGTGCCCGATGTAGGCGCGGCACAGGTCCACTCCCGACTGCCCTCCGCAGGGCATCCGTCCCGACCGCGCGGGCCGCCACGGTCCGGCCGGGGACGGTGCGCGCCATATCCGGAAGTCCCCGTTGACGCCGTGCTGCTCGATGAGCGCGTACCCCTTGCCGACGCGGGAGTAGTCGGCGACGTGGACGCCGGTGGGCGCCGCCCCGTATAGCACGGACTGGGCCCGGGAGGCGTCGGTCGTCCACCGGCCGGCGCTCCAGTACTCGTAGGCCGAGGCCGTCGCCCAGGCGCCGGGGTCGGCGCGGACCCGGGCGAGGGTGACGCGGCCGCCCCGGCAGGTTCCGAACGCCTGGTCGTCGCAGACCGAGGCGTACAGGTAGAGGTGGCCGCCCGCGAAGACGGGTGAGCCGAGGTTGTGCTGGAACGGCAGGCCGTGGGGCGCGGTGAACACCCGGACCTGACCGCCCAGGGCGTTGGCGGCCGGCCGGTAGGACACCAGCCCGAATCCCTGGGTGCTGATGACCTGGCCGCGTACGCACACGTCGGTGTAGGCGATCAGGAGCGTGCGGGTGCCGGGCAGGCGTGCCATGCCCGAGGCCCAGGAGGCGCTGTAGGCCTGGCCGGGGATGCGGCACGGCTGGTAGGTAGCCTGCGCGCCGGGGCCGGGGCCGGCCGGTCCTGTGCCCGGGCCGGGAGCGGGGAGGATCAGTCCGGGCGGTGTCGGCAGCATGCCCTGCGGCGGGTGCGGGGACGGGCCGGGGCGTGGCGCGGCCGGAGGCGCGGGGATCTCGGTGAGGGCGGTGGGGACCCGGCCGGGGCGGAAGGGCCCGGACGCGGCGGTCGCGCCCATCCACAGGCCGCGGTGCGCACCCGACCAGACCGTGTCGCAGAACAGCCACAGGGCCCGTCCGGGGTCGCCGGGCAGTTCGGCGGAGAAGCCGCAGTCGCGGTCGACGCGGTTGCCGGGCGCGGCGGTCTCGTACCGCGACAGGACGCGGGAGGGCGGGGCCGCGTCGGTGACCGGCGATGGTGTGGAGGGGCCGAGCAGGGGCGTCAGGAGAACGGCGGTCAGCGCCGCGGCCGCGATGAAGGCCAGCCAGGCGCCTGACCGGCGGCGCATGGGGGATCGCGCCATGGATGCCCTCCCGCTGCCGTACCGGCCGATGAACACCACAGCGTGCCGTGCCCGCGGCGCCGCGATCAACCCCGTCCCGGCCCGGGCGTGGCCAAAGCGGACCGCCGCAGCCCTCCCCCGGGGGTCGCTGGAGGACGGCTCGGGGCACGGCCGGTGCTGCTCTGAGCTGGCCGGGCCGTGGAGGGGGCGATGTTTGCCGCTGGTCGGCGGGGTACAGCGGGATTGACAGCACCCCCCGGGCATGACGGCCGGATACAGGCCGCCCCCCATGCCCCTTCGCCCCCGGAGAAGAAGAGGAAGACCCCGATGGAGACCCCCTCGATCCGCAGCGGCGCCGACCGCGTCAAGCGCGGCGCCGCCACCGCCGGCGATACGGCCAAGGACACCACAGACACCGCCAAGGACACCGCCAAGGAGAATGGCGGCCGTATCTCCGGCCGCGCCAAGGACACCGCGGTCGTCGCCAAGGGCGGCGTCAAGGACGCCGCCGGGAGCGCGGGCCGTTCCGCCCGTCGTGCAGGGCAGGGCGCGCAGCATGCGGCGTCCCAGGCCGCCGGGCAGGTGGGCGGTGCGGTGACGGCCGTTCCCGGCCAGGTCGCCAAGCTCACCAAGCTGATGACGCTGCGGCGGGTGCTGCGCGCCGCTCCCGCCGTCGCCGCCGCGGGCGTCGCGGTCCTGGTGGGCCGCCGTGTGATCCGCAAGCGCTGACCGCGGCCCGCCGCACCCGGCCGACGACACCCGGCCGGCTGCCGGCCGCCGCCCCGCGCACAGCAACGCCGACCCACCGCCGAGCCGTGCCCATCCGCGCCCGTGCCCATCCGCGCCCGTGCCCATCCGCGCCCATGCCCGCCCGCGCCGATCGGCGCCGGCCAGGGCAGGCGCCCCGGGTGCTCGTCGTGGTCCGGGCGTTCCTCCAGCGTGCGCTGTGTGAAGGGCCGGGCCCGCACGGGCCCGGTCCTCCCTGTTGGGACGCGTATGACCGAATCGTGGCGTCCTGTTTAGGCGAGCACGCTCGGGTACTAGACCGGCCTGGCACACAACACGCAAACCACCACAAGTCACATCGGCATCGGCAGCAACAGCGATGCCGACCCCCAAACCCCGAGGACAAGGAGTGGAATGAGATGAGCGGCCCCATCGCTCAACAGACCGCCGGCACCAGCACCTACCAGCCCGCTCAGCAGAGCGGCGGACGCGGCGGCGGCCTCGCCGACGTCGTCGACCTGATCCTCGAAAAGGGCCTGGTCATCGACCTGTACGCCCGCGTCGCGCTGGTCGGCATCGAAATCCTCACCGTGGACGTCCGGATCGTGGTCGCCAGCGTCGACACCTACCTGCGCTTCGCCCAGGCCTGCAACCGGCTCGACATCGCCAACACCGGCAACGCCCAGGGCCTGCCCGACATGGTCGGCGGCCTCACCGAGTCCGCCGCCAACCGCAAGACCAAGGGCGCCCTGCAGGGCGCGCAGGAGAAGTTCAAGGAGACCTTCGGCTCCGACGACGAGGACGCCGAGCCCGCCAAGCAACCCGCGCGCCGCCGCTCGGCCCGCAAGGAGGACAAGGAGGACGACCAGTGACCGCCCCCACCGACACCGGCGCCGGCGCCGGACCCGCCGCCCAGTACGTCTACGGCGTCACCCGCGCCGACAGCGACCTCCCCGGCGAGCTCACCGGCCTGGACGGGCGGCCCGTCACCCTCATCGCCCACCAGGACTGCGCCGCCCTCACCAGCGACCTGCCCGCCGGCCGCCCCCTGGGCGAACGCTCCGACCTGCTCGCCCACCAGCACGTCCTGGAAGCCCTCCTGGAGGCCGGCACCGTCGCCGTCCCCTTCCGCTTCGGCGCCGCGCTCGCCGGACCCGAAGCGGTGGAGAAGGAACTGCTGGCCGCCAACGCCGACCGCCTCACCCAGATCCTCGACCAGCTCGACGGCCGCCTGGAGATGCGGGTCCGCGGCACCTACGTCCAGGACGCCGTCCTGCGCGAACTCCTCACCGACGACCCGCAGATCGCCGACCTCAACGCCCGGCTCCGCCAGATCCCCGAGGACGCCGCCGACGCCGCCTACTACGACCGCGTCCGCCTCGGCGAAATGATCGCCCACGCCCTCGAACAGCGCCGCGAACACGACGCCCAAGCCCTCCTGGAACCCCTCGCCGGAGCCGCCGAGGCCACCGTCCGCAAGCAGCCCGCCCGCGAGGACGACGTCGTCGACGCCGCCTTCCTCATCGACGCCGCCCGCCGCGAGCACTTCGAGAACACCGTCCGCGAACTGGGTGCCGCCCACGCCGACCGCATCACCCTGCGGCTCATCGGACCGCTGCCGCCCTACGACTTCGTACCGGAGGCCTGAGCCGCATGGGACTGTTCACCGGCCTGGTCACCCTCCCGCTGGCCCCCGTCCGCGGCGTCGTCTGGCTCGCGGAGGTCCTGCAGGAACAGGCCGAGGCACAGCTCTACGACCCCGGCCGCATCGCCGCCGAGATGCGCGACATCGCCGACGCGGTCGCGGCCGGGGAGATGAGCGAGGAGGAGGCCGCCGAGCGCGAGGAGGAACTGGTCCGCAGGCTCGCCCGCCGTCCCCCGGGAGAAGGCTGACCATGATCTCCGCCGCCGAGGCCGCCAAACGCGCCGTTCACCACGTCACCGAGATGACCGGCCGCGCCGCCGAGAGCGTCATCGGCGTCCAGCGCACCGCCCCCTCCGGCGACGGCGACGCCGGCGGGGGAGAGGGCGGATGGTGCGTGACCGTCGAGGTCGTCGAGACCCACCGCATCCCCGACTCCGCCGACATCCTGGCCACCTACCAGGCCGAGGTCGACGCCGACGGCGAGCTGGTCTCCTACCGGCGGCTCCGCCGCTACCCGCGCGGACGAACCGGCCACGACTGACCCGACACTGCTGGAGGACATGTGAGCGAGATCTCCTGGACCGGGGCCCGCAACCCGGCCCGCACCACCGCCGAACGACCCGGCGGCCCACCCGCGGCCAACCTCGCCGACCTGCTGGAACGCATCCTGGACAAGGGCATCGTCATCGTCGGCGACATCCGCGTGAACCTGCTGGACATCGAACTGCTCACCATCAAACTGCGGCTGCTGGTCGCCTCCGTCGACCGCGCCAAGGAGATGGGCATCGACTGGTGGGAGCACGACCCCTCACTGTCCTCCCGCGCCCGCCAGAGCCAAGCGGTGACCTCCTCCACCTCCGAACTGTCCTCAGAACAGGCGCTGCTGGAGGAGAACCGGCGACTGCGCGAACGCCTCGACGCCCTCGAAGCCGCGCACACCCCCAACGAAACAAGCGACACCGCCGACACCGCCGCCGATACCGGGGACGCCGGCGGCCAGAGCAAGACCGGCGCCCCCACCCGACGAAAGGCCGACCGCACGTGACCACCGACACCACCACGACCGCCGCCACCGCCGTCTACCTCTACGGCGTGGCACGCGACCTGGACCCGGCGGCACTGGACGGCACCCCCGGAGTCGCCGCCGCCCCCGTCCGCGCCCTCACCGCCCCCACCGGCCTCACCGCCCTGGTCAGCACCGTCCGCCTCGACCAGTACGGCGAGGACGCGCTGCGCGCCAACCTGGAGGACCTGACCTTCCTGGAGGACACCGCCCGCGCCCACCACCAGGTCGTCGACCGCGCCGCGCACACCGCGCCCACCGCCCCCGTGCGCATCGCCACCCTCTACCGCGACGACGACCGCGTCACCCGGCTCCTCACCGACCAGCACGACCACTTCACCCAGATCCTGGACGCCATCACCGGCCGCACCGAATGGGGCATCAAGGCCTACGCCCACGCCGAGGCCTACCAGAACCCCCCGACCGGCACCCCGACGGCACCGGCGACGGCGACGGAACCGGACACGGGCGGTGCCGGCACCGCCTACCTCAAACGGCGGCAGGACGAACGCCGCCGCACCCAGGACGCAACCCGCCGCATCACCGAACAGGCCGAGACGCTCCACGCCGACCTGGCCGCCCACGCCGCCGCCACACGCCGGCACCCCCCGCAGGACCCGCGCCTGTCAGGCCACCAGGGCACCATCGTCCTCAACGTCGCCTACCTGGTCGACGACGACCACGCCCAGGACTTCCTGCAGACCGCACGCGACTTCGACGACCGCCTCCCCGGCATCGAGATCCAGGTGACCGGCCCCTGGCCGCCCTACTCCTTCATCGAGGGGACGCACACCGAAGGGACGCGCGCGGCCCCATGACCATCCCCCTCGACACCGGCACCGGCCCCTCTCCCGGCGCGCCGATGGAACGGGTCGCCCTGGTCGACCTGCTCGACCGGCTCCTGGCCGGAGGCGTCGTCATCACCGGCGACCTGGTCATCTCCATCGCCGAGGTCGACCTCGTGCACGTCTCCCTGCGCGCCCTGATCACCACCGTCCAGGAAGAGATCCTGCCCGGCCTCACCGCCGACGGCAGAGCCCGGCCAGGCGCCAGGAAGGAGCAGCCATGAGGCGCGACCCCCTCACCGGCGAGGCCACCGTCCACGACGCCACCCCCGCCAACGCACCCTGGAACACCCGCCCCACCGACCAGCAGGCCGACCCGCTCCAAGAACTCCAAGGACCGGTACAGGCACGCGCGGTGCGCTCCACCCCCGGATCCAGCGCCCTGCGGCAACGACTGCGCTCCGACCCCGAGACCGTGGAACGCGACCTGGTCAAACTCGTCCTCACCCTCGTCGAGCTGATCCGCCAGCTCATGGAACGCCAGGCGCTGCGCCGCGCCGAAGGCGGCGACCTCACCGACGAGCAGATCGAACGCCTCGGCCTGGCCCTCATGCGCCTCGAAGAGGCCATGACCAAACTCAAGGACCACTTCGACCTCGACGACCACGACCTCAACCTCGACCTCGGCCCCCTGGGCCCCCTCCTTCCCGACGACTGACCCCGGCACGCACGGGAGCGGTGCCGGGGCCTGTACGAGGATCTGAAACCGGGGGACGCGGGGGAGGGCGGCTATGTGACCGCCTACTTGACCGGCTCGGTGGAACGGGAGGCCTGCCGGATCGCCTCGACCAGCTGCTGCTTGCTCATCTTCGAACGCCCGGGAATGTCCAGATCACGCGCCAGCTGGTACAGCTCCTGCTTGCCCATGGACTCATCCACCTGCACCGGCGCCCCGGCCGCGCCCGCCTTCACGTCTTCCTTCGCCACCGGCTCGGACTCGGGCTCGGACTCGGGTTCAGGGGAGGCCTTCGACTCGGCAGGCTCAGCGGGGGAGGGGGCGGGGACCTCCGCCGCCTTGGAAGCGTCAACCGCCTCCGGCTTCTCGGGCTCAGGCTCGGGCTTGTCCGGCTCGGCGGTCTTGGCCTCGACCGGCGACTCAACCGGCTTGGACTCCGCGCTCGCAGGCTCGGGCTCGGCAACCTCAGACGCAACCTCGGACTTGGGCTTGGACTCGGGCGCGGGGGCCTCCGCCTTGGCCTCGGAAGACTCGGACCCGGCGGCGGGCTCAGGCTCAGGCTTGGCCTCGGGCTTGGCCTCGGACGCCGCGGGCTTCTCGGGCTCGGGCTTCTCCGGCTGCTCCGTCTTCGGCGGGACTTCGGCCTTGCCGGAGGCCGAGGCCGACTCCACCGGCTCCGAACCCTCGGCCGGCGCCGCGGACCCCTCGACCGCCTTGGGCGCCTTGGAGTCCTCCGACGCCTCGGCGGGCTCGGCGCCCTGGGGCTTGCCCAGCCGGGGCCCCACCATCGTCAGCGCCACGTGATACACCCGGGTGCCCTCGCCGTGACGCTCCCCGGCCGAGGCACGCGCCCGCGCCCACCGGCCGCGCACGGCCGCCCCCACCTTCCCTAGACCCGCCATCGACGTACGCCCCTTTCAACATGGTTCAACAAACCTTGTCGCCGCCTTTACCCACGACACGGCCCTCCATGCCGGGAAACGGCACCGCCGCGCGCACCCGGCGCCCGGGCGGGAGAGGGCCGTATCAGGCGGCCAGGAGCTCAGCCTCCCACAGATCACGGTACGGTCCGGGCCGTGCCAGAAGATCACCGTGCCCCCCGCGCTGCACCACCCGCCCGCCGTCCATGACGACGACCTCGTCGGCGCCGCCCAGCGCCGCCAAACGATGCGTCACCAAAAGCAGGGTTCCACCGCCCGCCCCCGACAGCAGATCCCCGACGACCGCGTCCGCGGTGACCGGATCCAGGCCCTCGGCCGGCTCGTCCAGCACCAGCACCGGCGGATCGGCCAGCAGCGCACGCGCCAGCAGCAGCCGCTGCCGCTGCCCGCCCGACAGGCCGTGCCCGCCCGCGCCCACCACCGTGTCCCACCCCTCCGGCAGCCGCTCCACCACCTCGGTGAACCGCGCCCGCCGCGCCGCCGCCTCCATCTGCTCCCCGCTCGCCCCGGGCCGGGCCAGCAGCAGATTGGCGCGGACCGTGCCAGCGAACACGTGCGCGTCCTGCGACAGGCCCCGCACCGCCGCGCGCACCGCGTCCCGATCGCACGCCGACACCTCCAGCCCGCCCAGCAGCACCGACCCCGCCCCCGGCGTCACCTCACCGCACGCCACCGCCAGCAGCGTGCTCTTGCCCGCACCACTGGCCCCCACGACCGCGACCCGCCGGCCCCGCTCCACCAGCAGATCCAACCCGTCCAACGCCGCCGCCCCGGCCCGCCCGCACCCCACACCACCGTCGTAGGAGACGTGGACGCCCAGCAGCTCCACGCTCAACGGACCCGGCGGCAGCACCCGCGGCCGCGCCGGGACCGGCTGCGGGGGAGTGCGCAGCAGCTCGGCGACCCGCCGCGAGGCCGGAAGCACCTCACGCAACCGCTGCGCCGCGGCCGCCAGCGGCAGCACCGCCTCCACCGCCACCAGCGCGGTCAACGCCGCCACCGCGACCGCCACCTCATCGGCCCCCGCCCGCATCGACACCCACGCCACCGCAGCCGCCGTCAACCCCTGCACCGCGAAACCGGCCCCGGCCACCAGCGCCGACACCCGCGCCGCCGAACGCTCCGCACGCTCCAACCGCCGCGCCGCATCCTCCGCCGCACCCGCGAACCGCTCACGCGCGCCGAACACCTCCAGATCCTGCCCGCCCTCCAGCACATCCAGCGCCCGCACGGCCAACACCCGCCGCGCCTCGGCCGCCCGCGCCGCCGACCGCCCACCCAGCACCGCCGCCGCCACCGCAAGCACCACCCCCGCCACCACCAGACCGGCCGCCAGCACCACCGCGGCCACCGGAACCGCCGCCGCGCACACCACCACACCCGCCAGCCCGCACACCACCGCCGCCACCGCCGGAAGCACGCACCGCAACAGCAGATCCTGAACGGCGTCCACATCGGCGACCAGCCCGGTCAGCGCCTCACCCTCCCGCAACCGCTCCCGCCGCTCCCCAGGCGCACGACCCAGCGCGTCGAACACCCGGCCCCGCAGCTCCGCCAGCGCCCGCAACGCCACATCATGACCGGCCAGCCGCTCCACATACCGCAGCGAACCCTTGCCCACCGCGAAAGCGCGCACCGCCACGACCGCCAAGCCCAGCGCCGCCATCCCCGGCTGCTGCGCCGCCCGCGCGATCAGCCACGCCGCCGCCGCGATCAACCCCAGCCCGCACAACTCCGCCGCGACCCCGGCCAGCCCCGCGGCCACCAGCCGCACCCCATGGGGACGCACCGCCCCCCACATCCCGCCGACCGCGTTCACGCCGCCTCCTCATCCCCACGACCCGCCCCACGGTCAGCACCACGGCCCGCACCACGGCCCGCACCTCCACCGACGCCGGTGTCCGCGCCAGCCGCCCCGGCGGGAGCGTCCCGCACCACCCGGCCGCCCTCCACCCGCACCACCCGATCCACCAGCGACAGCAACGCCGGACGATGCGCCACCACCACCGCCGTGCGCCCCTCCAGCAACCGGCCCGCCGCCTCCACCAGCAACCGCTCACTGAGCACATCCAGCCGCGCCGTCGGCTCGTCCAGCAACATCACCGGCGCCCCCCGCAGATACGCCCGCGCCACCGCCAGCCGCTGCCGCTGCCCCGCCGACAACCCCGCACCCCGCTCACCCAGCACCGTCCCATACCCCTGCGGCAACGCCCCGACGAACTCCGCCGCCCCCGCCGCCCGCTCCACACTCGCCGCGTCCGCCTCCGGCACCCCCAGGCGGATGTTGTCGGCCACCGACGCCGCGAACAGATGCGGCCGCTGCGGCACCCACCCCACCATCCGCCGCCACGCCCCCAGATCCAGCTCCGACAGATCGACCCCGTCCACCAGCACCCGCCCCGACTCCACCGGGCACAACCCCAGCGCCACCAGCAGCAACGTCGACTTGCCCGCACCCGAAGGACCCGTCACCGCCACTCGCTCACCCGCCGCAACCCGCAACGACACCCCCTCCAGCGCAGGCCGCACCGCACCCGGATACCGCGCCGTCACCTCCTCGAACACGATCTCCGGCCCCCGCCCGGCCACACCGCCCGGGGGAGGGGCGGGAGTGCGGGTAGCGACCACCGCACGGCCGCCCGCACCCGGCCGCCCCTCACCGGACGAGCCCGCCGACGAGCCCGCGACACCGTCGATCACCGCGAACGCCTCCCGCGCCGCCGCGACCCCCTCCGCACTGGCATGGAACCGCGTCCCCAGCGCCCGCAACGGCAGATACACCTCCGGCGTCAAGATCAACACCAGCAGGCCCGTCGCCAACGCCATCTCCCCGCCCAGCAACCTCAACCCCACCGGCACCGCCACCAACGCCACCGACAACGCGCACACCAGCTCCAGCACCAGCGACGACAGGAACGCCACCCGCAACGCCGCCACCGTCGCCCGCCGATGCTCATCGGCCAGCCGCCGCACCACCCCCGACTGATGCCCCACCCGCCCATGCGCCCGCAACGTCCCCAGCCCCGCCAGCACATCCCGGAAATGCCCGCCCAGCCGATGCAGCAACTCCCACTGCCGCCCCGTCAGCGCCGCCGTCCGCATCCCCACCAGCGCACCGAACACCGGCACCAGCGGAACCGTCACCGCCACCACCAGCGCCGACGCCCAATCAGCCGCGACCAGCCGCCCCAGCACCACCACCGGCACCACGCACGCCGCCACCAGCTGCGGAACGTACCCGGTGAAGAACGGATCCACCGCGTCCAACCCCCGCGTCAGCAACGTCACCCGCCCACCCGGCAACGCCCCGCCCCCCGGCGCCGCCAGCAACGCACCACGCAGACCCCGCTTGACCGCAGCGGCCGAACGACCCGCCACCACCGTCACCAACCACGCCACCAGCGCCCGGGCCGCCACCGCACCCGCCAGATACGGCAACGGCGCCGCGTCCAAACCCGCGATCGCCCGCGCCAGCAACTCCGCCTGCACCACCAGCAGCACGCCCTGCAGCACCGCCGCCGCACCCAGCACCACCACCACGCGCCGCGACAGCAACCCCATCAGCCGCCGGCCCACCGCCTCACCACCGCCCATCACCACTCCCGCACACTCACAGGTAGGAAGGGGAGTCGACACGCCCCCGGAACGTCCACCACACCAGCGCCTGCGCCGCCAGCAGCAACGGCAGCAGCACCACCGTCATCACCGCCGTCGCCGCCAACGCCGTCCCCGACGACGCCGACTCCGACCACGGCAACCGCGCACCCGCCGCCACCGCGACCACCACCAGCACCGCCGCCGACACCCCGTACCGCGCCGGCACCCGCCGCGCCCGCTCCAGCACCGCACCCGCCGACCGCAACCGCGCGAACCCCGCACCATGCACCGCGAACACCACCGCCAGCGGCAACCCCAGCACACTGCCGACGTTCAACCCCAGATCCCCATCACCACCGCCCACCGCGATCGACCCCAGCAGCGCACCCCACACCAGCGCCAGCGCCCAACTGCCCCCCACGATCGCCGCGTCACAACCACCACGCCACACCGCCGCGTCCACCCGCCCCCGCAGCCACAACCCCATGTCCCGCACCACCCACGCCACCAGCAGCACCACGAACAGCGGGAACAACCCCTCCAGCAGATGGTGCTCCAACCCCGGGAACGCGCCGGCGGTGATCCCCGCCGCCGACACCAGCCACACCTCGTTCCCCAGGAAGAACGGCGCGATCGAAGCGATCACCACCCGCCGCTCCGCCTGGTCCCGACCCAGGAACGGCAGCAGCATCCCCACACCGATATCACCGCCGGCCAGCACCAGATACCCGGCGGTGAACACCGCCAGCATCGCCACCGCGAGCAACTCCATCATCGACCTCCACTGCCGTGGCCCGCGCCACCCGCGCGACCAGAACGAAACCATCGAAGGAGCGAGAGGACCCGGGCACCGGGCCCCCGCCACAGGCAAAAGACCCGGCCCCGGAACCCCGCCCGGTCAGAACGTCGGCGTCAACGCCGCAGCCGACGCACCCGACGCCTCATCCGGCGGGGGAGCGGCCCCCAGCCGCGCACCCTCCGGACCCCGCCGCGCGAACCGCGCCAGCAACCACGCGTTCACCGCCACCAGCACCGCGAACAACCCCGTGAACACCACGAACGACGCCGTGATCAGCCCCGGGCCCACCCCCGACAACGCGTCCTCGGTCCTCAGCACCCCGTACACCGCCCACGGCTGCCGCCCCACCTCACGGAACACCCACCCCGACAGCATCGCCACATACGGCAGCGGCACCGCCGCCATCACCACCACATGGAAGATCCGGCCCCGCACCAGCCACCCACCGAACGCCGCCTTCACCAGCGCCACGATCGCCAGCAGGAACAGCAGCGACCACACCATGGCCATCACGCCCTCAGCCGCCGACGCCAACCCCGGCGGCAGATAGTCACCCGGCCCGAACCGCGCCGCGAAATCGGCCGCCGCCGCCTTCGCCTCATCCGAGGACCGATGCTTGGTCGGCTGCACGTACTGGAACTGCATCCCCCCGAACACCACCACCGGGAACACCGCCACCACCAGCGCCAGCAACCCCATCCGCATCGAACGGCCGAAGAACTCCACCTCCGCCGTCCGCCGGAACAGGTGATAGCCGCTCACCCCGGCCATGAACAGCCCCGCCGTCAGCAACCCCCCGAAGCCCACGTGCAAGAACGCCAGCACCGCCGTCGGATTGGTCAGCAGCGCCCCCAGATCCGTCAGATGCGCGACACCGTCCCGCATCTCATAGCCCACCGGCCGCTGCATCCACCCGTTGGCCACCAGGATGAAATACGCCGACAGGTACGCCGTCAGCGTCACCACCCAGATCAACCCCAGATGCACCCACCGGTTCAGCCGATCCCACCCGAAGATCCACAACCCCAGGAACGTCGACTCGACGAAGAACGCCACCACCGTCTCCATCGCCAGCGGAACCCCGAACACCTGCCCCACCAGCGACGACATCCCACCCCAGTTCATCCCGAACTGGAACTCCATCACCAGCCCGGTGACGATCCCCACCGCATAATTGATCACATACAGCTGGCCCCAGAACCGCGTCATCCGCGCATGCAGCGCATTCCCCGACAGCGTCGCCCGCGTCTGCATCAACGCCACCAGCGTCGCCAACCCCAGCGTCAACGCCACGAACAGGAAATGCGACCCCGCCGTCAGCGCGAACTGCAACCGGGCCAGCATCAACGGGTCGTCCATCACTCACCCTCAACCCTCGATCGGTCCCACCGATCCTGGGCCCACCACCCCCACCGGCGAATCGTGCCCGAGCATGCACCCGCCCTACATCTTTCGCGCACACCCACCCCACCGCCTACATCCCGGGATGTACACACCCGCCAACCCACCACAACACCGGCATGACCCCCGCCGACCAAGACCCGCAACCACCCGACCCCCGCACCACCAGCGGGGGAGCACCATGAACAGCGGCGACACCCCCTCACACAGGGCAAGGCACCGACTCCACCCGCCGCGCCGCCCATGCCCACGCCGATGCCGCTGGGAGCAGGGGAGGGGACGAGAGCACCGCACGTCCACCCGCACCCGCTTCGCCACTCGATGGTGAAACCCGCTCGAGCCGACGAACCCAATCGTGCCGCTGAGGTACCCGGCTGGCAGGCCACTGGGCCGGGCGTGTTTGCGCCCCCGTCACAGGCCCGCAGATCCCACGAGGTGGAGCGGGTCCGATCCAGCCACCGCTGCTGAATGGCACCACCGGCTGGCCTGCGCCCCGACCAGCCCGGGGGCAATTGGCAAACCGGGCAGGGCCGCTACCTCGTGGTCGTCCGCTTCCACGCCCACCACGCCTGGCCGTGACCGTCGCCCGGCACGCGGCGGGGGAGAGGTGGACAGGCGGTGGTGCCCGTGATGTTCGGCCGGGCGTGCGGCACTACGACGGGAGCCCGCACGTGAACTCCCTGCTGTACGTGGCGCGCGGGAAGGCCCTCGGGTAGACCCGGCTGGTGCCCCAAAGCCAAACCTGCGCGGGCCTGATCTGCTCGGCCCCTGTACGCGACCGGGTCGTGTCGGCTGGTGCGATGGGGGGAGTCAGGCTGCGCAAGCGGCTGAGCATTACGAGGAACGTGTACGCCGCAGTCGCATCACGACGAGGAAGGCTGGTCGGTCGCACGTACCCGCGCGCATACCTGGCCGGAGCACCTCCCCAGGCCTGGGCTTACTGGTCGTCGCCCTCAGGGTCGGGATCGCGCTTTGGACGGGCCGCACCATGCGCGGGGGGCTGGTGCCGGGTCGGCGTGGTTCCAGCTCGAGCGGAGCGAGAACACGCTGCGATTCGGGGTGAACTGCGCCTGGCCGCCCCTGGAAGTCGTTGCCCCAACCACGTGGATCTGACCAACGCTGGGCCGGCCCCGCCTACCTCTAACGGCGCCAGGACAAACGAGGAGCGAGTCGCCGCGCGCCTGCTCTTCTGGCTCGGGCGTACGTGCTCACCCACATGCACGCCGCGATCGAAGCAGCCCGTGCCCGGTGCCGTCGGGGTGCCGGTCGGAAGTTCTGGTAGGCCTCGGCGTGGGCGCAAGGGGCCTGCCCCGGACGTTCTCGTGAGCACCCCTGAGAGCCCGGGGGGTGGCCAGGGGGCCGATTCAGGCTCTACTTAACATAATGTTCATTATCGACCATCGGTTTCACGGCCCAGAAGAGGGGCGAAACGGGCTGAACGCCGTCCAGTGAGGAATGCTCATCGCACCGCGCACTCGCCTCCTACGGCGTCGGCGCGCGACTGTCCGCGCTGCCCGCGCGATGTGCGAATGCAGGACGGCGGCACGCGGAACCGCGCACAAGTCGATCGTCCGCCTGGGGTACGCCTCGGCATGTCGCCGTGGCGGCGTGCGGTCGGCCGTATGTCCAGGGTTTCGGGTTCGGCGCTCCGGGGTGAATCTTGGTTGGCGCCTGAGGCTTCTTGCTCGGGTCAAGTGATAACCGGGCGCGGGAGTCATCGCTGTGGGCGCTCGGGCAGGTCAGATGGTGTTTTGTGCGGTGTCCGCGCTGTGCTGTGGCGCTCGAGCCGAGAACTGGAAACCGACAAAATGGAGCAAACCAGACAGAAGCTGGATTCTGTCGGGTCTGATCGAGAGGATTCTCGGCGGGCTCTGGGGCGTTCCTGCAGGATCCGCGGGTTGGCGTCGGGCGCGAGCGGTCTCGATGGCGTGGACGGCCAACTTGCCGGATGCCCGGCTCCACCTTGGACGGCGCCGGTGCCGACGACGGTCGAGCGAGCCGACGCAGCCGGACGATGCGCGCCGGAGATACGCTTCGTGCGGTCCGTGTCAGTGACGGGCACCGACACCACTTCGAGAATCCAGTCCATGAGGCTCTCCTCTCGAGGTACTCCCCCGGATGGGCCTTCCGCACGCGGCGAAGCCATCGCCCTCTCCCCCCGCCGTCGCGCCCGCCTTGTCGCGTGATCACGCAGAGTGATGATCGGGATGCGGGGGCGTTCTGTCGGCGCGGGACGGTAACGTCCGCGGGGTGCGTCCCAGCGATGTCCAGCGCCTCACCGTTCACGAGACCGCCGACCGTTATGCCGAGATGATCCGGGCCAAGGCCGCGACCGGTGCTCTGGCGCCGGGCACGGCCGAGGTGTACACGCGTGACGTGCACACCTTCGCCGAGCTGGCGGGGCCCGATCGGGTGCTGGACGATCTGGGCGGCGCGGACGTCGACGAGGTGCTGCTGAAGTTCGCGCACAAGCCCGACGGGCGGCGCCGCGTGGCGGCCGGCGGTGCCGGGACGGGGGGTGCGGTGCCGCGGCAGTCGGCGTCGTCGCAGGCGCGTTTCCGCAGGTCGTTGTCGGCGTTCTTCCGGTATGCGGCGATCGTGGGGTGGGTGCAGCTGGATCCGATGCGGGCGGTGACGCTCAAGCCCAAGGAGCGGGGCGGGTTGCGGGCGCGGCGGCGTGCGCTGACGGTGGAGCAGGCCGACGGGCTGGTGGGTGCGGCGCGGGGGCTGGTGGCGGCTCCGGCGGATCCGGGGCGGCGGGCCGATCAGCGGACCGAGTTGCGGGACGCGCTGATCGTGCTGCTGCTGGCGGCGGTGGGGCCGCGGGTGTCGGAGTTGACGCGGGCCGATGTGGAGGACTTCTTCGTCAACGGGGGTGTGCGGTACTGGCGGATCTTCGGCAAGGGCGGGCGGACGCGGGATGTGCCTCTCCCCCGGCCCGTGGCGGAGGTGCTGGACGCCTACCTGGCCGAGGGGCGCGGTGCGCTGGATCGGGGGCGTGAGCCCAAGGCGCTGCTGCTGTCGTGGCGCGGTCACCGGCTGGCGCGCGGTGATGTGCAGGGGGTGATCGATCGGGTGCTGGCGCGGGTGGATCCGGAGCATCGGCGCGGGGTGACGCCGCATGGGCTGCGGCATACGACGGCGACGCATCTGCTGGCGGCGGCGACGGACATGGACGCGGTGCGCAGGGTGCTGGGGCATTCGGATCTGTCGACGCTGGGGCGGTACCGCGATGAGCTGCCGGGTGAGCTGGAGGCGGCGATGCGGGTGCATCCGCTGCTGCGGCGCGAGGACGCCTGATCTCTCGGGAGGGGTGGGTGGTCACACCCAGCCGAGGTCGGTGGGTTCGGGGAAGCCGCGGTGCCAGATGCCGTAGATGATCAGCATGAGGAGGGCGGGGGCGAAGGCGATGAGCATGAGGCGGCCCAAGCGGTGGCGGGTGGTCCAGCCCCAGGCGGCGAACGCGGCGGTGATGGCGATGGAGGGTAGGGCGGTCTGGCCTTCGAGGGCGTTGGTGGTGTAGGTGAGGCCGGTGAGGAGGGCCAGGGCGATGGGGAGCGGGCCGCGTGCGGGTTGGTGGTGGGCGAGGGTGGTGGCCAGGGCGATGAGGACGAGGGTGAGGCCGCCGTACCAGAGGTAGTGGCCGACGTATTCGTCCCAGAGGTGGGCGATGTCGCTGGGGGCGCGGTTGCCGACGGAGTTGGCGGCCAGGTGGATGCCGTGGCCTTCGACGTAGGTGAGGGCGCCCACGAGGTAGAGGGTCCAGGTGCGCGGGCGGGCGTGTGCGGCGCGTAGGGCCGCGGCCGCGGGCAGGAGGACGGCGTAGGGGGTGAGGATGTCGATCCAGTCGGCCCAGCGGGTGTCGCCGATGTCTCCGAGCCAGGCCAGGCCGACGCCGACGTGGTGGGTGAGGGCGTAGGCGATGGCGGTGAGGGCGAGCCAGGGCAGGGGGCCGGTGCGGGGGCGGGTACTGGTGTCGGTGCGGGTGTCGGAGGGGTGTGCGGTGGCGTCGGTCGGGGCCATGGGCGCGCCCTCCGGGGTCGGGGGTGGTGGGTTCCATCATGGCGCGGGGCGGGTGGGCGGTGGCGGGGATCAGGGGGTGGCGAGGAGGGTGCGGGCCAGGTGGTAGGCCTCGGTGAGGTCGTTGCCACGGTAGTCGAGGGCGGCGAGGTCGGCGAGGTGGTGGTCGGCGTTGACGGCGACGGTGTTGGGGAGGTGGCGGAAGAGGGGGGCGTCGGACATGGAGTCGCCGTAGGCCAGGCAGCGGTTGAGGGGCAGTCGGTGGCGGGTGCGGAGTTGTTCGGTGATGCGGACTTTGTCGGCGGGAGTGAGGACGTCGTCGGGGTCGAGCGGTGCGGTGAAGGGCAGGGGCGGGAACCTGGAGGCGATGACGTCGTCGAAGCCGAGTTCGAGGAGGTTCCGGGCGAAGAAGTCGGGTGACATGGTGATGACGGCGGAGTGTTCGCCGCGGGCGCGGATGTCGGCGCAGACGTCGCGGATGCCGTTCAGCCAGGGGCCGGCGGTGTAGGCGGCGGTGACGTGGTCGGGGGTGAGGTGGCGCCAGAGGCGGTGGATTTCGGCGGAGAAGGCGCGGGTGTCGATGTCGCCGGCGGAGAAGCGGGCTTCGAGGGCGTGGAGTTCGGGGAGGGTGCCGAGTTGGCGGGCGACCTCGAGGTTGGCGGTGGTGCCGGTGAGGAGGGTGCCGTCCATGTCGAAGATGTGCAGGGTTCCCACAAGTGGGGAATTCTGTCGGATCTGGTTGGTGGTGGGCGAGTCGTTTTGTTGGGCGGGCCGGTGCCGCGGGGGTCAGTCGTCGTCGCGTTCGGGCCAGATGGCGTAGGACAGGAGGATGGCGGCCCAGATGCCGAGGGGGACCATGGGCCAGTAGAAGGTCCACTCCCCCTCGCGGACGGCGTTGACGGCCCAGATGGTGGTCATGATGAGGGCGCCGCCGGTCCAGTAGCTCCATTCGTTGAGCCACTCGCGTTTGTCGGCTTGGGTTTTGGCGGTTCTGCGGGCTGCGGCGGCCTTGGCGTGGGCGGTGCGGGAGGGGGGCAGGTCGGCGGTGAGCGGTTGGAGCTGTCGCTGGGTGGTGGCGGTGGCGGCCTGCTCGAGCCGTTTGTTGTATTCGGCGGTGTCGAGGGCGCCTTCGGCCAGGGCGTCGCCGAGTCGTTCGATGGTGGTGTTGCGGTCGTCGTCGGAGGCGCGGAGGTCGGGTGCGGGCGGGTGTGTGGCGTGTGGTGTCTCCATCGTGGCTCCCCGTGAGGTTGCGGTGGTTCCAGGATGGCCGCCGCGGGTGGGCGGGGTCGTCCTCCAGGGTGAGGAATCGGTGGTACATCGTTCGCAGGATGCCGTCGTGACCACTGCCGGAAGTAGGGGGTGGGCGGGGACGTAGGTGCGATGTGCGGGGTGGTGGTCGTTTTCTAGCGTCGTGGCATGGACGGAGTGCTGGATGTACTGCACGCGGCGGTGACCTCGCCGTGGTTCTACGTGGCGTTGTTCGCGGTCGCGATGATCGACGGGTTCTTCCCGGTGGTGCCGAGCGAGAGCATGGTGATCACGGGTGGGGTGTACGCGGCGTCGGGTGAGCCCGATCTGGTGCTGGTGATCGTGTTGGCGGCGCTGGGGGCGTTCGCGGGTGATCACGTGTCGTATCTGGTGGGGCGGGGGTCGGGTGGGCGGTTGACGGGGCGGTTGCGGCCGGGGTCGCGGCGGTATGGGGCGTTCGCGTGGGCGCGGCGGGTGATGGACGAGCGCGGCGGGCTGATCCTGGTGGTGGCGCGGTATGTGCCCGGTGGGCGTACGGCGGTGACGCTGACGATGGGTGCGGTGGGGTTCCGGCTGCGGTCGTTCTCGTTCTTCGCGGCGGTGGCGGCGGTGAGCTGGGCGTTGTACGGGGCGCTGCTGGGGTTCGTGGGCGGCAGGGCGTTCGAGCACGATCCGATCAAGGGTGTGGCGCTGGGGATCGGGTTGGCGATCGCGTTGACGGTGGTGGTGGAGGCGGTGCGTTATCTGCGCCGGCGTGCGCGGGTCGGGGCGGGGTCGCAGGGCGGTGCCGCGGATGCCGGTGCAGGTGGGCGGGTCGGCGCCGTTGCGGGTCGTGAGGGTGGCGCGGAGGGTGCCGGGGCCGGTTCGCAGGAGCGTGTGACGCCGGTGTGAGGCGCTCCCCGGGGCTGGCCGGTGTCGGCGGTGGCGAGGGGTGCGGGGGTGGCGCCGGGGTGGGCGAAGTGGTGGCGGTGACTGTGCGATTGTCGGGGCAAAGGTGGTCTATGGCGTGACATTCTCTACATGTTCGTGAACGCGAAGTGAACAAAGACGGTCCGGCGCGGGATCTCATTCCTGTGTACGGGCCGTCTTCGAGCGTGAGGGAGAGCATGCAAGCGCCTGGCTTCAGCGCCGACTGGTATCGCGCCGTGACCGAGTTCGCCCACGGGCTGCCCTCCTGGGTGCATCCGGTGGCCGAGGTCGGGACCGACGCGGGGCTGCTGGTGTTCGCCGTGCTGTTCGTGGCGGGCTGGTGGCGCGCCCGCGGGCTCGGCGAGCGGGAGATGGGGCTGGCGCTGCTGGCGCCGGTGGCCGTGGTGGCGGCGTACCTGGTCAGCGAGGTGTCCAAGTCGTTCCTGCAGGAGGAGCGGCCGTGCCGGGCGGTGGCGGGGGCGATGAACATCGCCGAGTGCCCCGCTCCGGGTGACTGGTCCTTCCCCAGCAACCACGCGACGATCGCGGCGGCCTCGGCGGCGGCGATCGTGGTGGCCTGGCGGGTGATGGCGCCGCTGGTGCTGCCGCTGGCGGTGCTGATGGCGTTCTCGCGGGTGTTCGTCGGGGTGCACTACCCGCATGACGTGGCGGCGGGTTTCGTGGTGGGTGTGGTGGTGGCGCCGCTGGTGGCGCTGGTGCTGGTGCGTGCGGTTGCGCCGCTGGTGAGGTCGTTGCGCGGGGTGGGCGCGGGTGCGGTGCTGCTCGGGCCGCCGCCGGCGGTCGCGGCCGCGGCGAGCGTCGTGCCGGGTGGCTTCCCGGGTGCCGTGGGGCCGCGGGCGGCCGGTGCCGGTGTGCACCGGCGGGTGGGTCCGCCGGAGCCGGTGGGTCCGTCTGCCGCGCCGGCGGTGACCACTCCCGATGTGATGGCCGGTAGGCACTCCTCCCCCGCTCCCCCGCGGACCTGAGCCGTGTGAGGGGCGGGTGCGTTCGAGGGCCCCGTGGCGTGCCGGTGCCGGTGTCGCCGCGGGGCCTTCGGCCGTCGGGAGGCGGGGCCGGGGGCGGGTGGAGTCAGGTCTGGCTGATCAGTCCGGCCTCGTAGGCGATGATGGCGGCCTGGACGCGGTTGCGGACCTCCAGGCGGGTGAGGATCGCGCTCACGTACGCCTTGACGGTCCCCTCGACCACGTGCAGCCGCCGTGCGATCTCGGCGTTGGACAGTCCGGCCCCGACCAGGGCGAGGACCTCGCGTTCGCGGGGGGTGAGGGTGTCGGTGCGGCGCCGTGCCGCCGAGCCGTGCGACATCCGGCCGCCGCCCAGTTCGGTGATGACGCGGTGGGCGACCTTGGGCGAGAGGTAGGCGGCGCCTTGGGCGACGGCGTGCACGCCGGCGATCAGTTCGTGGGGGTCCCCCGATTTCAGCAGGAAGCCGCTGGCGCCGTCGGACAGGGCGCGGGCGATGTACTCGTCCTCGCCGAAGGTGGTGAGCATGACCACCGAGGTCTCGGGGAGCACCCGCCGCAGTTCGGCGGCGGCGGCCAGGCCGTCCAGGCGGGGCATGCGGATGTCGAGCAGGACGACGTCGGGGCGGTGCGCGAGGGACCGCTCGACGGCCTCCCGTCCGTCGCCGGCTTCGGCGACGACCTCGATCGCGGGGTCGGCGGACAGGATCGCGCGGACGCCCGCGCGGATCATGGCCTCGTCGTCGGCGAGCAGGACGCGGATCACTGCCCCGCTCCCCCGGGCCCGGTTTCCCCGGTGGGGGCGTGGTCGTCCTGGGGGCCGCCGTCGCCGGGCTGCGCGGGGGCGGGCGCGCGCAGGACCTCTTTGGAGGCCAGTCGGCCGGAGGTGAAGCACAGCCGGTAGATGTCGCCCACTCCGAGCACGTTGGCGCTGGAGCGGTAGTAGCGGCAGAGGGCGCCGCCGGGCTCGGGGTACTGGGCGCGGCGGGCGCCGGTGTCCAGGGTCTGCATGCGGGGCAGCGCCGGTTCCACCTTGTCCTGGGGGGTTCCGGTTTGCAGCGCCGCGTACTGGGCGGGCCGCAGGACCGAGTTCAGGGTCGCGTAGACGTAGTAGCCGACCATGATCCCCGACAGGACCGCCACCAGGGCGGCCGGGACGGCGATCGCGGTGACCAGTTCGCGGCGAACCTGGCGGCGTTCGCGCGCGAGCCGCCGCGCCGATTCCGACATCGCCGCCTGCTCGTCCCCGCCGGGTTCAGGGGCGCCGTGGGTGTGGGCGTCGTGCCGTGCGGCGGGCGGCGTGGCATCCGAAGCCGCGGTGGTGGCCGGTGGTGTGGCGGGCAGTCGTGCGGCGACCTCGAACCCGCCCTCGGGGGTGGGGCCGGTGTGCAGCGTCCCGCCCGCCAGCCGGACCCGTTCGGCCAGGCCCGCCAGGCCGTGTCCCCCGCCCGTGCCGCCGCCGTTGGAGGTGGCGGGGGGCAGCAGCGGGGGCCCGTCGGGTGGCGCCTGGTTGATGACCGACACCGCGATCCCGCCGGGGGTGTCGGTGGTGTGGGCCAGGTGGACGGTGACGGGGGCGCCCGGGGCGTGCTTGGCCGCGTTGGTCAGGGCCTCCTGGACGACCCGGTGCGCCGCCAGCGCCACCATCGCGGTGGTCTCCGGCAGGACGTCCGCCTCTCCCCCCGCTCCCCCGCCTGCCCCGGTCACGGCGGGGGCGGCCAGGCGGACCGGGATGCCGGAGGCGCGGGCGCGTTCGACCAGTTCGGCGATGCTCTCGCGGGCCGGGCGCGTCAGGGCCGCGTCGTGGAGGCCGGGATCGTCCAGGGACGTTCCGGCGGAAGGGTGCGCAGCGGCGGCCGGGGCCGGGCCGCCGGGGCCGCTCTCGCGGAGCACGCCGATGATCTCGCGCAGGTGCTCGGTGGCCTCGGCGGCGCCCGCGCGCAGTTGCGCGGCGGCCGCGCGGTGCTGTTCGGCCAGGCCGGGCGCGACCTGCAGCGCGCCCGCCCGCACGGCGATGAGGGCCAGTTCGTGGCCCAGGGAGTCGTGCATGTCCTGGGCGATGCGGGCCCGTTCGCGCAGCCGTTCGCGTTCGGTGACGATGCGCTGTTCGCGTTCCAGTCGCTCGGCCCGCTCCCATCCGGCGTGCAGCAGTTCCTGGTACTGGCGCCAGTAGCGGCCCACCAGCCAGGGCAGCACGCCCAGCAGGACCAGGTAGATCGTGAGCGGGAACCAGGTGGTGACGTCGATGCCGCGGACGATGTTGATGGCGGTGCCGGCCACGAAGATCGCGGTGAACGTCCACAGCAGGGGGCGGGCGCGGTCCAGGCGTCGGCCGGTCAGGTAGGCCGCGACCGGCATGCCGAACACGAAGTTGGGGTGTACCAGGATCAGTGTGACCACGACCGGCAGCATGATCAGCGGGCGGGTCCGGCCGAGCACGATCGCGGCGGCCAGCGCGGCCAGGCCCGCGCCCTGCGCCCACCAGCCCAGGTCCTGGGGCTGGGGCGTCATCATTCCGATCATGACGGGGAGGGCCAGGATCGCCCAGAGCGCCGCGTCCAGCAGCGCGGTGCGCCGTGCGGGCGCCGACGGTGCCCGGCGCGTCCCGTCCCGATGGGGTCCGCCATGGCCGGGGCGGCCGCGCTCGAGCCCGTCGCCGCCGCCGTGCCCCGGGCCTGGAGCGGGGCTTGGAACGGGGCTTGGAGGGGCGGGGGGCGTGCCGATGGCGGGGGTGTTCAGGCCGTTCACCCTGGCCACGGTACAAGTCGCTCGACCTTGCCGGTACTGACGAAAGTCAGGGGTCCGCCCCGGTCGTGACGCCGCTGACCAGGCGCGCGGGCGGGCGGGGCGGGCGGGGCGGGCGGGGCGGGCGGCTGAACTACGGTGGTGCCGTGAACGCGATCCGCTGGCCGCGGGGCCAGGCCGCCGACCTCGTGCTGGCGATCGCCGCGACGGTGGTCACCCTGGTGATGTCCGTCGCGGCCGCCGGGCCCTCCGACCGCCCGCTGTGGCCGGGCGGGGTGATCCTGATCGTGGCCGTGTCGGGCGCGCTGGCGGCGCGGCGCCGCCATCCGGTGCTGACGCTGGTGGTCACGACCCTGCTGACGCCGCTGTACTACCCGCTGGGGTACCCGGACGGGCCTGTTGCGTTCGTGTTCGTGATCGCGCTGCTCACCGCGGCCGTGGAGTGCCGGCTGCACGTCTCGCTGGCCGCGGTCATCGTGATCAACGCGGGGTTCGTGGTGGTGGGCGCGGTGCGCGGCGGGAGCGCGGAGGCCGATCCCAGCGCGATCGTCGGTGCCGAGGACGTGGCCGGCGTCGGGGTGCTGCTGCTGCTGGTGGTGGGGATGGGACAGTACGTCCGCAGCCGGCGGGCGCAACTGGCCGATGCCGAGCGGCGGGCCGCCGAGGCGGTGCGCGACCGTGAGCAGGAGGCCCGCCGCCGCGCGACCGAGGAGCGGCTGCGGATCGCCCGGGAGCTGCACGATGTGCTGGCCCACCAGATCTCGCTGATCAACGTGCAGGCGGGTGCCGCGCTGCACCGCCGCGACGACCCCGAGCAGGCCTACGCCTCGCTGGAGGCCATCAAGCAGGCCAGCAAGCAGACGTTGCGGGAGCTGCGCGGGGTGCTGGGGGTGCTGCGGCAGGTCGACCAGGACGAGGAGGGCGGCGGTGCGGTCGAGCCGGCGCCGTCCCTGGCCCGGCTGGCGGGGCTGCTGGAGCGGACCTCGGCGTCGGGGCTGCGGGTCCGCCGCGCCGGGAAGATCACCGATGCGGCTCTGGCCGGTATGCTGCCGCCGCCGGTATCGCTCGCCGGGTACCGGATCGTGCAGGAGGCGCTGACCAACGCGGTGCGGCATGCGGGCGCGGCGGAGGCCACGGTCACGATACGGTGCGCGGACGGCGCGGTGATCGTGCAGATCGACGACGACGGTCCCGGGCCGGTCGACGTGTCGGCCCTGGAACGCGGCAACGGGCTGCGCGGCATGCGCGAGCGTGCCGTCGCGGTGGGCGGCGAGGTGACCGCCGGGCCCCGGCCCGGCGGCGGGTTCCGCGTCCGGGCGCGGCTGCCGCTGGCCGGTGGCGGCCTCGCCACGGACGCGGTCGCAGGCGGGGCCGGCGGGACGGGCACAACGGACGGGCAGGCGATGCGGGAACGGATGGAGCGGGGGCCGATGGCGGACCGGGCGGGAGACGACGCGTGATCCGGGTGGTGCTGGCCGACGACCAGACGCTGGTACGGGCCGGGTTCCGGTCGATCCTGGAGGGCGAGGACGACATCGAGATCGTCGCCGAGGCCGGGGACGGGGAGCAGGCGGTGCGGCTGGCGTCGCAGCTGCGGCCGCATGTGGTGCTGATGGACATCCGGATGCCGGTGCTGGACGGCCTGGAGGCCACCCGCAGGATCGTCACCGATCCCCGGCTGGCCGACGTCAAGGTTGTGATCTTGACGACGTTCGATCTGGACGACTACGTCTACGGCGCGATCAAGGCGGGGGCCAGCGGGTTCCTGGTCAAGGACACCGAGCCGCCCGAGCTGATCCACGGGGTGCGGGTGGTGGCGCGCGGGGACGCGCTGCTGGCGCCGACCGTGACCCGGCGGCTGATCGCCGAGTTCGCCTCCCGGATCTCCGCGCCGCCGCCGGCCGCCGAGCTCAACGCGCTGACCGACCGGGAACGCGAGGTCCTGGAGCTGGTCGCGGCGGGGCTGTCCAACGAGGAGATCGCGGGGCGGCTGGTGCTCAGTCCCGCCACCGCCAAGACCCACGTCAGCCGGATCCTGGCCAAGCTCGGCGCCCGCGACCGCGCCCAGCTGGTGGTCCTGGCCTATGAGACGGGGATGATCCGTCCCGGCTGGCTCGGCTGACGCCGCCCCCGTCCTCTCCCCGCACCTGGCCGCCCCCTTTCGGGTCCGGTGGGCGCAACGCAGCCGCACGCCGCGGTGTTGACAGGGAGGTGACGGTAACGGACGAACAGCTCCAACCCGCCGCCGGACCGGCCGGCCAAGCCGCTGCGGCCGAGGCGGCGGCCGCGCGCGTCGTCGCGGCGCTGGGCGAGGACCTGGACACCGGATTCGCCGCCCTCTACCAGGCCTACCGCGGCACCGTGTTCTCCACCGCGCTGCGCCTGTGCGGGCGGTGGGCCGAGGCCGAGGACCTGGCCGCCGAGACGTTCCTGCGCGCCTACCGCGCCCTGTGCGGGTACGCCCCGCAGCGGCTGGCCGAGCTGCGTCCCCGCGCCTGGCTGCTGACGATCCTGATGAACCTGTGGCGCAACAGCCTGCGCACCGCGGCGCGCAGGCCCGCGACCTCCCCGCTGGAGGAGGCCGCCGATCCCGCCGACCCGGCCGAGGGCGTGGAGGCCGCCGCCGCCCGGCACGAGACCGGCCGGGAACTGGCCGGGCTGCTGGCCCGGCTCAGCCCCGCCCAGCGCGCCGCCGTGGTGCTGCGGCACGTCGCCGACCTGCCCGTCACCGAGATCGCCGCCGTGCTGGACCTGCCCGAGGGCACCGTCAAGTCGCACATCTCCCGGGGCCTGTCCAGGCTCCGCGCGCTCCACCCGCTCGGCTCTTGGCAAGGGGGCACCCCATGACCCACCACGACCCGCACGCCGCCGACGGTCTGGAGGCGGCCCTGGCCGCGCTGGCCGCCGACGCCCCGCCCACCCTGCTGGACCGCGTCGCCGCGCGCCGCGTGCACGTGCCCGGACCGCTGGAGGGCCCCCACCGCGACCTGCAGGTGGCCTTCACCGACCAGGGCGTGGCGTTCCTGCGCGCCGGGCTGGACGAGCGCGCGTTCGCCGAGGCCTTCCGCCGCCGCTTCGCCCGTCCCCTGCTGCCCGCCGACCGCCCGCCCGCCGGCCTGGTGCCCGCTTTGCGCACCGGGCGGCCGGGCGGGCTGCGCCTGGACCTGCGCGGCCTCAGCGACTTCGAGGCCGCCGTGCTGCGCGCCACCGCCACCATCCCCCGCGGCCAGACCCGCCCCTACGCCTGGGTCGCGCGGCAGGCGGGCAACCCCAAGGCCGTCCGGGCCGCCGGATCGGCCCTGGGCCGCAACCCGGTGCCGCTGCTGATCCCCTGCCACCGCGTCACCCGTTCCGACGGGACGATCGGGCAGTACGTGTTCGGCGCCCAGGCCAAGGAACACCTGCTGCGCGCCGAGGACGTCGACCTGGACCAGCTGGCCGCCCTGGCCCGCCGGGGCGTGCAGTACCTGGGCAGCGACACCACCGGCATCGTGTGCTTCCCCACCTGCGCCGACGCCCGCCGCATCACCGCCGAGCACCGGCGCGGCTTCGCCACCCTGGCCGCCGCCCAGGCCGCCGGTTACCGCCCCTGCCGGCACTGCCGCCCTGGCAACCCCCAACCCGCCTGACCCGTTGGTCCGACGGCCCGAGCGGCCGGTTCACGTTCAGGCCCGATCGACCGGCCCCTGGACCACCTGCGCGCCGGAGGCTAACCGCCGCCCGCTGCTATCGCCGTTCGGCCGCAAGCACCTCAACCGCACCGACCGGCGCCTGCGAACTCCGTGACCCCGGCGCCGATAATGGCAGCGCAGGTGAGGATCGTGGTGTCCACAAACACTATGTGCAGGTCAGGGCAGGGCCTTGGTGAGGTCGCACAGGCGTTGGGTGTCGTCGAAGAGGACGGGGCGGGCGGCGGTGAAGGCCGCCAGCGCCCCGGCGGCGAGCAGCATGTACATCACCACGATCTGGTAGCGGGTCGCCGTCACCGGGTCGACGCCCTCCAGGATCAGCGCGGTGCGCAGGGCCCCGACGGTGTGGGGGCGAACGCCACGCGCGCGCTCAGCCCGAGACTGAGCCGCGCCTCCACGGCGAGCCGGGAGGCGGCCGCATCGTCACGTAGCCGGACCAGGGTGAGGGCGGTGGCCTGCATCGCGATGGCCACCACCATTCCCCGGCCGGGACGAGCACATGCGCTTCCAGTTCGAAGACGGCCAGGGCGGTGAGCGTCAGCCTGGTGCCGAGGGGCCCGGCGGCGACCTCGCCCGCGACGGCGAGCGAGTGGTGACGCAAGCCCGCGGACACCGACCCCGAACTCGCCCGCATCCGGCAAGAGCTGATCTGGAAGTCGGCGAAGAGAACGCCTACGCGATCCGGCTGACCGCCAAGGACTCGACACCGGTCGGCCGTCCGACCTGGGCCCGCTCCCCTTCGACGAAGCCCCTGCAGCGGATCGAAGCGCTGCTCAGCGTGCGGTTCTCCCTGCTCAGCTGACTGAGGCCACCAGGTAACAGCGTCACTGCGTGCCTACGGCAGAGCGCCTCTCAGAACGCGATCGAGTGCTGCGCGGCCTGCGGGTCCCCATGTCGGCTTGCCGCCGGGAATGCCTCGGTCTCCGTTCTGGCCTATCAGCATGAGGATCAGGCTTTTCAGAGCGGCCAGCCCGCGGGCGCGCCGGATCGTCGCCTCGTCGGCGTGCGCGTACACGTCGAAGAAGCGTGAGGCGGCGCCGGCGGGAAGGATCACCCATGCGGCCGCGAGGTCCCAGGCCGGGTCGCCGGCGCACATGTCACCGAAGTCGATCACGCCTGAGAGTGTCCCGTCCGAGACGATGACATTGGCGGGATGGAGGTCACCGTGCACCCAGACCGGTGGGCCCTTCCACTCTGGCGCCGCGACGGCGTCATCCCAGACGTCCCGGACATCGTCGGCGATGCCGTCGGGGACGACGGCGTGGAAGAAGTGGTCGAAGCCCTCCGTGTACTTGCTGGGGTGAGCGCCGCGGTCCGAACTGATCGGCGCCTCGGCGGGCGCCTCCACGTGCAGCGCCCTGAGGAAACCCGCCAGAGTGTCGGCCGCGTGGTCGCCGCGGCTGATCGAGGCGTGGTCCAGTGGCTCGCCGGGAACCCACGTCATGACGGTCCAGGGCTTTGGGAAACGCGCGGACGGCTCACCAGTCCGTACCGGGTTCGGGACCGGGAGCGGCAGGCGCGGGGCCAGGACGGGCAACCACCGGCGCTCCTTGCGCTGCAGGTCCGGGGCATGCTCTGTACGCGGCATGCGCACGGCCAACTCCTCCCCGAGGCGCCACTGCTGGTTGTCCCAACCGCCCGCCACCTCGCGCATGGCCAGCCCCGCAAGGTCTGGATGCTGCTCCTGCAGCAACTCATGGACCAGATCCGCGGTGATCTCGATCTCGGAGTCGGTCATACGACGCGACAGTACTGGGGCCAGGCGCCGACTCGCTCCGCTCATCATCCGCGAGGGCTGGCAGCCCGAGCCGTTAGCCGACGGCGGGACCTCGACGACGAAGAACAGGGGGTTGGTATTGGTCGAAAGGTCCTGGAAGCCGTCCGGGAACAGCTCACGGGCGGCCGGGTCGGGCTGCGGCTCGCTGATGGCGGCGAGGCGGAAGCCGGCGCCGGTGAAGGCATCGGTCATCGCGTGAAAGGGGGACGGCCGGAATACGGCAGAAAGGGGCCGCGAGGACCCGCGACCCTTGCCTCCGGGCAGCCGACGCCCTGAGCAGGCCGACTCCTAGGCCGCGACGTGCTGGGGGTTGATGCGGTGGAGCCGGTGCCGGAACCGTTCCTGTTCGTCGGCGTCGCGGCGGACCGGGACGTGCTCGCCGGTGTGCAGGTCGAGATGGCCCCACACGCCTCGGTTGGTCTCGTCGTGGATCCGGGGGTACGGAACTCTACTGACCGGTAGTAACGCTAACCAGGTTGAACGTGTAGGGTCCGATGTTCACCAGGGGTCGATGGCCGGGCCGGTACCGGATCTTCTTCAGTTTGCGTTTGACATGTGGACCAGGTGCTTCAGGGGCGGGGCGGCGAAGACGACCAGTTGTGGTGACCTGCCCGACCGCCCGGCGCCGGGGGCACTCACCCACGGGTGATGCCGGACAGGGCGCGGCGAGCGGTATGCGGGTCGGCTCGCCGGGCCCTGTCCGGGCGAGGTCAGGAACGCTGGCCGGGCTTGTCCACGATCTTGGTGGTGACGCGGACCATGAGGCGCTGCAGGGTTCCCTTCGGTATCTGGAGGGCGGGTTCGCCCTCTGACCGCAGCGTGCGGTCCTTGATGGCGATGGCACGTTCGCCGAGGTAGCTGTAGGTCCGGGGATCGAGCAGCACTTCCTCGCGCACCCAGCCCGTCGTCAGGCCGAGGGCCAGGGCCGGACGGCCGGCCGCATCGGCCCTGTCCTTGAGGAGGGTCACGCCCGGGATCAGCTTGATGGCACGGAAGATCGTCGCCTCCGTCGCCGGCGGGTAGACGTTGTCCCGGAGCAGCGTGATGAGCGTCAGGTAGGCCATCTCGCGGCCCTTTGGCCGGTCGCCGCCGACCTTGCGCAGCAGCGCTGCGGGATCGGTGGGGATGGGGTTGTACCTGGCTGCGATGACCGACGAGACCATCTCGTGGTTGACCTCGATCTCGCCGTTCTTGTACGCGGCGAACTGCTTGCCGTCGGCTCGCCGCCAGAGCTCCCATTCGTCGGTCCGATAGGGGCCGCCGGCGACCGCCCCGGCCGGTTTGGCTCCGGTGGTCAGCCGCATCTTGGTGTAGACCCACTGCTGGGCCTTGGGGGCGGTGACCGGGCGGCTCTCGGCGGCCGCGGCGGCGCGGTCGAGCACCCGGCCCGTCTCGGCGGCCGATGCCAGCCGGATCTCGGGCAGGACCGGTCCGGGCGGCACGGCGTCGCCGCCGATCTGGCCGGCGACGCCGACCCCCGCCGTGATCGCGAGCGCCGCCGCGGCGGCCACCGCGAGCCGCAGGCCGGGCAGCCGGAAACGGCGGGCCGACACGGCCGGCGGTTCGGGGACGGTCATGACGTCGTTCAGCAGAGCGCGCGCGGCGGGCCGGCCGGCGTACCCGGCCAGGGAGGCGTCGTCGACGCGGGCCATCGCACGAACCAGGTCGTCGGTGGGGTGAGGCTTCATGTCAGCGAGCTCCGTTCTTCATGGGGCGGGTCACGGGCCGGTATTCGACACCCGCCGAGCGCAGTGCGCGGGACAGACGCTTGCGCGCGCGGTGCAGCCGGACGCGCGCGGCTGCGGTCGAGCAGCCCAGCACCATGGCCAGGCCGGTGTGGTCCAGCCCCTCCCAGGCGACCAGGCTCAGCACTTCGCGGTCGCTCTCGGACAGGCGGCCGAACGCCTGGGAGATCGCGGCGGTGTCGGTGGGATCGACGGCCGCCGTGGCGATCTCGTCGCGCAGGCTCGTGATCCGTAGCCGATGCCGTTCCTGCGAACGACGGTGGTTGGCCAGGACACGGCGGGCGACGCCGTACAGCCACAGCCGTGCCCGGTCGCCGGACGGTATCTCCTCAAAGCGGCGCCAGGCGACGGTGAAGGTCTCCGCGACGACGTCGGCGGCGTCCTCCGGAGACGAGCAGCGGCGCAGCGCATACCCCAGGATCGGCTCATACGCCGCGGCGTACATCATCTCGAAGGCGGTCTCGCGGTCAGCCATCTGCGGCCCGGTGTCTTTGGCGGCACATCGGCGATCTCCTTCACTCTGGAGGCGGACACCCCCTACGTGTCGAGACCGACCGGAGTGTTACCGAGCCACTGGAACGAACTCAAGGAGTCCCTGCCGCGCACTTCCCACGCGCGAGAGGCGATCGCCGCGCGTATGGGGTCGTGGGTTCACCCCGTCATCCCCAGCAGAAGGCACGGGTCATGGACTTGATCGTCACCACGACGACCAGACCCCTTGATCGTGTCCGCCGTCGGGACCGCCCCGTCCAGATCGAACCCCTTGCCCTCGGCCACCCTGACGTCTGCTCCGACTCCCCGCCACCCGAGGCCAATCCCGCCAGCACGGCATCGACGCCCGCACCATCCTCCTCGAAGTCGACGGACACGGCCTGGTCGGCGACAACCTGATGCGCAGGTCGCGTGCATTCTGCAACATCCCGCAAACAAGACCGACGCCACAGCATCCATCTGTCCCACCCCGCCTTCATGCACGACTGGCCAGAACCAAGTCGATACCGGACGCCCCCTCGACGATCCAGACCTGCGGGTGTCGCCGTACGTCGCTCCGCTGGTGAACGTCGGACCCTACGCGTTCAACCTGGGTAGGACTGATCCGCAGGTCGGAACGGCCGGTAGCGGCCAGGTCGGAGTGACGGTCTGGGGTGGCGGGTGTCGAGTGTGGGCCTTGCGGGGCGTTCGTCGCGTTCGTTTAACGGTCGTTTGATGAACGCGCGGACGGCCGAGCCGGTCACCAGGTGATGCTGTGGATACCTTCGATATCGGCTGTTTCGGGGTCGGGCCAGTAGTCGTTGAAGACCATGTGCACGGCCTCTACGAGGCGGCCCGCTTCGATGTGCGCGATGAACTCGTCCCGCTTGTCGTCACGCAGACCCGCGCGGGCAGTTCGGCTCTGGGGCCCGTCGTGCCACTCGCTGCCGCCGGCGCGGAGCGTGATCGGCATCGAGACGTACAGGACTTCGCGGCCGGGGGCGTCCTCCAGCGGCGGGGCGGCCGCGAACACGGCCGGGATCTGCTGCAGCGCCGTGGCGGAGAGCACGGCTGGTTCCGGAGGGCGACGTCGTCCGGCCATCGGCGGACTCCTGTTCAACGGGCGATAGGTCCAGCGTGGCAGTCGGAGCGGGCCGCCGCACCAGCCTTCCGACAGATTCACCGGGACGAGACAGCCCTCGCGACCCCATTCCCGAACCACCGCCGTTCCCCAAGTCCCCGGCCCCCAATGGGGTCCAGCCCACATAAGCCCAAAACCCACATTGGGATGATCTTGTGGGTTGTCAGGTTGGGCGGGGAGAGGGGCCGGGGGCGTGGGGTGTGGTCGGTCGGGTTATTCGTCGGTGGTGAGTCGTTCGATGGCCTTCTGGCGGTCGTGGTGGGTCGGCAGACCGTAGCGGCGGGCGGTTTCGAGGGTGTGGCCGAGGAGTTCGGCGACGATGACGATGTCGGTGCCCTGGCGGGTCATGACGGTGCCGGCGGTGTGCCGCAGGACGCGCGGGGTGAAGGCGCCGTCGCGGCCCAGGGGCAGGCCGGCCGCGTCGGCGATGGCGCGCAGCGCGGTGTGCGCCGAGCGGGTCGACAGGCGGCCGCCGCGACGGTTGAGGAACAGTGCGGGTTCGGTGTCGGCGCCCCTCCAGCCGGCCCGTTCGCGGAGCCATTCCTCCAGCACGGTGCGGAGCCTGGGGTGCAGCGGCACCTCGCGGTATCTGCCGTTCTTGCCGTGGCGGACGATCAGCTGCCCGTTGCGGGCCGGCAGGCGGACATCGCCGGTGTCGAGGTTGGTGGTCTCGCTGATCCGGGTGCCGGCGTAGAAGGCGGTGAAGGCGATCGCCTTGTCGCGCAGCGGGGCGCGGCCGGCCTCGCGCAGCAGCCGGAGCTGGTCGCGTTCGTCCAGGGCGCGGGGGGCGGCCGGGGGGACGTCGGCGCGTTCGGCGGCGGCCGGGCCCAGGCCGCGGCGGCGGTAGAAGTCATCGACCGCGGTCAGGTGCGCGTTGATGGTGGCGGGTTTGCGCTTGAGCACCGTCTGCAGGTGGGTGCGGTAGCCGCGGGCGGCCCGGTCGCGGGCGCCGGGATCGGTGAGCGGGTCACCGGCGACCGTCCCGTCGGCCAGAGCGGCGGCCAGCCAGGCCAGGTACTGGCGGACCCGGGAGGCGTAGACGCGGACGGTGTCGGCGTCCAGTGGCCCGCCCGGCTGGGCGAGGTCGCGTTCGTAGGCGGCGAACACCGCCTGCAGGGCTTGGGGAAGCGGGGTCGGCCGGGCGCCGCGCCGCCGCTCACGCCGCTCCTCACGCTGCTGCTGGGCCTGCGGGGTCGCCCCGCCGGGCAGGCGCCGCGAAGTAGCGGAAGCCGATGGTGGGGGCTGGGAACCGGCCAGGGGCGAAGTATCGGAAGCCATACCCGGATATTACTTCAGATATTTCTAGGTATCGGAAGTTGCAGCGTGTAGAGTCAGAGATATCCGGCAACGACGACATCCCCATCCTGAGGCTGAACCGCCACACCGGCTCACCCCGACAAGGGGGATGTTCATGCCGATCTCGAATCGTGCTCGTCGACCCGGCCGACCCGGGGTGACCCCGGCCAGGTCGGCTTCCCGGATGAACCAGGTCTGGCCCGCTGTGATCGCGCTGGCCGCGGTGATCGTGTTCATCGTGTACCTGGTACAGGCCGGCCTGTTGATGGCACTGGTCATGGCGCTGACGACCGTGGTGGCCGGCGCGATCCTGGTCACGCTGGTGACCGGGACCGCCTGGATCACCCGGCTACGCCGCCTCGCCCCGCATCTGCGGGGACACCACTGACCATCCGGCTGACCCATCGCGATCACCTTCTGTCCCCGGGCCGCCACCGCGGCTCGGGGGAAAGGGGCGATGACCCCATGTGGACCCTGACTGAACGAGGAACAACGATCGGTCTTCCGCCGCCCTCGACACCGCGGCTGTGCCTGCGGCCGCCGCCTCCTTCGGGCTCGCCCCAGACGCTGCTGGACGGCGGCTGGTGGCCCCGCTCGGCCGACCCGGCCGCCGAACTGCCCGGGCTGGCCCTGGCCCTGCAAGCCCACGGCCCGCCCGACGATCATCGGCCCATCACCCACATCATGCTGCGGGCGTCCGACTGGGACAGCCATCCCCGCAAGCTGCGCGTCGACGGCTCAGACGGCGCCCGGATGGTGCGCCTGAGCTGGTTCGACACCCTGCCCGCCGGGCTGCTCACCGCGATCTACGCCGACGGCCGGCGCGTCGACCTGCTCACCGTCCCGGCACTCACCGGCCACGCGGAGGCCTACGCGGCCATGGAACTGGCCGCCCTCACCGCCAACCATCTGCGCACCCCCGGCCTGCTGGCCGCGCTCACCATGCCCACCGCACCGGCCAGTGCGCGCAACCCGGCCGGGACCCAGACCGCATCCCACAGCGCGTGGGAAACCGAGGGCGGCCGACTACGCGAACACCCGGCGCCGCGGTGAGCGGCACAGTGACCCGCCCGCCACCCCGGCCGGCACGGCCGGGGCCCGCCCACCTGCGATCGGAGATCGCCATGACCATCATCACCTCCAGCACCACCGCATCCACCGCGTCCAGCTGGTACGCCGGACACGCCGGGTTCACCGCCGTGCGCCGCTCCCAGGCCGCGGCCAAGACGAGCCTGCCCACCCACGGGCGCCCCGGCCACACCATCGTCGCCCTGCACGGCGACCTCGACATCGCCTCCGCCCCGGCGCTGCGTGAGCATCTGCTCGCCACCCTGCACCACAGCGCCCGCCTGCTGATCATCGATCTGGGCGAGGTGTCGTTCTGCGACGCCACCGGCCTGGCCGTGCTCATCGGCACCCAACGCCGCGCCACCGGACTCGGCATCACCCTGCACCTGGCCAACCCCCGACCCCAGATCGCCAAGCTGCTGCGCATCACCGGCCTGGACCGCAGTCTCACCCTCCACCCCAACCTCTACCCCCAGCCCGCACTCCAGCCCGCAGGCCCAGGCCGAACCGGCCGCATGAGCACCTGAACGCCGGGCATCAGACCGGCAACGCAACCCGACCCGGCCCGGCGCCGCCGACCGAGCAAGCACTCGCGGCGGACCTGCCCGTGATGGGAGGCTTCCGTGACCACCGTGTCCCGCCACGACCACGCCGACGGGCCCACACCACCGGCGCCGCCCGCCGGCCGATGGCGACTGCCCAGCGGACGACCGGCCGCCGCCCACGCCCGCCACGCGATCCACACCACCCTCAAGCGGTGGGGACTGGGCCCGGCCGCCGACGCCCTCACCCACCAGGTCGCCGCACTGATCCAAGAACTCTGCGCCCGCACCGCCGCGCGAGACCCCGGCCCGATCGATCTGCGCCTGGAACTGCGCGCAGCCGACCGGCTGCTGCTGGGTGAAATTCAGAGCACCACCCCCGGCCGGCCCGGACCCGGCGATCAGACACCCACCGGCCAGAGCGGCCGCGGCATCATCGCCCTCACCTATGGACACCGACCCGCACGCAACGGCACCACCACCTGGTACACCCACGCCTTCACCTGGTGGCAGCCCGACACCATCACCACCGACCGGCGATGACGACATCGGCCCGGCCCGGCCGGCCCGGTGCTGCTGGTGCACCCGGCGGGGAGCTGACCGGCACGGCCGTTGCCCGCCGCCCGAGATCGTCCCCGCCCGCCCGGCCGTAGTCGTCAGGCAACCAGGTCCAGGGCGCGGGGTTACGCCGCCTCCTGCAGGACGTCGAAGTCGATCCCGGCGAGTTCGAGGTCGAACGCATCCCGCAGCTTTCAAGATCATCCCAATGCGGGTTTTGGGCTTATGTGGGCTGGACCCCCAACCACCCGGCCAGCCTGCTCGTTGCCCCTTTCCGGCTTACCTTGGCTGCCCCCCTTGGACCTCGCGACCCGTGGCGACCGGCTCATCGGGACGGGCCCGAGCGGCGCGGGCCTCCAGGGCACGGATCTGTTCAGGCTGCAGCACCGTCCGGGCGCTCTTCTTCCCGGTTGGTGGGCTGGTCTGTTCGGTGCTCATCAGTTCCTCTCAGGCTCTCTGGTCAGGGGCCAAGTCGCGCAGGAGCTCGTGGAGCGACTCACCAGCGACCCGCATCGCGTTGACCGCCTCGTACAAGGTCTCCTCGCCGCCGGGCACCCAGTCCCGAACCCCCTCAAGGCTGGACAGGATCTCGACGTGCACGGCCCGGGACTGATCGAGCGCCTCCAGCAGCCGGACCAGCTCCGAGCGGCGCAGCTTGTAGGACTCGTCCTCGAGGGAGTTCAGCGAGCCGAGGTCGTCCGCGGTCGTCTGGAACGCGGAGAGCGCCCGGAAGACCGCCGCGGCGGTAAGCGGCCAGCCGGTGGGCGGTTCGGTGGTCTGCGTGCGGGTCATCGGGCGCTCCCATCGTTGATTTGGTTGATACGGGTGGCCAAGTCCGACCAGGTCCGGATGCGTGTCTCATGTCGGGGGACAGCCGGAATACGCCAGAAAGGGATCGTCAGGTCGCGTTATAGCTGGTTGGTGAGAACTCCTACAGCTACGACCAGGGCGAAGTAGCCGTCGAACCTGCATATGCAGACGCTGCGATGGCCCGCCCCGCGGCTTCCCGTGGACAGGGCGAAAGGGCCCGATGGCAGGGGATACCGTCGTGTACATGACCAGGTCGACCCGCCCCGCTGGGCGTCAGCGTCCCAGTGGAGCCTTCGGGCCTGCCCGTGATGAGGCGCGGGACGCCCGCATCATCGACGCGGTGCTGGACCTGATCGTCGAGAGCGGGTACGGGGATCTCACCATGGGTGCGGTGGCCGCGCGCGCGGGGGTGGCCAAGGCCACGGTCTATCGTCGCTGGGCCTCGCGCGAGGATCTGGTCGCCGACGCCTTGGAAAGCCTCATGCTCCCCGCCGTCCCGGCCGGGGCGATGGCCGGGACGCTGCGCGAGGACCTCATCGCCACGCTGACCCACAGTTCGGCGTGCCTGCACCCCCAGGGGCGTCGCTTCTCGGCTGTGCTGGCCGGCGTCGCCGGCTCGCACCCTCAGATCACCGACACCCTGCGCGAGCGGTACATCGCCGGGCAGCGCGAGGGGATCGCCGCCTGCCTGTACCGCGCTGAAAAGCGCGGCGAGATCACCGCGGAGAGGGTGGCGCGTCTGTTGGCGCCGGGCAGGCTGGAGATCGCCGCGGCCGTCGGGGTGCTGGTCTGGCAGGAGGACCTGCTCGGTGAGCTCCTCGACGTCGAGGGGATAGCCCGCCTGGTGGACCAGGTGCTGCTGCCCCTGGTCGGCGGCACCGCCACCGCTTGAAACCCTTCCGGCCGGTCACCGGCCAGCCTTGCACCCAGCAGACCGTCAACCCGATACGACCATGACTCGATACCGAGTAGTCTCTAGTTGGCGGGTGTTCGTGCCCGCGTGCCGGAAAGAACACGATCAATCGAAAGCAGGGCGTGCTGTGACACCCAACGACAAGGCGAAAGTGCTGGTCACTGGGGCGACAGGGATGCAGGGCGGCGCGGCCGTCCGGGCGCTGCTGCGCGCGGGTCACCCCGTGACCGCGTTCGTGCGCAACCCCTCGTCGGCCGCCGCCCGGGCGCTCGCCGGGCAGGGCGTCGCCCTGGCGACCGGGCACATGGACGACACCGCGTCCCTGGACGCCGCCAGCGCCGGGCACGACGTGGTCTTCTCCATGCAGATGGCGGGCGTCGACCCGGCCGATCCCGGCGCCGAGCGGCGCCAGGCGGCCAACATCGCCACCGCGGCCAAGCGCGCCGGCGTCGCCCAGATCATCCACACCTCCGTGTCGGCGACCGGGTGGCGCAGCCGGTACCCCGACGTCGAGGTGACCGACCCGGTGATGAAGGCCTACTGGGACGAGAAGGAGGCCGCCGAAGAGGCGATCCGGCAGTCGGGCATCGACCGGTGGACCATCTTCAAGCCCGCCTTCTACATGGACAACTTCCTCCCGCCCAAGCGGGACACACAGTTCCCCGGCCTGGCCGAGGGCAAGCTGTTCACCGCCACGAGCCCGCAGACCGTGCTGGCGCTCACCTGCGCGCACGACTTCGGACCAGCCGTCGCCGCCGCCGTGGCCGACCCCGCCAAGTTCCATCAGGCCGAGATCGATCTCGCCGGCGACGCGCTGACCCACGCCCAGATCGCCGACACCCTCTCCAAGGCCTTCGGCCGCGAGATCACCGCCGTCCACATCACCCCGCAGGAGCAGGAGCAGCGCCTCGGCGCGCCCTCGGCGTACAGCAATGTCTGGAACGATCTCGTCGGCTACCCCGCACGCCCCCACCACGCCGCCCGCTACGGCCTGACCACCACCACCCTCCAGCAGTGGGCGGCGCAGCAGGACTGGAACACCCCGCCCACCTGAACCCAAGTCAGCCCTCCACCCTCGTCAGCGCAGCGGTGTTCCCGGCGGCGCCCCGCCGCCGGGAACACCAACCCGCGACGAGGCGCGTCGGAACCCCGGTCCTCGAAGAGGCCCGAACTCCTCCAGCTACGACGAGCCGCAAGCAGGGGATGAGACCGTCGCTTAGCTGGGTGTTTCCTGGCCATGGATGATGCGGTGGATGGTGGACCGCCCGACGCTGTACTCGGTGGCCAGGTCGGCCAGCGACACCTCGCCCTCTGCGTAGCGGCGGCGGATGGAACGCCGCGCGGACTCGGGCAGTTTGGGCTGCTTGCCTTTGAGCTTGCCGTTCCTCTTGGCCAGCGCCATGCCCTCGCGGGTGCGCAGGTGGCCCAGGTTCGCCTCGAACTCCGCCACCATCGCCAGGGTCTGCAGGAACAGCCGGCCGAACGGGTCGTTCCAGTCGTAGACCGATCCCCCCAGCCCGAACAGCACCTCCCGGTCGGACAGGTCGGTGAGGATCTGGTTGGCCTCGCCCATGTTGCGAGCGAACCGGTCGAACTTGGTCACGGTGAACACGCTGGCCGGCCACACCGCCGCGAGGGCCTGGTCCAGGCCGCCGCGGTTGCGGCGGGTAGTACCGGAGAAGCCCCGGTCGATGTAGATCCGATCGGCCGGGACGCCGAGCGCGAGCAGCTGCTCGGTCTGGACGACGACGTCCTGCTCGTCGGTGGAGCAGCGGGCGTACCCGACCCGGACGACGCCGGGGGCCGCGCCGGGCGTCGGGGCGTTCACGGCGTTCACGCGCTCAAGTGTTCCGGATAGCCCCCCGTCACCGGGACAGTTCGCGGAACACTCTTACGGAACACCTCGACCTGGGGCTCCATCCCGGCTGGCCGGTGTTCCGGTAGAGGATCCCTTACGGAACAGCGCCGGGCCGGGTGTCAGGCGGGCGGTGTACCGAACAGCACGCGGGGTTCCAGGTCCAGCCGGGTGGTGGGGGTCTGGTCGGGCGGGGTGAGGTTGAGGGTCCAGTTGCCGAACCGGCGGATGGTGTGGGTGATGTAGGGCGAGACGGTGGCCAGGTCGTCGGTGTCGACCGGGTGGCCCTCGGCGGCCAGGGCGTTGGCGGCGTCGGTGATGTCGCAGGCGTTGGAGTAGATGACGCAGTTGGCGATCAGCTCGTTGAACTTCACCACCTTCTCCTGGTGGTCGGGGTCGTTGTGGCCGATGAGCTTGCCGCCGAACATCAGCCAGTCGGCGAACCCGTGGAAGGCCTCGGTCCGGTTGGTGATCGCGGTGATCTGCTCGCGCAGCTCCGGCTCGGACAGGTAGCGCAGCAGCGTGATGGTGCGGATCGCGCGGCCCAGCTCGCGGAAGGCCCGGTACAGGCGGTTCTTGCGCGAGTGGTTGCCCAGCCGACGCAGCAGCGTCACCGACGACAGCTTGTTCTCCCGGATGGAGATCGCGGTGCGCAGCAGGTCGCTCCAGTGCGTCTCGATCAGCTTCCAGTCCACCGCCGCCTCGCCGAACAGCGAGTCGATGTGGCTGTAGCGGACCGTCGGGCCGGGACGGAAGAACACCAGGTCGTGCCAGTTGCGGATGCGCGGCAAAAGGTCGAAGCCCAAAAGGGCGCCGAGACCGAAGACCGGCAGCGACTGGCCTTGGGTGTCGGCGTGGACGGTGTCGGGCTGGATCTGTGAGGCGTTCTTCAGCAGCCCCTCGATGATGTAGACCGCCTCCCACACCCCGCACGGGATGAAGTGGGAGAACAACGCGATGTAGGTGTTGGAGACATGCCGGTAGGCGATCCCGCCGTACCCGCCGTACCGGATGGAGGTCTCGGCCAGCAGGTTGTCCTCCCAGGTGTCGATCTGGGTGCCGTCGGCCGCCGCCGACTTCCCGTCACCCCATACCGACGCGACGTCCAGCCGGTTGAAGTGGTCGATGACATCGACCGACGCCGCGTCGATCTTGGTCGCGGTGGTGTGCTTGTTGCCCGCCAGCGACAGTTCGTGCACGCTCACCGTGCCGCGCATATGCGCGGCGACCTGGGTCGGCCCGAGCAGGGTGCCGTGCGCGAACGCGGTCAGCACGTACCGGCCCATCACGTCTCCCCGGATCTTGGGGTCCGAGCCGGACGCGGGCCCGAAGTGGCGGTGCCATTTCAGCAGGTAGGCGGTGCGGGTGAGGATGTCCAGCAACGCCCGCTGCGGCAGCCGCTCGTGGATCGCCGCCTCCAGTTCCTGCGCCGAGGGGCGCCGCTCGGCGCCCTTGCGGCGGCGCAGCACCGGACGGCCGCCCTCCAGCAGCAGATCGGTGTTGCCTGGATAGCCGGCGTCCACCGCCGCGGCGACGGCGGCGAGCTCGTCGCGGTAGTGCCGGGTCAGCGCGGCCGCCTCGGTCGGGATCCCGGCCTGCGCGCAGAACGCGGGCACCAGCGGCCGACACTCCTCCCACGACATCAGCTGGTCGTGCAGGTTGGCGTAGGAGTCCGACCCGGCCACTGCGATGTCGCCCGAGCGCAGCTCGGCCGCCAGGTAGGAGAACACGCACACCTCCAGATGGCGGCGCACCAGCATGCCGGGCCGCGCCGGGTCCCGGACGGTCTTGCGCCATTGCAGCGAGGTGAAGGCGTCGACGTCGATCGACAACGTCACCGACACCGGCTCCCCGCCCGGGCCCTGCCGTTGCACCACGATCTGCTCGGGCACCAGCGCGGCCTTGGCGCTGCGCAGCGCGGTCAGGAACTCCACCGCGTCCAGCACACTGCGATCAGCGCTGGTGGCCTCCAGCTCCACCGCCTCCACCAGGGTGAACAGCGCCGAGCGGTGCGAGCGGTAATGCTGTTCCAGCAGCGGGAAGTAGTTGTTGCCATGATGCGCCGACACCGCCTCGTGCGCGGCCGTCAACGCCTCCACCCCACCCGCCTGCTCCAGCGTCTTGAGCACCAGCCGGCCCGCGTGCTCGGCGGCCTGCCGCTCGTCGCCCCCCGCACCCGACCTCGCAGCGTCCGGCACCGCGCCGTCCGGCGGCGCTGCGTCAGAGCTCGCCTCCCGGGCCGCTGCCAGCACCTCGCCGAACACTCCCAGCAGCCGCTCGGACTCGGCGCGGTGCGCCTCGCGCAGCGCCTCCAGGTGGTCACGGCCCCGCTTGTGGATCGCCGCGATCCGCTTGCAGAACATCGTCACCACGTCGTCGCGGACCTCGGTCGCGACCGTATGCACGAAACCGGCCAGCAACGTCAACTGCTTGTCGGTGCCGACCTTGCGCATGTCGGAGGCGTCGGTGACCCGCGCCTCCCCGGCGAAGTGCGCGACCTTCCCCGCCGGCACACCCTCCAGCCAGACCCCGGTCGGGCCGATCGCATCCAGGTCGGCCAGCAGCGCCAAACGCTGCTTGAACTTGCCTAGCGACGCCGCCTTGGCCACGTCCTTCAACCGGTCGAACTCGCTGCGCCGACTCGCCGGATCCACCACCAGCAACCGCGCCAGCCGCGCCCTGGCCGTCCGGTCCAGCCGCCCGGCGACCAACCCGAAGAACCCGGTGTTGACCTCGGCGCGGATCGAGGCGGCCAGCGCGTCCAAGGTGGTGTAGCCCGGCAACTCGCACCGCGCGCGGACCAACTCCTCCAACGCCACGTTGATCAGATCGGCCGGGTTGTCCTTGGACTGCACCGCCTTGCGGATCGTGGCCTCGGCCACCTGCCGGACCCGGGCCGCCTCGTAGGACACCCCCAGCCGTTTGCGCACCAGCGCGCGGTGCCGCTTGGCCGACGCCGAAGCCGCCTGCCGCAATCCCACCTCATCGCCGGCCAGCCCCAGCACCCCACGGACATGCGCCGCCACCGCCGCCGGGACCTCCGCCAGCTTCGGGAAGTACCCCAACCGCTGGTAGGACTTCAGCCACACCACCAGCGCCAGCAGATGATGCTCATCATCGGTGCACGACCGCGCCCACTCCACCTCGGCCCCGGTCGGCGTGAACGCCTCCGCCAACTCTCGGGCCGACAACACCCGCGCAAACTGCGGATACGCGGTCCGATCGATCGAGGTCACCCGCAACCCCCAGGACCGCCGCCAACCCGACCCCGATCACCCTAACGATCAACCGTCAGGCCGTGATCCCTTTCTGGCGTATTCCGGCCGCTCCCCTGAAACGGCCTGCGCCACAACCTCACCGGGACCGACTGCCCATTGAAGGCCCAGTCGAAGGTGTAACTGGTGGTCGCATGGTGGTCGGGCTGGGGATCCCTGTGCGCGTAGGCCGTGAAAGGGTGGCTCACCGACGCGACCACGTCGTCGAACGCGCCGTTGTCGAACGGCAGAAGGCCGCCCAGGTCTCGTGCAGGGACACGCCGTCCAGCGACACTCGCCCCTCGGATGGTTCCTCCAGCCGGTTGAGCGGGCGGAGCAGGGTCGTCTTCCCTGCGGCGCTCGTCCCCACCACCGCGGTGCACTTCCCCAGCGGGATCCGCGCCGACACACCGGCCGGCACGGGCCCGCCGGACGCCGACCGGTCGAGAACGAACACCCCTGATGACTTCATGCTCGCCTCTCCCCAGTTCACGCCAGGTTGGTGTAACCATGGTTACATAGAAGGCGTTGGTCGTCATACCTCTGGAGACGCTCGGTGAACGATGTGGTGCAGCCCCCCGGCGCGTGGGTGCTGCTGTCCTACCGGGTCCCGCGGGAGCCGTCGGCGCCGCGGATCGCGGTGTGGCGCAAGCTGAAACGGCTCGGCGTGGCCCAGCTCGGAGACGGCCTGGTGGCGCTGCCGGCCGACGCGCGTACCCGCGAGCAGCTGGAATGGGTGGCCGAAGACGTCACCGACGCCGGCGGCACCGCCGGGGTCTGGCTGGCCCGGCCCACCACCCAGGCGCAGGAGAACCAGCTCGCCTCCGCCATGCGGGACGCGCGGGCCGCCGAGTACCGCACCGTGCGGGACGAGGCCCTGGCCGCCCTCGACCTCCCGGCTGCCGCACGGGCCGCGAGCCTGCGGCGGCTGCGCGGCGAACTGCGGCGCATCACCCGCCGCGACCACTTCCCCCCGCCCGAACGCGACCAGGCACGCACCGCCGTGGAACGACTCGCCCAGCCACCCGGCACCACCATCACCGAGGAACCGTCATGAAATGGGCCACCCGCCAGGGGATCCACATCGACCGGGCCGCCTGCGCCTGGCTGATCCGCCGCGAGATCGACACCGGCGCCGAGTTCGTGTTCGTGGCCGACCCCGCCCAAGTGCCGGACGAGGCCACCGGCTTCGACATGCGCGGAGTGGAGCTGGGCCACCACGGCGGCGACTGCAGCTTCGAGACCATCCTTCGCCGCTACGAGCTGACCGACCCGGTGCTGTGGCGGATCGCCGAGATCGTCCACGAGGCCGACCTGGACGACGAACGCTACGACGCCCCCGAAGCCCCAGGCCTGGACACCGCACTGCGCGGCCTGTCCATGGTCGCTGACGACGACAACATCCTCGCCCTCACCCGCCCGCTGTTCGACGGACTGTACGAGTTCTACCGGCGCGAACTGCTGCTCGGCCACGAGCCCGCCTGACCTTCCCCCAGGGAGCCCCCGTGACCCAAGCCGACCCCGACCAGCGCCAGGCCGCCGAGCCCGCACACACGCCCGACACCGCCCCAGCCGATCCGCGGCACGCCCATACGCCACGCGATGTGGTGCCCTTGCGCCAAGCGGTGCGGACCTGGTTCGCCATCTCCCTGCAGACCTTCGGCGGACCCGCCGGGCAGATCGCGGTCATGCAGCGCGCCCTCGTCGAGGAGAAACGCTGGATCGGCCAGCAGCGCTTCAACCACGCCCTGTCCTACTGCATGCTGCTACCCGGCCCCGAGGCCCAGCAACTGGCCGTCTACATCGGCTGGCTGCTCAACGGCACCCGCGGCGGCCTGGTCGCCGGCACCCTGTTCGTGCTGCCCGGCGTGCTCGCCCTGCTCGCGCTCTCGGCGATCTACGTCGGCTGGGGGACGGCCGCCGTGGTCACCGGGCTGTTCGCCGGGCTGGCCCCGGCCGTCCTGGCCATCGTCGCCCAAGCCGTCATCCGGGTCGGCCGCCGCTCCCTCACCCACCCCGCACTGATCGCCCTGGCCGTCACCGCGTTCGCCGCACTCGCGGCCTTCGCCGTGCCGTTCCCGGTCGTCATCGCCGCCGCCGCGGCGGCCGGATGGCTGCTGGCACGCCTGCGCCCGCACGCCTTCACCACCGGGACGCGGCACGGCGACGGTGGTCCCGAACCGCTGATCTCCGACGACACCCTGCACCACGAACCGCCCGGCCTGCGCCGCGGGGCCAAGGTGCTGGCCGCCGGGCTCCTTCTGTGGGGAGTGCCGCTGGCCGCCGTCGCCGCCCTCACCGGCACCGGCAGCGTCTTCACCGACCAGGGCCTGTTCTTCTCCGGCACCGCCCTGGTCACCTTCGGCGGCGCCTACGCCGTCCTGTCCTACGTCGCCCAGCAGGCCGTGACCACCTACGGATGGCTCAACCCCGGCGAGATGGTCCGCGGCCTCGCCCTCGCCGAGACCACCCCCGGACCGCTCATCATGGTCGTGCAGTTCGTGGCGTTCGTCGGCGCCTACCGCGCCCCCGGCGACCTGGACCCCTGGGCCGCCGCCCTGCTCGGCGCGCTCCTGACCACCTGGGTCACCTTCGTCCCCTGCTTCATCTTCATCTTCCTGGGCGCCCCCTACGTCGAACGGCTGCGCGGCAACGCCGCCATCTCCGCCGCCCTGACCGGCATCACCGCCGCCGTCGTCGGCGTCATCGCCAACCTCGCCGTCTACTTCGCCACCCACACCCTCTTCCGCGACACCCGCACCACCGACCGGGGCCCCGTCCACCTCCTGGTACCCGATCCCGCCACCTGGCGGCCCACCGCCCTGGCCATCACCCTGGCCGCCCTCGCCATGATCTTCCTGCTCCGCTGGAGCGTCCTGCGCACCCTCGGCGCCTGCGCCGCCCTCGGCCTGGCCGCCACCCTCATCTGGTGACCCACCTGACGCGACTTCTCGTACCGACGCCGTTCGCGGCGGAGCCGTCACCGGGTGAACTGAAGAAGTTCTCGCGGTGGCCGACGCCGCCGCTGGAGCGGTTTCGGTCGCGCAGTGCCGTCCAGGCTCCGTGGTCGGCCAGGCGGAGCAGCGCGGAACGACAGGCCTCGTCGAACGCGGTCTCCAACCCGGCTCGTCCCTCGGGGAAATGCGTCCATCCGTCGTAGTGGGCCGGGACGACGACACTGACCCCGAGCACCGTGACGGCGGCCGCGGCCCCGCGGCCGACCATCGACACCGGGCGCTTGCGGAACTTGCCCGTGACGCGGGCTGCCACGGCGCGCTGGGCAGGTCCTGGCCGGACACGACGAACCCGGTGACCTCGCAGTTGATGTTGCTGTCGGCGTCACGCTCGCCGTCCTCGGGCCCGTGCACGGCCGGGACCGCCAGAGACGCGCCCGGGCGAAGGCGCGTCCCCGGCGTCGAGGTTGTCGGGATGCGCGTCGTGGCTGACCAGCACGACGCCGACCGGCCCCAGCCGGTTCTCGGGCACTGCCGGGCCGAGCGTCTTGCCGAGGTAGCCGTGGGGGCCGGGGTCGTCGAAGGTCGGATCGGTGACGATACGCGGCCCGCCGATGTCGGCCCCCAACACCGTCGCGGCGCAATCCCGCCGCTCCAGCTCCCGCCCGCAGCCAGCACAGACATAACTCCAAGTAATCAAGGTATGACTTGAAGCGACAATGCGAGAGGAAGGCGGGCTTTTCGATGGCGAAGCTGCTGTTCGTGATGACCGGCACGGCGTACTGGACGCTCAAGGACGGCACCAGGTGGGCCACCGGCTACTGGGCCGAAGAGTTCGCGGCCCCTTACAAGGCGCTCACGCAGGCCGGCCACCAGATCGAGGTCGCCACTCCCGGGGGAGTCGTCCCGAACGTGGACATGATGAGCCTGCGGCCGGAGATGGCCGGCAACGCGCAGACCGCCCTGGACCTGGAGGCGACCATCCGCTCCGCGGAGGAGATGCGGCGGCCGATCAAGCTCGCGGACGCCCGCCTGGAGGACTACGACGCCGTCTACTTGCCGGGCGGGCACGGCCCCATGGAGGATCTGTCCGCCGACGCCGACGCCGGCCGGCTGCTGACCGCGGCGCTGGCCTCCGGCAAGCCCCTGGCGATCGTCTGCCACGCACCGGCCGCGATGCTGGCGACCAGGGTCCGCGGCGAGTCGCCGTTCGCCGGCTACCGGGTCAGCGCCTTCACCAACGAGGAGGAGAACGCGCTCGATCTCGGCCCCAGGGCCCCCTGGCTGCTGGAGGACGCACTCGTCGACCTAGGCGTCGACTTCACCAAGGGCGAACCCTGGAAGCCCTACACCGTCGTCGACCGCAACCTGTACACCGGGCAGAACCCCGCCTCGGCGTCCGTCCTGGCCGAACGGTTTCTCAAGGTCCTTTGAAGCCTGACGGCCCACCGTTCGCGTCCGCGCCGCAGCCCTGCGAGAGCGCCGTCACGGTGTGTTCTCCTACATGAGCTGCTGTCCTTTCGACACCCGGCCGGTGACCGCGCCGACACGCTCACCACGATCGCCAGGCAGATGACCGACGGCACACGTGCCCGACACCGTCCGGTCCGACCTGGCCGCCGAGGCCGCCGTGAACGACGACGCCTGGCCTCGGGGGTCACTGCACCAACGACACGGCTCCGATAGGGCCGGTGCGTCCGGCGCCGAACGCGGCCACCGCACCGTTGCCATTCCTCGCTGGAGAAGCTCCTGCACCCAGGAACGCAGGCTGGTCTCAACCTGATCGGCGACCGCGGCAACACGGGAATGTGGTCGAGCATCTGGTTCCGCCGCGCCGCGCTGGACCTGGGCGTGCGCGCGCCCGCTCCAAGGGGATCGGGATCAACGCCGACCGCCCCCGCCTGTCCGCGGCTTGAATCTGACACTGATGTCAGCTTCTACCCTCGCGGCGTGACGGACGCGCCCCCCGCGCGGACCGCCGACCGACCCGCCGCGAGGAACCCATGCCCGGCTCACCGACGCCCGCACGCCCCGGATGGACACTGGCCCTGCTGGCCTTCGCCCAGTTCATCATCGCCATCGACTACAACATCGTCTACGTCGCCCTGCCCGACATCGGGCAGGAGTTGCACTTCCCCGGCCACACCCTCCAGTGGGTGGTCAGCGCCTACGCCATCACCCTGGGCGGCTTCATGCTGCTGGGCGGACGGGCCGCCGACCTGCTGGGACGGCGCCGCATGTTCGTCCTGGCCCTGCTGCTGTACGCGGTGTCCTCACTGGTCGGCGGGCTCGCCCAGACCCCCGCCCTCCTGGTCGCCGTGCGCGCCGTGCAGGGACTGGGCGCCGCGCTGCTGTTCCCCGCCACCCTGGCCCTGGTCGGCACCCTGTTCGCAGAGGGCCCCGAACGCAACCGCGCCATGGCCGTCTGGGCCGCCATGGGCGGCAGCGGCCTGGCCGCCGGGGCGCTGCTGGGCGGCGTCCTCACCGACGCATTCGGCTGGGAGTCGACCTTCTACATCTTCGTCGTGCTGGCCCTGGCCGCCCTCGCCGCCGCGTTCGCGCTGCTGCCGCCCGACGAGGCCCACGGCGAGGAGCGGCCGCGGCGCTTCGACCTGCCCGGCGCGCTGACCGCGACCGCCGGGATCACCCTGCTGGTCCTGGCCTTGGCCCAGGGCCCCGCCTGGGGATGGACCTCCGCGCCCGTCCTGGCCGCCACCGGCGCGGGCCTGGCCCTGCTGGCGTCCTTCGCGGTCATCGAGGCCCGCGGCCGCGACCCGCTCATGCCGCCGCGCATGTTCGCCAACCCCAGCCTGGTCGCCGCCATGGCCATCACCGCGGTGTTCGGCGCGGGACTGGGCGCCCACTACTACCTGCTCACCGTCTACCTGCAGGACGTCCTGCGCTACGACCCCCTGCGCGCGGGACTGGCCTACCTGCCCCTCACCCTGCTCAACATCGCCGGCACCAAGGCCGCCGAACGCCTCATCGCCCGCACCGGCATGCGCACCGCCCTGGCCGCCGGGCTGCTCACCGGAACCGCGGGACTGGCCCTGCTCGGCCTGACCCTCTCCCCCGGCGCGCCCTTCACCGCCGTCCTGCCCGCGATCATGGTGACCGGCCTGGGCATGGGCATCGTCTGGACCTGCATGTGGATCGCCGCCGGCACCGGCGTCGCCCCCGGCCGCCAGGGCGTCGCCTCCGGCATGGCCTCGGTCACCCACCAGACCGGGCTGGCCGTCGGCACCGCCCTCATGGTCGCCGTGTCCGCCGCCGGAACGGCCGGGTTCGACGGCGACGCCCTGCGCGGCGAACTCACCGAGGGCCTCGGCACCGCCTACCACCTGGCCGCCGCCGTGACCCTGGCCGGCGTCCTGGTCGCCGGCCTCGCCCTCGGCCGCCGCTCCCCCGCCCGCGCGGCCCGTCAGGGGACCGGGACCTCGACATGACCCAGCGCGCCACGGCGGGTCCGGGCACGCCCCGCCGTCACCTCCGCCACCCACGCCTCGAACGCCGCCGCCTCCGCCACCTCGACCGCCACGTCCAGCTCCACCTCGCCGGCGTAGCGCACATCGGACGGCACCCGGCCCGCACCGTGCAGATCCCCCAGCAACCGGCCCGCCACCGCGTGCTCCACCCGCACCGTCACCGTCACCACCGGCCGCAGCTCCACCACGCCCACCGCGTCCACCGCCGCCGACACCGCCTGCCCGTAGGCGCGCACCAGCCCGCCCGCGCCCAGCTTCACCCCGCCGAAATACCGCGTCACCACCGCCACCACGCCCGTCAGCCCCCGCCGGACCAGCACCTCCAGCATCGGGACCCCCGCCGTCCCCGCCGGCTCCCCGTCATCGCTGCTCTTGGTGATCTCCCCGTGCTCGCCCACCACGTAGGCCGTGCAGTTGTGCGTCGCGTCGCGGTGGGCCCGGCGATGATCGGCGATGAACCGCGCCGCCGCGCCCTCGTCGGGGACGCGCGCCAGCGTGCAGACGAACCGGGACCTGCGGACCTCCAGCTCGTGGGAGCCCGCCCTCTTGATCATGCGCATGGTGTGGCCCCGAGTCTAGGCCCCCGGGCGACGGCGCGGTCAGCCCCGCGGGAACGGCCAGGGATTGGCCCGGCACCCGTACAGCGACATGGTCTGCTGCACCATCACCGGCGCCGCCCGCCCCGGCCCCGGGCACCCCCGGTGCCCGTGCCCCAGCGCGTGCCCCACCTCATGATTGATCAGATACTCCCGGTACCCGGCCAGATCACCGCCGTAGGGCGCCGCGCCCAGCCCCCAGCGCCGCGCGTTGATCACCGCGCGCCCCCCGTTGTGGCACGACAGCCACCCGTGCGTGCGCGCCGGCAGGCACATCCGGTCGGTCAGCGCCGGGCTCGACAGCGACACCGTGAACCGCACCGGCCCCCGCGCCACCCGCGCGAACCTGAGCCGGCCGCCCCTGCCCCACCCGCGCGGATCGTTCAGCACCCGGTGCACCTCGGCCGCGAACCGCCCCGAACGGAACGGCAGCCCCCGCTCCACCTCCACCGCGTACGGCACCAGCATGCCCGTGCCGGCCGGCGGCGCCGCGGCCACCGGCACCATCCAGTACCGGCCCGTGGCCGCCCGCGGCACCAGCACCCGCGGCGGCTGCGCCCGCCCGTTGACCACCACCGGCCCCGGCGCCGCCGCCGGCACGCCCTCGGACCCGGCCGCCGGCCGGCCCGCAC
>NZ_JBHSON010000022.1:0-127371 GCF_042656285.1 Actinomadura rugatobispora | reverse complement strand
TCCTCATCCTGTTCGGCGTCGGAGTGGTCGCGCAGGTCGCGGCCGCCGACATCGGCGACCACGACAGCATCGCCTGGGCCTGGGGCCTGGGCGTCACCCTGGCGATCTACGTCTCGGCCCGGGCCAGCGGCGCCCACCTCAACCCCGCCGTCACCTTCGCGCTGGCGGTCTACCGCGACTTCCCCTGGCGCAACGTCACCCCCTACGTGCTGGCGCAGACGGCCGGGGCGTTCGTCGCGGCGCTGCTGGTGCGGTGGAACTACAGCGAGGTGCTGGCCCAGGCCGACCCCGGCCACACCATCAAGACCCAGGGCGTGTTCTCCACCCTGCCGGGCAACGGCGAGCTGCCCGTCAGCAGCCTCGGCGCGCTGCGCGACCAGATCATCGGCACCGCGATCCTGCTGTTCCTGGTCCTGGCGATCACCGACGCCCGCAACGACGGCCCGCTGTCCAACCTGGCCCCGTTCGTCATCGGCCTGGTCGTGGTCGCGATCGGGATGGCCTGGGGCACCGACGCCGGCTACGCCATCAACCCGGCCCGCGACTTCGGGCCCCGGCTGGCCTCCTTCCTCACCGGATACGGGGGAGCCTGGCGCGACCAGTACGGCGACCTGTACTTCTGGGTCCCGATCGTCGGCCCGCTGGTGGGCGGCGTGCTGGGGGCCGGTCTCTACAAGGCCCTGATCGGACGGTTCCTGCCCGCCGCGGGCGCGCCCGAGCCCGAACCGGCCCCCACCAAGGTCCCCGCCGAGGCGGCGTGAGCACCGTCCCGCGCCCCGCCCACCGGCCCCGCATCCCCGTCCCAGCCAGGAGGAACACCACATGAGCGACTTCGTCGGAGCGGTGACCAGCACCCGGTTCATGATCTTCGATCACGGCGGCAACGAGATCGCCCGCCACCAGCTCGAGCACGAGCAGATCCTGCCCCGGGCCGGCTGGGTGGAGCACAACCCCACCGAGATCTGGGAGCGCACCCGGGCGGTGATCCAGACCGCGCTGACCAGGGCGAACCTGAGCCACTCCGACCTGGCCGCGCTGGGCATCACCAACCAGCGCGAGACCGCCGTGGTCTGGGACCGGCGCACCGGGCGCCCGTACTACAACGCGATCGTCTGGCAGGACACCCGCACCGACCGGATCGCCTCCGCCCTGGAACGCGACGGCCGCGGCGAGGTGATCCGCCGCAAGGCGGGCCTGCCCCCGGCGACCTACTTCTCCGGCGGCAAGATCCAGTGGATCCTGGAGAACGTCGAGGGCGTGCGGGAGGCCGCCGAGGCCGGCGACGCGCTGTTCGGGACGACCGACAGCTGGCTGCTGTGGAACCTGACCGGCGGCACCGACGGCGGCGTCCACGTCACCGACGTCACCAACGCCAGCCGCACCATGCTGATGGACCTGGAGACCCTCGACTGGGACGAGGAACTGCTGTCGTTCTTCGGCGTCCCCCGCGCCATGCTCCCCCAGATCAGGCCCTCCTCCGACCCGGCCGGGTACGGCGTCACCCGCGCCGACGGCCCCCTGGGCGGCGAGGTGCGGCTGACGGCCGCGCTGGGCGACCAGCAGGCCGCCACGGTCGGGCAGGTGTGCTTCGAGCCCGGCCAGGCCAAGAACACCTACGGCACCGGCAACTTCCTGCTGCTCAACACCGGCACCGAACCGGTCCGCTCGGCCAACGGGCTGCTGACCACCGTCTGCTACCAGCTGGGCGACCAGGCGCCGGTGTACGCGCTGGAGGGCTCGATCGCGGTGACCGGGTCGGCCGTGCAGTGGCTGCGCGACCAGCTGGGCATCATCTCCGGCGCCGCGCAGAGCGAGGCGCTGGCCCGGCAGGTCGACGACAACGGCGGCGTGTACTTCGTCCCGGCCTTCTCCGGCCTGTTCGCCCCGTACTGGCGCAGCGACGCGCGCGGCGCCATCGTCGGCCTGTCGCGCTACAACACCAACGCCCACCTGGCCCGGGCGACCCTGGAGTCGATCTGCTACCAGACCCGCGACGTCGTGGAGGCGATGCGGGAGGACTCGGGCGTCGCGCTGGACGTGCTGAAGGTCGACGGCGGCGTCACCGCCAACGAGCTGTGCATGCAGATCCAGGCCGACGTGCTGGGCGTCCCGGTGTCCAAGCCGGTGGTCGCCGAGACCACCGCGCTGGGCGCCGCCTACGCCGCCGGGCTGGCCACCGGCTTCTGGAAGTCCACCGCCGAACTCGGCAGCAACTGGAACGAGGACCGCCGCTGGGCGCCCGCCTGGGACGGCGGTCAGCGCGAGCGCGGCTACGCCGGCTGGAAGAAGGCCGTGCAGCGCACCCTGGACTGGGTCGACGTCGACTGACCGTCCCCATCTCCCGCACGGTTTCCCCTCGAGGAGCAGGAAGTGGAATCGCTACCACTCGGACCGCAGTACCGCGAGGCCGCCCTCCGGCGGCTGGCCGACACCGAGTTCGACGTCCTGGTGGTCGGCGGCGGCATCGTCGGCGCCGGCGCCGCCCTGGACGCGGTGTCCCGCGGCCTGTCGGTCGCGCTGGTGGAGGCCCGCGACTGGGCGTCGGGGACCTCCTCCCGGTCCAGCAAGCTCGTGCACGGCGGGCTGCGCTACCTGGAGCAGCGCGACTTCGGCCTGGTCCGCGAGGCCCTGCGGGAACGCGCGCTGCTGCTGACCCGCCTGGCCCCGCACCTGGTACGGCCCGTGCCGTTCCTGTACCCGCTGCGGCACCGCCTGTGGGAACGCTGCTACGTCGGCGCCGGCGTCACCCTCTACGACTCGATCGGCGGGTCGCGGGTGATGCCCCGGCACCGCCAGCTGACCCGGGGCGCGGCCCTGCGCGAGGCCCCCGGACTGCGCCCCGACGCCCTCGTCGGCGCCATCCAGTACTACGACGCCCAGGTCGACGACGCCCGCTACACCATGACGGTGGCCCGCACCGCCGCGCACTACGGCGCGTGCGTGGCCACCCGGACGGAGGCGACCGGATTCCTGCGCGAGGGCGAGCGGGTGACGGGCGCGGCGGTGCTGGACACCGAGTCAGGCATGGAGATCGCCGTGCGGGCCCGCCGGGTCGTCAACGCCACCGGCGTGTGGACCGACGACGCGGGGCGGATGGCCGGCACCCGCACGTCCTTCAGCGTGCGCGCCTCCAAGGGCGTCCACCTGCTGGTGCGGCGCGACCGGATCCACCTGAACACCGGGCTGATCGCGCGCACCGCCAGGAGCGTGCTGTTCGTCATCCCGTGGGGCCGGCACTGGATCATCGGGACCACCGACACCCCCTGGGAGCAGGGCCCCGACGGCCCCACCGCCGACGCCGCCGACGTCGGCTACCTGCTGGAACAGGTCAACGGGCTGCTGCGCACCCCGCTGGAGCGCGAGGACGTGGAGGGGGTGTACGCGGGCCTGCGGCCGCTGCTGTCGGGCGAGGCCGACGACACCACCCGGCTGTCGCGCGAGCACACCGTGGCCGAACCGGTGCCCGGGCTGGTCGTGGTGACCGGCGGCAAGTTCACCACCTACCGGGTGATGGCGCAGGACGCGGTCGACGTCGCCGTCGAAGGGCTGGAGGGCACCGTGCCGCCCTCGGTGACCGCCCGGCTCCCCGTCCTGGGCGCGGTCGGGTTCGAGGTGCTGTGGAACGAGCGCCGCCACCTGGCCGCCGACTCCGGCCTGCACGTGGCGCGGGTGGAGCACCTGCTCAAGCGGTACGGGTCGTGCGTACCCGAGGTACTGGCCCTCATCGCCCGGGACGCCTCGCTGGGCGAGCCCGTCCCCGGCGCCGAGGACTACCTGCGCGCCGAGGCGGTCTACGCCGTCACCCACGAGGGCGCACTGCACCTGGAGGACGTGCTGGCGCGGCGGACGCGCATCGCGATGGAGGAGCGCGACGCCGGGCTGGCCGCCGCATACCACGTGGCCGAGCTGATGGCCCCGCACCTGGGCTGGGACGACACCGCCGTCTTCGCCGAGAGCGAACGCTACATCCGGTACGTGCAGTCCGAGCGCGGTGACGACGACCTGGCCGCGGGCGACCCCGCCGCCTGCCCCGCCCCCGCCTGACCCGGGCGCCCGTGCCCGCGGGCGCCTCCTCCACCGTCGTGCGGCACACCGAACCGGGTCCGCGCCACCGGCGAGATCGGCCCGCCCGAGCTGATCGTCGGGGCCCGCAGGGCATGCAGGCCCCGGCCAGGTCGCCGCCGCCCCGCACCTCATCACCCCGGCCCGCCGGAGCGGATAGGTTCGGAACCAGATGCGGAAGGGCCGTGCAGAGACGGCCCGTCATCTGGTCGTTTTGTTGAGGTTGTTGGAGGGTGGTCATGGCGGAGACAGGCAAGGTCCTGCGGTTCGACGACATGCGGGGTTACGGGTTCATCGTGCCGGACGCCGGCGGCGAGGACGTCTTCGTCCACGCCAACGATCTTCTCGACGAGAAGTCGGCGTTCTCGCCCGGGACGTCCGTCGAGTTCGAGGTGACCCAGGGGGAACGCGGCCTGAAGGCCTACGCGGTGCGTGTCAGGGGCTCCGAACGCCCGTCGGCGGTCGACGAGTACCTTCCGTCCGCGTCGGAGAGGGTCCCGTTCGAGCCCCGCCCGGACGAGGACGACGGTCTGTGCGACGTCCTCTCCGAGCGGGAGTTCGTCCAGGAGTTGACCGAACTGCTCATCAAGGACGCGCCCGAACTGACCGGCGCGCAGATCACCCACCTGCGGCGGGGCCTGGTGACCTTCGCGCGCAAGTACGGCTGGGTGGAGGGCTGACCCCACCGGCAGGCGGAGGGGTTCTCGCAGAAGCGACCTCCTGATCCCCTGCTCTCCGGTATTCGCCAGGGTAGCCTTCGATAAGGGTCGCAGATGCGAATCTGCATCCCGCGCTGCGGCCCTGTCGTAGGCCCATCCCCGGTGCGCTAAGGAGCGCTCATGGACGAGCGGATACCGGCCCAGCCACCCCGAGCGTTGATCGCCCCCGCATGCGCGCGGGTCCACCTGGCCGGAGACGTGGAGCATCCCGCGGCTCTGACCGTGGCCGACCTGCGCGCGCTTCCGCAGCGCACGGTGCAGGCCCGGTACGTCTGCGGCCGCCGGGGAGAGCAGCCGCACACCTACACCGGTCCGGAGCTGCTGGAGGTGCTGCTGGCCGCGGGCCCCCGCTTCCACCCGGTCATCGGCAAGGACCGGGTGCGGTTCCTGGTGGTGGTGACCGGCCGCGACGGGCACCTGGCCGTGCTGTCGTGGGGGGAGATCGACCCCCGCTACAGCGGCAGCGCCGTCCTCATGGCCACCAGCGTCGACGACCGTCCCCTCGACACCCACGGCCCCCAACTGGTCGTCCCCGGCGACACCGCCGGCGGCCGGTACGTCTCCCAGATCACCTCCATCTGGACGGGCCCCGCCACCACCCTCACCGACATCTGAGCCCGATGTCGCGTGTCCGGTGTCCCGATGAACGGCACGTGGCGCTGGTCAGACCGGTCGCGCCACCCCATCCTTCTGTGGCGGGCGTCAAGGCCGGCGGCGACTACCCAGGACAGGGCTGATGACATTCGAGATCCAGGTCGGCGAGGCGACCGTCGTGCAGGTCACCGAGCTGGAACGCTGGCCGTTCCAGCCGCGGGAGCTGTTTCCGGCCGTGCGGGACGCGCATGTGGCCGGGGCCGCGGAGGCGTTCGGGCCGCGGTTCGTGGACGAGGCGACCGGTGAACTCGTGCTGGCCATCCACACCTACGTGATCCGTCTCGGCGGGACCGCGCTCGTCGTGGACACCGGCAACGGCAACCACAAAGAGCGCCCCAACCTGCCGCCGCACCACCGTTTCGACACCGACTTCCTGGAGCGCTTCGAGCGGGCGGGTGTGGACGTCCGGGACGTGGACGTGGTCGTGAACACCCACCTGCACCCCGACCACTGCGGCTGGAACACCCGGCTCGACGGCGACCGGTGGCTGCCGACCTTCCCGGCGGCGACCTACGTGTTCGGGCACGACGAGCTGGCCGATCTGCGCGCTCTGGCGACCGCGAACCCTACCGAAGGCGTCGAAGCCGACCTGGCCCGCGCCTATGAGGACAGTGTCCGCCCGGTCCTCGAAGGCGGGCGGTGGGAGGTGGCCGGCGACGGTCACGTGCTCGCCGCGCACGGAGACACCAGCGTGGTCCTGCGTGCCGCGCCGGGCCACACCGGCGGGCACAGCATCGTGGAGATCCGGTCGCCGGGCGGTGGCGCCGTCCTTTGCGGCGACGTGATCCACCACCCCGTCCAGTTGCTGTACCCGCACCTGAGCCAGGCCGGAGACGCGGACCCGGCGCTGGCGTCGCGGACGCGGGATGCTCTTCTGGGCCGTTGCGCCGGTGACGCGTTGCTGCTCTTGCCCGCGCATTTCCCCGGCGACCACCCGTTCACGCTCACCCGTACCGACGCGGGCCTGCGCCTGTCGTCTGCGAAAGGGGAGCGCGGGTAGAGCGGCGGGACGGGCGGTTCGCCCAATGCGGCGGCCGGTTGCTCCGTCGGGGGCACGTCCGCAGTGCTTGCGCCGGACACGCGCCGAGTACACGATGCTGATCATGAGGAGCCGGTAGCTCAGGATGGCTCCCATGGAGGCGGTCGTGCCCCAGCCGTTGGCCGGGACCTCACCGGCCGTGGTGTTATGAGGCGGCGCTGTCGTAGACGGCGCGGGCGCGGGCGATGCCGGCGCGGTGGCGTTCGGCCCACTCCGTCAGTCCGAGCAGGTGGTCATACAGTTCGCGGGCCATATCGGTGGCGACGTACTCGACCTTGGGAGGCACGGTCGGGTACACGGTGCGCACCAGCAGGCCATCGCGCTCCAGGTTGCGCAGGGTCAGCGTCAGCATCCGCCGGCTGACGCCCGTGATCGCACGCTCCAGTTCGGTGAACCGCACCGGTCCGCGGGTCGTCTCCATCAGGACGCCGATGCTCCACTTGCCGCTCACCCGGCCGAGCGCCTCCAGGACCGTGCACGCCTCCCCGCCGCCGGCGTCGTCGGGAACACAGTCGTTCCGCTGTGACATGAATGTGCCTTCTTCCGTCCTGCGCCGTGGTCACAGATCATGAACACCGTAACAACTCGTGCACCTTTGGAGGTCGATAGGCCATGCCGATCACATTCGACGAAGCCACGCGGACGTTGCTCGACGGCAGGAACTTCGCGACCGTGGCGACGCTCAACCCCGACGGCGGGCCGCAGACCTCGGTGGTGTGGGTCCTGCGCGAGGGCGACACGGTGGTGTTCTCCAGCACCACCGACCGGCGGAAGGCCCGCAACCTCGTCCGGGATCCCCGCGTCAGCCTGACCGTCTTCGACACCGCGAACCCCTATCGCACGGTGGAGGTGCGCGGCACCGCGGAGGTCGTCGAGGACTCCGACCGCGCCCTCCAGCGCAAGGTGTCCCACAAGTACCTGGGCCAGGACTCGCCGCCCGACCCCGAGGGCGTGGTGCGAGTGGCCATCCGCGTCATCCCCGACAAGGTCCGGGGCTTCTCGGCCTGACTTCGAGACCGGCCCTAGCCGCGGAACGTGCTGCGGTAGGCGCTGGGAGAGACGCCCAGCGCGGCCTGCAGGTGCTGGCGCAGTGACGCCGCCGTCCCGAACCCGGCCTGTTCGGCGACGTGGTCGACGGGCAGATCGGTCGCTTCGAGCAGGTGCCGGGCCCGCTCGATGCGCTGCCGCGTCAGCCACCGGTTGGCCGATGTCCCGACCTCCTCACGGAATCGGCGGGTGAAGGTCCGCACGCTCGTGGACTCGCGTGCCGCGAGGTCCCGCAGGGTGAGTGGACGATCCAGGTGCTCGAGCGCCCAAGCCCGGGCGCGTCCGGTGGACGACGCCCCCGGGGCGGCGATCGGGCGCGGAATGTACTGGGCCTGGCCGCCGTCGCGGTGCGGCGGCACCACGGTGCGGCGGGCGACCTCGTTGGCCACCGCCGCGCCGTGATCGTTGCGGATCATGTGCAGGCACAGGTCGATGCCGGCCGCCTCGCCCGCCGAGGTCAGCACCCGGCCGCTCTCGGTGTAGAGCACATCGCAGTCCAGGGCCACGTCGGGGTACCAGGCCCGGAACCGGTCACCGGACTGCCAATGCGTCGTCGCCGGGAGGCCCTCCAGCAGCCCTGCGGCGGCCAGCACGAACGCGGCGGTGCAGATGGTCGCGATGCGCGTGTCCGGGCCGATCAGCTCCAGCGCGTCCGCCAGCGGGCCGGGCAGCGGGCCGGGCACCTCGTCCTGCTCGTGGGAGGCGGGAAGCACCACGGTGTCGGCTTCGGCGAGCGTGCCGGGGCCGTGGTCGATGGTGACGGAGAAGTCGGCGTCGGTGCGGACCTCGCCGGGTGCCAGGGCGCAGGACACCACCTCGTACAGCAGTTCCCCCGCTGGGGACACCGCCGTACCGAACAGCTGGTGCACCAGTCCCAGCTCCATCGGGAGCACGCCGTCGCGGACCAGCACCGCCACACGGTGCCGCCGGCCCGCGTCGCCGAACACGCTCATGGCCCGATTCTTGCACATCATGGCTTTCAGGCCACTCGCGGCGCCGTGGCCGATCTCGCAGCATCGGACGTGACCGCCCGGCACGGAGGGAGAAACGCCATGAACGTCCTGTGGGTCTACGCCCATCCCGAACCGCGCTCGCTGAACGGCGCGCTGCGCGACGAGGGGCTGCACACGCTCAAGGAACTCGGTCACGACGTCCGCGAGTCCGACCTGTACGCCATGGGCTGGAACCCGGTGGTCACCGCCGCCGACTACGCCCACGACCCGGGCGGGCGGCTGCTCGTCGGCAAGGCGTCCGAGCACGCCTACCGCTCCGGCACGCTGAGCGAGGACGTTCGGGCGGAGCTGGAGAAGCTCGCCTGGGCCGACGCCGTCGTCCTGCAGTTCCCGCTGTGGTGGCTGGGGCCGCCCGCGATCCTCAAAGGCTGGGTCGACCGCGTCTTCGTCCAGGGCTTCGCCTACGGCGTCAAGGACGGCGACGGGCGGCCGCTGCGGTACGGCGACGGCAAGCTCACCGGGAAACGCGCCATGGTCGTCACCACCGTCGGGGCCCGCGCCGCCGGTTTCGGGGCGCGCGGTATCCACGGCGAGGCCGAACAGGTGCTGTTCGGAATCCAGCACGGCACGTTCTTCTACACCGGTATGGAGGTGGTACCGCCGGTCCTGATCTACGGGGCCCACCACCTCAGCGCCGACGAGTACTCCGGCGCCGGAGCCGAACTGCGTCGGCGGCTGCGCGAGTTGCCCGACGCCGAGCCGATCCCCTTCCGGCGCGAGCGAAGCGGCGACTACGACGACGACCTCGCACTGCGGCCCGATGTGGTCCCCGGAGACACCGGTCTGGCCGTACACCGTTCCTAGGTTCGCAGTAGGTCAGGGCAGGGCTTCGATCGTGAAGGCCAAGAGCATCGGACGCGCGACCATGATCGCAACCGGTGTCCGCGCGCCATACGATCCGGTCATGCCGATCGCGCTGGACCTTTCCGCCGTCACCGGGCCGGAGGTGCGTTTCACCGCCACCCCGATGGTGGAGTTCGGGTGGGCCTGGCACGTCCTCAGTGACGCCGGCAATCACCCTGACCAGGCCGAATGGGTGGCCCGGACGCGGGCCCGGATCCCGGCGGGTCTCGCCCGGGACATGGGGGAGTGGTCGTTCGCGGTGCGGGCGGTGCGGGCGACGCTGCTGGCGGATCCGACGGCGGTGCCGCCGCGCCGGTGGGCGGACCAGCTGGAATGGATCCGCCGGATGCCCCCTGGAGACTTCGCCGTCTCGCTGCTGCGGCCCCTGCTGCGGCAGCGCGGCCGTTCGGCGAACCTGGCCGACGCGCGGGTGCGCAACAGCGTGCTCCGCCTCGCCCGTGCCCGCGGAGCTGGGGCGCGTCGCGCGGTCGGCCTCGTCCTCGACGAGCCCGCGTCGGCGCGGGAGGCGGTCACCGACCTGATGGCGCGGTGCTGGGACGCCTTCTTCGAAGCCGACTGGGCGGCCGCCTCGCCCCGGCTGAGCGACGAGGTCGCCGCGCGTACGGCCTTGTGCGGCAGGAACGGCTGGGAGCGCGCCCTGGACGGCCTGTCCCCGGCGATCAGCGTCCGTCCCGGCGAGCGGCGCGTGGTGATCGACAAGGTCCAGAACAAGCGCCTGAAGATCGCGGGGCGCGGCCTGGTCCTGACCCCCACCGCCGTCGGGAGCACGCACCTGTACGTCACCGACGAGCCGGGCCGTCCCGTGGTGGTGCACTACCCGCTCCCGGCGCCGGCGCGGGCCGCCGACAGCCGGGCCACGCTGCGGCGCATGCTCGTGCTGGCGCATCCCGCCCGTTTGGAGGTGTGCCGCGCCATCGCCGTCGAACCGCGGTCGGCGCGGGAGATCGCCCGGCTGTGGGGGTTCACCGAGTCCAGCGTGACCAAGCACCTGTCCGCGCTCCGCTCGGCGGGGCTGGTGCACACCGAGCGGGCCGGGCACTACGTCCGCTACGCCCTGGACGACGGCGTGGTCGCGGCGCTCGGCGCGGATCTGCTGGACGTCCTGCGGCGCTGACGGCGAGCCGAAGCCTGCCGATGAGCCGCAGTCTTCGGGCCGCCTCGGGCTTCCGCTCCTAAGGTCGCGATCATGATGACCGACTTTCTGCCGATGCGTGAAGCCCGGCGCCGTACGGAGGCGGACCGGCGGTTGCTGGCGAGCCGGGTCGAGAACCGACCTGAGCGGGAGCTCGTCGCGCCCTACCGCGTCGAGGGCGGTCCGCTGGGCGATTTCTGCGACTCCCTGCGCGATCTGGTGGCGCATGTCCTGATGTGGGACGAGATCAATCTCGCCGTCCTGACCGAGGCGCGCCTCGGCCGGGCCCACTGGAGCCTGGACGGCCCGTGGGAGACGCCGTCGTCCGGCAGGGCGCTGAACCTCGCCGGCGTCATGGCCGGGCGCGAACTCCCCGTCGACCTGCTGCTGCACAGGTTCGGCGTCGTGCGCGACGCGCTGGTCGACGAACTGTCCCGCTATGACGAGGACCGGTGGACGGCCCCGCTCGCCCTCTCCCATCCGCGGGCCACGAGCACCGGAGCGCTCGCCCAGTACGTCATGTCGATCCCGAACGGCGGCCCGTACTGGCACGCCGCGATCCACCTCGGCGAGCAGGCCGTCATGAACGAACAGGAACTGGTGTAGATGCCTCTCGATCCGGACGTGCGTGACCTGCTGGCCGAGGGCGCCGAGGCGCCGCCGCTCGAATCGCTGAGCCTGGAGCAGGCGCGCACCGCGATCCGCGGAGTAACCGCACTGCAGGGCGAGGCGGCGCGGATGTCCGACGTGCGGGAACACGTGGTGGGCAGGGTGCGCATGCGGCTCTACCGCCCCACCGGGATCACCGGTCCGGCGCCTGTCCTGCTGTGGGTCCACGGCGGCGGCTGGACGCGTGGCGATCTCGACACCTGGGACACGCCTCTGAAGAACCTCGCGCGCCGGATTCCCGCGGTGGTCGCCAGTGTCGACTACCGGCTGGCGCCCGAGACCCGATTTCCAGGGCAGCTCGGCGACGTGCTCGATGCGCTGCGCCACCTCGCCGAACACGCGGGCTCGCTCGGACTGGACGCGGGGCGCGTCGCGATCGGCGGCGACAGCTCCGGCGCCAACCTCGCCGCGGGAGCGGCGCTGGCCGTCCGCGACCTGGGCGTGGGCGCTCCGCTGGTGGCGCAGGTACTGATCCATCCGCCGACCGACCCGGCCTGCGCCACCGTCAGCCACCTTCGCTACGGCTCCGGCTACGCGCTGACCACGGCGTTCATGCGGAGCGCGTGGCGGCACTACCTGCCCACGCCGTACGCGGGCGAGCACCCGTACGCGGCGCCGCTGCGGGCGCGGAACCTGGCCGCCCTGCCGCCGGCGATCATCGCCACCGCCGAGTACGACCCCCTGCGCGACGAGGGGGAGCAGTACGCCGCCCGCCTCGCCGAGGCGGGAGTGCCGGTGGGCCTGCGGCGTTTCGACGGGATGATCCACGGATTCATGCACCACAACGGCCGCGTCCCGGCCAGCAGGGCACTGCCCGATTGGCTCGGCGTTCAACTCCGCGCGCGGCTCGGCCCGGCACCCGACGCGTCGGGCGAGCGGCGGAGGGCCCGTGCAGGGTAAAGGGCGTTACCAGTTTCTGGCGGCATTGGGGGAAATGCGTGGGTGGTTCCTGTCGTGGGGTACGACGCCGGATCGATGGCCATAGGGGATGACCGGGGGACGTATGGAACTTCACGAGCGGGAACAGGAGCGTCAGCGCCGGGCGGCGCAGCGGCGGGTGGCCGAGCGCGTACCGGAACGGCGCGGGAACCAGAGCGTGCTGACCTCCCCGGGAGGCGTCGCGGCGGCCGACAGCCCCGAGCGGATCGCCAAGCGGATCGACCGGCTCAGCCGCTTCTACGCCGACGGCGACCTGCTGGAGCCGGGCGCCCCCGAGCCCGCCGCCCGGCTCGAGAAGATCATCAACAGCGTCGACTACGTGGGCGCCCGGTACCTCGAGGCCGGGGTGGCCGCGGCCCGCGCCGTGGGACGCATCGGCATCCGGGACGAGCGGGGCCGCCCGGCCGGGTACGGCACCGGCTCGCTGGTGTCGCCCGCGCTGCTGCTGACCAACCACCACGTGCTGCCGGACGCCGCCACGGCCCGTACCAGCGTGGTCGAGTTCAACTTCCAGGACGGCCTGGACGGGCGGCCGCTGCCCGTGACGGTCCACCCGCTGGACCCCGACCGGTTCTTCCTCGCCGACGAGGAACTGGACTTCGCGCTGGTCGCGGTGCGGGCGCCCGCCGCCGACCTGGCCCCGTTCGGGTTCAACCCGCTGCTCGAGACCGAGGGCAAGATCATCATCGGGGAGTTCGTCACGATCGTCCAGCATCCGCGCGGCGACAAGAAGCAGGTGGCGCTGCGCGAGAACCGCATCGTCGACATCCCCGAGCGGTTCGTGCACTACGCCGCCGACACCGAGCCGGGCTCGTCGGGGTCGCCGGTGTTCAACGACCAGTGGGAGGTCGTGGCGCTCCACCACGCGAGCGTGCCGGCGCCCGAGCACGAGGAGTTCGGCGGGTTCGTCAACGAGGGCGTCCGTATCAGCCGCATCTGCCGGAGGCTGCGCGAGGCGGGCCTGCAGGGGCCGCGGCGCGAGCTCGTCGACCAGCTCTTCGCCCCCGAACGCATCGAGCAGGCCGTGACCCTGCTGTCCACGGCCGCGGGCACGCCCCCGGTCCCCGCGAACTCGGTCGGGGCGCCGGTCGCCGCGCCGGCCGCGATGTCCGCCGCGGCCCCCGCGGCGATGCCCGCCGCCGCGCCGTCCTCGGCCGCCGAGGCGGCGGGCACGGTGCCGAGGGGGGCGTCGCCGCTGGGGGACGGCGCGTTCACCGTCGAGGTGCCGCTGGAGATCACCGTCCGGTTCGCGGACGGGCGGCCGCCCGCGGTGCCGGAGAGGATCGCGATCGATCCCGACTACACCACCCGCGGCGGGTACGACCCGGCGTTCCTCGGCCATCCGCTCCCGCTGCCCGTCCCGTCGCCCGGACTGGTCGCGGACGCCTCGCCCGAACTGCGCTACCACCACTTCAGCGTGGTCATGCACCGCAGGCGCAGGCTCGCGCTCTTCACCGCGTGCAACATCGACGGCACGCTCGCCCGGCGGCCGGGGCGGGAGAGCGACCGCTGGATCTTCGACCCCAGGCTGCCCGCCGGGGAGCAGACGGGCGAGGAGGTCTACCGCGACAACGACCTGGACCGTGGCCACCTGGTGCGGCGGCTCGATCCGGCCTGGGGCGACAGCGACGTGCGGGCCAAGGCCGCCGCCGACGACACCTTCCATTTCACCAACGCGACCCCGCAGCACCACGCGTTCAACGCGGGCCGGACGCTGTGGGCGGGGCTGGAGGACTACGTCCTGAACGGCGCCGACAACCGCGACCTGGCCGTCAGCGTGTTCACCGGGCCGGTGCTGGCCGCCGACGACGACCCCTACCGGGGCGTGCTGCTGCCCCGCCAGTTCTGGAAGGTCGTGGCCATGGTCGCCAAATCCGGGAAGCCGTCGGTCACCGGCTACCTCCTCAGCCAGTCGGCGCTGCTCCACGACCTGCCGACCGAGGAGACCTTCTCCTACGGGGCCTACCGCACCTACCAGGTGCCCGTGCGCCGCGTCGCCGACCTCACCGCCCTCGGCTTGGACGCGCACATCCAGGCCGATCCGCTCGAGCGGCTGGAGACCGTGCCGGGTCCCCGCGAGATCACCCGTCCCGAGGACCTCGTCCTCTGAACGAGGTCACTTCGCGAGGGTGAGCCTGTCCTCGCCGTACGACAGCACCCTGACCTCGCGCCGGCCGCCCTCCGCGGGGAAGGTGAGCCGGTGCGGGCCGTCCGGCCGAGCCTCCCAGCGGCCGGTGGCCACCGGCCGCAGGCGGTCGCCGGGATCGGGACGCAGCTCCACGACCGTTCCGTCCGCCCGGAACTCCAGGCCCCGCCGGGGCTTGCGGGATGGACGGAACGGGTGGCCGGCGGGACGGTACACCGCGGCGGTCCCGGTGTCCTCCTCATGGGAGTGCAGCCACGTCCCGAGGAGGCCGGGCGGTGGCCCGCTCATGTGGCCGTCCCCGTCCGCGGCGCGTTCAGGACCGGCCCGCCGGACGGCCGGTGACCAGCCCCAGCACGGTGTGGATCTCCTTGAGGACCTCCCTGGTCAGCCGCTCGCTGTCGTGCAGCAGCCGCTCCAGCTCGCCGTTCTGCGCGGCCGGGGCCATCTCGGGGACCGCGCCGGCGGACGGCGCCGCCGGCGCCGCGGCCGCGGCGGGCGCGGCGGCCCCCGCCGCCCGGCGCTCGCCCGCCACCATGAACGAGGCCCGCGCGCCCTCCAGGCAGGCCCGCATGCGGGTGCTCTGCCCCTGCGTGAACAAGAACATGGCGTCGTCGTCGGTGTAGTCCATGTAGTTCATGAACATGTCGCCATTCGGGCCGTTGTCGCAGGAGATGTGGGGGAACTTCGGGACTCCGGTGTTCTCGCCGGCCTGGTTGGGGGTGTCGGCGACCTTGTCGTCGCTGGAGCAGGCGCCGTCGTCGTCCCCCCAGATGTGGTAAAGGTCCAGCCAGTGGCCGATCTCGTGCGTCGCGGTCCGGCCGCCGTTGTACGGCGCGGCGGCGGTGCCGCTGGTCCCGAACGCCGAGTGCAGGATGACGACGCCGTCGGTCTGCGGCGGGCCTCCGGGGAACTGCGCGTACCCGAGCAGCCCGCCGGTGAGCCGGCACACCCACAGGTTGAGGTACTGGTCGGCCGGCCAGGGGTCGGCGCCGCCGGTGCGCTTGGACTTCACGCCGTCGTCCCAGGTGAATCCCCGCCGGTCGGTCTCGGCCCGGACGATCCCGTCGGTCGGCGTGCCGTCGGGGGCGCGGTCGGCGAGCCGGAACTCGATCCGCGCGTCGGCCACCAGCGGGCGCCACACCTCCGGCACCTTCCCCGCGTCGGGATTGGCGGCCCGGTAGTCCTGGTTGAGGACCGTGAGCTGGCTGCGGATCTGCTCGTCGGAGATGTTCTGCTCGGGGGCGCGCGGGTCGTGGACGACGTGCACGACGACCGGGATGGTCACGATGTCGGTGATCGCCTCGAGCCGCCGTCCCCGCTCGTACTGCAGCGCGCGGTTCTCGATGGCGCTGCGCTGGGCGCGGTAGGTCATGCTCTGGTTGAGGAGCCGGCGGTGCACGAGCATGGTCCCGCACAGGTCGCGCGACGGAGGCTGGAAGGCATCGGTTTCGGTCATGTGCGTCCTTCTTCCGGGCAGGGTCGAATCGGCTTCCGCGAAGGGGTGAGCCGGGTGGTCCGCGACGCTGCAGACCTACCTCTCCGGGCCTGTTCACAAGCCGACCGGCCTGCAATCTCTTCGCCATGTGACGGCAGGGCCCGGCCATCGGCGTGCGCGCGGGTCCGGCGTCTAGGCGTTTGGCCCGGCGGCTCCTACGATGGGTCCGCCATGCGTGTCCTCCTCGTCGAAGACGACAACCGGTTCGCCGACGCCCTCATGGTGGCGCTGCGCCGGCAGGGCTTCGACGTGCATCGGGTCGCCACCGCCGCCGAGGGCCTGGCGGCTCCTGCGGCCGATCTGGTGCTGCTCGACCTGGGGCTGCCCGACATGGACGGGATCGAGGTGTGCCGCCGCCTGCGCGGCGCCGGGGAGACCGCGATCATCGCCGTCACGGCGCGGGGCGAGGAGCGCGACCGGGTGATCGGCCTGCGCTCGGGCGCCGACGACTACCTGGTCAAGCCGTTCGGGATCGCCGAGCTGATGGCCCGCATCGACGCCGTCATGCGGCGGGTCCGGCCGGTGGCCCACCCGGTCGTGACCGCGCGCGGGCTGCGCATCGACCTCGACCGGCGCGAGGTCACCGGCGCCGACGGCGCGGCGGTCGCCCTGGCCCGCAAGGAGTTCGAGCTGCTCACGGCGCTCGCCCGGCAGCCGGGGACGGTGGTGGCGCGCGAGCGCCTCCTGCTGGAGGTGTGGCAGAGCGTGTGGCCCGGCGCCCAGCGCACGCTGGACGTGCACGTGGCGACGCTGCGCGCCAAGCTCGGCGATCCCCGGGTGATCCGCACCGTCCGCGGCGTCGGCTACCAGCTCGCCGTCGACGAACCGGCCCGGCCCGGGGACGGGGCGTGACGGCGGCCCGTCCGCGCCGCGTCCCGGCGCGGCCCGCGGCACGCCCCGCGGCACGGGGGTGAGGGCCGATGCTGCGGCGGCTGCTCGCGGTGTACGTCTCCCTGCTCGTGATGGTGCTGGCGGCGCTGGAGATACCGCTCGCGGTCACCTTCGCCGCGCACGAGACGCAGGCCATGTTCATCGACCGCCTGAACGACACCTCCCGCTTCGCCTCGCTCGCCGAGCCCGCGCTGTGCAGCGGGCGGACCGACAGCCTGCGGGCCGAGCTGGTCCGCTACGACGAGCTGTACGGCATCCCGGCGGCGGTCGCCGACCGGGAGGGCAACATCGTGGTGGCCTCGCGCCCGGGGCTGGTCCGGGAGGTGGGCCGTTCCCGGCTGCGCGCGGTGCTGTCGGGGGACCGGTCGGCGATCCAGAGCGTGACCTGGCCCTGGAACCACGATCCGATGATCGTGGTGGAGCCGGTCGGGTGCGGCGGCGAGGTCATCGGCGCCGCCGTCACGGTCTCGCCCACGCACGCCGTGCGCGCGAGCGTCGTGGAGCGCTGGAGCCAGCTCGCGGCGGCGGGCCTGGCGGCGCTGCTGGTGTTCGGCGCCGCCGCGATCCCGCTGAGCCGGTGGGTCCTGCGGGTGGTGCGCAACCTGGACCGGGTCACCGGCGAGCTGTCGGCCGGGCGGCTGCAGGCGCGGGTCCCGGTCGCCACCGGCCCGGCGGAACTGCGGCGGCTGGCCGAGCACTTCAACGCGATGGCCGAGGCGATGAGCCGCAATTTGGAGCTGCAGCGGTCGTTCGCGTCCTATGCCAGCCACCAGCTCCGCAACCCGCTGGCGGCGCTGCGGCTGCGGGTGGAGAACCTCGGCCCGCACATGTCGGCCGACGGGGCCCGCGACCTGGAATCGGCGATCGAGGAGACCGCCCGGCTCACCGGCATCCTGGACGGCCTTCTGGCGCTGGTGCGCGCCGAGGGCGGCAACTGCCGGGTCGCCGTCGTGGACTGCGGCCGGGTGGCCACCGAGCGGGTGGCCGCGTGGCGGGAGGCGGCGGCGGGCGTGCGGGTGCGGCGGCGGGGCGCGGCGCACGCGGGCGCGCTGGCCGCCGTCGACGGCGTGGGCCAGATCCTGGACGCCCTGATCGACAACGCCGCCAAGTTCGCGGGACCGGGCGCGACCGTCACCGTCACCGTGTCGCGCCCGCGCCGGCGGCCGCCGCCGGCCCCGGGCGCCGTGCCCGCGGGGGAGGGGCCCGCCGCGGAGCAGCGCGTGGTCTGCGTCGACGTCGCCGACGACGGGCCGGGACTGCCGGACGCCGAACGCGCCGCCGCCACCCAGCGGTTCTGGCGGAGCCCGGAGCACCAGAACATCGACGGCACCGGGCTCGGGCTCACCATCGCCCACGCCCTGGCCGAGGCGTCGGGCGGACGGCTGGAGCTGCTGCCGGTCGAGCCGCACGGGCTGTGCGCCAGGCTCGTGCTGCCCGCACCCGCCGGCGACGTGCCGCGGGCCCGGGACGGGCAGGACCGCGCGGTGTCCCCGGATCAGCCGGCGACCTTGGACTCCCGGTAGTAGCGCGCCGCCCCCGGATGCAGCGGCAGGGGCCCGGTCGAGATCGCCGCGCGCCGGTTCAGGTACAGCGCCTCCGGACGGGTGGCGACCAGGACGTCCTTCCGCGCGAACAGCATCCGTGTGAGCGCGAGGGCGCGGTCGGCCGGCATGGACGACGCCACGACGAGATAGCTCGGCACGCCGACGGTCCGGGGCGCGGCGAACAACCGGTAGGCCGACGCCGGGATCGAGCGCTCCTCGTAGAAGTCCCCGTGGAACCGGCGCAGCGGCCCCACGTACGCGCCGAGATCGACCAGCCGCACCCCCATCACGTGGGTCAGCTGCGTGATCGCCTCGTTGGGCACGCCGCCGGAGAAGAAGAAGGCGTCCACCCGCCGGTCCCGCAGGGCCGCCGCGGCCTCGCGCACGGGCAGGCGCAGCCGGCGGACCTCCTTGTCGGGGTCGATCCCGGCGGAGCCCAGCAGCCGGGTGGCGACCAGTTCGGTGTCGGTGCCCGGCGCCCCGGTCGACACCCTCCGGCCCCGCAGGTCGGGCAGCGCGTGGACGCCGCTGTCGGCGGGGACCACCAGGTGGGTGTGCTCGTCGTACAGCCGCGCCAGCGCCGCCACGCGCGGCAGTGCGGTGAACGGGGGTCTGCCCGCCGCCGCCAGCGCCGCCAGGTCGGCGGGCGCGAACGCGACGTCCGCCGTCCCCTCCGCGACCCGCCGCAGGTTGTCGGCCGCCGACGCCGTCGCGAGCACGCGCGGCCGCATCTCCTCCAGCTGGGCCGCCCGCGCCAGGCCCTGCGCGTAGGCGTGGTAGACGCCGCTGCCGCCACCCGCGGCGATCAGCAGGCGCCCTTCGTCCGGTGCCGACTCGCTGCACGCCGCCGCGCACGAGACCAGCACCGCGAGCACGAGGACCAGGGCCGGGACGCGCCTCACGGACGCAACCCTAAGAGTTCCTCAAATCGGAGGCCCGCCCCCTTCCCGTGTGCGCTGCATCACATTTACGTTTCCGTCAACCGAACGGGAGGTTGGCGTGTCCACACCCAGGCACAGCGACCCGCGCCCGGCGACCGGCGACGAGGCGCCCAAAGGCGAGGCGCCCGAGCTCACGCGGGCCGACGCCGAGGACCTCATCGCCGAGTACGACGCGGAACGTCCGGCCCGGCGGCTCACCGGCCCGGTGGCGTACGCGACCGGAGCGGTCGCGTTCGGCGTGTCCCTGTACGCGCTGTACGCCGTCTTCAGGCCCCTCCCCGCCCTGCAGTACCGCATGGGCTTCCTGGCGGCGGTGCTGCCGCTCACCTTTCTGGTGTACCGGCCCGGCCTGAACCTGCGGGGCCTGGGGCGGCGCCTCAAGGGCGGGCGGGACGGCGACGAGACCGCGCCGGACGGCGACCAGGACGCCGGCGAGGAGCCGAAGAAGAGCGCCCCGGGGCGCGACAACCCGGGCGTGGCCGACTGGATCCTGGCGGCCGTCTCCCTGGTCGTGTGCGCCTACCCGCTCATCGGCTTCGACGACTTCCTCCGCCGCACGGTCACCCCCTCCGGCCTCGACGTGGCGATGGCCACCGGCTGCCTGCTGCTGGTGCTGGAGGCGACGCGCCGCACCGTGGGGCCGATCCTGCCGGGCATCTGCGTCGCGTTCCTCGCCTACGCCTACTACGGCGGCTACCTGCCGGTGGACTGGACGCTCGGGCACCGCGGCTTCGAGTTCGACCGGATCCTCACCCAGCTCTACATGGGCACCGAGGGCCTGTTCGGGGTGCCGCTGGACGTCGCCGCGACCTACATCGTGCTCTTCACGATCTACGGCGCCGTGCTCGACCACTCGGGCGCGGGCCGCTTCTTCGTGGACGTCTCGTTCGCCGCCTTCCGCCGGTCGGCGGCGGCCCCCGGCCGCACCGTCACGCTGGCCGGGTTCCTGCTGGGCACGGTGTCGGGGTCGGGCACGGCCACGGCCGTCTCGCTGGGCAGCGTCTCGTGGCCGATCCTGCGGCGGGCCGGGTACCCGCCGGCCGCCGGGGGAGGCGTGCTGGCCGCGGCCGGGATCGGGGCGATCCTCTCCCCGCCCACGCTCGGCGCCGCGGCCTTCATCATCGCCGAGTACCTGCGGGTCTCCTACCTGACCGTGCTGCTGTACGCGACGATCCCGACGCTGCTCTACTACCTGGGGATCATCCTGGCGATCGAGATCGACGCCCGGCGGTTCGGGGTCCGCGCCGTCGAGGTGGACACCCCGTCGGTGTGGCGGCTGCTCGGCCGGTTCGGGTACCACTTCTCCTCGCTGATCGCGATCGTGGTGCTGATGGCGTTCGGCGTCTCGCCGTTCCGCGCGGTCGTGTACGCCACCGTCCTGGCCTTCGCGCTGTCGTTCCTGGACCGCCGCAACCGGCTCGGCCCGCGGCGCACCGCGCAGGCCCTGGCGGCGGGCACCCTCGGGGTGCTGCCGGTGGCGGCGACGACGGCCGCGGCGGGCATCATCGTGGCGGTCGTGACGCTCACCGGGCTCGGGCTGAAGTCCTCGCGGCTCATCGTCGACTTCGCCGGCGGGAACATGACGCTGACCGTCGTCCTGGCCGCCGTCGCCGTCCTGCTGCTGGGCCTGGCGGTGCCGGTGACCGCGTCGTTCATCATCGCCGCCGTCATCATCGGGCCGGTGCTGCAGACGCACGGCGTGGCCCCGGACGCCGCGTACATGTTCATCTTCTACTACGCGGTGCTGTCGGAGGTGACGCCGCCGACCGCGCTGGCGGCGGTCGCGGCGGCGGCGATCACCGGCGGCAACGCCTTCAAGACCATGATGCTGACCTGGAAGTACACCCTGCCCGCCTTCCTGGTCCCCTTCGCGTTCGTGCTGGCGCCGGAGGGCCGCGCGCTGCTGTGGCAGGCGCCGTGGCCGGAGGTGCTGACCGCGCTGGCGGTGTCGGCCGTCGCGGTGGCGGCGCTCGCGGTCGTCACCGGCGGCTGGATGCTCGGACCGGCGGGCCCGGTCGAACGGCTGCTCGCCGCCGGCGCCGCCCTCGCGCTCCTGCACCTCAGACCCGCCAGCGTGGCCGCCGGCCTCGGCCTGCTGGCGGCGGCCCTGCTCGTCCACCTGGTCCTGCGGCGCGGCCGGACCCTCCCCCCGGCCCCCGAACTCCAACCCACCCCAGCCCGGAAAGGACACTGATGCGCCCCATCATCCGGACCTGTGCCGCCCTCGCGGCCCTGGCGCTCACCGCGACGCTGGCCGCGTGCGGCGGCGAGCGGAACACCGGCGACGACGGCCTCTACAACCGGGGCCGGCTGGCCATCGCGACCGGCAACACCACCGGCGTCTACTACCAGCTCGGCGGCGGCTACGCCGACGTGATCAGCAGGAACGTGCGCGGGTACCAGGCCACGGCCGAGGCCACCGGCGCCTCCGTCGAGAACATCCAGCGCGTGGTGCGCGGAGACTCCGACATCGCCTTCAGCCTGGCCGACGTCGCCGGGGAGGCCGCCACCGGGAAGCACTCGTTCTCCAGCCCGCAGCCGATCCGGGCGCTGGCCCGCATCTACGACAACTACGTGCACGTCATCGCGCGGGCCGACGCGGGCATCCGCACGGTGGCGGACATGAAGGGCAAGCGGGTCTCCACCGGGTCGCCCAAGTCGGGCACCGAGACCATGGCGCTGCGCCTGCTGGAGGCGGCCGGCCTGGATCCCGGCACCGGGGTCAAGAAACAGGCCCTGTCGCTGCCCGAGACCGTCCAGGGCATGAAGGACGGCACCCTGGACGCCATGGTCTGGTCCGGCGGGCTGCCCACCAGCGGCATCACCGACCTGATGACCAGCATGAAGACCAAGGCCGTGTTCGTGCCCCTCGACCGGGAGCTGGCCCGGCTGGGCTCGACCTACGGCCCGATCTACAAGTCCACCACCATCAGGAAGAACGTGTACGGCACGCCGGGCGACGTGTCGACGATCGCGGTGCCCAACGTGCTCATCGTCTCGGCCAAGATGCCCGACACGCTGGCCCACGACCTCGCCAAGGTGATCTTCGACCACCAGCAGGAGCTGATCAAGGTGCATCCGGAGGCGAAGAACATCGACCGCGCCCAGGCGCCGAAGAGCGAACCGGTCGTGCTGCACCCGGGGGCCAAGAAGTTCTACGACGGCGCCTGATCCGTTGATCCGTGAGGCCCCGGGCCGGGCCCGGGGCCTCAGTAGTCGTCCTCGTCATACTCCCGGTCGGTGACGTAGTCGTAGAGCTCGTCGACCAGCGGGGAGCCGTCGGCCCACCAGAGCTTGGCCGCGGTCTCGCCGGAGCCGCCCGCGACCAGGGACGGGTCGACGGCGTCCATCCAGGGCGCCTCGCCGCTCTCCTCGACCTCCCACGGACCCTCGTCGGTGATCATGGGGACGGGGACGGCCGCCTGCCGGTGCTTCACCGTCCAGGAGTTGCGGAAGAAGTCGAACCGCAGGTGGTAGCCGGTGGCGGACTCGGTGAAGAGGATCGGCGGGACCAGGAAGTGCGCCACCCCGACGGTGGCGGCGACGTCGATGTAGTTCTCCGGTGAGCCGCCGCTGTTCCAGCACGCGGCGAAGTTGACGGGCGCGAGCGACTCCCCGCCCAGCACGTGGATCTGGTTGCCCCGGACCACGAACTTCTCCGGATCGAGGACCACGTCCTCGCCCATCATCATGATCGGCGCGGGCATGATGTGCGCCTTGGTGAAGAGCTGGGCGCGCTGGTAGAGATCGATGATCTCGTAGTGGCGCCGGGCCTCGAACCTGAAGCCGTGGAACGGGCAGCACTCGCCGTCGGATTCCTCCGGCTCGGGGAAGAGCATGGACTTGTCGAACGCCGGGACGGCCGAGCCGCCGCGCCGCTCCTCCAGGAAGCCGGGGATCCAGTCGGTGCCGTCGGCCTCGATCACCGTCGAGTCGCAGAGGGCGCGGAACGCGGTGTCGCCGACCTTGCAGTTGAAGTAGTCCAGAAGCGTGATCGCGGCGCACTCGGCGAGCGAGAGCGCGTCGCTCTTGGCGAACCAGAAGTCGTAGCCGTTGGCGACGAAGTCCACGCCCCGGAACCGCTTGTGGACGAACGGCTCGCGGGCGGCGCCGGGAGCGAGGCCGTCCCAGTGCGCGGCGGCCACCCGGTTGTAATGGTCGTCGGCGTGGCGGGCCAGCTCGGGCGCGAAGACGCTCTCACCGGTGAGGTAGCACGCCTTGCTGAACAGCGCGCCGATCTCGGGATCGTGGGAGACCTCGGGGTCGGTGAAGATCAGCTCGGTGCGCAGGAAGACCTTGCGGCCGTCGCGGTAGGGTGCGCCCTCGTGCTCGTACCGCTGATCGAAGATCACGCAGGTGAAGGGCCCGATGTCGGCGAGCGCGGCCCCTCCGGCGAGGTCGAGGGCGGGCTCCGCCGAACCGCCGGTGAGATAGAGCAGCACCGTGTAGCGCGAGACGTGCCGCCGCGCCGCGTCGTAATAGGGCGTGTCGCGGTGGCGGTGGAAGTTGGCGTCGCCGGGCTCGAAGCGGTTGCACCGGAACACCGGGTTCACGTGGGAGAAGCCGTCGAGCAGCGGCTCGGGCATCGCCGTGGCGACCGCTGCGCCGAGCGCCTCGGCGAGCAGGGCGGAGTGGAAGATGAAGCGGTCGCCGCCGCGCGAGGCGGCGTTGAGCGGCGGGACGTACAGGTTCAGCGCGTCGAGGCGTTCGAGGCGGGCCCGGTCGGCGTCGGGGAGCCGGAGCGCGAACGCGAACGCCTCGTCCGCGAGCTCCACGCGGTCGGTGAACTCGAACTCCAGCCCGGCCCCGGTGAACAGGTCGTCCAGCGGGAGGATGTTCTCGAACGTGCGGAACGACAGCTCGCGCGGATCGACGAAGACGGCCGCCAGGTGCGGCGCGGCCTCGCTGGGCCGGGCGAACAGCTCGCGCACGCCGGCGTCGATGCGCCAGGCGTCCACGAACCGCACCGCCTTGTGGCGCGCGGTCGGATGCCAGGAGATCGCCAGCCCGTCGAGCGTCGCGGCGGACTCGGCGTCGGTGGCGTCGACCTCGGCGCGGTAGCGGGCGACCTCGGCGGCGGGGGCGTCCCTCTCCGACAGGGCGAAGAAACGGTCGCGGAGCTCGATGCTCACACACTCCTCCAAAAGCTGCGCAGCGCGGGCGGGAGCTGGTCGGCGAGCGCCAGCTTCTTCACGCCGGCGTCGGAGAGGTCGCCGCGGTGCAGGAGCAGCCGCTGGAGCGACCCGATGAACGGCGCGGCGAGCAGGGCGTCCGCCCCGTCCGCGCCGATCCGGTTGTAGCGCAGGTCGAGGTCGACGAGCCGCCCGAAGCGGCCCAGCGAACGGACGCCCGCGGCGGTGAGCCCGTTGCTCTGCAGGCGCAGCCGCCGGAGGCGGTCGAAGTGCGGGGACGCGGCGAGGACCTCCAGGCCGTCGTCACCGATGCCGCAGTACCGCAGGTCGAGCGTCTCGACGCGGCCCTTCGCGATCGAGGCCGCGAGGGCCCTGGCGCCGGGGTCGCCGACGCGGAAGTAGGACAGGTCGAGCTCGGTGAGCCGGCCGAGGTCGAGCGTGGCGAGGGCGCCGGCCTCGACGGGCGGCGCCCCGAGCGGCATGCCGTCCTCGTCGAGCTCGATCCACTCCTCCTCCTCCTCTTCCTCGTCGTCGTCGGAGGGGCCGGCGGGGGGCCGGATCCGCAGCGCGGTCACGAAGGGGTCCCGCAGGGCGCGCTCGATCACCGCGGGCGCGTTCTCGGACCACTCGACGGCGATCTTCGTGGCGAAGCCGTACCGGCGTGCCAGCACGGTCACGCCCTCGGGCAGCGCCGCGTCCCAGCCGACCTGGTGCTCCCGCTCCAGGCCGGTGATCTCGTGGTCCAGGGCCACGCCCTCGACGGGGCCGCAGCGGGCGCGGCGCTCTTCCAACCGGATGAGCGTGCCGCGCGCGTCGCCCCGGTCGAGGAGCCGGTCGCCGTAGACCAGCCACGAGGCGCGGTCGCCGGGCCGGTCGCGCAGCCTCTGTTCAAGATCCGGAGTTTCCATCCCGGGCACCTTATGGGCGGCGACCGACATTCGAGGCGGGTCCGGCGAACGACGGTGCCGGCCGCCCCTCACCCGCGCGTGACCCCGGGGAACCCGCCGGGCCCCGGGGCCGTTCGCGGTGCTACAGGCGGGCCTTGGCCGGCATCGACGTCGCCGAGCCCTTGGCGTCGAAGGCGCGGATCATGCCGTCCTGCGTGAACGACGCCAGCAGGCGCCCCTCCGCGGTGAGGATCTGGCCGCGGACGTAGCTCATGCCCGCGCCCGCGAAGGTGCTCTCGTGGTGGTAGCGGAGCCAGCCGTCCCAGCCGACCGGGTCGTGGAAGCTCACGCCGATGCCCATGGGCGCGGTCGAGACCGTGTAATGCGCCTGGGACGTGCCGATTCCCGGATGGGGCCGCATGGTGGTGGAGATGGACAGGTGGCCGGTGAAGTGCGACAGCAGGGCGCGGCGCAGGTCGTCGCGCTCGGGCACGGCGTCGTAGCGCAGCCAGGCGTCGATGACCGGCGGCCCGACCTCGTCGGGGTTCCCGTAGTCGTCGATCCCCTCGATGCGCAGCTCCCTGCCGGGCAGCGGCATGTCGACGGCCTTCGCCGCCTCCGGGCCCTCGACCGGCGGGCCCGTCCACCGGTCGTGCCGGATGACGTCGGGCTGCGGATGGTCCAGCAGCACGGTGCTCGTCACGCAGGGCCGGTCGCCCTGCGCGACCAGCACCGTGGCGCTGGCGAACGAGCGTCCCGCGCGCACCGGCGTCACGGTGAACTCCAGCGGCCTGTCCGGGTCGGCGACGGCGGCGAACAGCGCGTGCGCGGAACGCACCGTCCGCCCCGGAAGGGCCTTGCTCGCGGCGACGATGGACTGGCCCAGGATCTGGCTGCCGTCGACGACCTGCCGGCCCCCGCCGTCGCTGTCCCCCTCGAACCGCGTCGAGGCGGAGTCGACCGGTGCCACGTCGAAGATGTCGATCATGCGCTCGAGGGACGACTCGCTCACGGGCGCACCCCGGTGAAGGTCCCCGTGCCGATGGCCACGCGGACCTGGTCCTGGTCGAAGGCGATGTAGCCGGCCAGCCGGGCCACCTCAGGGAAGGGCTCCGGATAGCTCCACGCGATGCCCGTCCCCTCACCGCCGGCGGCCCGCCAGTACGAGGCCTGCCCCTTGAACGGGCAGACGGTGTGATGGTCGGTCGGCTCCAGATGGGAGAAATCGACGGCGTCCCGGGGGAAGTACACCACCAGCCCGTGATCCTGCTCGTCGACGACGAAGCAGGCGTCGCTCTGGGCCAGGCGGGTCTCACCCAGCCAGGCGGTCATGACGTTGGTGCGGGCGAGCAGTTCGACGCGATAATCCGGCCGGTCGTGAAACGCCGACCGCACGGGTGTGGACCCCAAGGCTGCAACCTCACTCTCTTGCGCGAGCGGGGCCGGCCGTCGCCCGGCCGGCCCGGACAAGCCCGATCCCGTTAAGTGGATGGAGGCATCTCCGAAAAAGAGAGTGCCATATGCCGCTACGGCCGTGCCAGGCGCGGTCCGCCCCCGGCTAGCCGGACGTCCGGCGCGCCTCGATGTCCCGCCGCAGCACGAACTTCTGGACCTTGCCGCTGGCGGTGCGGGGGAAGTCGTCGACCGCGTGCACCTCCTCCGGCCACTTCTGCTTGGCCAGGCCCACCCGCTCGAAATGGGCCCGCAGCTCGTCCATCGTGGGCACGGGACGTCCCTCCCTGAGCCGCAGGACGGCGGCGGCGTGCTCGCCCAGCCGCTCGTCGGGCGCGGCCACCACCACCGCCTCCGCGACGTCCGGCAGGGTCAGCAGCGCCTCCTCGACCTCCAGGGCGCTGATGTTCTCGCCGCCGCGGATGATGATGTCGGACTTGCGGTCGGTGATCGTGATGTAGCCGTCCTCGTCCATCACCGCGATGTCGCCCGTGTGGTACCAGCCGTCCTCGTCGAAGGCCCGCTTCGTGAGGGCCTCGTCGGTGTAGCCCAGGCACAGGTCCGGGCCCCGGCTGAGGATCTCCCCGTCCTCGGTCAGCCGCACCTCCACGCCCGGCAGCGCCTTGCCGTCGGTGTAGACCCGCTTGGCCTCGGGCGCGGTGTGCAGCGAGGCCGTCATGGACGGGTGCTCGGTGCTGCCGTACGAGCGGTAGACCGTGATGCCGAGCCCGGTGAGCCGGCCGGTGATCGCCGCCGGGACGGCCGCGCCGCCCAGCCCCGCGTACTTCATGGACCGCAGATGCCGGTCGGCGAAGTCGGGGTGGTCCAGCAGGCTGGTGATGTAGTACGGCACGCCGCCGCCCACGATGAGGCCGTCGCTGTCCATCAGCGCCAGGACGCGGCCCGGGTCCCAGACGTCGGCGAGGTGGATCGGCCAGCCGTCCAGCACCGGGACCAGGAAGGCGCCCACCATGCCCATGAAGTGCCCCACGGGGGCCGAGGTGAGCTGCCGCGCCAGCTCGGGCGGGTAGCGCTCGGACATCTGGCGCGTCTCGCAGCCGAGGGTCCGGTGGCTGTGGATCACGCCCTTGGGGTCGCGGGTGGTGCCCGAGGTGAACGCGATCACCGCGGGCGCCGCCGGGTCCACCGGCAGCGTCCCGGCCATCGGGTCGGCGGCGAGCAGGCTGTCGAAGTCGCGCCCGACCACGCCCACGATCGGCACGCCCTCGAACAGGTCGTCCTGGAACTCCAGCCGCCCGAACTTCTCGGCGCCCACGAACACCCGCGGCCGGACCGCCTCCAGGATGTAGCCGACCTCCTTACGCCCGTAGAAGTGGACGATCGGCACCACCGTCGTCCCCAGCAGCGCCGACGCCCAGAACACCGCCGCCGCCTCCATCCAGTTGGGCAACTGGAAGGCGACCACGTCACCCGGCCCCACGCCCCGTTCCCGCAGCCCACCGGCCAGCCGCCGCGCCACCAGCTCCACGTCGGCGAAGGTGCCGCTCCACGGCCGCACGGAGGAGTGCACCCGGAACACCGCCTCCGGTGCCGCCGCCAGGCCCCGGGCCAGCAGCTCGCCGAGCGTGTCCCGCGTCCACCACCCCTCCGCCTCGTACCGCTTGACCAGCTCGCTGGGAATCGTGCGCATGGCGATGGCTCCAGAATCCGAGGCCCGCCCGGGGCCGGGCGGGGCGGAGGTCACTTGACCGCGATGGGGTTGACGGGCGAGCCCACGCCGCCGGGGATGTTCAAAGGGGACGCGACGAACATGCACTCGTAGACCCCGTCGGCCGCGCAGTCCTCGGCCAGGTCCTCGAAGTCGAACATCTCGCCGAGGAGCAGGCCCATGTCGCGGATCGCGAGCATGTGGAAGGGGATCATCGGGCCGTCGCCGTTCGCGCGGAGCGCCTCCACGGCCAGGTTGTCGGCGCACACGGCGGCGATCCCGTGGTCGCGGATCCAGCGGGCGCACTCCCAGGTGAGCCCGGGCGACGCGCCGGGGGCGACGTCGAGGCCGCGCCGCTGCCGGGGGTAGGTGCCCGTGCGCAGCAGCAGCACGTCGCCCGGCCGCGGCGTGACACCGGCCGCGCCGAGCACGGCGTCCAGGTCGGCGGGCCCGACCTGGGTCCCGGGGGCGAGATGGGTGGTGCCCAGATGGCGCGGGACGTCCACCAGGACGCCGCGCGACACGACCCCGTTCACCAGGTTCTGGATCGAGCCGTGCACGGCGCCCCACGCCGTCACCGCGGTGTCGTGGTGGCGGCCGTTGTAGAGCAGGTCGTCGTACCAGAGGTGGGCGAGCGCGTCGAAGTGCGTCGACGAGTGCGTCCCGATGATCAGCATGTCCTCGGAGGAGGCGAAGTCCCACGCGTCGCCCCGGGGGCTGTCGCCGCGGTACCGCGTCATCGTGTGGATCGGGTTGAAGCGCCCGCTGGTCTTCATGTCGTGGGGGCCGTTCTCGTCGGCGGGGACCGAGAGAGCGAAGGACACCCCGCGCCGTACCGTCGCCGCCGCCGCCGTCACCACCTCGGGGGTGATGAGGTTGAGCGTCCCGCGCTCGTCGTCCTCGCCCCAGCGCCCCCAGTTGCTCAGCTCGCGTCCGAGCGCCCGGACCCCGTCAAGATCGATCACCGGCATGGTTCGAGCCTCCCGCTGAGCTGTCGACAGGTGAGTCCGCGCGTCAGCCGGCCCCTTCGGCCGAGACCGGCTCGGCCCCCTCGGCCGAGACCGGCCCGGGTCCGTGCAGGGCCGTCAGGCAGAACCGCCAGACGTTGTCCGCCAGCAGCGCGCGGTCGGGCGGATCGCTCAGCCCGAGGACAAGGGTGTGGAACGACGTCGTGACCATCGAGGTGATGATGTGGACGTCCCATTCCAGGTCGGCCGGCCGCACCAGCCCGGCCGCGCGGGCGTCGGCGACCATCTCCCGGACGAGCTCGGCGTACGCCCGGTTCGTCTCGGCGATCCGCTCCGGATTGGTCGCGGCGATCCGCACGTGCTCGTTGGCGATCACGCGGTTCAGCCGCCCGTCGTCCCTGGGCCAGTCCAGCGGCCAGGTCACCGCCATCCGCAGCCGGACCAGCGGATCGCCGGAGGCGCCGAGGATGCGCTCCCGGATCCTCGGGATGGTGCCGTTGATGAAGGTCGTGAAGACCGTCTGCAGGAACTCCTCCTTGTTGGGGAAGCACCGGTAGAAGGTCTTGATCGCCACGCCCGCCCGGCGGACCAGCTCCTCGATCGTGTACGAGGAGTCGCCGTGCTCGAACAGCAGCTGCTGCCCGGCCAGGACGAGCTTCGTCCGCGGCCCGACGAAGGTCCCCGGCTCGGGGCGCGCGACCGCGTCCCGAGCGATGAGCTCGCTCCATCCAGGATCTCGCGTCACAGCGAAAGGGTAGCGTGCGATCGGCGGCCTCCCCCTTCCCCGGGGAACCCGGGAAGCCCTCCGCGGGGTCGGTCTCGGTCATGGCGGTTCGTCCTCTCGACTCAGACCACGCCGGAGTCCTTGAACTCGGTGATCGCGTCCCAGCCGTAGCCCAGCTCGAGGAGCACCTGCTCGGAGTGCTCGGCGTGCTCGGGCGCCCGGCCCAGCTCGGGCACCCGCTCGTCGAACTGCACGGGCGCGCTCATCAGCCGGACGTCGGTGCCGTCGTAGTCGACCGACACGGCGTACCCGTTCTCGACCACCTGGGGGTCCTCGGCCGTCTCCAGCATCGTGCGCTGGACGGCCCAGGGCCCGGCGAGCGTCGCGAGCCGCCGCTCCCATTCGGCCAGCGGCAGGGCGGCGAAGAGTCCCTCGAGCACGGCGACGCACTCGGTGAGGTTCTCGGCGCGCGCCGCGGCGTCGGCGAAGCGCCGGTCGTCGATCAGGTCCGGGCGGTCGAGATGGCGGCACAGGTCGGGCCACCACCGGTCGGACTCGATCATCATCAGCGCGATCCAGCGGCCGTCGGCCGTCCGGTAGCTCCAGCCGATGGGGTTCCTGGACCGCCCGGTCAGGATGGGGAACTCGCGGTCCAGCCCCCAGCTGTAGAGGACGGCGCTGGAGTGCTGCCACAGCGCGGTGCCCAGCAGGGAGACGTCCACGGTGGCGCCCTGGCCGGTGCGCTCGCGGCGGTAGAGGGCCGCGGCGATGCCGAACGCGAGGTTCATCGCGCCGGCCTTGTCGCCGAAGGCGGGCGGCTGGGGGAGCGGCCGGTCGGCGTCCTCGGCGGTGAAGCTCGCGGCGATGCCGCTGCGCATCCAGTAGGCGGTGAAGTCGTACCCGCCCCGGTCGGCGTCGGGGCCGCGCGCCCCCTGGCCCGTGGCCCGGGCGTAGATGATGCGCGGGTTGCGGGCCCGGACCGCGTCCTCGTCGAAGCCGAGCTTGGCCCGCGCCGGCCCCCGGAAGTTCGTCACGAAGACGTCGGAGCGGTCCACGAGCTCCATGAGCAGCTCCTGGCCGCGGGGATCGCGCAGGTTCAGCCCGATGCTGCGCTTGCCCCGGTTGGTCTGGGCGGTGACCACGTTGACCCCGCCGACCGCCGGCATCACGCCGGAGGTGGTGAGCGCGCGCTGCGGGTCACCGGTGACCGGGTCCTCCACCTTGATCACCGAGGCGCCGAAGTCGGCCAGCACCGCGGCCGCGGCGGGCGCGAACGTCCACTGCGCCACCTCGAGCACCTGGACGCCGTCGAAGACGGGCAGCGCGTCCGCCGGTCCGCCGGGCACGGGGCCCTCCCCCTCGCCCGCGCTCATGCCGCCGCCGCGCGGCGGGCGGCCTGGCGGGCGGCTCGGGGGGCCAGGGGGTCCCGGCCGGGTCGCAAGGCATGGCGAAATGGCGCCGTTGGCACGGTCGTCGCTCCTCCGCGCTAGAGGGCAAATGGTACTCGCTGGAGACGAGAAGACGCTTCTCCTAGATCGGAAATCAACCTTAACCAGGAGAAGAGCGTATGTCCATAAGCCGCCGGAAGATCGTTGCCGGAGGCGGGCGAGGCCCCCGCGCCTGGTCAGCGGGCCCTGGCGTCGCTCGGAGGTGGGCGCGGGGGTGGGAGTGGGGCTCCGCATTGATTATGGAGAAGCCCATTCTCCTGAGGGCGACGGCCTTGCCGACGTGCTGATCCGTATTACCGGGGCCGCTTCGTGTCCCTTTCCTGGCCGCCGTCCCGCTCGCGCCGGGCGCGCTTCTCGTGCCTGGCGACGTGGGTGTCGACCTGGACGCTGACCTTGGTCCCCAGCGGCCAGCCGATGTAGTGCGTCAAGAAGACGGCGATCTCGCGCAGCTCGTCCGGGGAGAGCTCGCCGTTGGCCAGGGCCGCGGGGATCTGGAGCTCCATGACGTCGGTCTGGCCCTGGCCGGCCAGGACGCCCAGGATCAGCAGGCGCCGGTCGCGCACGCTGAGGCCGGGGCGCGTCCAGATGTCCCCGAACAGGTGGTCCACGGTGATGCCGAAGAAGTCGCCGGGGGAGTCGCCGACCTCGAAGCCGTACACCCGGCGCATCATCTCCAGGCCGCGTTCCCGCCGCTCATCCATCGGCGCCGCCCCGTCCGGCGGACGCCTCCAGGCCGAGGCCGGCGGCGAGGCGGTCGAGGGCGAGCCGGGTCATCGGGACGTCCACGCCGAGCTCGCCGGCCAGTTCCACGGCGAGCGCCAGGTCCTTCTCTCCGAGGTCGCGCACGTTCCGCAGGACGTCGTAGAGGCCGTCGTCCGGGGTCAGCGGCGCGGCCGTCGGCCGCAGCATGATCGAACTCGGCCCGCCGGTGATCGCGTCGGTGTGCCGGACGACCCTGGCCAGCTTGCGCAGCGACACCCCGGACGCCTCCGCCAGCCGCTGCGCCTCCGCCGCCGCGGCGAAGGCCGCGAACTGCAGCAGGTTGCGGGCGAGCTTGGCCCGCGTGCCCGACCCGACCGGGCCCATGTGCAGGACGAGGCCCGCCCAGGCGCCGAACGGCTCGCGGCACCGTTCGAACGCCTCCTCGGTACCGCCGGCCATCACGGCGAGGTTGCCCTCCGCCGCCCCGATGAACGAGCCGCTGACCGGGGCGTCCACCACCTCGATCCCGTGCGGGGCCGCGCGTGCGGCCAGGTCTTCGGCGGTACGGGCGCGGATCGTGGAGTGGATCGCGAGCACGGTGCCGGGCCGGGCGGCGGCTAGGACCTCCGCGCCGACCTCGGCCACCTGCGCGTCGTCGCGGACCATGACCGACACGACCCGCGCCCGCTCGGCCACCTCCGCCACGCCGCCCGCGGCCCGGGCGCCCGCGGCGGCCAGCGGCGCCATCGCCTCGGGGCGCGCGTCGTACACGATCAGGCCCGCGCCGGCCAGGTGGCCGGCCATGGGCGCGCCCATCTGCCCCAATCCGATGAAGCCCAGTTCGACGGCGCTCATGCGCGGACCACCCTGCCCTCCACAAGCAAGCGATCGGTTGGTCACCTCTCCGTTGCAGAGTACCCGCCGGGGCGGGGGAGGGCGCAAGGACGGGCCCGCCACGGCCCGGCCCCGATGTGTGCATCGTGCATAACGTATGTAGAGTGCACATGGCATCCGAGCCGGTTCGGTGCCCGAGAGGAGAGAACGTGTCCCCAGCACCCCGGGCCGGGGCGATCGTCGGCGTCCTGGCGTGCGCCGGCATCGTGGCTTCCCTGATGCAGACCCTCGTGGTCCCGCTGATCGGCGAGCTGCCGCGGCTGCTGGACACCAGCCCGGCCGACGCCTCGTGGGTCCTCACCGCGACGCTGCTGGCGGGCGCCGTCGCCACCCCCGTCGTCGGGCGCATGGGCGACCTGTACGGCAAGCGGCGCGTGCTGCTGGGCTGCGTCGCGCTGCTGGTGGCCGGCTCGGTCGTCAGCGGGCTGGCCGACTCGCTGGTCCCGATGGTGGTCGGGCGGGCCCTGCAGGGCATGGCGTCGGGCATCATCCCGCTGGGCATCAGCATCATGCGCGACGTGCTGCCCGCCGAACGCCTCGGCTCCTCCATCGCGCTCATGAGCTCCTCGCTCGGCGTGGGCGGCGCGTTCGGCCTGCCGCTGTCGGCCGTCGTCGTCGACAACGCCGACTGGCACGCGCTGTTCTGGGGGACCGCGGTCCTGGCCGTGCTGATCGGCGTCCTGGTCTTCCTGTTCGTGCCCGAATCCGAGGTCCGCGCCCGCGGCCGCTTCGACCACCTCGGCGCGGCGGGCCTGTCGGCCGGGCTGGTGTGCCTGCTGCTCGCGGTGTCCAAGGGCGGCGACTGGGGCTGGGACAGCGGCACCACGCTCGGCCTGTTCGGGGCCGCCGCGCTGATCCTGCTGCTCTGGGGCTTCTGGGAACTGCGCGTCGCCGAGCCCCTGGTCGACCTGCGGACGACCGCCCGGCGCCAGGTGCTGCTGACCAACCTGGCCTCGATCGTCATCGGCTTCTCGATGTACGCGATGTCGGTGCTCTCCCCGCAGATCCTCCAGCTTCCCGAGGCCACCGGCTACGGGCTGGGCCAGTCGATGCTCGCCGCCGGTCTGTGGATGGCCCCCGCCGGGCTGGTGATGATGGTCGTGTCCCCGATCGGCGCCAAGCTGTCCGCGGTCGCCGGGCCGAAGATCTCGCTGCTGACCGGCGCGCTGATCATCGCCGCCGGGTACGGCGTCGCGCTGCCGCTGATGGGCGAGGCGTGGGGGATCCTCGCCTTCTCCTGCGTCTGCAGCGCGGGCGTGGCCTTCGCCTACGGCGCCATGCCCGCCCTGATCATGGGCGCGGTGCCCGCCTCGGAGACCGCCGCCGCCAACGGCTTCAACACCCTGATGCGCGCGGTCGGCACCTCGACCTCCAGCGCCGTCATCGGCGTCGTCCTGGCGCAGATGACCGTGCGCATGGGGCCGGTGTCCATCCCGTCCGAGAACGGGTTCCGCGTCGGCTTCCTCATCGGCGCGGGCGTGGCGGTCGCGGCCGCGCTCCTCACCCTGAGCATCCCGGGCCGCCGCCGCCGCGCCCCGGCCGCCCAGATCACCGCTCCGGCCGAGCTTGCCGGTCCCGCGGCCCCCGCTCCCGCGCCTGTGGCTCCCGCACCCGCGCGGGCCGCCGTCCCGGAGGTCCCCGCAGCGACGGGCTCGACCGTCGTCAGCGGGACCGTCCTGAGCGGGTCGCGGCCCGTCACGGGCGCCGCGGTGACGCTGATCGACGACGCGGGCCGCCAGGCCGCGCACGCCGTGAGCGGCGAGGGCGGCCGGTACGCCCTGAGCACCGCCAGGACCGGCCCGTTCCTGCTGGTCGGTTCGGCGGCCGGGTTCGAGCCGGCCGCTGTCCCGGTCCAGGCGGCCGGGGCCGCGATCGACGCCGACGTCCGCCTGACCGGGCCCGCCGGGGCGGGCGGCACCGTCCGCGACGCCGTGACCGGCGAGGCCGTGCCGGGCGCGACGGTGGTGGCCGTCGACGGCACCGGCGATGTGCTGAGTTCGACCGTCACGGGGGACGACGGCGCGTTCTTCCTGACCGACCTGGCCGCGCCGAACCACACCCTGGCCGTGCGCGCCGCCGGGTACCGGCCCCAGGCGTTCCAGAGCGAGTCGCCGGGCGCCGCAGGCTACTGGGCGATCGCCCTGGAGCCCGCGGCCACGCTGAGCGGGACGGTGCGCGCCACGTCCGGGAATCCGCTCCCGGACATCCGGGTCGCGGTGCTGGACTCCGGCGGCAACGTCGTCGCCGCCTCGGTCACCGGCGCCGACGGGTTCTACCGGTTCGACGACCTGGCCGCGGCCGACTACACGCTGGTGGCCAGCGGGTACGCGCCCGTCGCCGGGACCGTCAACCTGAACGGCACCGGAGTGGACGCCTTCGACCTGGAGCTGTCGCAGCACGTCGACCCGCAGTCGGCGGCACCCGTCCGGCAGGAAGACGCCGCCTCGCGCTGACGCGGCCCCGCCCGTGAGAACGCCCGGCCCTTCGGCCGGGCGTTCCGGCTTTCGCGCACCGACTCGGGCACGACCCGCTCACAGATTTGAGATCTCGGTATCTCACTTTTCCCGGAGCTTGTCCTGGATGCGGCTCGTGGTGCGTGTCAAGCCATCTGATGAGGTGTAACACGCCATTAACGTGAGGGGCTGGTCCGCGAACCGAGGGTGGAAGTTCCGTTCTCGGGCCCACCTCTTGACAAGGGGGCGGCCCCTCCTTGAGATTTGAGATCTCAGACATCGTCCCTGCTGGAGTGCTCATGACCGATAGGACACCGTGCGACATGATCATCACCGCGGGTTGGGTGATCACGGTCGACGCCGAACGCCGGATCTTCCAGGACGGTGCCCTCGCGGTCACCGGAACGAAGATCGTGGAGGTGGGCAAGGCCGCGGACCTCGACGGCCGGTACGCGCCCGCGTCCCGGATCGACCGGCCCGACGCGGTGGTCATGCCCGGCATGGTCAACGGCCATCGGCATCTGCTGTGCTGCGCCAAAGGCGCGATGCCCGAGGGCGGGACGACGCTGGAGTCCTTGCGGCGCTTCATCTACCCCTCCTTCTCCTCCCTCGAGCCGGAGGACATGAACGTCTACGCGCGGCACGCCACGGCGGAAATGGTCCGCAACGGCACCACGTTGTTCGAGGAGCCCGGCTGCGAGCACCTCGACGCGGTGCTGCCGGCGATCGCCGAGTCGGGCATGCGCGCGCGGATCGGCCTGTGGACCTGGGACCAGCAGGGCTCGGGCGGCACCGACGGGCTGCCGGACTGGCTGCGGCTCGACACCGCGGCCGCGATCCGGCGTCTGGAGACCGGCATCGAGACCGTGCAGAAGTTCGGCGACGAGCGCATCCGTCCCGCCGCCACGATCGAGGGCGTGACGACCTGCTCCGACGAGCTCACCGTCGCCGCGGCCCGCATCGCCGAAGAGACCCGGACCCTCGCGGTGCAGCACAAGTCGACCAGCGAGCGGGAGGTCGAACTCGAACTGAGGGTGTTCGGAGAGCGCCCGATCCAGCACTGCGCCAGCATCAAGGCGCTCAACCCCTACACCCTGCTCAACCACGTCACCAGCCTCGACGCCGACGATGTGGCGGCCATCGCCGACACCGGCGCGACGGTCTCGCAGAACCCCACGACCGCCCTCAAGCTGGCCAAGGGCACCACGGTGTTCGGGAAGTGGCCCGAGCTGATCGAAGCCGGTGTGCCGATGGGCCTGGGGACCGACGCCGAGAACTGCTCGAACCACCAGGACATCTGCCGCGCCATCTACCTGGCGGCGCTGCTGCCGCGTGACGCCCGCCGCGACCCCAACGCCGTCAGCGCGGAGACCGCCGTCGAACTCGGCACCCTGGGGGGCGCCCGGGCCCTGCGTTTCGACGACGTCACCGGTTCACTGGAAGCGGGCAAGGAAGCCGACATCGTCATCTTCGACACCGATGACTACGACTGGCGCCCGCTGCACAACCCGATCGCCAACCTGGCCTACGGCGTCACCGGCCACTCGGTCGACACCGTGCTCATCGGCGGGCGGATCGTCCTCAAGGACAAGAAGAGCACCATCTTCGACGAGGGCGCCCTGCGCGAAGAGGTCGAACGCACCGACCGGCGCATCCTCAAGAAGATCGGCATCGACCCCAAGCCCACCTGGCCGGTTCTCTGACGGAAAGAGGTCGTTCCCATGGACGGTGGCGTCACGCTCCAACCGGTCTACGAGCCGGACCGGTTCGTCTCGATGGTCCAGCACATCGAGCGGGCCGGAATGAAGAACCTGTGGCTGACCGACTCCTCACTGCACTCCCGGTACGCCTACGCGTATCTGACGCTGGCGGCGGTGAACACCGCGACCCTCAGGCTCGGCACGGCCGTCACCAATCCGGTGACCCGGCACCCCGCGCTCGGCGCCGTGGGCGTCTCCACCATCGACGAGATCTCCGGTGGACGGGCGATCTACGGCATCGGCGCCGGGGACCGGCCGCTGGAAGCCCTGGGGCTGCGGCCCGCGAGGCTCGCGCTGCTCGAGGACGCGATCGTCGCCGCGCGCCGGCTGTGGAGCGGCGAGCACATCACGATGCGGGCACGCGGGTTCGAGCTCGACGACGCGCACCTGCGCTTCGCCTCCCGACCGGACATCCCCGTCTACGTCTCGGCGAGCGGCCCGAAGACGCTCGAACTCGCGGGGCGGATCGCCGACGGCGTCATCCTGCTCGCGGGACTGCACCCGGACGGGATCGAGTACGCCCTGCGGCACATCGACCGCGGCGTCGACCAGGGCGGCCGCTCCGCGCGGCCCGAGATCACGGTGTTCGCCTACGGCGCGATCGACGAGGACGAGGACGCGGCCCTGGAGGCGGGCCGCACGATCGCCGCGTGGTTCCCGATGACCGCCCCGATGTACTGCGAGATCGCCGGCCTCTCCGCCGAGCTGGTGGCCCGGGTCCGCGAGGAGTACTCCGGCGGCGAGTTCCAGGAGGCGGCCAGGGCCGCCGAGCTGCTCCCCGCCGAGTTCGTCCGTCGCATGGCGCTGGCGGGCGACCGGGCGGCGGCGCGCGAACACATCCGCACCCTGGCCAAGCTCGGCATCGACAGCATGACCGTCTTCCCGATCGGGGGCGACGCCACCAGCCGCCTGGCCACGGTGACCGCCTTCGCCGAGTGCCTGCGCGAGGAGGGACACCTGACCGGGTGAATCCCGTAAGCGGAGAGCCCCGCGTCCCCGAGGGGACGCGGGGCTCTCCCGGCTCCACCGGCTCTCAGCGCCGGAGCGCCTGCAGGGGCCTGCCGATCATCGCCGGGGCGCGCACGTCGCGGGAGGAACCGGCGAGGGCGGCCAGGCTGAGGATGTAGGGAAGGCTCAGCCAGAACTGCGATGGCAGCTGTACGTCGGGCAGGGACATCGCGCCGACCAGCCCGGCCGTGACGCAGGCGGCGCCGGTCGGCACCAGCCACCGTGGCCGCGGACGCGACCTGCGTACCCGGAGCACCGCCGCCAGCGCGAGGGCGGCCCCGATGGCCAGCAGCGCGATCCAGACCTCCCTGGGCACCGACCCCATCGACTGCAGCCGCAGCTGGAGCGCGTCGGTGAAGCCGAAGACCAGGCAGGCCGCCACGACGCCGTAGGGCCGCCACTGGCCGAAGACCACCGCGGCGAGGGCCAGGAACCCGCGACCGGCCGTCATGTTCTCGGCGAACAGCCCGACCTGCCCGACCGACAGGAACGCTCCGCCCAGCCCGGCGAGCGCGCCCGCGGTCAGCACTCCGATCCACTGGACGCGTATGACGCTCGCGCCCGTGGAGTCGAGCACCTCCGGCTTCTCACCGGCCGCCCGGATCATCAGCCCGCGGCGCGTCCGGAACAGGACGAAGGCGACGGCCGGTCCCAGCACGTAGGCGAGATACACGAGCGGGAGCTGATCGAACAGGACCGGGCCGATCCCCGGGATGCCGGACAGCAGCGGTACGGCGAAGGGTTCCATCCGTACCGTCGTCGGCTGCGAGCCCTCGAACTGCAACCGGTAGAGGAACAGCGTCACGCCCGCGGCCAGCAGGTTGATCGCCACGCCCACCACGATCTGGTCCCCGCGCAGGTTCACCGCGGTGAACGCCATGATCGCGCCGGTCAGCAGGCCCACCGCCAGGCCGGCGGCGAGCCCGAGGAGCACGCTGTGGGTGCCGTAGGCGGTCAGGAACGCGGCGTAGGCGCCGAAGAGCATCATCCCCTCGAGGCCGATGTTGATGACCCCGGCGCGTTCGGAGACCAGCTCGCCCAGCGCCGCCAGCAGCAACGGGACCGACAGCCGGACGGCCGCGGCGAACAGCGCGACGTCGAAGAGGGTGGTGTCGAAGGGGATCACGAGGCGACCTCCTGAGCCACGGGAGGGGCGGCGGCATCGTCCTTGCGTGGCCGGGAGCGGGGCCGGCGGCGGTCGAGGTACCAGGCGGAGGCGGTGACGAGCAGGATCACGATGGCCTGGGTGGCGGTGACCAGACCCGAGGAGATGCCCACGCGGGCCTCGAGCAGTCCGCCGCCCTGGCGCAGCGCGGCCAGCAGGAACGCCGCGGGCACGCAGCCCAGCGGCGAGTTGCGGGCCAGCAGCGCGACGACGATGCCGTCGAAGCCGTACTCGGCCGAGAAGCCGGGCGCGAGATTGCCCGCGGGGGAGGCGAGGACCAGCGACGAGCCGGCGACGCCGGCCACTCCGGCGGACGCGCACAGCGCGCCGGCGCCGACCAGGGTGGTGCGGGTCCCGGTCGCCCGCGCGGCCTCGGCGTTGGCGCCGGTGAGCCGGAGCCGGTAGCCCACGACGGTGCGGCGCAGCACGAACGCGGCGGCGACCACCAGGGCGATCACCAGGATGATGTCGGCGCGGAGCGTCGTGCCCGGCAGCAGGATCGGCCACCGGGCGGACGGGGCGACCGGCGAGCTCTGCCCGAGCGTTCCCGTCGGCTCCTCCATCGGGCCGTTGGCCAGCCAGGACACCATCTGCGTCATGATCAGGGTGAGCAGCAGGGTGGCGATGAAGTCGTTGACCCCGTAGCGCGCCCACAGCCAGGCCGCGACGCCTCCCAGCGCGGCGCCGCCGACCGCGCCGGCGGCCACGGCGAGCGGAAGGTGCACGGCCCCGGGCAGCCCGGCCGCCCCGAGCCCCACGACGGCGGCGAGCGTGCCGCCGGCGAGGATCTGCCCCTCCAGCCCGACGTTGAGCCGCCCGGCCCGGGAGGCGATCACCCACCCGATGGCCGCGAGGACCAGCGGGACGAACTTGGTCAGGGTCGCGCCGAACTGCGCGCGGCTGCCGAAGGCGCCGTCCCACATGGCGCGGGCGGCCTCTCCCACCGGCGCGCCGGTGAGCGCGATGACCAGCAGGGACGCCGCCAGCGCGAGCACCACCGCGCCGAGGCTGACCAGCGGCCCGCGCACCGCGTGGACGCTCATCGCCACTCACCTCCGGCCGCCATCAGCTCCCCGAGGCGTTCCCGGGTGGCGGCGCCGGCGTCGAGGACCGCGACGATGGCGCCGCCCGACATCACGGCGACCCGGTCGGAGAGCGCGAGGATCTCGTCCAGCTCGGCCGAGAACAGCACCGTGGCACCGCCCGCGGCCTTGTGGGCGTTGATCCGGGAGTGGACGAACTCGATCGCGCCGACGTCCAGCCCGCGGGTGGGCTGCGAGGCGATCAGCAGGTCGGGCCCGCCGTGCAGTTCCCGGGCCAGGACGATCTTCTGCTGGTTGCCGCCGGACAGCCGTTCCACCGGGGTCTCGGGGGAGCGCACCCGGATCTGGAACTGCTCGATCAGCGACCGGCAGTGCGCGCGGACGCGTCGTGCGGACAGCGTGCCGTACCGGCTGAATCCGGGGTCGCCCACCGCCCGCATCATCAGGTTGTCCGCCACCGACAGCGACAGCGCCAGGCCGTCCTTGTGCCGGTCCTCGGCGATCACGCCGACCCGGGCCGGCCCGGCGCCCGCGGCCGGGGCGACCGTGACGGTGCCGGCCGTCGGCGCACGGACCCCGGCGAGCAGATCGGCCAGCTCGCTCTGCCCGTTGCCCTCCACTCCGGCGATGCCGAGCACCTCGCCCGAGCGCACCTCGAGGTCGATGGGACCGAGGGCGCGGACGCCCCGGTAGGCGGCCAGCGTGAGGCCCCGGGTCCGCAGCACGGGCGATCCGGTGGCGATCGAGGGGCGCTCGGTCCGCAGGACGACGTCGCGGCCGACCATCATCCTGGCCAGTTCTTCGGGCGGGGTTCCCGAGACCTCCACGGTGGACACCACACGTCCCGCGCGGATCACCGTGCAGCGGTCCGCGACCGCGGCGATCTCGCCGAGCTTGTGCGTGATCAGCACGATCGCCATGCCGGAGCGGGCGAGGGCGCGCAGCACGACGGCGAGCCGGTCCCATTCGGCGGGGGAGAGCACCGCGCTGGGCTCGTCGAGCAGCAGCACCCGCGCGTCGCCCATCAGGCACTTGAGGATCTCGATGCGCTGGCGCTCGCCGACCGGCAGGGTGTTCACCGGCTCGTCGGGCCGCACGGGCAGCCCGTGCCGCTTGCTCAGCTCGATCAGCCGGGCCTTGATCCGCCGGTCGTCGAGCCGCCAGGGCTGGGCGGCCCCGCGCGACAGCGCCACGTTCTCGGTGGCGGTCATGTCGGGCACCAGCATGAAGTGCTGGTGGACGACGCCGATCCCGCGCGCCCGCGCCGCGTCCGGATCACCGGGCGGGAGCGGGGCGCCGCCGACGAACACCTCGCCCTCGTCCGGCCGGGTCAGCCCGGCCAGGACGCGGACCAGCGTCGACTTGCCCGCCCCGTTCTCGCCGAGCAGGGCGAGGATCTCGCCGGAACGGACCTCCAGGTCGATGCCGTCGTTGGCGACGAGGTCCCCGTAGCGCTTGGTCACCCCGCGCAGCCGGAGGACGTGCTCCGCCATGGCCTCAGCCGCCCTGCGGCATCGTGACGGCGCCGGAGTTGATCTTCGCGGTGGTCTGGGTGACGACCTCCTGGTGCCCGGCCGACGACGGGCACAGCCTGAGCGCCTGGACGTCCGGGTCCTCCAGCGCGTAGAAGCGCGGCTCGGCGGGAAGGCTGCCGGCCTTGTAGTCCTTGAGCACGTGCTGGACCATGACCCGGGTGTTCTGGTAGGCGAACCCGATCAGGTGCGGCGACTCGGAGCAGCGGTCGGTGGTGGGGTTGAACACCTTGACGTCCTTGCCGGATTCGGCGACCGCGTCGAGCACGCCGGGCAGGCCGGCGTCCTGGAAGGCGTAGATGACGTCGGCCCCGTTGGCGATCTGGGCCGCGGTCGCCTCCTTGGCCTTGGCCGCGTCGCTCAGCGAGCCGACGGTGGTGGAGGCGACCTTGATCTTCGGATCGGCCGAGCGGGCTCCCGCGGCGAAGTCGATCGAGGACTGGGAGTTGGGCGGGATGTCGGTGCCGCCCACGTAGCCGATCGAGCGCGTCTTGCTCGCCCTGGCGGCGACGACGCCGGCGACGTAGGCGGGGACTCCCTGCCTGGTGGCGTAGGTGTGCAGGTTCCTGATCCCCTTCTGCACGACCCCGGACATCACGAAGGTGACGTCGGGGAACTGCGGGGCGACGGTGTTCCCCGCCGACACCAGCGAGCTCCCGCCCGCGATGATCAGGTTGTTGTCGGCCGCCAGATTGGTGAGCGCGTCGACCGCCGCCTGCGGTGAGTCGACGTTGTCGACGACCGAGACCTTCATGCCCTCCTGGGACGCCATGGCCTGCACGCCGTCCAGGTAGGACTGGTAGAACGCCTTGTCGTTGCGCGGGCCCGCCAGCACCACGCCGACCTTGGTGCCCTTGGCCGAGCCCGAGCCTTGGGCGGTCCCCCCGCTGCCCGAGCAGGCGGTGACCAGCAGCGCGGGAGTGACCACCAGGCCGAGCAGGCCGCGGCGCCAGGACGTTCGGTTCATGAGTTCTCCTCAAGGACGGTGCCCACACTGGCGACAGTTTGAGATCCTGAGATCGCACCTTGGTTCGCGAGCATCATCGCTGAGGGCTACAAGCCGGTCAAGACCGCTTGAACTGCTGTTACATCGAAGAAACATGCGGAGGAGGGGACTCGTGCCACGGCTTCACCTGGGCGGAACTTGACAGATGCCAGCTCGGTCGCGGAGATTTGAGATCGCATTTTCGGACCTGGGGGTGTGATGGAGAAGTCAGCCGCGGTCGCCAAGGCCATCGACAGCGTCGACGAGGACCGGGTGGTGTCGCTCGTCCAGGAGGTGTGCAGGATTCCCAGCGTGCTCGGAGACGAGCGGGGACTGGCGGAGTACCTGCTGGGCGTGCTGGAGGACTCCGGCTTCGCCGGTGCCGGGCTCCAGGAGGTGCTGCCCGACCGGCCCAACGCCGTCGGTGAGATCGATTTCGGCTCCGGGCCGCGGGTCGTCCTCACCGGGCACATGGACACCAAGCCGGTGTCGATCGGCTGGACCGACGCCGAGCCGTTCGGCGGCGAACTGATCGACGGGTTCGTCTACGGCCACGGCATCATGGACATGAAGGCCGCCCTGGTCTGCCAGATCGTGGCGGCCGAGGCGGTCCGCGCCTCCGGCGTGCCGGTGGCCGGACGTCTCGCCTTCGCCGCCGTCAGCGACCACATGGGCGACCAGCTCGGATCGATCCGCTACTTCGACGAGTACGACGCCGATCTGTGCGTGCTCGGCGAGCTGTCCGACAACGAGATCTACCTCGGCCACCGCGGCCGGTACTACTTCGACATCACCGCCCAGGGCCTGTCGGCGCACACCTGCCACAAGCCCCTGGCCGTCAACGCCAACGTGCTGGCGGCCAAGGCGATCCTCGAACTCGAGGCCTCCCGGCTGACGCCCGAACTCGAACCGTGGGTGCGCGACCTGTTCGGCGAGGAGACCTACATGGCGCCCGGCCGCGTGTACGGCGGCCTGCCGCCCGGCGGCCCCTCGATGATCCCGGACGAGTGCGTCATCCGGCTCGACTGCCGGCCCCAGCCCGGCGTGGACGTCGCGACCGTCCGGGGCGAACTGGAGCGGTGCCTGGACAGCGTCGTGCGCGCCGATCCGCGGTTCAAGGCCAAGGTCGAGCTCGCCGACGTCAAGTCCCCCTACGTCGCCGATCCGCACAGCACGGTCGTCCAGACCATGGTCGAGGCCGTCCGGCAGGTCCGCGGCACCGAGCCGCGGCTCAAGGCCGCCGGCTGGCTCGGCGACACCGCCAGCTTCGGCGAGCGGATCCCCACGGTGATCTTCGGTCCCGGCGGCGAGCCGGTCTACTGCCCCAACGAGCGGCTGTCGGTCGAGGACATCATCGAGGCCACGAAGGTCTACACCGCCTTCTCGACGCTGGCCCTGCTGTCATGACCGCGGCCTGGTCGTTCGAGTTCCTGCTGAACCGCCCGGGGGTTGCGTGGATGGGGCAGAACACCACGCATCTGGAGCCGCCGCCGGAGGTGCTCGACGCCCTGCTGCGCAGCACCCGCGCGCACGAGTTCCAGCTCTACGCCCCGGCCCTGGGGTTCGAGGAACTGCGTGAACTCATCGTGGAGGACCTCGGCCTGCCCGGCATGGCGGCGTGGATCACCGACGGCGCGGTCGGCGGCCTGCACCACATCTGCACCGCCCTGGCCGGCGACATCACCCGGCTGATCACCACCGACCCGGGCTGGCCGTGGCCGGGCCGGTTCGCCGGGCTGGAGAACGTCCCGGTGTCCACGGTGGAGGTCTACGGGGCCGGGCACGGCTGCAGGATGACGGCCGGGCAACTCGCGAACACGATCGAGGCGGGTTCCCTGATCTACCTGATCGACCCGCTGAACCCGCTGGGCAGCCGGTACGAGCGGGACGAACTCGCGGCGATCGCGGAGCTGGCGCGCGAGACCGGGTCGCTGATCGTCCACGACTGCACCTACCGCCACTTCGCCGACGGGCACACGCTGGCCGCCGAGCTCTACCCCGAGGGAACGCTGACCACCTACAGCTTCTCCAAGTGGCTGGGGCTGGCCGGGCTGCGGCTGGGCGCGGTGGTCGCCGCACCCTCGCTGCTGTCCCGGCTGACGGCGGTCCCGTCGAACCCCCTGGGCGCCAACATCCAGGCGCAGCGCGCGGCCATCGCCGGGCTGAAGGTCAAGGGGCCCTGGCTGGACCGGCTCCGTGCCACCAACCGGCACAACCAGGAGATCGTGTGCCGCGCCGTCGACGACAGCGGCCTGGGCTCGGTCGTGGTGCGTCCCTCGCACGGCAACTTCCTCGCCGTCGACATCGGCGCCGGCTCCCGGACGTCCGAGGAGATCTGCCGTGCCCTGCTCGACCAGGACATCTTCATCCGGCCCGGGACCTACCAGTCGCCGCGCTTCGGTGAGCGGTTCGTCAAGATCAGCACATCGGTGCCGACGGAATGGGCCGAGCGGTTCGCCGCGGCCTGGTCCGGGCTGCCGGCCCCCACCGGGACGGGGCGATGACGGCACGGTTCGCGGATCTGGGCCTGGAGGAGTACCGGGCGGCCAGCGGGGTCGAGCTGGGCCGCCGGGTGGCTCGGGGAGAGCTGTCACCGGTGCAGCTCACCGAGTGCGCCCTGCACCTCGCCCGGGCGGCGGAACCCGTGATCAACGCCTACGCGGCGCTGCTGCCCGAACGCGCCCTGCGCCAGGCCGCGGAACTGGAGGCCGAGGCCGCGGCCGGGCGCGTGCGCGGCCCTCTGCACGGCGTGCCCATGGCGGTCAAGGACAACATGCTCTACGAGGGGGAACCCACCGGCAAGGGCTCCCGGACCAGCCCCGGCACCCCGGCCACCGCCTCGTCCCCGATGGTGGAGCGGCTGCTGGCGGCGGGGACCGTCGTGATCGGGAAGACCACCACGCCCGAGTTCGGCTGGAAGGGCACCGGCATCTCGCCCCGCACCGGGGTGACCCGCAACCCGTGGAACCCGGCGCGCAACTCCGGCGGTTCCAGCGCCGGCGCGGGCGCCACCGTGGCCTCCGGCGCGGTGCCCATCGCCACCGGCACCGACGCCGGCGGCTCGGTCCGGATTCCTGCGGCGTTCTGCGGCGTCGTGGGACTGAAGCCCACGCTGGGCGCCATCCCGGTGTGGCCGGGCACGGTCAACGAGAACCTCTCCCACGCCGGTCCGCTCACCCGGCATGTCGATGACGCCCGGGCCGTCCTCGACATCACCCGGGGCCCCGACCCGCGAGACCCGCAGTCGTACCACGCCCGCCCGCCCGCCGGGAGCCCGTCCCGCCGCATGCGGGTCGGCGTCGTCCGCGCGCCCTTCGGAGTGCCTCCCGGCGCCGAGGTCGCACCGGCCGTCGACGCCGCGCTGGAGCTGCTCGCGGCCACGCTGACCGCCTCGGACGCCGCCGAGTTCCAGGACGTCGACCTTCCCGCGCGGCCGCCCCGCGAGATCTTCGAGGCGCTGTGGGTCACCGGTCGCGGCCTCGGCTTCCGCGACCTGATCCGCGAGCGGGCGGAGGTGATGGATCCGGGGCTGGTGCGGCTGGCGACGCTGGCCGAGGGCTACGACCTGGCGGCCTACTACGCCGCCCTCACGCGCCGGCGCGAGTTCAACGCCGAGCTGCACCGCTGCCTCGACGAATGGGACCTGCTGGTCATGCCGACCATGCCCATCGCCGCCTTCGCGGCCGACGCCGAGGTCCCCGAGGGAGGCGAGATCGGCGCCCCGCTGCCGTGGATCACCTGGACGCCCTACACTTATCCGTTCAACATCACCGGCCAGCCCGCCATCACCCTCCCGGTCGGGCTCGGCGCGGGCCGGATGCCCGCGGGCGTGCAGATCGTCGGCCCTTGGGCCCACGACGACGCGCTGCTCGCGTTCGCGCGGCTGTGCGAGCGGGCGCTCGCCCCCCTGAATGAGACGACCGTTGTTCCGGCGGGCTGGTGACGCTGTGAAAGGCGTGGGTGAGTTCGCCCGTGGAAATTCCGCTCGTTCCGCGACCGACCTGAGGAATTGGCGGCCAGGGCGCCGCCGTTCGGTTGAAACGGCTGCCGCCGGGCGTCTCGGCGTTATCGGATGAGTGCGGCACCCGGGCCCGGGTCCGTCGGGCAAGATTGTAGGCATTGCTGTCCGGGACGCGGACGCGGCCGGACAAGGGATAACGAAAGCGAAGGTCATATCGATGGCTAGGGCACAGGTCGGGAAAAGCCCGGGCGAGGGGGCGCTCGCCGACATCCTCGCCATCTCCGCAAACGAGACCGACCCTGATCATCATCTGCAGATCAAGGAGGTCGTGTACCGGAGGCTCGTGCGCGCCATCGTCGAACTCCACCTGCGCCCCGGGCAGCAACTGCGCGAACGTCAGCTCGCCGAGCAGATGAGGGTGTCGAAGACCCCCATCCGGGAGGCTCTCGTACGGCTGGAGAAGGAAGGGCTGGTGACGGTGGCGCCCTACCGGGGCGCGATCGTGCGCGGCTACACCCATACCGACGTGCGCGAGATCTACGAGCTGCGCGAGCTGCTCGAAGGCTTCTGCGCCCGGCGGGCCGCCATGCAGATCAGCGACGCCGACGAGGCGGAGCTGCGCGCGAACGTCCGGCGCAGCCGCGAACTGCTCGACGCGGGGGCCTCCGACGAGCTTCCGGCCCTGTTCGACGAGTTCGACCGCATCCTCTACCGGCAGGCGGCGGGTCATCGCATCGGCGGCCTGCTCGTCGAGCTGGACCTGCACCTGGAGCGGCTCGGCAATCTCACCGTCGAGGTGCCGGGACGCCTGGACGCCTCGGTCCGGCAGCACGAGGCGATCGTGCACGCGATCATCAAGCGGGACCCGCCCGCCGCCGAGTCGGCCTGCCGGGACCACATCCGCAGCGTCTACGCCGATCTCATCAGCGAGCTCCCCGAGGGCTGGTGAGCGACGGGGGCGCTCGGCGGAGCAGCCCCCGCACGGGAAGCCGCCTGCCAGGGCAAGATCCGGCAGGCGGCTCGTCGGCACGATGATCGTCCTGGTGGAGCACCGCACCCGGGCGGGTGCGTCCAAGATCGTGGAGATCTGCACGCTCCCGCTCACCGGCGCGTCCTGCGTCCACCGGATCATCACCGGCCTCGCCGTCATCGACGTGCCCGGCGGCCTCGTGCTCGCCGAACGCGCCCCGGCGTCACGCCCGCGGAGGTCCGGGACGCGACCGGCTATCGTGCGGCCGTGACGGGTTCCGCGCAGCGTCCGCTGCTCTTCCTCGATGTCGACGGGCCGCTCATCCCGTTCGGGACGCCCCCGCCGGGGCGTCCGGACGGCCACCCGACCTACGAGACCGATGACCGGCCCCTGCCGGCCGGTTCCAATCCGCTCCTCGGCAGGATCGACCCCGCCCACGGGCCGCGGCTGATGGCCCTGGGCTGCGAACTTGTGTGGGCCACGACGTGGGGAGAGGACGCGAACGACTGCGTCGCGCCGTGGATCGGCCTGCCCCGGCTGCCGGTCGTGGACTGGCCCGAGCCGTCCGCCGCCGACGAGCGGGACGGACTGCACTGGAAGACCCGCGCGCTCGTCGAGTGGGCCGCGGGACGCCCCTTCGCCTGGGTCGACGACGAGATCACCGACATCGACCGGGCCTGGGTGACGGCGCACCACGCGGGAAGCGCTCTACTCCACCGGGCCGACCCCCGCCAGGGCCTCACCGGAACCGACCATGCCGCACTCCACCGGTGGGCGCGCACGGTCATGGACAGGGTCTGACCTCAGCGGTGCAGGCCGCGCGCGATCCGCAGCAGTTCCTCTTCGGAGAGCGGGGGAGCGGCTCGCGAGATGACGGCGAAGCCGATGCCGTCGGCGCTCCAGCCGATCTCGCGTCCGAGCCGGTCGCCGTCGCTCCTGATCTCGGCGACGTGACCGTTGACGTCGGCTCTGCCCCGGGAGGACATGCCGGACAGCGGCGGTGCGGGTGACGCGCTCTGCACGATGAGCAGCTCGGCGTGGTCCCCGGCCGAACGCGCATGGTCGCGGGACCAGGTGACGGGCGCCCGCCGCGACATCAGGGGAGCGCCCGCGGGCGCGAGGAGGCTGTCCCGCAGGAACCGGTACCGCGGTGGAAGGTGGCCGATCCGCCAGAGCCGGCGGCCGTCGAAGTAGGGGACGGGCGCCGAGGACGAGGTGTCGGTCAGCGTCCGGCCGGAAAGCGGCCGCTTCAACGTCGTGCTCACCTGCACGATGTGCAGCGCCTGGGCGCATGTCTCGTCGGTGCCGATCTCGTTCAGCGTCAGCGCCACGCGCCGGCCGTCCTCGTCCGCGGACAGTTCGAACCGGGGGCAGGAGGCCCGCGCCGGAACGGCGGGCACGATGACGCGTCCTTCGGGCGTGACCAGCGCCCGGACAATGGGCTGAGGGAACGCCTTCTCGCCGACGATCCCGCAGCCGGCCGCGATCACGGTGCACTGGAGGGACAGGCCCGAGGCCACCATGGCCCGCCGACGACCTGAACCCCGTCCCATGGCTCGATGCTCGGTCAGCGTCCCCGCCGAGGCAATACCCCCGGCGCCCGCTTTCACCGGTCGTGCACTGCTACACGCGTAGTAACGTGTGGGCGGATCCGGGTCCGTCGAGCGGTGGGAGGTGTGGGGTGGCGCGACGACAGCTCGGGCAGTTGGAGGCCGAGGTCCTGGCCGCGCTGGCAGCGGCCGGCGACTTCGTCGGCACCGCCGACCTGCGCTCCGGCCTCGCCGGTGATCCCGCCTACACGACGGTCAACACGATCCTGTTCCGGCTGCACGACAAGGGCCTGGTCACCCGCAAGCGGGTGGGGCGCCAGTTCCGCTACCGGCTCATGGTCGACGAGGCGCGGCTGGTGTCCGACCGGATGCACGACCACCTGCGCTTCGCCAGCGACCCCTCCAGCGTGCTGAGCCGGTTCGTGCAGGATCTCAGCCCCGAGCAGGCGCGCCGTCTGCGGGAACTCCTGGACGGCCCGGAGGAGTAGGGATGATCGAGTACACGTTCCTGCCCGCGGCGATCGCGCTGCTGCTGGGCCTGGTCCTGGGGTGGGCGCCGCTGCCGCTGCACCCGGTGTGGTCGGCCCGGCTGGCGGCCACCACGGCGGTCACGGCGGCGCTGGCCACGGCCGGCACACTGCTGTTCGTCACGGTGAACTACGCCGCGACGCTGTTCCCCGACGCCGCCGACCGGCTTCCGGAGTGGACGCTGTTCGGCGACGACACCCCGGTGCCGGCCCCGCTGGGCGTCCCGGCCACGGTCCTCACCGTCCTCGTCGCGCTGGTCGTGGTGCGCTCGGCGGTGCGGTGGACGCGCGAGGTCCGCACCGCCCGCGAGTTCTCCCGGTCGGTGCTCGACACCGACCTGCCGATCGCGGTGGCCATCCCCGGCCGCCACGGCGGGGTACTGGTCTCGCGCGGGCTGCTGAAGGTCCTGGACGCCGGGGAGCTGCAGGTCGTCTTCCGGCACGAGCTGGCCCATCTCCGCCACCGCCACCACCGCTACCTGGCGGCGGGCTCGCTGGCGGCGGCCGTGGTGCCGCTGCTGCGGCCCCTGGACCGCCGGCTCCGGTTCGCCACCGAGCGCTGGGCGGACGAGGAGGCGGCCGAGGCGGTCGGCGACCGGGCCCTGGTCGCGCGGACGATCGCGAAGGTGGCGCTGGCCCGGCCGACGAGCCCCGCGCCGCTGCCCTCGTTCACCGACTCGGTCGTGGTGCAGCGCGTCGCCGCGCTGCTGGCCACCCCGCCCCGCAAGAACCCCGTGAGCGGCCCGGTCATCCTCGCCGGCAGTGGCCTCACCACCGGCGCCCTGGCAGCCGCGGCCTTCCAGCTCGACCACGCCCTGGCCTCGACGTTCCTCTGAGCCCCGAGGCGGCTCCCGCTTCGACCTCCCGCGGGGACCGGCCGAACCCGATGGCCCGCAACGCGTCCGCGGCCGGACGGTCCAGGAGCACCGCCATGGTGCATCCCCGGGGCGGCCGTCCCCGCTCGGTGCGTGCGATGAGCCGGCCGGTCGTGCGGCAGTGACGGGCGAAGGCCCGCCCGGAGACCCTGCGCCCCCGCGACGCCTGGCCCGCCAGCGCCACATCGGGCGGTACGTCCAGCAGCAGCAGGGTGAGGGCGCCGCCGCGGAGCCGCGCCTCCCTCGCCAGCCACCGCCTGATCCAGGCGTGGGCGCCGCTGTCGTGCACGAGAACGCTGTCACCGGAGCGCAGGGCCCGCCAGAGGCGCACGTAGTGCATGGCCCGGACCAGCGGCCGGTACGCGCCGTACGGCAGGAGCGGCAGCCGCCGTTCCCAGTCCTCCCGGGCGTCCTGGGAGTCGACCCAGCGCACCCGGGCGCCGTGCTGGATCGTCCGCTGGATCAGGGTGCTCTTGCCGCTGCCGGGCAGCCCGGACACGGCGACCAGGTCGCCGGCCGGGAACCGCAGCTCCGTGACGGCCGTCCAGGGCTCCGGGCCGCCCGCGCGCAGGTCCAGGGGCGTCGGCTGGGAGGTCGACCGGGTCAGGTGCAGCCGCAGGCCGGTGCCGGCGACCGGCCGCGGGGGCGCCGATGTTCCGGCCCCTCGGACCGCGGGGTGACGCGGGGCGTCGTCCAACCGGCTCGCCGCCTTCCAACTACTCTCGTAATAGTTGGAAACGTAGCACCCCGCCGCGCGCCGGGCGCGCACCGGGACCGAACCGCCTAGCATGCGGGACGTGCCTCGAATCTCCGGCTCCCTGGACCAGCACCGCGCCGCCGTGCGCGGGCGCATCCTCGTGGCGGTGCGGGAGATCATGGCCGCCGAGGGCGTCGACCGGCTGTCGATGGCGGAGGTGGCGGCCCGCTCGGGGCTCGGCCGCGGCGTCGTCTACAACTACTTCGCCGACGTCCGGGCGCTGCTGATCGCGCACGCCGAGCACGAGACCACGCGGTTCACCGAGGAGCTGCACCGGGCGCTGGAGCCGGCGACCACGCCGACCGAGCGGATCGTGGTGTACGTCCGGCGGCAGCTGGCCGACTTCGCCGCCTGTCCGCAGCCCGCCGGTCCGGAGCTGGCCACGCTGCTCGGCCCCGACGGCTACCGGCGGATGCAGGCCCACGTGGAGCCGCTGGGCCGGATCCTGGCCGGCATCATCGCCGACGGCGTGGCCACCGGGGAGTTCGCCCCCTGCGACCCGGCGGCCACGGCCCACCTCCTGCACGCCTGCCTGGGCGCCGAGCGCCACCCCCTAGGACAGGGGAGCCGCGACCTGGAGGAGACCACCGGCAACGTCACCACCTTCGTCCTAAGAGGCCTGGGCGCCTCCCCCCGCCACTGATCTTGAAGGGGCGGCATTCCGCTGCGTGACCGCATAGATGTGTTTCTGCTGTACAAGCGGGTGGTGTGCGGTACTCCGAGGGGCTGGGCCGAGCGTGAACAGGTCCGGTACCGGGCGGCCGGAGGTGGCGCGCAGGCTGCGGGTGACGCGGCAGTGGGCGAACCCTGGCGTCGGGCGTGGCGGGCCGGGGCCGAGTTGGGGCGGGGCTCTGCCACCCATGGGTGGGATGTGGATCGCCGCCCTGATTCACCAGTTGTTCGGGGTGGACGACACCCTGCGCGGGGTGTCGTGCCTGATGCACCGGATCGGATGGTCCCCGCAGGTGGACCGTGCCGCTGAATGCGATGAGGAGGGAGACCTGGCCGCGTGTACAAGCACGGCTGCCAGCGCGGGGCGTGGATCTGCTTTGCCGATGAGTCCGGCCGGTCGCTGAGGCCGTCCAAGGGGCGGACCTGGGCTCCGGTCGGGCAGACCTCGATCGTGTAGGTCACCGGCAAGGGCTCGGAACGGGTGTCAGTGGCTGGGCTGGTGCGCACCCACCCGAGCAGCGCACCCGGCTGATCCACCGCGCCGTCACCCACCGCCACCGCAAGGGCGAGAAAAAGGGCTTTGGCGTCGCCGAGCTCAAAGCGCTGCCGCGCTCTGCGCACCAGCAATTGCCCGGCGGGAACATCGTGCTGGTCTGGGACAACCTCATCACCCACATCGGCCCGGCCATGTGTGCGTTCATCGACGCCCACTACCGGCTGACGGTGTTCCGCCTCCCCGGCTACGCCCCCGAACTCAACCCCGCGAGGGCGTGTGGGCCAACCTCAAAGCAAAGCTCCGCAACCTCGCCGTCCGCGGCATCGATCAACTCGCCCTGGCCATCAAAAGCCACCTCAAACGGGTGCGGTACCGGCCCGCCCTCCTGGACGCCATCATCGCCGGGACCGGTCTCAATCTCGCCCGGCCACCGTAAGACTGCCAACCTCGGTAGCTTGTGCGCCTGTGAAGTTCTTTGGGCAGAAGCACCACCAGGTACCGCCGAAGGGTGGCGAGGCTGGGACCGTCAGCGTTGCCGGAGACGGCTCGGCCGCAGCAGGAACGACCCCGGTCGGCTTCGGCTACAAGATCGCCTGGCTCGCGATCCGCGCCGAGGACACCGAGGCCGCTGCCGAAGCACTCCGCGTGACCGATGCGCAAGCCGCGTCGTGGGCTGAGGGCATCGACACGGCATACGGAGCGGAGCAAGGCCGGGCGCCGGTCTTCCTGACGCCTGTCGTCGACGGCTGGACGCTGGGCGTACTTGGCGGAGGTGAGTTGTTCGAGGACGATGGCGTCGGATGCGGCGCTCTCGACCTACCGTCCTTGAGCCGTCGCTTCGGCGAGGTACAGAAGTTCGCGACGCACCGGGTCGTGGAGCACCACGAGTGGCAACGGTGGGTCAACGGCTCGCCCGTCCGCCGCTACCGCTGGATCGGCGAGTCAGGAGAGATCCGCTTCGACGAGGGCGAGCCGATCAGCGCGGAGGGGAACCTGCTGCGCGCGACGAACCTGGACGGCGACTGGGATGCCTTCGACTTGGCCAACGAAGAAACCGTTATGGCGGTCGCGGCGGAATGGAGTGTCAATCCGACGATGCTCGACGAGCGCGACGACCTTCCGCCGCACGGACTCTTGGGTTTTCTTGCTTAGTGTCGCTGGTCCAACGCCATCATCGCCGATACCGGCCTCGACCTCGCCCAGCCCCGTAAAGACGACCTTTCAACCTCGGTGGCTTCCACTGCCCAAGCGGACCTGGAGCCTGGCGGCACGTGCAGAAAAGAAGGTCAGTGCCATCTCAAGGCGATGTCGCGGCGCGTTCCGAGTCAATGGATAGGTATGGACAGCATCAAAGATGTCGAAGGTCTCAGAAGTCTGTTGTGGAATGAAGTTCCTGAAGCGCGATCAGCGATAAAGGCGCTTGATCAAAGATGTGCCGAGATTGCTTCGGAGTATGGCGAGGAGCCGTTTGTGGGTGTGTACGAATACATCTCGGAGATATTTTGGTGGGAGGTGTTCGAGCCTGCTCTGAAGCGTGGCGAGCGGCAAGTCGTTGATCGATGTTTTCGTATAGTAGAGATTCTGTTGGAAAAGTCGGACAACTTTATTCGTGAAGCTGTGCTCATTCGCGTAGTGGTACATCTGCAAGAGCTCCCCAGTGTGCGGATTCTCGCAGGTGACAACCTGCTGAAGGAACTGAGAGGGTAGTCTGGTCCTCTCCGATGGCGACGTATGAGTAGTCCGACTACATGGACGAGTTGGCGAGCCATTTCAACTCCGTTGCGGACCATCGCACGCTGATCAGCGTAAAACGGCTGCGTCAATGTCCTCCGGGTGTTCGGTTCAAGCTCCTACTGGTGGAGTATGTTCGGCGTGCCGCCGACGCGGTGCCGGTCGAGGAGATCCAGCAGATCCATGGCCGCAGCTCACCGCCCCACTTCAAAGTCTGCTCCGGGACCGGCTGGGACGGTCACACCACCCTGGTCGCCGCAGCCCACCTGTTCTGCATCGAATTGCGTACCGTCAGTCCAGAAGCGCCTTCAACGGTTTGCCGCTTACACGATCGTCCGCGAGGTTCTACATCTCTGGCCACCCGGGCAGACTGTTGCGCCGCCTGCCAACCCGGCAGCAGGATGGGGGGGAGCGCGGCGTTGTCTCGGGACCTCTTGGACGCCGATTCATTCAAAGGCGGCTGATGAAATGGTCTGCGCGGACATGTGATTCTGGCTTCGGTCTCTGGACACGACGCACTCGCCGACCACCTGGTCCTCCACAGCGACCGCCGGATCGAGGAGGTCACCCGCCGATTCCCGGACCGATTTTTCGCCTTCGACTAGTTCGGGCCGTTGTCGATCCGGCCCTGCCACGGGGCGGGATGGGGTGAGCGCAACTGGCCGGACCGGTTGCCGGCGACCTACCGGCGCACCCACGGCGTGCGGTACTTCCATGGCTGCTACAGCCTGGGCGGGTGACTCCGCCGTGGGCGTCACCCGCCGCCGCAAACAACCTGTCGGCCAACAAGACTCCGGCCATACCGGAGAGGCAGGCCTACCTGCGCTGGCGCAACGCCAACGCCCGCCACCCCGACGTGCCGGCCGCCCAACGCCGCGAACGCGCCCATGGGCCGGGAGCGGCGGGCCCGGTTTCGTGATGGTGGGGTGGAGTACTACGGTTTGTAGTGTCAGAGTGTCCGGGGCCTGTGGGCGCCCGGCCCGCCCCCCCCTCGGTCCGGAGGTCGCCGTGGAATTCGTCCGGCTCCTGCTGCTCTTCTTCCACTTCGTCGGCCTGGCGGTGCTGATCGGCGGTTTTCTCGCCCAGTTGCCGGCCGTGCGGGAGGGCCGGGCCAGGCCCGCGACGGCCATGCTGCACGGAGCCCTCACCCAGGTGGTCACCGGTGTCGCCCTCGTCGGCGTCGCCCAGGGCGCCCTGGACAAGGAGGTCGACAACGCCAAGATCGGCGTGAAGCTGCTGGTGGCGCTGATCATCCTGGTGCTCATCCTCGTCGGCCGCCGCCGCCCGCTCAGCACCCCGGTCTTCATGACGATCGGCGCGCTGGCCCTCGTCAACGTCGGGGTCGCGGTGTTCTGGACGTGACCGTCGGGTTGAAGCGGGACGGGACCGGGTCGCTCCAGCGCAGCGGGCTCGCCCCGGGGATCTCGACGGCGGCGGTGACGGTGAACTCCACGAGCCGTTCGGCGCCCGGCACGGCCGCCGCGTGCCCGGGATCCCAGTCCGTTCGTGCGGTGCCGGTGAGCTGCAGGACGGCGCCGGTGCGCCAGTCGGGGAACAGCAGCCCGGCCCTGGGTTCCACCTCGAGGTTGCCGAGGGTGTTGAACATGGCGTTGCCGGTGTAGTCGGGCCAGCGCAGCACCGTCGGCGACAGCACCTGGACGAATCCGGGGGCGCCGCCGCGGTGGGAGGCGTCGGCGTTCCCGTCCCGGTCGGCGGTGGCGATGAAGAAGGTGTCGGCGCCGGCCACCAGCCGCTGCTGCCCGGTGGTCAGGGCGGTGGAGTGCCGGGCCTCGCCGGGAGTGCCGGGCGCCCGGTGTGGTTCGCGCTTCTGGATGTACTTGGGGCAGTTGGAGTACACCTGGTCGAGCGTGACGCGCAGGCCGTCCGCGGTGGGGACGGCGCGGCCGTTCATCCGCATCCGGCGGTGCCGCGCGGGCTCGATGGCGAGCATGCCGACCGGGACGGGGGCCGTCAGGGGGCCGCGGAGCGGGTCGCCCGGGACGGGCCGCGCGTCGACGGCGACGGTGCGGGCGTCCTCGGCGCGCAGGAAGCCGGGCCGCCCGGTGAGCAGCGTCGCCCACATCCTTCCGTCCGCGTCGGCGGCGCCGAGCACGACCATCGGCTGCTGGACCAGGAACCGGCGTGCCACCTCGGGGATCTCCGCGCGGACGGAGAACCCGCCCTGGTCGAGCAGCCCCGCGCGCCGCCGGGCGGCCCGTTCCCCCTCGTGGTAGATGTCGACCGCCACAGCGGCCTCCTTTCGTGTTAGAAGAAGCCGCAGGTCGGGGCGGTTCCGCCGGGGGCGGGCGCGGTGTCGGCGCCGGTGGGCGCGTAGATCTCCAGGCGGATCCCGTCGGGGTCGGTGAAGAAGATCCCTCCGGAGGCGGCGCCCTCGCCGTGCGGGACGACGCCGTCGTAGGCGAACCCGGCGTCCAGTTCGCGCAGCACCGCTTCGGCGGCCCTCACCTCGTCGACCGACTCCACCTGGAACGACAGGTGGTGCAGCCCGGCGGAGCGGGTGGGGAAGGGCGTGTCGCTCTGCTGCCACAGGGTGAGCACCAGGCGCCCGTCCCGTCCCAGGAACGCCCAGCGGCGGCCCTCCTCCTGGCCTTCCGCCTGCACCTCGAACCCGAAGACCCGCAGGTAGAAGGGCAGTGACCGGTCCAGATCGGTCACGTTCAGGCCGACGTGCCCCGTCCGCAGCGCCTTGACGGCGACCGTTCCCATGACGCACCTCGCATTCTCGATGGCCTAACTGGCTATTTGAAGATAGACAGTTAGGTGATGAGGCGTCAACCGGCAAAGTGTCGATAGGTGGATAGACTGGGGGCATGGAACCGGCAGTCCCGGACCCTCGTCCGCTCGTCGGCGAACCGCTGTCCCTCGACCTGCTCAACACCCGGTGGATCGAGGCCGGCCGCGGCCGCGACCTGCTCGACTCGACCGGCGGCCTGGCCGTCTGGCTGCGCTCGGCCGGTCTGCGCGACCGCGCGGAGGCCGACCGGGCGACCCTGGACGCGCTCCTGGAGACCCGCCGGATCCTGCTGGCGCTCGTGGACGGCGACCCGTCCGCCGACGCGCTCAACCGCGTCCTGGCGCACGGCGCCGTGCGCTACCGCCTCGGGGTGGACGGCCCGGAGCGGCGTCCGGAGACCGACGACCCCGCGTGGCTGCCCGCCTGGCTGGCCGCCGCCGACTACCTGCGGCTCCTCGGCGACAGTCCGGGTCGCGTCAAGGCGTGCGCCCACCCCGACTGCGTGCTGTACTTCCACGACGCGACCAAGAACGGCACCCGGCGCTGGTGCTCGATGGCCGCCTGCGGCAACCGCGCCAAGGCGGCCCGCCACTACGAGCGCGCCAAGACCCGCGACTGATCAGGTCAGCGGTCGGACAGGACCGACTGGATGGACTTGATCACCACGTCGGCGGCGTCGTGCGCGGCCAGGCGTCCCTCCCGCACCTCGCCCGCCGCGCCGTGCAGGATGTAGTGGACGACGCCGACCAGCCAGGCGGGGGGCAGGTCGAGGCGGAACGCCCCCTGCTCCCGGCCGCGGCGGATGAGCTCGGCCATGCGCCGGTCGGGTTCGCCGTGCAGCTCCCGGACCCGGCCCGCGGGGAGGACGCCCTCGGCGGCGGTCAGCAGGGCCGCGGACTCGGCCACCAGTTCCCAGCTCGACTCCAGTAGCCGGGTCAGGGCCTCGCGGGCGTCTCCCGCCAGGTCGACGGACGCCAGGGTCTCCTCGCCCGCCCGGAGCGCGTCCATGAGCGCGGCCTCGACCAGGTCGGCCCGGGTGCGGAAGTGCCCGTAGAGGGTCATCCGCCCGACGCCCGCGGCCTGCGCGATGTCGTCGGTGGTCGCGTTGGGGTTCGAGCGCAGCTGCGCGCGCGCCGCGGACACGATGCGGGCGATGTTGCGCTCGGCGTCGGCGCGGCGGCGGGGACGGGCGGTGGATCCGGCCATGGCCCCAGCATAACCCGTATGGCGATGTACGAGTTATCGTCTACAGTGCAACTCGTACATTGGAGTACGAGTTATGGCGTGGAGGATCCGATGACCCGATCGCAGGAGACCGGCGCACCCCAGGCGGCGCCCGACGACCCGCACCCGGCGCGATGGCGCGTCCTCGGCTTTCTCGGGGTGGCCCAGCTCATGCTGATCCTCGACGTCACCGTCGTGGCGATCGCGCTGCCCCACATGGAGACCGACCTCGACCTCAGCCGCCAGGCGCTCACCTGGACGGTCAGCGCGTACACGCTCACCTTCGGCGGCCTGATGCTGCTCGGCGGGCGGATCACGGACCTGCTGGGCGCCAAGCGGGTCGTGCTCGCCGGGCTGCTCCTGTTCACCGCCGCGTCGCTGGTCACCGGGCTCGCCGGGACGGCGGCCATGCTGGTCGGCGGGCGGATCGCGCAGGGCGCCGGGGCGGCGCTGCTGTCCCCCGCGGCGCTGTCGCTGGTGGTGGCGCTGTTCGACGGTGACGAGCGGAACAAGGCCCTGGGCGTGTGGTCGGCGCTCGGCGGCGGTGGCGCGGCGCTCGGCGTCCTGCTGGGCGGCCTGCTGACGGCCGGTCCAGGGTGGCCCTGGGTGTTCCATGTCAACGTGCCGATCGGGCTGGTGATCGCCGCGGTCCTCGCCGTCCTGCTGCCGGCGTCGCAGGCGCCCGCCGACCGGCCCCGGCTCGACGTCCTGGGCGCGGTCCTGGTCACGGCCTCCTCGGCGTCGCTGATCTACGCCCTCATCGCCGCCGGTGAGCGGGGATGGCTCACCGTGCTCACCGGGGTGCTCGTCCTGGCCGCCGCCGCGGGCTATGTGCTGTTCGTGCTGTGGCAGCGGCGGGCCCGGTCGCCGTTGATGGACGTGCGGCTGCTGGTCCGGCGGCCCGTGGCGACCGGCGCGTTCCTCATCCTGATGGCGACCGCGCTGATGATCGCGGTGTTCTTCCTGGGCACGTTCTACTTCCAGCACGCCCAGGGCTATGGCGCGCTGCGGACGGGGCTGCTGTTCCTGCCGGTGGCGCTGGCGACGATGGTCGGGGCCAATGTGACCGGGCGCGTGATCGGCCGGTGGGGCGGGCGCGTGCCCGCCGTCGTCGGATTGACGGCGGCGGCGGTCGGCATGGCCGTCCCGGCGGTGTCGATGCGTCCCGTCAGCGTCGTGATCGGCGTGGCGGTGGCGGCGGCGGGGACCGGCGCGATGTTCGTCATCGCCTCGGCGACCGCGCTCGGCCAGGTGGCGCCGCACGAGGCGGGGATCGCCTCGGGAATCGTGAGCACCTTCCACGAGTTCGGCGCCTCCCTCGGCGCCGCCGTCGTGTCGAGCGTCGCGGCGGCGAGCCTGGTCGGGACCACGCTGGACGGCTTCGGCAGGGGGTTCACCGTGGCGGCGATCGCGGCGGCGGCCGGCGTGGTGGCCGCCGCGCTGCTCACCCCCGGCCGTCCGAAATCCTCCTGACCGGCGGCGCCGTTACCGGACCGCGGTCTGTGAGGCGTAGACGATGATGTTGTCCTGATAGCTGCGCCGGTCCTTGTCGAACGAGCCGCCGCAGGTGACGAGCCGGAGACCCGCGTGGCCGATCGGACCGTACATGCGCCGGGTCGGGAACCGGTCCTTGGGCACCCGCTCCACGGACTCGACGGTGAACACGGCCACCCTGCCGTCCGCGCGGCCCACCTCGATGCGGTGCCCGGGCCTCAGCCGGCCCAGCTCGTAGAAGACCGCGGCCCCCTTCGCGGAGTCGACGTGTCCCAGGAGCACGGCCGGGCCGCGTTCCCCCGGGGTGGGCCCGCCGTCGTACCAGCCCGCCTCGCCCGGCCGGTCGGCGGCCGGGACCTGCACCGAGCCGTCGGGCTCGAGGCCCAGCCGGACCAGCGGCGCCCTGACCCCGAGCGACGGCACGTCCACCCGGACGGGCACCGAACGGGCCATGACCGGCGCGTGGTGAGCGACCGGCCGGGCGGTCGCCGCCCAGGCCGGCGGCTGCGGCGGACCGGCCGGACCGCGCAGGCCCAGGCCGACCGCCACCAGCCCGGCGGCCAGCATGACCGCCGCCAGCGTCCACAGGAGCCTTCCCGGCATTGTCCCTTCACCCGTTCGGCGAGAATTCACTGCCATTCGCTGAGCCGTTCGCGCATTTTCTTGATCGCGAATTCTGTGTCTTTTACCGTGGCGCGGAAAGCGCAGGCCCTGAACGGCCGGGTGGCCGCCCCCGGCAGGAGGCGGCCACCTTTCGGCCCGTCGTCACGCGGCCGCGTCGTTGCGGCGGCGCACGGCCACGGCGCCGATCCCGCCCGCCCCCAGCAGCAGGACGAGCCCGCCGGCCAGGAGAACGGTGCCGGAGTCCCCGGCGCCCCCGCCGATGCCCGTCTTGGCGCCGCCCTTCGGGGCGGTGTGCGGCTTGCTGCCGGCCTTGCCCTCCACCACGTCGAACTGCCCGACCGCCCGGAACTTGCCGCACCTCACCAGCACCGTGTAGGTGCCGGGGGTCGTGTCGCTCTTGATGGTCGCCAGGCCCGCCCGGCCGTCGACCTCCTCGGCCCCGTCCAGCGGGACCGACCCGTTCTCGAAGGCCAGCGAGCCCGCCGTGCCGTCGCGGTCGCACTTCGTGCTGGAAACGGTGACCTTGTCACCGGGGCGCGCCTTGCCCGGCTTCACGACCACGTCTCCGGTCTCGGCCATCGCGGGCGCCGCGAGGCCGATCGTCATGGTGCCGGTGACGACACCGAAGACGGCCGCTTTTCCGAGTCGCATATCTCCCCCAAGTGGCACGGCGGCTGACTCCCGTTTCAGCTCCTGGCACCGTGTCCCTTACGCCCTTATGTGATGGGGCCGGAGCCGGGTCGGTTCGGGGGATTTGCGTTTCTTGAGAATTGGGTCCCTCGGGGCTCCGCGGGGGCTTCGAGCCAGCTTTCGATCAGGTCGGCGGTCGCCCGGCCGGAGACGTCGGGCAGCTTGCGGGCGAGGAAGGCGGCCCCGGCCGGGGACGTCGCGTACCGGAAGTCCGGATCGCGGGCCGCCAGCACGTCCCTGATCACCGCCGCGACCGCGTCCGCCGGCTGCCGGGACGGCAGGCCCGGAAGCACGCGGGCGGCGTTCGCCGTGTACTGGCGGAGCGCTTCGCGATAGGGGCCCGACTCGGCGTCGAGCCGTTCCCGGTCGCCGATCCCGCCCAGGCCGGTGGCCGTCGGGCCCGGTTCGACCACCGACACCGCCACCCCGAGGCGCCGGGCCACCGGGGCCAGGCTCTCCAGCACGCCTTCGAGGGCGAACTTCGAGCCGCTGTAGGCGTGCTGGAAGGGCAGCCCCACCACCCCGCCGATGCTGCCGACGGCCACGACCCGCCCGCCGCTCGCCCGCAGGAACGGCATGGCCTGCCGGATCAGGGCGACCGGCCCGAAGACGTTCACCTCGAAAAGCCGCCGGTAGTCCTCCGGCGTCTCCCTCTCGAAGGTGTCGAACCGGTTGACGCCCGCGTTGCTGACGACGGCGCGCAGCGACCCGTAGGCCGCGGCGACGTCCGCCACGCAGGCTGCCGTCGCCGCGGCGTCGGTGACGTCCAGTTCGCGGACGTCGAGTTCCACGCCCGCCTCGGCGCTCCGCTCCGCGAGCTCGGACATGCGGTGGAAGGAGTGGACGGAGGCCACGACGCGGTGGCCCGCGGCGGCCAGGGTGACCGCGGTGGCGGCCCCGATCCCCGAACCGCAGCCGGTGATCAGCGTCGCGCCCCGCCGGGACGCGTCCTGCCGGGACGAGGTCATGAGGTGATCCCCTCAGTCCCCCTGGACGAACCGGGTGCGGATCTCGCCGACGCCCTCGACGGCCGACACCAGCTCGTCGCCCGGCGCCAGGAAGCGCGGCGGCTTGCGGGCCCCGCCGATGCCGCCCGGCGTCCCGGTGAAGACCAGGTCGCCGGGCAGCAGCGGGGTGACCGACGACAGGCGGTGCACCAGGGCCGGCACGCCGAAGATGAGGCTCTTCGTGCGCGCCTCCTGCACCTGCTCGCCGTTGAGGCGGCAGCCGATCGCCAGGTCGTCGGGGTCGGGCAGCTCGTCGGGCGTCACGACCCACGGGCCGGTCGGCCCGAAGCCGGGGAACGACTTGCCGAGGCTGAACTGCGGCATCGGCGGCCGCATCTGGACGGTCCGCTCGGACAGGTCCTGCCCGACGGTCACGCCCGCGACGTGGGCCCAGCCGCGGTCCTCGGGGACCCGGTGGGCGCGCCGCCCGATGACCACGACCAGCTCGACCTCCCAGTCGACGGTGCCGCCCGGCAGCGCGACGGTGGCGTCGGGCCCGGTCAGGCAGGTGGGGAACTTGGTGAACGTGGGCGGGAACCCGGGGTCGGCCACGCCCGCCTCGGCCGCGTGGTCGGCGTAGTTCGTCCCGATCGCGAAGATCTGGCGGGGGCGGGGGACCGGTGCCCCCAGGTCGCCGGGCGAGAACGGCTCGCCCGGTCCGGACGGGCCGTCCGCGGCCCACCGCGCGAACTCCTCCCAGCGGTCGTACACCGCCTGCGGGTCCGGGGAGAAGCGCCCGTCCGACGCGGTCGCGACGTCGATCGCGCCCGCCGCGGTGACGATCACGAGCCGGCCGTTCCTGTTGGCGATCCGCATCGTCACCGGGCCCCTGACAGGTCGACGCCGGTGAAGAACTCGTGCAGGATCCGGCTGACCGCGGCGGGGGACTCCAGCACCGGGAAGTGGGTCTCGCCCGGCAGCCGGTGCGGGACGAACCAGTCGTGCGCCGCCGCGAACTCCAGGTTGGCCCGGACGTAGCCGGCCTCGTGCGGCAGCGTGTAGATGTGCGTCACCGGGCGGGGCTCGCCGAGGGCGGCGAGCCGGTCCGCGACGGTCGGCCACTTCCGGTAGGAGGCGCCGATCTCCCGTCCGGTGCGGTTCCAGTAGCCGGCGCCGAACGAGGACATCTCGTCCCGGACGTGGTGGGCGACGTCGGCGTTGCCGCTGTCGCCGAGCGCGTAGGCGAAGAACCCGGCCCGCGCCTCCTCCCAGGCGTCCTCCCGCTGCCAGTCGTCGCACCAGGTCAGGAGCGCCTCTCCGGGGTCGTCCAGCTTCCAGCTGACGAGGGCGATCTTGGCGGCGCGGTCCGCGCCGAGCCGCTGCGCGGCCTCCACCGCCGCCCAGCCGCCGTGCGAGGACGACACGGTGTACACCTGGTCGAGGCCGAGGGCGTCCACGAAGGCGACGATGTCGCCGGCCATCTCGTCGATGGTGAAGTCGCCGTCGTGGGCGCGGTCCTCGCCGTGGCCGCGCCAGTCGAGGGCGAGGACGCGGTGGCGCCGCGCGAGGATCGGCGCGACGTGCTTGTACATGCGGTGGTCCTCGTTCCAGCCGGGCAGCAGCACCACCGCGGGCCCGTCGCCGGCGCCGGTCTCGTGGTAACTGATCGGGTTCCCGTTGAGGGTGATCGTCGTCATCGGGGCGGTGCCTCTCGTTCAGTTCAGGTATCAGTTCAGGAATGCGGTGAGGTCGGGGCGGCGGGCGGGGCCGAGGGCCCGCTCCACCGCGAGGGCGACGGCCAGCAGCCGCGCGTCGGCGCCGCCCGGGCACGCGATCTGCAGCCCGGCGGGCAGTTCGCCGGCGGCGCGCGGCAAGGGGAGGCTGACCGCGCACTGGCCGAGGTAGTTGACGGGCTGGGTGTTGCGGGTCATCGCGAGGGCGAGGGCGAGCCCGGCCGCGGGGTCGGCGGCCTCCGCCGCGGCGGGTGCGGTCACGGTCGTGGTCGGGCTCAGGCAGGCGTCCCAGCGGGCGAGCCTGGCCGCCGCGCTCTCGACGGCGCGGGCGCGCCGCTCCTCCAGCGCCTCCAGCCTGGCCGGGAGGACGTCGAGACCGGTGGCGGCGCGGGCCGCGATCACCGGGTCCATCCGGTGCCGTTCCCGGTGGAAGCGCTCGGCGCCGAGGGTGCCCACCAGGCGTGCGGGCAGGACGGCCGTGAAGTACTCCTCCCGCTCGGCCGCCTCGGGCAGCGCCGCGTCCGTGACGGTCGCGCCCCGCCGCCGGAGCGCGGCCGCGGCTTCGTCGACGGCGCGTTCCAGTTCAGGCTCGGCGCCGAAGGAGCCGGTCAGGCGCCCGGCGCGCAGCCCGTCCAGCGCGGCGGCGCGGATCCGCCGGCCGCCGGTGAGGGCGGTGAAGACCGTCGCGGCGTCCTCGGCGGTGCCGGTCAGCAGCCCGACCGAGTCCAGGTGCGGGGCGAGCGGGAAGGCGCCCTCGGCCGGCCACAGGCCGTGCGTCGTCTTCAGCCCGACGACGCCGCACAGCGCGGCGGGCACGCGGACGGAACCGCCCGTGTCCGCGCCGACCGCGAACCCGCACAGGCTGGCGGCGACGGCGACGCCCGCGCCCGAGCTCGATCCGCCGGGAAGGCGGGGCGTCCGCGCGTCCCACGGGTTCACCGGGGTGCCGCGCGGCGCCGACGCCCCGGTGATCCCGAGCGCGAACTCGACCGTCCGGGTCTTGCCGAGCAGGACGCAGCCCGCCGCCCGCAGCCGCCGGACGAACGGGCCCTCCGCGCCGACGGCGTCGCCGACGTCGACGAGGGAGCCCGCCGTCGTCGGCATGCCCTCGACTGCGAACAGGTCCTTCACCGACACCGGGACGCCCATCAGCGGGCCCAGGTCCGTGCCCGCGGCGAGCGCCTGGTCGACGGCGCGGGCCGCCGCGACGGCCGGGCCGGCGGCGACGTGCTGGTACGCGCCGAGCGCGCCGTCCAGGGCGGCGATGCGGTCGAGGTAGGCGCGGGTCGCCTCCACCGCGGTGATGTCGCCGCGGCGCAGCCGGGCCGCGAAGCCGGTGACGCCGCCGTCGGCGAGCGGGTCAGGGGCGAGGGGCATGATCCCCCACCGGGGTCGAGTGCAGGGCCAGGAACCGCCAGGCGCCGTCGCCGGCCTTCGACCAGACGGCGAGCACGTGGTTGTCGAGCGCCTTCCGGACGCCGGAGACGTAGATGTCCATGCGGCAGCGGTTGGACACCAGCGCGTGGTCGCCGCGGACCAGGATCGTCTCGTCCGAGCGCACGATGCTCCGGTAGTCGAACGTCGCGTCCCGGACGCCCTCCAGGTAGGTCTTCTTGCCGTCCACGAGCCCGCTGGAGTGCGTGTAGACCAGCGCCTCGTCGAAGAGGCGGTCGAGGGTGGCGATGTCGGCGTCGAGCATCGCCTGGTAGCGGATGTCCTCCTGCGCGCGGATCTGCTGGGACGTCATCGTTCTCTTCTCCTTCGGTCTGCCGATCCGCCGGTCGGCCGGTCGGTGGCGGTCAGGGCGGTCACGCCCGCGCCGGCGAGCGCGGTGATCGCGTCCTCGCCGTGGCCGAGGGCCGCGAGGATCGCGCGCGAGGCGGCGCCGGGCGCGGGGGCGGGCCGCGGCGGCCCGGACGGCGTGGCCGAGAAGCGCGGCGCCGGCGCGGGCTGGCGGACGCCGCCGACACCGGTGAAGGTGCCGCGGGCGGCGAGGTGCGGGTGGTCCGGGGCCTCGGTGAGGGAGAGGACGGGCGCGGCGCACGCGTCGCCGTCCAGGACGCGCGCCCACTCGTCCCGCGTCCTGGTGGCGATGATCGCGGCGATCCGCTCGCGCGCCCCCGGCCACGACGCCGGGTCGGCCATGTCCCGGCGGAGCGGGTCGCCGGCGGCGACGCCCAGCTTGTCGAGCAGCTCGGCCCGGAACCTCTCCTCGATCGCGCCGACCGCGAGGTGGCGGCCGTCGGCGCAGCGGTAGGTCCCGTAGAAGGGGGCGCCGCCGTCGATCAGGTTGGCGCCGCGCTCGTCCCGCCACCAGCCCGCGGCCAGGCGGCCGTGGAACAGCGTGGTCAGCAGCGACGCGCCGTCCACGATCGCCGCGTCGACCACCTGCCCCGCCCCGGTGGCGCGGGCGTGCGCGACGGCGGCGAGGACGCCGAGGGCGAGCAGCATGCCGCCGCCCGCGTTGTCGCCGACGAGGTTGAGCGGCGGCGGAGGCGGTTCCTCGGCGGGGCCGATCGCGTGCAGCGCCCCGGTGACCGCGATGTAGCCGATGTCGTGCCCGGCTGTGCTCGCGAGGGGGCCGTCCTGGCCCCAGCCGGTGACGCGGCCGTAGACCAGCGCCGGGTTGGCCGCCAGGCAGGCGTCCGGGCCGAGCCCGAGCCGTTCCATGACGCCGGGCCGGAAGCCCTCGATCAGCACGTCGGCGCGCGCCGCCAGGTCGAGGGCGAGCGCGCGGCCCGCCGGCGACTTCAGGTCCAGGACGATCGAGCGGCGGCCGCGGTTGACGGCGTCGTCCTCGGGTGCGGGACGGGACGGGTCGGACCCGGGCCGGTCGACCCGGATGACGTCGGCGCCCAGGTCGGCCAGCAGCATCCCGGCGAACGGCCCCGGGCCGATCGAGGCGATCTCCAGCACCCGCAGGCCGCGCAGCGGCCCGGGGCGCCCGTCCCGGTCGAAGGGGGTCGCGGTGGTCGTCATGCCGTCAGCCACTCCCAGAACTCGGTCTCCGGAGCGGCCAGGGCCAGCGCGCCCAGTTCCGCCGCCCACTCGCGCTCGCTGCCGTCGGCGTCCCGCCAGGCCCACAGCCGCCGGGTGAGCCGGTGCAACGCGTACTCGGCGGTGACGCCCAGGGCCCCGTGCAGCTGGTGGGACAGCCGGGCGGTCTCCGACGCCGTCCGCGCGGCGACCACACGGCCCGCCGCGGCGGCGGGCAGGGCGCCGTCCGCGCCGCGCTCCCGGACGGCCTCCAGCGCCCGGTCCTGCGCCGCCTCGGCCTGGATCAGGCCGGTCCGGATCACGCCGAGGGCGGTCCGGACCGCCGGGATCGCGGCCAGCGGACGGCCGAACTGGTGCCGCCGCCGCACGTGGGCGCGGGTCAGGTCATAGGCGCCGCGGGACGCGCCGATCAGCGCGGCGGCCCGCAGCACCGCCACGCGCGAGCGCACCGCGGTCCGCGACGGCAGGCCGGGCAGGGGCTCGGCGGCGTCCGCCGCGATCGTGTCGGCCGGCTCGCCGGCGATGTTCTCCGCCTCGGCCAGGACGGCGCCGGGCGCGAACCGCACCAGCCGCGGCGCCGGCTCGGGGCCGAGCACCAGCGCCCACCGGGCGAGCCGCCCCCACGGGGCCTCCGCCCGCCCGTCCGGCCGCAGCCGCGCGATCGTGCCGATCCCGCCGGGCGGGTCGGGCAGCCGGCTGACCGCCCACGCGGCGGTGGCCGCCTCCACCAGCGGGCTGCTGTGCCCGTACGACGCCAGCGCCCGCACGATCACGGCCAGCTGGTCCAGATCGCCGCCGGCGCCGCCGTCCCGCTCGGGCACGCCGATCATGTGCAGGTCCAGGCCGGTGAGCGTGGACCACAGCGACAGCTGGGCGCCGGTCTCGGCCGCGCCGGGGGCGGGCGCGGCCAGGGAGCGCCGGTTGATGTCGTCCACCAGCGCGAACAGCTCGCGCGCGAGAGCGTCCGCCGTGTCGTTCGCCGGGTCGTCCACCGGGTCGCTCACCGCGGGTCCCGGCCGCGGTCGAAGAAGGCGGCGAGGGCGTCGCGATGCTCCCGCGTGGAGAACATGAACGACTGGCCCAGCAGCTCGTGGAGCATCGTGCTCTCCATCGAGCTCTCGAACGACCGCGCGAGGATCGCCTTCAGCACCGCGACGGCCCTGGCGGGACGCTCCGCGAGCCGGGCGGCCAGCGCGGCCGCCTCCGCGGCGAGCTCCCCGTGCGGGACGACGCTCCCGAAGATGCCGAGCTCGGCGGCGGCGTCCGCGCCGAGGACCTCGCCCGTCAGGCACATCCGCCGGGCCCGCTGGAACCCGACGACGCGCGGGAGCAGGAACAGCCCGCCCAGGTCGGGGACCAGCCCGAGCCTGACGAACGTCTCCCCGAAGCGGGCGCGCTCCGACGCCACGGACAGATCGCAGGCCAGCACCATGTTCGCGCCGCCCCCGGCGGCCACCCCGTTGACCGCCGCGATCGTGATCTGGGGCAGGTTCCACAGCGTGCCGAACCAGTGCTGGCTGGTGTACCGCATGAGGTCGTGCAGGTCCTCGTGGTCGGTCCCGACGAAGTCGCGGGCGTCGGCGCCCATGCAGAAGTGGTCGCCCGCGCCGGTCAGGACGACGACCTTCAGCGCCCGGTTCCGCCGGATCCAGTCCAGGCAGGCGACCAGCTCGGACCGCATGGTCAGGTCCATCGTGTTGCCCGACCCCGGACGGTTCAGCGTCACGGTCGCGATCGGCCCTTCGACGTCCAGCAGGAGCGTGGCGAAGGACGGGATCTCAGTCATGCGAGCCCTCCTGGCGCGAGATCAGGTCGAGGAGCAGGTCGGCGGCGCCGCCGCGCAGCGCGAACGCGGGCGCGGCGAGCAGCGTCGGCCGGTACAGGGGTCCGTCGGAGAAGCCCAGGTCGCGGGCCAGGTCCACGGTGTCCTGCTCGAACCGGTTGCCGAGGTACTTCAGCGTGGCGGCCTCCTGGACGGGCACCTCGCCGCGGTCGAGCGCGTCGGCCACCGTCCGGCACAGCCTCCGCAGCGCGGCCAGGCGCGCGGTCAGCTCGCCGATCCGCGCCGCCGTCGCCGGATCCGCCGGGCCGCCGGAGGCCCGCGCGAGGATCTCCACGACCAGCGGGTAGGTCGACAGCACCCGTTCCGGGCCGCCGCGTTCGAGGGAGAGCTGCTCGGTCACCTGCCGCCAGCCGTTCCCGGGCTCGCCGAGCAGCCCGTGCGCCGGGACGAACACGTCGGTGAGCGCCACCTCGTTGAAGTGGTGCTCGCCGGTCATGTCCACGATCGGGGTGACCTCGATGCCGGGGGTGGCGGTGTCCACGACGAACTCGCTGAGCCCCTGGTGCCGTCGTTCGCCCCGCGACGTGCGGGCGAGGACGTACAGATGGGTCGCGTGGTGGGCGTGGCTCGTCCACGTCTTGCGGCCGTTCAGCAGCCAGCCGCCCTCGGCGGGGCGCGCGGACGTCCGCACCGACGCCAGGTCGGACCCGGCGTCCGGCTCGCTCATCCCGATCGCGCACACCACCTCGCCGGCGGTGATGCGCGGCAGCAGCTCGGCGCGCAGCCGGTCGCTCCCGTACCGCAGCACGACCGGCCCGACCTGGCGGTCGGCCGTCCAGTGCGCCGCGACCGGCGCGCCCGCGCGCAGCAGTTCCTCGGTCACCGCGAGCCGGACCCGGTAGGTCGCCCCGCCCCCGCCGTAGGCGCGCGGCCAGCTCACGCCGATCAGCCCGAGCGCGCCCAGCTCGCGGCTGAACCCGGGGTCGAACGAGCGCAGCCAGGCGTCGCTGCGCGGCCGGTAGCGGCCCTCCTCGCGCCACCGCGCGCACAGGTCGCGCACCCGCTCCCGGTAGTCGGCCTCGGTCGCGGCGGCCGGCCCGTCCCGCAGTACCCGCATCGCCGGCCCCGTCACCGACCGGGAAGGAGGGCGGCGAGCGTGTCGGCGGACCAGGGTTCGGCGGTCTCGAACGTCCGCTCGGGCCGCCATCCCCCGAGGGGTGAGATGCGGTCGCCGCGCAGCGTGAACACCTGTCCGGTGAGCTCGCAGGACGGGCTCGCGAGGTAGGCGACCAGCGGGGCGAGGTTCTCGGGCGCGAAGGGGTCCAGCGAGCCGTCCTCCGGTCCGGCGACCGTGTCCGCGATCGCGGGCGTGGCGAGCGTCAGGCGGGTCCGCGCGGCGGGCGCGATCGCGTTGGCGCGGACGCCGTAGCGCTCCAGCTCCGCGGCGGCCACCAGCGTGAGCGCGACGATCCCGGCCTTGGCGGCGGCGTAGTTGGCCTGGCCGGGCAGGGTCTTGGTGACGCCGGACGCGGACGTGGTGTTGATCACCGACGCGCGGACCCGGTGCCCCGCCTTGTGCAGGGCCTTCCAGTAGGCGGCGGCGTGGTGCAGCACCCCGGCGTGGCCCTTGAGGTTGACCGACAGGACGGCGTCCCACTGCTCCTCGGTGAGGTTCGCGAGGAACGCGTCGCGCAGGATCCCCGCGTTGTTCACCACGATGTCCAGGCCGCCGAAGGCGTCGACCGCCGCCGCGACGAGGCCGCCCGCCGCCGACCAGTCGGAGACGTCGGAGGTGTCGGCGACCGCGGTGCCCCCGGCCGCCTCGATCTCGGCGACGACCGCCTTGGCCGGGCCCCCGTCCGCGCCGCCGCCGTCGTTCGCGGTGCCGGCGTCGTTGACGACGACCTTCGCGCCCTCGCGCGCCAGCAGCAGCGCGTGCGCGCGGCCGAGCCCCCTGCCCCCGCCGGTGACGACGGCGACCAGACCATCAAGTGTTCCCATGCCGTCGAGCATGGTCGGAGCCGGCCGCCCGCTGACAGTGGGGAAAGCCCTACCCGGTAGCGGTCACGCGGCGCCGGTGCGGCCCGTGGGCTCGGCGTCGAGCATCCTCGCCAGCTCGACCCGGCTGCCGCAGCCGGTCCTGCTGTAGAGGCGGGTCAGGTAGGCCTCGACGGTCTTGACGCTCAGCCCCATCGCGGTCGCGATCTGCCGGTTCGGCTTGCCCAGCCGCACGAGTTCGGCGACCTGCCGCTCGGTGGCGGTGAGCCCGCCCGTCTTCTTCCGCGGCTTGGGCACCCGCAGGCCGCGCATGCGCAGCGCCGCGGCCGCGCGGCGGCGCCACGGCAGGGCGCCGAGACGGTGGAACTCGATCGCCGCCTCCCGCAGGTTCTCGGCGGGGTCCACCCCGGCCAGACCCAGGTACAGCCGGGCCCTGGCCTGCAGCGGCGCGAGCCGGTGCGCGTCGGCCAGTTCCAGCCCGGAGCGCAGCGGCGCCGTGTCACCGGTGGCGTGGCCGCGCTCCAGGAGCATGACGGCGCGGGTGTGGTGGTCCAGGGTGGACAGGCCCAGCCGGTCGATCTCGTCCAGCGCCGCGACCACCCCGCCGGGCTCGCCGTGCAGCGCCTCGGCCTCGGCGAGCCGGCACAGGACGCGCAGCAGGACGGTCCCGTGCAGCCCTCCGGCGGCCAGCCGGCGGCGCAGCCGGGACCGGGCCACGTCCGCGTCGCCGCTCAGCATCTCGATGTGCGCCAGCTCGGCGTCCAGCAGCCCGGCGGGCGCGCCGTCGTCCTGCGCCGCGCGCAGCACCTCCCGCGCGGCCGGCCAGGCGCCCCGCGACGACAGGACCGCCGCGTGGTGGAGCCGGAGCTGCTCCACGTAGGCGTTCATGCCGGCGGCGCGGAGCGGCCCCACGGCGGACTCGATCACCGTGACGGCCCTGTCCCAGTCGCCCAGGTGCACCGCGTTGCGGGCCTCCGCGACCACCAGGTCAGGGCGGTGGGCGGTCGCGCCCGTCAGCGCCGGCAGGTCCCGTGCCCGGTCGAGCGCCGCGGCGCACCGGCCCGTGTCGCCGAGCGTGGCGTAGCCGAACGCCAGCGCCGCGTACGCGCTCGCCCGCGCCGCCGGGGCGCCGTCCGCGGCGGCGGCCTCCAGCTCGGCGAGCAGCGTGACGATCTCGTCGCCGCGCGGCTCGACGCAACGCAGGTGCACCAGGTCGGCCAGGACGTGGATCCGCTCGCCGGCCGCGTCCCGGTCCGGCCCGGTCCGCCGCCGCAGGTGCGCGATCGCCTGCTCGGCAAGCGTGTCGGCACGGCCGGTGTCGCCGGTCGCCGCGTGGACGTAGGCGGCCTGCGACGTCAGCCGCGGGCTGCTGCGCTCGTGCAGCAGGGCCTGCTCCCGCGCCACCAGGCGCTTGGCCTCGGCGAGCAGGCCCTGCTTCATGAGCGCGCTGGCGAACAACGCCGCCAGCTTGGTGCGTTCGGTGCCGGGCGCGAGGTCGCCGAGCGCGTCCAGCCCGATCGCCGTCGCGGCACGGGGCTCGCCCGCCCGGATGAGCGCGCGGGCCGTGCGGACGGCCGTCCGGGCGTGCTCGGGGTCGCCCGGCGGGGTGAGCGCGAGCGCCCTGCGGAACCAGGGCAGCGCGCCGGCCGGGTCGTCGGCGCCCGCCCGCTCGCCCTCGGCGAGCAGCGCCGCGACGGCGTCGCGGTCGCCCACCCGCGCGATCTCCAGGAAGAGCCGCGCCACGTCGTGCCGCTGGTCCGGGTACTCCGGACGCGTCCGCAGCAGGTCGATCGCCGCGCGGTGCCAGCGCTCGCGGATCGCGGGACCGGTCTCGGCGCGCAGCGCCTCCCGCAGCACCCGGTGCCGGAAGCGGTACCGGCCGCCGCCGGCGGCCTCCAGGATCCCCTGGTCCACCAGGTCGTCGAAGCGGGCCTCGGCCTCGGCGTCCGCGACCCCCGCCAGCCGCGCGGTCAGCGGCGCGGTCGCGGCCGAGGTCGGGTCCAGGACGGCGAACGCCTGCGCGAACCGCTGTTCGGGCTCGCCCGGAGCGAAGAACCGGGCCAGCAGCGCCTTGCGCCGGGGGACCGAAGGCTCCGGCAGCTCCGGCGGCCCCTCGCCGCCGGGGCCCGCGGCCAGCAGCTCCTCGGTGACGCAGCGGAGCAGCGCCGGATTCCCCGCGGTGCCGGCGACGGCGGCCGCGATGAGCGGCTCCGGCGGCCCGCCCAGCGCGGCGGTGAGGTACTCGGCCACGGCACCGGCCGAGAGCCCCTCGACGGGCGCGATGGTGAGCAGGCCGGCCGCCGACAGGCGGTTGAGCACGGAGGTGATCCCGGTGGGGGAGTACGGCCGGGGCCGCGTCGCCGCCAGCATGCCGAGCGCCGGCCCGTGCGGGCCGCGCAGCGCCTCGCCGATCGCGGCGGCGCTCGCGTCGTCGAGCTGGTGCAGGTCGTCCACGACCAGGACGGCGGGGGCGCCGTCGGCCAGGTCCTGCAGCGCGTCGGCGGCGGCCGGGACCTCGCGGCCGGGCGGCGCCGCGAACGCCCGCCCGGCCTCCCGGAACCCGGCGACCAGCGCGCCCAGCGGGACGGGCCGCAGCAGCGGGTCGCAGCGCACCCGCAGCACGCGCAGGCCGCGCCGGGACGCCAGCGAGCTGGAACGATCCAGCAGGGCGGTCTTGCCGATCCCGGCCTCCCCGACGAGGGCCACGGCACCGCCCGACGACAGGCCGCCCTCCTCCAGCAGGCCGTCCAGCCACGCCAGCTCGGCCGCCCGGCCGACGAACAGGCCGTCCGGCGCGGCCGGCGGGGTCTTCGGTGCCTTCGATGTCATCGGAGGGTGCTCCTCTCGTCCGCCGGGAGCAGGAGGACCGCCATGGCCTGCCCGGCCAGCCGCCTCCGCAGCGCCTCGTCGGACATCGTGGTCCGCGCGCGGATCGCGTTGCGGCACATGCCGACCACCGAGGTCACCGCGAGCCGCGCGGCGGCCTCGGGCAGGTCGGGGCTGGCCTCGCGGAGCAGCGCGAGCATCCGTCCCCGGAACCGCCGGCTCGACGCCAGCACCCCGGCGCGCCCGCCGGTGTCCAGCGCGGGCATCGTGTCCTCGATCAGCAGCGCCAGGTGGCGGTGGCCGACGATGAAGGCGATGTAGGCCTCCACCAGCTCGGCCAGCGCCTCGCCCGGGGCGAGGTCCGGGTCGGTCCCGGCGTCGCCGGTCCGGCGGGCGAGCTGGTCGCAGCCGTCCTCGACGACGCTGGCCAGCAGCGCCCGCTTGGTGGGGAAGTGGCGGTAGACCGCCGGGCCCGTGACGCCCGCGGCCCGGCCGATGTCGTCCACGGTGGTGGCCGCGTAGCCCTTCTCGATGAACAGCCGCGCGGCGTGCCGCATCACCAGCCGGCGCCGGACGCCGTGCCTGCGCGCGGCGCTCTCCGGCACCTCGGCGGCGTCCTCGAACCACGCCCCGGCGGCGGCCCCGGCCGTCCCGGCGTCGGACATCGCGGCCTCCTTGCTCCCGGGAAACGTGAACGTAGCCTAACTCTTCGCCGCGCCGCAACGCTCCGGTCAGCGGAAAGGCCGCCGGCCGCCGGAAAAGCCAAGGGTCTTCCTTACTAGCGGGGGTCCGGACGCAGGGGGTCGAATCGGGGCAGACGAAGGGGTGGTACAGATGTTCGACGTCCTGATCGAGCGGGGGAAGATCCGCGAGTTCGCGCTCGCGACGCGGTCGTCCCACCCGGACTTCACGGGCCCGGCCGCGCTCGCCCCGCCCACGTTCCTGAACGCGGCGAGCCGGATCTGGGCCGACGAGCCGCTCGACATCGCCCGGGACCTCGGCTTCGACCCGGCCCGGACGCTGCACGGCGAGGAGGAGTTCGTCTTCCACGCCGCCCCGCCGCGGGCCGGGGACCGGCTGGGCGTCACCGTCCAGGTGACCGGCCGCGCCGAGAAGACCCGCCGGAACGGGGACCGGATGCGGCTCGCCGTCGTGGTCCGGGAGTTCCGCGACGCGGCGGGACGGCTGGTCGCCGAGCAGCGCAGCACGCTGGTCGAGACGGGCCCGGGGGAGCGGCCGTGAGCCTCGCCACCGGAGCGCCGGAGGCCGGCGCGGCCGGTCCCGAGCGCGTGTTCGGCCCGGTCACCCGCACCGACATCGTCCGGTACGCGGGCGCGTCCGGCGACTTCAACCCGCTGCACCACGACGAGGCCAGGGCCCGCGAGGCCGGGCTGCCCGCCGTGCTCTCGATCGGGATGTACCAGGGCGGCCTGCTCGGCACCTACGTCACCGACTGGCTCGGCACCGCCTTCCTGCACCGGTTCCGGCTGCGGTTCTCCGACCGGGTCTGGCCGGGCGACGTGCTGGCCTGCACCGGCACGGTCACCTCCGCGACGCCGGTGGACGGCGCCGTGCGCGTGGTCGCCGAGCTGCGCTGCGTCCGGCAGACCGGCGACGTCGCGGTGACCGCGGTCGCCGAGTACCTGTGGGGGAGGCCATGACCCGGATCGTCGCGCGCGGCGTCCACCTGCCCCTGCACCGGCTCGAGCGGGCGTCGATCGGTGCGGGACGCGGCACCCGGGCGGTGGCCTCCCACGACGAGGACACCACCTCGATGGCCGTCGCCGCCGCCCGGACGGCGCTGGCCGGTGCGGGCGGGCACCTCCCCGGCACCGTGCTGTTCTCCACGAGCGCGCCCGCCTACGCCGACCGGACCAACGCCACGGCCGTCCTGGCCGCGCTCGGCCTGGACGGCGACGCCGCCGCCTACGACTTCACCGGCTCGGTCCGGTCGGGGATCGGCGCGTTCCGGGCCGCCGCCGACGCGGCGGCCGTCGGGCGCACCACCCTGGCCGTCGCCTCCGACATCCGCACCGGGCTGCCCGGGTCGGCCGAGGAGCGCGACGGCGGCGACGCCGCGGCCGCGCTGGTCTTCGCGCCCGACGGGCCGTGCCTGGCCGAGGTCGTCGCGACCGCCGCCGTGAGCGCGGAGTTCCTGGACCGCTGGCGGACGCCCGGCGAGGCGGCCCCGCACGTGTGGGAGGAGCGCTTCGGCGCCGCCGTGTACGCGCCGCTGGCCGCGCGGGCCCTGGAGCAGGGGCTCAAGGCGGCCGGGCTGGACGGCGGCGACGTCGGCCACCTGCTGGTGACCGGGCCGCACGGCCGCGCCGTCGCCGCCGCCCGCAGGGCCGCGGGCGTCCGTCCGGAGGCGGTCGCCGACGACCGGTCCGGCGCGGTCGGCGTCACCGGGGCCGCGCACCCCTACCTCATGCTGGCCGACGCGGTCGAACGGGCCGCGCCCGGCGACGCGATCGTGCTGCTCGTCCTGGCCGACGGCGCCGACTGCGTGGTGCTGCGCGCCGGGGAGCTCGCGGGCTCGGCCCCGGGGCCGGCGGTCGCCGGCGCGCTGCCCGGCCGCCCGGTCGCGCACCAGGACATGCTCGTCTGGCGGGGGCTGCTGCGCCGCGAGCCGCCCCGCCGCCCCGACCCCGACCGCCCGGCGGCGCCGCCGTCCCACCGCGCCGCGGACTGGAAGTTCGCCTTCACCGCGGGCCGGTGCGAGGACTGCGGCGCCCGGCACCTGCCGCCGCAGCGCGTCTGCCGCCGCTGCCGCGCCGCCGACCGGATGGCGCCCGAGCCGCTCGCCGGCCGCCCCGGGACGATCACCACCTTCACCGTCGACCACCTGGCGTACTCGGTCGCGCCGCCGGTGGTGGTCGCGGTCGTCGACCTCGACGGCGGCGGCCGCCTGCAGTGCGAGCTGACCGACGCCGACGCGGAACGGGTGCGGGTCGGCGACCGGGTGGAGCTGACCTTCCGCCGGCTGCACACGACCGCCGACGGCGTCCACGACTACTTCTGGAAGGCGCGACCCGTTCGCGGAGAGGAGCACTGAGATGGCCTCACGGGGCATCCGGGACCGGGTGGCGATCGTCGGGATGGGCTGCACCCGGTTCGGCGAGCACTGGGACCGCGGCGTGGACGACCTGCTGATCGACGCCGCGCGGGAGGCGCTGGAGTCGGCCGGGATGACGCCGGACGAACCCGACGCGTACTGGCTGGGCACCGTCGGCTCGGGCCGGTCGATGACGCTGTCGCGCGCCCTCAAACTCGACTACCGGCCGGTCTCCCGGCTGGAGAACCTGTGCGCCACCGGCAGCGAGGCGTTCCGCAACGCCTGCTACGCCGTCGCCTCCGGCGCCTACGACGTGGCGATGGCGATCGGCGCGGAGAAGCTCAAGGACTCCGGCTACTCCGGGCTGGTCAGCCCGAAGCCGCCGAACGACGGCACCGAGATCGCGCTCACCGCGCCCTCGATGTTCAGCCTGCTGGTGCCCGCCTACCAGAACCGGTACGGCGTGGACGACGGGCCGATGCGCGACGTCCTGGCGCGGATCGCCTGGAAGAACCACGCCAACGGGGCCCTCAACCCGCGCGCGCAGTTCCGCAAGGAGGTGCCGGTCGAGGTCATCAAGAAGAGCCCCCGCGTGTCCGGCGCGCTCGGCGTCTACGACTGCTCGGGCGTCAGCGACGGCGCCGCGGCGGCGATCATCGTCCGGGCGGAGGACGCCTACCGCTACACCGACCGGCCGCTGTTCGTGAAGGCGCTGTCGTTCGTCGCCGGGCCCTCCACCGGGCCCATGGACGACACCTACGACTACACGACCTTCGACGAGGCCGTCCGGTCCGCCGCCGACGCCTACGCGCAGGCCGGGATCGAGGACCCGGCGGCCGAGCTGGCGCTGGCGGAGGTGCACGACTGCTTCACGCCGACCGAGCTGGTGCTCATGGAGGACTTCGGGTTCTCGCCCCGCGGCCAGGGATGGAAGGACGTGCTCGCCGGCCGGTTCGACCGCACGGGCGAGCTGCCCGTCAACCCCGACGGCGGTCTGAAGAGCTTCGGCCACCCGCTCGGCGCCAGCGGGCTGCGGATGCTGTTCGAGTGCTGGCTGCAGCTGGGCGGCCGGGCGCCGGCCGACCGGCAGGTCCCGACCGTCGCCGAGGGCCGCACGCTCGGCCTCACCCACAACCTCGGGGGCCAGCCCGGCGCGTGCGTCAGCTTCGTGTCGATCGTGGGAAGCGAGCCGTCGTCATGACCCTGCGCTTCGGGCTGTCCTACCTCTTCCGGCACCCGCCGGGCACCTCCGCGTCCGCCGTGTACGGGGCGAAGCTGGAGCAGATCCGGCTCGCCGAATCGCTCGGCCTCGACGACGTCTGGGTGGGCGAGCACCACTTCGTCGACGACGGCTGGCTGCCCTCGCCCCTCACCGCCGCCGCGGCGATCGCGGCGGCCACCGGGCGGATCGGCATCGGGACCAACGCGCTGCTGCCCGCCCTGCACCACCCGATCCGGCTCGCCGAGGACGCGGCCGTCGTCGACGACATCTCCGGCGGCCGGCTGCTGCTGGGCGTCGCGCTCGGCTACCGGGCCCGCGAGTTCGAGGTGCTCGGAATCCCCCACCGGGAACGCGCGGGGCGCCTGGAGGAGGCCGTCGGCATCCTGCGCCGCTGCTGGACCGAGGACCGCTTCACCCACGCCGGGCGCCACTACGCCTTCGCCGACGTCGCCTGCCGTCCCGTGCCGGCACAGCGGCCGATCCCGATCTGGGTCGGCGCGGCCGAGGCGCCGGCCGCGCTGCGCCGGGCCGCCGTCCTGGGCGACGGTTGGCTCAGCGGCGGCGCGCCCCGCCCGGAGGCCCGCGCCCGCTACCTGGAGATCCTCGCCGAGCTGGGCAAGGACGGGCCGAACCCGCCGATCGCCGCGTCCAGCAGGCCCTACATCTTCGTGACGCGCGACCCCGAACGCGACCGGCACGCGCTGCGCTCCGCCGCCGTGGAGCAGACCCGGACGGCCGAGCGCTGGTACGCCGAGGCGGGCCAGGCGCTGCCCGGGGGCCTGAGCGTCGAGCAGCTCACCGACCTGCTGTTCCTGGTGGACACGCCGGAGAACGTCACCGCGGCGATCCTGGAGTCGTACCGGCAGGGCGCCTACACCCACCACATCCACACGCCCAACATCCTCGGTGTGCCCGTCGAGCGCTGCACCGAGTCGGTGGAGCTGTTCGCGACCGAGGTCGTCCCGGCCGTGCGGGCCGGGCTCGCGGCCGAGGCGGTGGCCCCATGACCGCGACCGGAACCGATCCCTGGCTCGACGCCACCGCCCAGGCCGAGCTGGTCCGCGACGGCCGGGTGAGCCCGCGCGAGCTGGTCGAGGCCGCCGTCGAGCGGGTGCGCGCGACGCACGCCGACCTCAACGCCGTGATCCACGAGCGGTTCGACCGGGCGATCGAGGAGGCGTCCGGGCCGCTGCCGGACGGAGCGTTCCGCGGCGTCCCGATCGTGGTGAAGGACCTCTACACGCCCTCGGCCGGGGACCCCGCCCACAACGGCGCCCGGTTCCTGAAGGAGGCCGGGTGGCGCGCCGGCCACGACGGAGCGGTCGTGCGGCGGCTGCGCGCGGCGGGGTTCGTGCTGATCGGCCGGACCAACGTCCCGGAGTTCGGCTCCGGGGCCTCGACCGAACCGCTGGCCTACGGGCCGACCCGCAACCCGTGGGACCCGCGGCGCTCGCCCGGCGGATCGTCCGGCGGGTCGGCCGCGGCGGTGGCCGCGGGGCTGGTACCGGTCGCGCACGCCAACGACGGCGGCGGCTCGCTGCGCATGCCCGCGAGCATGTGCGGGCTCGTCGGCCTGAAGCCGACCCGCGCCCGGATCAGCCAGGCGCCCGCGGGCGCCGCCTGGGGCATCGGCGCGACCGCCGACGGGGTGCTCACCCGGTCGGTCCGGGACACGGCGGCGGTGCTGGACGTGCTGTCGGGCCCCGAGCCGGGCGACCCGTTCGCAGCGCCGGCCCTCGCCCGTCCGCTGGTCCGGGAGGTGGTCGCCGACCCCGGCCCGCTGCGCGTCGGCCTGCTCGACCACCCGCCGGTCGACGGCGTCCCGGCCGACCCGGTGACCGCGCAGGCGGTCAAGGACACCGGGGTCCTCCTCGAAAAGCTGGGCCACCGGGTCTCCTACGACCACCCGCCCGCGCTGGACGCCCCGGACTTCTCCGTGCGGTTCTTCAGCCTCACCGCGGCGTCGCTGGCCGCCGAGATGGCCGGGTGGGGCAGGCGCCTGGGCCGTCCGATCGCCGACGACGAGCTGGAGGTGCCCAACAACGCGCTCGTCCCGCTCGGCCGCGACATGTCGGCCGTGCAGTACGTGGAGACGGTGGAGTGGATGCACGCCTTCCAACGGCGGATGGCCGGCTGGTGGGCCCCGGGCGGGTTCGACGTGCTCGTCACCCCCGTCCTCAACGGCACCCCGCCGCCGCTCGGCTGGTTCGCCGACCCCGCCGAGGGGCGGCTGCGGGTGCGGGAGGTCCACCAGTACACCGCGCAGTTCAACGCGACGGGGCAGCCCGCGCTGTCCCTCCCGCTGTACGAGACGCCCGGCGGGCTGCCGGTCGGCGTGCAGTTCGTCGCGGCCTACGGGCGCGAGGACCTCCTCGTGCGCCTGGCCGCGCAGCTCGAACAGGCGCTTCCCTGGGCCGGGCGCCGTCCTGGCCCCCAGCTTCGACCCACGGAGGACGGGCGATGAGATTCGGCGTGCAGTACCTCTTCAGGAGGCCGGCCGGCGACGAGCGGTCCATGGCGCGGGTGTACGCGCAGGAACTGGAGCAGATCCGGTTCGCCGAGCAGCTCGGGTTCGACGACGTGTGGGTCGGCGAGCACCACTTCGTCGAGGACGGATGGCTGCCCTCCCCGCTGGCCGCCGCGGCGGCGATCGCGGCCGTCACCTCGCGGGTCGAGATCGGGACGAACGCGGCCATCCCCGCCCTGCACCACCCGATCCGGCTCGCCGAGGACTGCGCGGTCGTGGACGCGATCTCCGGCGGACGGCTGCTGCTGGGCGCCGCCCTCGGCTACCGGGCCCGCGAGTTCGACACCCTCGGCGTGCCGCACCGGCAGCGCGCCGGGCGGCTGGAGGAGACCGTCGAGATCCTGCGCCGGTGCTGGACCGAGGAGTCGTTCTCCTTCTCCGGCCGCTACTTCGCCTTCGAGGACGTGCGCTGCCGCCCGCGGCCCGACCGCGCCGCGATCCCGGTGTGGATCGCGGCGGCCGAGGCCGAGCGGTCGCTGCGCCGGGTCGCGCGGATCGGCGACGGCTGGCTGGCCAGCGGCGCCCCGCAGTGGCACGCCCGCAAGACCTACCTGGCCGCCCTGGACGAGCTGGGCAAGCCGGTGGACCGGCCCCCGATCGCCGCGTCCAGCAAGCCGTGGCTGTTCGCCACCCGCGACCCCGAACGCGACCGGGTGTGGCTGCGCCCGCTGGCACGGGCCATGATGGCCACCGCGCAGGCCTGGTACGACGAGGCCGGGCAGCAGTTCCCCGGCGGCTTCACCGGGGAGCAGCTCGCCGACCGGCTGCTGCTCGTCGACACCCCGGAGAACATCGTCGCGGAGATCCGCCGCGCCCACGCCGAGGGCTCCTTCACCCGGCACATCCACCAGCCGATCCTGCTGGGCGCGCCGCCCGACCGGGCCGCCGAGGCGCTGGAGCTGTTCGCCGCCGAGGTGCTGCCGCACGTGCGTTCGCTCGGCGAGCCCGCCGAAGAGGGCGAGTGAGATGACCGCCACCCTCCGGCACGACCGCCTGTTCATCGACGGCGCCTGGACCGGGCCGGGCACCGCCGAGACGATCGAGGTGATCGACTCCACCGACGAGCGGGCCATCGGCGCCGCGCCCGCCGCCACCGCCGCCGACGCCGAGCGCGCCGCACGCGCGGCCCGCGACGCCTTCACCGGCTGGGCCGCCACCACCGGGGAGGAACGCGCCCGGTCCCTGGAGGCCGCGGCCGAGCACCTCACCGGGCGCGCCGCCGAACTGGCCGAGCTCATCACCCGCGAGACCGGGATGCCGCTGGCGCACTCGCGGGCCGTCCAGGTCGAGCTGCCGATCGGCAACCTGCGCGAGGCGGCGCGGCTGGCCCGGGCCGGGGTCGCCGACGAGGAGATCGGCCACTCGCTGGTCGTCCGCGAGCCGGCCGGGGCCGTCGCCTGCGTCACGCCGTGGAACTTCCCGCTCCACCAGAGCATCGCCAAGGTCGCGTTCGCGCTGGCGGCGGGCTGCACCGTCGTGCTGAAACCGAGCGAGGTCGCGCCGCTGGACGCCTTCGTCCTCGCCGAGGCGCTCGACCGCGCCGGGCTCCCGCCGGGCGTGTTCAACCTCGTCACCGGGACCGGGCCCGAGGCGGGCGAGGCGCTGGCCGCCAGTCCCGACATCGACATGGTCTCCTTCACCGGCTCCACGGCCGCCGGGCGCCGCGTCGCGGCCCTCGGCGCCGGGACGGTGAAGCGGATCGCGCTGGAGCTCGGCGGCAAGTCCGCCAACATCCTGCTCGACGACCTGGACGGCGACGCCCTCGACGCGGCCGTGCTGAACGCGGTGCGCCGCGCCTACGGCAACTCCGGCCAGACCTGCGTGGCGCTCACCCGCCTGCTCGTCCCCGCGGCCCGCCTCGCCGAGATCGAGGAGCGGGTGACAGAGGTCGTGCGAGACCTGGTCGTCGGCGACCCGTTCGACGAGCGGACCGACCTCGGGCCGCTGGCCTCGGCCGCGCAGCGGGAGCGCGTCCAGGGCTGGATCCGCACCGGCGCCGGCGAGGGGGCGCGGCTCCTCACCGGCGGCCCCGGCGCGCCCGGCGGCCTCGACCGCGGCTTCTACGTGCGGCCCACCGTGTTCTCCGGCGTGCGGCCCGGGATGCGGATCGCCCAGGAGGAGATCTTCGGCCCGGTGCTGTCCATCCTGGCCTACCGCACCGAGGACGAGGCCGTCGAGATCGCCAACGGGGTCCGGTACGGGCTCTCGGGCGCGGTGTCCTCGGCCGACCCCGGCCGCGCCGAGCGCGTCGCCCGCCGCCTGCGCACCGGGCAGGTCGACGTCAACGGCGCCCCGTTCAACCCCCGCGCGCCGCTCGGCGGCTACAAGGAGTCCGGCATCGGCAGGGAGTACGGCCGGTACGGGTTCGAGGAGTTCCTGGAGATCAAGTCGATCCAGCGCTGATCCGATCGGCGCTGCGCGACGTCGTCGACCATCGGGCCGGGCCGCCGGCCCCGGGAGGGAGGCAGCCGATGCTTCGCTACATCTGCGGCCGCGTCTTGCAGGGAGCGTTCGTCCTGTGGGCGGCGTTCACCCTGTCGTTCTTCGTGCTGTACGCGCTGCCCTCCGACCCCGCCAAGGTCGTCGCGGGGCCCAACACCAACCTGACGCCCGAGCAGCTGGAGGCCGTCCGGCGCCAGTTCGGCTTCGACCGGCCGCTGCTCGTCCAGTACGCCGCCAAGCTCGGCGACGTCCTGCAGGGCGACCTCGGACGCTCGATGCAGAGCCGCCAGTCGGTCGGGAGCCTGCTCGGGGGCCAGCTGCCCGCGACGCTGCAGCTCGCGGCCGTCAGCCTGGCCGCCTCGGTCCTCGTCGGCGGCGCCATCGCGGTGCTGGCCACCTACGTGCGGGGACGCCGGCTCAAAGGGCTGCTGCTGACGCTGCCGCCGGTCGGGGTGGCGCTGCCGCCGTTCTGGGTCGGGCTGCTGCTCCTGCAGCTGTTCGCCTTCCACTGGCCCCTGCTGCCGCCCATCGGGAACAAGGGCTGGGAGAGCCTGGTGCTGCCCGCGGTGACGATGGCCGTACCGACGGGGGCGCTGCTGGCTCAGCTGCTGGCCAGGAGCCTGGAGACCACCCTGCGGGAGGGGTACGTCGCCACGGCCCACGCGAAGGGCGCGAGCAGGGCCCGCATCCATTTCCGGCACGCGCTGCGCAACGCCGCGCTGCCCACGGTGACGATGCTCGGCCTGCTGGTCGGCAACCTGCTCGCCGGAGCCGTCATCGTCGAGACCGTCTTCTCCCGGCAGGGGCTCGGCCGGGTGACGGTGGACGCGGTCACCAACCAGGACCTGCCCGTCGTCCAGGGGCTGGTGATCCTCGGCGCCCTGATCTTCGTGCTGGTGAACCTGGCCGTCGACCTCGTCTACCCGGTGCTGGACCCGAGGGTCGGCCAGGTCGGGCGGCCGGCCCGTCCCAAGATCGCGGCGCGGGTGGAGGTGGCGGCGCGATGAGCGAGCTGGAACTGCGCGAGGCCGGCGACCGGATCGCCACGCCCGCCGCGCCGCCCGAGCCGGTCGGCGCGCCCGCGCGGCGCGGCCGGCACCGCCTTCGGTGGCGGGCCCCGCGGCGGCCCGGGCCGGCGCTGGCGCTGTCGCTGGCCTGGCTGGCGCTGGTGCTGCTGGCCGTGCTGGTCCCGGCCGCGCTGACCTCGGCGGACCCGCTGGCCACCGAACCGGCCGCCAAGCTGTCGGTGCCGTCGGCCGACCACCTGTTCGGCACCGACCAGCTCGGCCGCGACCTGCTCTCGCGGGTCGTGCACGGCGCCGACCCCTCGCTGCGGGCCGCGTTCCTGGCCACCCTGCTCGGCCTGGTGGCCGGGGCGCTGCTCGGGCTGGTCGCCGGGTTCTTCCGCCGGCTGCCCGACACGATCATCATGCGGGCCGTCGACGTCATCCTGTCGATCCCGAACATGCTGGCCTCCCTGGCCCTGATCGCGCTGCTGGGCTCGGGGACCGCCCAGGTCGCCCTCGCCGTCGGCTTCGCCGGCATCGCCAACTGCGCGCGGGTGATGCGCGCCGAGGTGCTGAGGGTCCGGGAGAGCGTGTTCGTCGAGGCCGCGCGGGCCTCCGGGAACACCCTGCGCCGGGTGCTGCTGCGGCACGTCCTGCCCAACTCGATCGGGCCGGTGCTGGCGCTGGGCGCGCTCCAGTTCGGGGTGTCGATCCTGGCGGTGTCGTCGCTGAGCTTCCTCGGCTACGGGGTCCGGCCGCCCGATCCCGAATGGGGCTCGCTGATCTCCTCCGGCCGCGACTCGCTGGCGACCGCGTGGTGGCTGACGACCCTGCCCGGCGTCGTCGTCGTGCTGACCGTCCTGGCCGCCAACCGCGTGGCCCGCGCCCTGGGGGGAGAGGGCCGATGAGCGGCGCCCTGCTGGAGATCGAGAACCTGTCGGTCGACTACCGCCTGGCCGGCGGCTCGATCGTGCACGCCGTCCGGGACGTGTCGCTGAGCGTGGCGCCCGGTGAGACCGTCGCCGTCGTCGGCGAGTCCGGATCGGGCAAGACGACGACCGCGCACGCCGTCGTCGGGTTGCTGCCCGCGGCGTCCCGGATCGCGGGCGGGCACGTCCGGTACGCGGGCGAGGACCTGCTCGGGCTCTCCGCGCGGCGCTCCCGCGCCCTGCGCGGACGGGAAATCGGGCTCGTCCCGCAGGACCCGTCGACCTCGCTGAACCCGGTCAAGCGGATCGGCGACCAGGTCGCCGAAGTGCTGATCGTGCACGGACTGGCAGGGCGGCGGGAGGCGCGGGAGAAGGCCGTGGCGGCACTGGCCGACGCGGGACTGCCCGATCCCGAGGTGCGGGCCATGCAATATCCGCACGAGCTGTCCGGCGGCATGCGGCAGCGGGTCCTGATCGCGATCGCCGTCGTCGCCGAGCCGCGCCTCATCGTCGCCGACGAGCCCACCAGCGCGCTGGACGTGACCGTGCAGCGCAGGATCCTCGACCACATCGCCGAGCTGTCGGAGGCGTCCGGCAGCGGCGTCCTGCTGATCACCCACGATCTGGGCGTCGCCGCCGAGCGGGCCCAGCGCGTGGTGGTGATGTCCGGCGGCCGGGCCGTGGAGGAGGGCGCGGCGCGCGACGTGCTGAGCGACCCGCGGCACGACTACACGCGGCGGCTCATCGCCGCGGCGCCCAGCCTGCGCGTCCGGCCGGCCCGCGTCACCGAGCCGGAGCCCGCCGAGCCCGCCGGACCGGGCGGGCCCGTTGAGGCCGCTCGCGACGACCACGTCGTCGTCGAGGGCCTCGTCAAGCGGTTCCGGGCGCCGCGGGCCGCCGGCGGCGGCGAGATCACCGCGGTCGACGGGGTCGGCTTCGCGATCCCGCGCGGCCGCACGTTCGCGCTGGTCGGCGAGTCCGGATCGGGCAAGACCACGACGGCGCGGATGGTGCTGCGGCTCGCCGACCCCACCGCGGGACGGATCGTCCTGGGCGGCGAGGACGTCACCGCCGCGCGCGGCCGCCGGCTGCGCGCGCTGCGCCGCCGGATGCAGGTCGTCTACCAGAACCCCTACGTCTCGCTGAACCCCCGGCTGACCGTCGGCGGGATCATCACCGACCCGCTGGAGGCGTTCGGGGTGGGCACCCGCCGCGAGCGGCGCGCCCGCGCCGCCGAATTGCTCGACGCGGTGGCCCTCCCCGCCGGCGCGTTCGACCGCAGGCCCGCCGAGCTGTCGGGCGGCCAGCGGCAGCGGGTCGCGATCGCGCGGGCGCTGGCGCTGGAACCGGAGCTGATCGTCTGCGACGAGCCGGTGTCGGCGCTGGACGTCTCCGTCCAGGCCCAGATCCTCGACCTGCTGCGGACGCTGCAGGACGAGCTCGGCCTGACCTACCTGTTCATCTCGCACGATCTCGCGGTGGTCTCGCTCGTCGCCCACCGGGTGGGCGTCATGCGGCGCGGCCGGCTGGTGGAGTCCGGCCCGGCCGGCCGCGTCCTGGACGACCCGCGCGACCCCTACACGCAGGAACTGCTGGCCGCCATCCCAGGCCGGCCGAGGAACTAAAGGAGTCGGGACATGCACACCAGACGCGGGCCCCGGGGCGCGCTCGCCGCCGTTCCGGTGGCGCTGGCGCTCCTGCTCACCGCATGCGGAGGCGGCGGCGCGGAGGAGGGCGGCTCCGGCGACGGCGGGACCCCCAAGCCGGGCGGCAGGCTCCGCCTGGCCCTCACCACGGACCCGATCACGCTCAACCCGCGCGGCAAGACCTCCGGCAACGAGGCCATGTACGTGCTGCGCCAGATGTACGACTCGCTGGTCGAGCAGAACCCCGACACCGGCGCGTTCGAGCCCTGGCTGGCCGAGTCCTGGAAGATCAGCAAGGACGCGCGGACGTTCACCTTCACGCTGCGGCAGGGCGTCACCTTCTCCGACGGCAGCCCCCTCACCGCCCAGGTCGCCAAGGACAACTTCGACGACATCCTGGCCAACTCCGCCCAGGAGAGCCCGCAGATCGTCACCGCGTTCGCCGCCTACAAGGGCTCCAGGGCGGTGGACGCGCGCACCGTCGAGGTCACCTTCACGACGCCGAACGCGCCGTTCCTGGCGGGGGCGTCCTCGCCCCAGTTCGCGATGATCTCTCCGGCGGCGCTGAAGCGGAAGTTCGAGGAGCGCGGCGACCAGGTCGCCGGGACCGGGCCGTTCGTCCTGAAGTCGTACCGCAAGAACGCCGGCGTGCTGCTGGCCAAGCGGCCCGGGTACGCGTGGGCGCCCAGGAGCCGCGCGCACGCGGGCGACGCCTACCTCGACGAGGTCGAGTTCCCGGTCATCCCCGAGGCCGGGGTCCGCACCGGCAGCCTGGCCACCGAGGACGTCGACGCCATGGCCGGGCTGCTGCCCGCCGACGTGAAGACGGTGCGGCGCGGCGGCGCCCGGATCGTGTCGCGGCCCAAGCCGGGCACCGTGTACGGGCTGATGCCGCTGGTCAACGTCCCCCCGCTGGACGACGTGGCGGTGCGGCGCGCACTGGCCCACGGGATCGACGGCAAGGAGGTCGTCGACACCGTCCTCAGCCCCGAGTTCAAGCCCGCGACCGGCGCGGTCACCTCCACCACCCCCGGCTACACCGACCTGCGCGGCACCTTCGCCTTCGACCCGCGCAAGGCCGAGGCCGCGCTGGACGCGGCCGGGTGGCGCAGGGGCGCCGACGGGATCCGCGCCAAGGACGGCAAGCGGCTGAGCCTGCCCGTCGGCTGGTTCACCCAGTTCAGCGGCAGCCAGCAGGCCCTCGAACTGATCAAGGCGCAGCTCGCGAAGATCGGGGTCGAGATCACGCTGGTGAAGAAGACGCCGGCGGAGATCGTCGCGGGGCTGGCCGCGTCCGAGTTCGGCTTCTTCTGGTACAACATCGCCGGCGCGGACGGCGACGTCCTCCGGCAGGTCTACACCGACGCCCCGCCGAACTACCTGCACCGCGACGACCCGCGGCTCCAGGAGCTGCTGGGCAGGCAGGCGGCGATCCAGGATCCGGCCGAGCGCGCCAAGGTGCTCGCCGACATCCAGCGGCACATCCACGACCAGGCGCTGGTGCTGCCCGTCTTCGAGGAGACCACGCTGATCGCGACCGCGCCGTCGGTGCACGGCCTGCGGCTCGACGCGGGCGCGATGCTCGGCTCGCTGTACGGCGCGTGGCTGTCCTGATGGCCCGCCCCTTCGAGGACGTCGCGGGGCTCGTCGACACGCTCGCGGCGGCGGAGCCGGACCGGACGGTCCTGGTGTGGGCGCCGTTCGACGGCCCGTCCCGGAGCTGGACGGCCCGCGCGCTCGCCGACGAGACCCGCCGCTGCGCGGCCGGGCTGGCGGATCGGGGCGTGCGGGCCGGGGACCGGGTCGGGATCCATCTCGGCAACCGCCCCGAGTTCGTCGTCGCGTGGCTGGCCTGCGCCCGGCTGGGGGCGGCGGCGGTCACCAGCAACACGCGGCTGCCCGCCCACGAGCTGCGGTACGTGCTCGCCGACAGCGCGCCGGCGGCGGTCATCACCCAGCCGGAGCACGCCGGGACGGTCGTGCGGGCGGCGCCGCGGGGCGGGGTGCTGGTCACGACCGGCGGGGGAGGGCCGCGCGGGGCGGTCCCGTTCGAGGAGCTGCTGAGCGGCCCGCCGCTGCCGCCCGGGGAGCCGGTCGACCCGACGACCCCGTGCGGCGTCCAGTACACCTCCGGCACGACGTCGCGGCCCAAGGGCGTGGTGTGGACGCACGCCAACGCGCTGTGGGCGGCGACGTCGGGCGCGCGGGTCCTCGGGCTCGGGCCGGACGACGTTCAGATGGTCTACCTGCCGCTGTTCCACACCAACGCGCTGGCGCTGTCGTTCCTGCCGGCGCTGGCGGCGGGCGCGACGACCGTGCTGCTGCCGCGCTTCTCGGCGAGCCGTTTCTGGGACGCCGCGCGCGAGCACGGCTGCACCACCGCCAGCATGACCGGCTTCGCGCTGCGCGCCCTGGCCGCGCGCCCGGACCCGGCCGGCGGCCACCGGTTCCGGCTCTGGGCGGCGGGCGCCGGAGACCAGCCCCTGGTCGCCGAGCGCTGGGGGATCCGGCTGATCGGCTGGTACGGGTCGACCGAGACGGTCGCGGTGTGCCTGGCGGGCGACCCGGACCGCCCGGGGCCGCCGGGGTCGATGGGCAGGCCCGTGCCGGGCTACGAGGTCGCCGTCCGCCGCCCGGACGGCACCGCCGCCGGGCCTGGCGAGAGCGGGCGCCTGTGGGTGCGGGGCGCGCGGGGCGTCACCACGTTCCTGGAGTACCTGGACGATCCCCTGGCCACGGCCGCCGCCTTCGACGCGGACGGCTGGTACGACACCGGCGACGAGGCAGCCGCGGACGCCGCCGGATGGTTCTTCTTCCGCGGGCGCGCCAAGGACATGCTCAAGGTCGGCGGCGAGAACGTCGCGGCCGTCGAGATCGAGACCGTCGTGGCGGGCGTGGACGGCGTCGCCGAGTGCGCCGTCGTCGCCGGCCCCGACCCGATGCTCGACGAGGTCCCGGTCGCGTTCGTCGTCGCCTCCGGCCGGGTCCCGGACCTGGCCGGGCGGATCCGGCTGGCCTGCGATCGCGCGCTGGCCGACTTCAAGCGCCCGCGCGAGATCCACCTGGTGGACGCGCTGCCCAAGGGCACGCTCGGCAAGGTCCTCAAGAACGAGCTGCGGGCACGGCTGAGAAAGGAGCCGGCACGATGACCGGAGAGCACGTGGGCAGGACGGCGCTGGTGACGGGCGCGGGCGGCGGCATCGGCCGGGCGGTGGCGCTGCGGCTGGCCGCCGAGGGCGCCGCGGTCGCGATCGTCGACGTGGACGGCGCCGCGGCCGAGAAGACGCGCGCCGAGGTGGCCGAAGCGGGCGGCACCGCCGCCGCGTACACCGCCGACGTGTCCGTTGACGCCGACTGCGCGCGCGGCGTGGCCGCGGCGGCCGACCGGTTCGGGGGCATCGACGTGCTGGTGAACAACGCCGCGATCCTGACCCCGGGCGGCTCGGTGGCCGACCTGCCCGAGGAGGACTGGGATCGGGTGCTGGCCGTCTCGCTCAAGAGCGTGTATCTGATGAGCCGCCACACGATCCCGCACCTGCGGCGCCGCGGCGGCGGCGCCATCGTCAACCTGGCCTCGGTGCACGCGTTCGCCACCGTCCCCGGGGCCGCGGCCTACGCGGCGGCCAAGGGCGGCGTCGTGGCGCTGACCCGGCAGATGGCGCTGGACCTGGCGGCCGACGGCGTCCGCGTCGTCGCCGTCGCGCCCGGCGCGGTCGACACCGCCATGCTGCGCGAGGGCGGCACCGTGACCGACGCGGACTTGGAGCGGGCCGGGTTCCCGCTGGACCGCCGCCGGGCCGGCCGGGTCGGCGGGCCGGAGGAGATCGCCGCCGTGGTGGCGTTCGCGGCCTCGGAGCGGGCCTCGTTCGTCACCGGCACGACGATCACCGCCGACGGCGGCCTCCTGGCGAACTTGGTGCAGCGGTGAGCGGGGGCGCGGAGGTGAAGTACGCGGGCCCGGAGACGCTGACCGTCGTGACCGGCGGCCACTCCTTCCTCGAAGGACCGCGCTGGCACGACGGAGCGCTGTACGTGTCCGACTTCTACACGCACCGGGTCTTGAGGATCGCGCTCGGGGCCACCGGCTCCGCCGGGCCCGTCGAGACGGTCGCCGAGATCGAGGGCAGGCCGTCCGGGCTCGGCTGGGACGCCGAGGGCCGCCTGCTGGTCGTCTCGATGCTGGACCGCACGCTCTACCGGGTGTCCGGCGGCGTCCCGGAGCCCGTCGCGGACCTGGGCGCGCTCGCGACCGGCCCCTGCAACGACATGCTGGTGGACGGGCAGGGCCGCGCCTACGTGGGCAACTTCGGCGGCGACGGCGAGGCGGACTCGCCCCTGGTCGACGCCGTCCTGGCCCGGGTGGACCCCGACGGGACTGTCACCGCCGCCGCCGACGGGCTGCGCTTCCCCAACGGCGTCGCGCTGACCCCCGGCGGCACGCTGCTGGTGGCCGAGACCTACGGGGCCAGGATCACCGCCTTCGACGTCGCGCCCGACGGTGCGCTGACGGGCCGCCGCGTCTGGGCGGACCTGTCCCGGGACGGCCTGGCGGCCACGGCCCGCGGCATGATCGCGACCGGGGCGGTCCTGCCGGACGGCATCGCGCTGGACTCCGAGGGCGCCCTGTGGGTGGCCGACGCGGCCGGTTCGGGCGCGGTCCGGGTCCGCGAGGGCGGCGAGATTACCGAGCGGGTCGGCACCGGCGACCTCACCGCGTTCTCGGTGGCGCTGGGCGGGCCGGACGGCCGCACGCTGTTCCTGTGCGCCTCGCCGCGCCTGTTCGAGACCGACTACCCGAACGACCACCGGTCGGCGGTGCTGTCCCGCCGGGTCGACGTGCCCGCATGAGAACGATGACCGATGAACCGATGAACCGAGGAGGACGGCCATGGCGCAGGCGCGGATCGTCAGGGGCGGCGAGGGGCGGGCCTACGGCGACGCCCCCTGGCTGTTCAAGGCGACCGGAGACGACACCGGCGGCCGGTTCGACTTCATGGTCGGCGAGGTGGCCTACCTGTCGGGGCCGTCGCTGCACACCCACGACGAGCAGCACGACACCTTCTACGTCCTGGACGGGGTGCTGACCGTGCAGGCCGGGGAGGAGGTCTTCGAGCTGCGGCCCGGCGACTTCGTCACGTTCCCGCCGGGCGTCCCGCACACCTTCGACAACGTCCGCGAGGACCAGGGCCCGGTCCGGGCGATCAACGTCATGACGCCGGGCGGGCTGCACGAGTTCTTCGCCGCGGCCGCCGATCCCGCGCTCGGGGAGGCGGACCTGGCGGAGACGGCCCGGCGGTTCGGCACCAGGGCCGGCCCGACGCTCGGCGTCCGGCTCGGCCTCGCCGAGGATCCGACCACGGGGGGAGCCCGATGAAGTTCATCACGCTGCCGCACCTGTCCGGCGAGCGCAAGCCGCCCAACGAGCGGCTGGTGGAGCAGGTGGACAACGCCGTGCTCGCCGAGGAGTTCGGGTTCGACGGCTACGGCATCGGGGAGCGGCACGAGCGGCCGTTCGAGGAGTCCTCGCCGCCGGTGCTGCTGAGCAACATCGCGGCCCGCACGTCCGACATCAGGCTGTTCACCACGGTGGCCACGCTGAGCCTGCACGACCCGGTCCGCGCCTACGAGGACTACGCGACGCTCGACCACCTGGCCGGCGGCCGCCTCGAACTGATCATCGGGAAGGGGAACGGCACCGTCCAGGAGAGCCTGTTCGGCGTCCCCGCCGACCAGGTGCGCGACCGGCACCGGGAGAACTACGAGCTGTTCCGGCGGCTGTGGCGGGAGGACCGGGTGACGTGGGAGGGCCGGTTCCGGCCCCCGCTGCGGGACGCCGAGGTGCTGCCGCGCCCCCTGCGGCCGGTGCGGATCTGGCACGGCAGCGCGACCAGCACCGAATCGGTCGAGCTGGCGGCCCGCTTCGGCGACCCGCTGTTCGCCTCCAACGGCGGGCGCCCGATCGAGCCGTTCGCCGAGCTGATCCGGCACTACCGGGAGCGGTGGGAGTTCCACGGCCACGATCCCGCCGACGCCCTGGTCGGCGCCGGGACGGCCGGGTACTACGGGGCCCGGAACAGCCAGGACGCGATCGAGCGGTACCGCCCGGTGTTCGAGTCCCGGCTGGCCGTCAACAACGAGTACGGGCACTTCCTGACCTTCACCTCCTTCGAGGACTTCGTCGAGCGGAGCTCCGCGCTGATCGGCAGCCCGCAGCAGATCATTGAGAAGGTGCACCGCTACCACGAGGCCTTCGGGCACGAGGTCCTGCACATCCATGTCGACGGCGACGTCCTGGACCGCAAGGAGTACTTCGAGACGCTGGAGCTGTTCCAGAGCGAGATCGCGCCGGTGCTGCGCAGGGAGCTGCCGAGCCGGCCGTTCCCTCCGCTGCCAGGACCGGCCTGGCCGGAGACGTTCTTCTCGGAGGCGCGCCGATGACGGCCCGGACGGAGAACCCCGCGGGCGGCTACGCCTACGTGCCCGGGCTCAGCTTCGCGAGCCAGGGGGTCGCGGCGCTGCCGGGATTCACGATCGTGCGCGCCGTCCTGCCACGGCCGCTGCCGCTGGCCGCCGGGTTCGCGGCCGTCGAGCGGCGGCTCGCGGACGAGGGCCGCCCGCCGGCCGCGCTGTGCGGCCTGGAACTGCGGATGCCCGGCGCCCTGACGCGGCAGGGCTTCGTCGACTTCAACGCCGCCTACGTCGGCCGGCTGGACGCATGGGGCCTGCTCCGGGACGGGGTGCCGCCGCTGGCCAGGACGAACGTCATCCCCGTCGGCGACCCGCCGCCCGAGCCCGCGGTGCACGCCTTCTCCTACACCGTCCCCGGCGGCGGGCCGGGCGGGACCTACGTGGTGTCCGGGGTCGCCGAGGTGCCGCTGGGGTCGGACTTCCCCACGGGGATCGTGCGGCCGGGCGAGCGCGACGCGGACGCGCTCGGGGAGAAGGCGACCGTGATCATCGGTGAGATCCGGCGCTGCCTGGACGCCCTGGGCGTCCGGTGGGAGCCGTCGGACCCGGTGACCCTGTACTCGCCGCACGCGGTCGCGGCGGAGGTGGCGCACGAGCGGCTCGCCGCGGTGGCCGGGGTGCGGCCGCGGTCCGGCGTCGCGTGGCAGCGCACCTGGCCGCCGGTGACCGGGCTGGAACTGGAACTGGACGTCCGGCGCGTCGGCGCCGACCTCTACCTTCCTTGACTTTTCGTCGTTTCTCACGAGGGGATGTGGCATGGCCATGAGCGAGGCGGCGGAACGGGCCGTCGCACTGTTCCGCCAGGCGGGCGCGGACCCGGAGGGGTCCACGATCGAGGATCTGCGCGACCGCGACGAACGGCTCTGGGCGCGGTTCATACCGGACGACGCCATCGTGGAACCCGTCGACGCGGGCGGGGTCCCGTCGCTGTGGGTGAGCGTCCCGGGCGGCGACCCCGGGCGCGTCGTGGTGTGGTTCCACGGCGGCGGCTTCACCGTCGGGTCGGCGGCGAGCCGCACCGCACTCGGCGCCGACATCGCCAGGGCCGCGGGCTGCCGGGTGCTGCTGCCCGGCTACCGGCTTTCGCCCGAGCACGCGTTCCCCGCGCCGGTCGAAGACGCCCTCGCCGCCTACCGCTGGGTGAGCGACCTGGTGGGCGCGGGCAACGTGGTGCTCGGCGGCGACTCGGCGGGCGGCGGCCTGGCCGTGGTGACGATGCTCGCGGCGCGCGAGCAGGGGCTGCCGCTCCCGGCGGGCGCGGTACCCGTCTCGGCCGCGATGGACTGGACGTTCTCCGCCGAGTCCCACCGGACGAGCCTGCACCTGGAACCCGTCGTCACCGGCGGGATGTACCGGAAGGTCGCCGACGACTACCTGCGCGGCCACGACCCCCGGGACCCGCTGGTCTCCCCGCTGTTCGGCGACCTGCGCGGGCTGCCCCCGGCACTGCTCCTGGTCGGCGGCGACGAGACGCTGCTGGACGACTCGCGGAACTTCGCGGCGGCGGCCCGCGAGGCCGGGTGCGAGGTCGACCTGAAGGTGTACGAGGGGATGTTCCACTACTGGCACCTGTTCGCGTCGTTCCTGCCGGAGGGACGGGACGCCGTGGCGGCGATCGCGGCGTTCACGCAGGCCAGGACCGGCCGGTGACGGGCCCGGACGGCCTGCGGGTCGAGCATCTGGTGGACCCGCTGGGGCTGACGGAACGGGCTCCCCGGCTCAGCTGGCGGCTGCCCGGCGGCGCCCGGGAGCAGGTGGCCTACCGCGTCCGCGGCGAGACGGGCGGCCGGGCCTGGGACACCGGGCGGGTCGCGTCCGACCGCAGCCTGTTCGTCCCCTACGGCGGGCCGCCGCTCGCCTCCCGGCAGCGCGTGACCTGGGCGGTGAAGGTGTGGACGGACGCGGGCGAGAGCCCGTGGTCCCCGCAGGCGTCCTGGGAGACGGGCCTGCTGGACGCCGCCGACTGGGAGGCGTCGTGGATCCGCCCCGCCGAGCCCGGCGGCGTCCCTCCGGCCGGCTCGCGGCCCGCCTACCACCTGGCCGGGGAGACGGTCGTCGAGCGGCCGGTGGCGCGGGCGCGGGTGTACGCCACCGCGCACGGCGTCTACGAGCTGTTCGTCAACGGCGCCCGCGTCGGGGACGCCGACCTCGCCCCCGGCTTCACCGCCTACGCCACCCGGACGCAGGTGCAGGCCCACGACGTCACCGCGCTCGCCGGGCCGGGCCGGGTCGTCCTCACGGCGGTGCTCAGCGACGGCTGGTACCGCGGCCGGACGTCCTTCCACCGGCTGCCCGACGGGTTCGGCGACCGCACCGCCTTCCTCGCCCAGCTCCACCTCGACCACGACGACGGCACCACGACGGTGTTCGGGACGGGCCCGGACTGGCGCTCGGCGACCGGCCCCATCACCGCCGCCGACCTCTTCGACGGCCAGGAGACCGACCTGCGGGCCGAGCCCGCGGACTGGTCGCCGGTCGTCGCCGAGCACCGGCCGACGCTCCTGGTGTCCTCGCCCGCCCCGCCGGTCCGGCCGCTGGAGGAACTGCGGCCGGTGGCCGTCACCCGGCCCGCGCCCGGCCGGACGATCGTCGACTTCGGGCAGAACCTCAACGGCCGGGTGCGGCTGTCGGCGCTCGGGCCGCGCGGGACCTCGCTGCTGCTGACCCATGCCGAGGCCCTCACCCCCTCCGGCGACGTCGACACCTCCAGCGCCGAGACCGCGCTGCCCTGGTACGAGGCGCCGCGCGGCCCCCAGGGCGACCGCGTGATCTCGGCCGGGCGGCCCGGGGAGGCGTTCGAGCCGCGCCACACCCGGCACGGCTTCCGGTACCTGCGCGTCGACGGCCCCGAGATCGGGCCCGGCGACGTCACGGCCGTGGTGCTCGGCTCGGACCTGCCGCGCACCGGCTGGTTCCGGTGCAGCGACGACCGGGTGAACCAGCTGTACGAGATCGCGTTCTGGACCTTCCGCAACCAGCAGTGCGACGTCCCGCAGACCGAGATCACCCGGGAGTGCGCCGGATGGACGGACTGGGGCTTCAACCTCCCGGCCGCCCGGCTCCTGCACGACGTGTCGGGCCTGACGGTCAAGTGGCTGCGGGACCTGGCCTCCGACCAGTGGCCGGACGGGACCGTCCGCAACTACGCTCCCGATCCGCTGGGCCCGCGCAGCCTCACCGCCCGGTTCGCGATCCCGCACGGCCAGGCGGGCTGGGGCGACGCGGCCGTGGCCGTGCCGTGGGAACTGTGGCGCGGCTACGGCGACGAGCGGGTGCTGGCGGAGCAGTTCGCGTCCATGACGGCGTGGGTCGACCGCGTGGCCCGCGAGGCCCGCGACCGGCGGCACCCGTCGCGGGCGGCGGCCCGCCCCCAACCGGCGCCGCACGAGGAGTTCCTCTGGGACACCGGCTACCACTTCGGCGAGCACCTCGAGCCGGGGAAGGGCAACGCCGACACCGGCGACCCCGCCCTCACCGTGGGGCCCGACCTCGACGCGTTCATGAAGGAGGCCGTGGAGCGGGCGCAGGAGAAGGACCCCGCCGTGTTCGCGACCGCCTACTTCTACCGGTCGGCCGATCTGCTCGCCCGGATCGCGGGCGTCCTCGGCCGGGACGCGGACGCGGTGAAGTACCGCGCGCTCGCGGACCGGGTGCGCGCCGCCTGGCAGGCCGAGTTCACCGGCCCCGACGGCGTCCCGCTCGACGACGCCCAAGCCACCCACGTCCGCGCCCTGGCCTTCGGCCTGGTCTCCGAGGAGGCGCGCGAGCGCGCCGCGCGCCGTCTCGTGGAGCTGATCCGCGCAGCGGGAAACCATCCCGGCACCGGCCTCCCGGCGACGCCGCTGCTGCTGCCCGTCCTCGCCGCGACGGGTCATGCCGACGTCGCCTACGACCTGCTCCTCCAGGAGACCTCGCCGTCCTGGCTCACGGTGATCGAGCGCGGCGGCACCACGTTCTGGGAGGAATGGGACGGGATCGCCGCCGACGGCTCGACCCACCAGTCGCTGAGCCTGCCCACCCGCGCGACCCTGGTCGAGTTCCTGCACGCCCATGTCGCCGGGATCCGGCCGGTCGGCCCGGGCTACCGCCGCTTCCTGGTCGCCCCGCAGCCGGGCGGCGGCCTGACCTGGGCGGACGCCCGGTTCGACGCGCCCTACGGGCGGATCCGGTCGGCGTGGCGGATCGAGGACGGCGCCTTCTCGCTCACGGTGACCGTGCCGCCGGGGACCACGGCGGAGATCGTCCTGCCGGACGGCAGACGCGCCGAGGCCGCCGCCGGCACCCACGCCTTCGGCCCCGGGAGCCGCCCGTGAGCGAGGTCATCGACGTCGGCCGCTGATCACGACCGGTTCCCGGCGGCCTCGGTGTGCACGGTCGGCGCCACGACCGCCGGGTCGGTACGGGCGTCGACCACCGCGGGCCGTCCCGAGGCCAGCGCCGCCGCCAGCGCCCCCGCGACCTGGTCCGCCTTCTCCACCACCTGCCCGTGGCAGCCGAACGAGGCGGCCACCGCCGCCAGGTCGACCGGCTCGAAGCGCCAGTTCCTCTCCTCGGGAGTGCCCTCCCTCCAGAGGACGGCCTCCTGGTTCATGCCCGCGTTGTCGTTGACGACCACGACGATGTTCACCCCGTAGCGCCGGGCCGTCTCCAGCTCCGCCACGTGGTAGTAGAAGCCGGCGTCGCCGGTCAGGCAGACCACGGGACGCTCGGGCGCCGCGCACTTGGCGCCGATGGCCGCGGGCAGCGCCCAGCCCAGGGACCCGGCCGCGCGGATGAACGCGTGCCCCGGCCCGAGGTGGAGGTGGCGCGCCGACCAGGCCCCGGCGTGCCCGGTGTCGGCGACCACGATCGCGTCGCCGGGCAGCGCGTCCGACACCGCCCGCCACAGGCTTTCGGGCCGGAGCGAGGGATGGTCCCCGGCCTCGACGGCGCCGGCGCGCTCCCGCCACCGGGCGCGCAACCGCGACACCCGTGCCCGCCAGGGCTCCGGGGTCCGCGCCGACATCCGGCCGTCGAGCTGCTCCAGAACGGTCCTGGCGTCGCCCACCAGGGGGATCACGCCGCGCCGGCCCCGCCCGGCCTCCTCCGGATCGATGTCGATGTGGGCCACCGGGCACCCGGCGGCGGGCAGCGTGAAGTTCCTGGTCGTCATGCTGCCCAGCGAGCTGCCCACCACCAGTACCGCGTCCGCCTCGGCGAGCGCGGTGTTGGCCTCGTCGCGCGCGTAGCTGCCGACGACCCCCGCCCACAGCGGATGCTGCTCGGGAAGGACGCCCAGGCCGTTCAGCGACGCCACCGCGGGCAGCCCCCACCGGTCGGCGAACCCGGCGAGCACGGCCTCGGCCCCCGAACGCTTGACGCCCCCGCCGATCAGGACGAGCGGGCGGCGCGCCTCCGCCAGGAGCGCGGCGGCCTTCCGCACGGCCTCCGGCTCGGCCGGGGCGCGGACGGCGGGGGCGCGGGTGTACCGCGCGTCGAGGACGGCCTCGCCGTCGGCCGCCTCGCCGCCCACCGCATCGCCCACCGCACCGGCCAGCTCCAGGTGCACGGGCCGGGGGACGCCGCTGGTGGCCGCCCGGTACGCCTGGCGGACCAGGTCGGGAAGCCGCTCGCCCCGATCGATCACCGCGTTGAACTTGGTGAGCCGGTCGAACACGGGCATGTCGTCGTGCTCCTGGTACACGTTCCGGTGGCGGGTCTCCGCCCGCGGCCCGCCGGTGAACGCGATGACGGGGGTCCGCGCCAGGTAGGCGTCCCGGAGCCCGGCGGCGAGGTTCGTCCCGCCGATCGCCTGCGCGCCGCACAGGCCCGGCCGGCCGCTGACCCGCGCGTACCCGTCGGCCATGTAGGCCGCGGCCTTCTCACCGTGGGTCACCACCGGCGTCACGCCCAGCTCGATCAGCCGGCTCATGGCGTGGTGCGCGAACACCGGGACGTGGAAGAAGTGGGTGGCGCCGCTGTCGGCGATCATCGCGGCCAGGGCTTCTTGAGGCGTCATTGTTCCCACCCTGGAGATGCCCGCCGACCTGGGCAAGAAGGCACTTTTTCCTGCCCTGGGCACCCGCCGATAACCGTGGCGGGGTTCAGCCCCCGGCGGTGCGGAGGTAGGCGAGGCCGGCGTCGAGCGCGGCCTCGAGGTGGGCCGTGCTGCCGGTGGACATCTGGATCACCACGCCGCCCTGGATGCCCGCCAGCAGCGCCGCCGCGGTCCTGTCCGGGGGCAGGGTCCGGGAGACCTCGCCCGCGGACTGCATGTGGCGGACCCCGGCCGCGATCTCGTCCTGCCACTGCCGCATCAGCTCGGTCGTCACGGCCTGGGCCGCCGGTGTGACGCTGCCGAGCTGGGAGGTCAGGACGTGCAGCGGGCAGCGCCGGCCCTGACTGCGGTAGCGGTCCACGACCGCGTCCCGCCAGGCCGTCCAGGCGTCCCAGGAGGTCAGATCGCCCAGGTAGGGCTGCTGGTCGTCCAGCACCTTGCCGGCCTCGAACCGCGCCACGGCCAGCAGCAGCTCCTCCCGGCCGCCGGGGAAGTAGTGGAAGAGCTGGCTCTTGCTGGTCCGGGTCCGGGCCCGGATGTCGTCCAGCGTGGTGTCGACGACGCCGTTCTCGCGGATCTGCGCGGCCGCGCCCTCGACGATCCGCCGGCGGGTGGCCTCGCCCTTCGGGGTCAGGGTCCGCATGCGCACCTCCCAGGATTGGACTTGCCGGTCCAATTTTAGCGACGCATCCTGAACGCCGAACCACCCGACACCGGATGAGGAGTCCCACGTGACCTCGAACCTGAACGGCCGTACCGCCCTGGTGACCGGCTCGACCGACGGCATCGGCGCGGCGGTCGCCCGCACCCTGGCCGCCGCGGGCGCCCACGTCGTGATCAGCGGCCGCGACACCGCCCGCGGCGAGAAGGTGGCCGCCGGCATCGCCGAGCGGGGCGGGCGCGCCGACTTCGTCCGCGCCGACCTGTCCACCGGCGCGGGCGTCCGCGACCTGGCCGCCGCAGCCCACCGGCTGGCCGGAGGGCCCCTGGACATCCTGGTCAACAACGCCGCGATGCTCCTGAACCCGACGCCGACCGCCGACGTCGCCGAGGAGGTGATCGACGGGGCCCTGGCGGTCAACGTCAAGGCCGCGTTCCTGCTGACCGGCCTCACCGCCCCCGCCATGGCCGAACGGGGCGGCGGCGCGATCGTCAACCTCGGATCGATCTCCGGGCTGTTCGGCTCGGGCGGCTCCGCGCTCTACAGCACCACCAAGGCGGCGATCCACTCGCTCACCAAGTCCTGGGCCGACGAGTACGGGCCCTCCGGCGTCCGGGTCAACACGGTCGCCCCCGGCCCCACGTTCACCGACAAGGTCGCGGAAATGGCCGACCACCTCGCGCCGCTGATCGCCACCCTCCCGTCCCGGCGTCCCAGCACCCCCGAGGAGGTGGCCAAGGCGGTGCTGTTCCTCGTCGGCGACGACGCCGCCAACATCCACGGCGCCACCCTCTCGGTCGACGGCGGCCGCTCCGCCATCTGACCGGCGGAGGGCGGCCCGCGCTCAGAGGTCGACCTGGGTGCCCATCACGACCGTGCGCGACTCGGGCAGGGAGAAGTACTCGACGGGGCTGGGGGCGTTGTGCGCCAGCGCGAGGAACAGCTTCTTGCGCCACCGGGTCATGCCGGGCTCGCGGCTCAGCCGCAGCGTCATCCGCGACACGAAGTAGGAGGCCCGGTCGGGGTCGATGTCGAGTTCGGGATCCAGCCGCGTGGCCGCCAGGCGCAGCGCCGCCGGGAGATCCTGGTGCTCCTTGAAGCCGTACCGGGCGGTCAGGTGGACGATGCCGTCGTCCCGGTAACCGAGGTCGTCGGCGCTGATCCGCCCTTCGGCCGGGATGTAGGGCACGTTCTCCGACACCATCGAGACGATCACGACGTGCCGGTGCACGACGCGGTTGTGCTCGAAGTTGGCGCGCAGCGCGAGGGGGGCCGTGGCCTTGGTGGGATGCGGGAACACCGCCGTCCCCGGCACGCGGACGGCCTCGCTCCCGCGGAGTCCCTCGACGAACTCGGGCAGCGGGCCCTCCTGGGCCGTCCGGCGGGCCGTGACGACCTGGCGACCGCGCTGCCAGGTCGTCATCACCGTGAACACCGCGATCCCGATCAGCAGCGGCAGCCAGCCGCCGTGCGCGATCTTGGTCAGGTTCGCCGCGAAGTAGGTCAGCTCCGCGCCGCCGATCACGACCCCGAACACCGCCAGCCGCCAGGCCGGCCACCGCCACCGCACCCGCGCGATCACCAGGAACAGCGCCGTGGTGATCAGGAACGTGCTGGTGACGCTCACCCCGTAGGCCGTCGCCAGGCGCTCGGAGGAGGGGAAGCCCAGCATCACCGCCAGCACGCCCGCGAACAGGATCCAGTTGACCGCGGGCACGTACACCTGCCCGGCCGCCCGCGGCGAGGTGTGCCGGATGCGCAGGTGCGGCAGGAGGCCCAGCCGCACCGCCTGGCGCGACACCGAGAACGCCCCGGAGATCACGGCCTGGGAGGCGATCACCGTGGCCGCGGTGGCCAGCACCACCATGGGCAGCCGGGCCCACCCCGGGAAGAGGAGGAAGAACGGGCTGGCCCGGTTGGCGGGGTCGTCGAGGATCAGCGCGCCCTGGCCGAGGTAGTTCAGCGTGAGCGCGGGGAACACCAGGCCGAACCAGGCGCGGCGGATGGGGCCCTTGCCGAAGTGGCCCAGGTCCGCGTACAGCGCCTCGGCCCCCGTGATCGCCAGGACCACGGCGCCCATGGCCACGAAGGCGACATAGGGATGCTCCAGGACGAACCCGGCGGCGTAGGTGGGCGACAGGCCCGCCAGCACGCCGGGCCGCCGGACCACCCCGCCCAGCCCCGCCAGCGCCAGCGCCGCGAACCACACCACCATGATCGGCCCGAACAGGTTCCCGACCCGGTGCGTGCCCCAGCGCTGCGCCGCGAACAGCGCCGTCAGGATCACCGCCGCGACCGGCACCACCATGTGCGACAGGCCCGGGGCGCTCACCTCCAGGCCCTCGACCGCCGACAGCACCGAGATCGCCGGCGTGATCACGCTGTCGCCGTAGAACAGCGACGCGCCGAGCACGCCCAGCGCCATCAGGGCCGCCCGGCCGCGGACGTCGCCGAGCACCCTGCGCACCAGGGCGGCCAGGGCCATGACCCCGCCCTCGCCGTCGTTGTCGGCGCGCAGGACGAAGGTCACGTACTTCACCGAGACGATCATGGTGATCGTCCAGAACACCAGCGAGATGACACCGTAGACGTCGGCGCCGGTGGGCCGGACCGCGCCCTGGTCGATCGAGAACACCGTCTGCAGGGCGTACAGCGGGCTGGTGCCGATGTCGCCGTAGACGACGCCCAGCGCCACCAGCAGCATGGTGGCGCGGCCGCGCCTGCGTTCGGTCATGGCCGGTACCTAACCGAATGGACGCCGTGCAAGCCTGCCCACGCCGGCCCGCGCCGGGAGCTCCGGTCAGGGCCCGGGGCCGGGCGGCCGGTCGGTAAGCAGTCCGTGGTGCAGGGCCCTGAGGACGGCGAGGGTCCGGTCGCGGACGCCGAGCTTGGTGAGCAGGCTGGACACGTGGTTCTTCACGGTGCCCTCGGCCAGGTGCAGCGCGGCGGCGATCTCGCGGTTGGCGTACCCGCCGGCCAGGAGCCACAGCACCTCCTGCTCGCGCTCGGTCAGCGGCTGCGGCGCCGGGAGCCCGTCGATCCCGCCCGGGTCGGGGAGGCGCCGCGCGGCGCGCAGCAGCCGTTCGGTGAGGGCGGGCCGGATGAACGTGCCGCCCCGCGCCAGGGTGCGGATGGCGTCGATGACCTGGTCGAGCGTGACGTCCTTGAGCAGGTAGCCGTGCGCGCCCGCGCGCAGCGCCCGCAGCACCAGCTCGTCGTCGTCGAACGTGGTCAGCACGAGCGTGGGGACCATGATGCCGCGCTCGCGCATGGCGGTGAGCGTGGCGATGCCGTCCCGCCGGGGCATCCGGAGATCCAGCAGCAGGACGTCCGGCGGCGCGGCCTCGACCACGGCGAGGGCCTCGTCGCCGTCGGAGGCCTCGGCGGCCACGGTGACCTCGGGGGACAGCTCCAGCAGATGCCGGATCCCCTGGCGGACCAGCGTCTGGTCGTCGACGACGCACACCCGGATCACGGCGCCGGCACCCTGGCGCTGAGCGTGAAACCCGACCGGGTGTCGAAGGCCACCGTCCCGCCGAGCTGCCCGATGCGCTCGCGCACGCCGGTCAGCCCGTGGCCGAGGCGCAGGACCGAGGCGCCGCGCCCGTCGTCGCGGGCGGTGAGCACGATCTCCCCGGTGCCGGAACGGCCCACCTCGATCCACAGGTTCTCGGCGTCCCCGTGCCGGATGGTGTTGGTGACCGCCTCCTGGACGCAGCGGATCAGCGCGGCCGTGCACGCCTCGTCGGCGTCGACGGCGGCGTCGACGTCCAGGTGCACGCGAGGGCGCGGCAGGTCCGCGACGATCGCCGCGAGGGCGCGGCCCAGGTCGGGGGTGCCGGCGCGCAGCTCGCCGACCGCGGTGCGGACGTCGCCGAGCAGCTCCTTGGCCAGGCCGCGGGCGCGTTCCACGTGCGCGCGGGCCGGCGGTTCGCTGCGGTGCGCGGCCACCTCCAGTTCGAGGGCGAGCGCGGTGAGCTGGTGGCCGAGGAGGTCGTGCAGCTCGCGGGCGATCCGCAGCCGCTCTCCGGCGCGGCTGGACTCGGCCAGCAGCGCGGAGGTCGCCCGCAACTCGGCGTTGGCCACCGCGAGGCGGCGCCGCGCGGCCGTCTCCCGCTGCTCGCTGCGCACCGCCCACACCGTGCAGACCTGCAGCGTTCCGTAGATCAGCCCGGTCAGCGCCACCTCCGCGAACGTGCCGTCCAGGAGCACCGCCGCGGTCGCGGCCACCGCGCTGTTGGCCGCCACCACCGCGACGGTGACGCGCCGCGAGGCCAGGTGCGCCGCGAGCCCGGCGACGAACACCAGCAGGATCGACGTCCAGCCCGCCCGCGGCGCGGTCAGCACGGTCGCGGCCCCCGCCACCGCGACCGCGACCGGCAGCGGCGCCCCGCGCGGCACGTCGTCCCGGAACGTCAGCGTGAGCAGGCCGAGGAATCCGAGGTAGCAGCACCACCAGAGCCAGGGCGGCCCGATGGTGGGCCGGTCGCCGGCGAGCTGGGCGAGCAGGACGGGCGTGCCGATCAGCAGGCACACCGCCAGCAGGCTCGCGGCACCCCAGCGTTCCAGGTGGGAGTCGGCCATGACTGGAAGGGTACGGCCCGCGCCGGGCCGGGCGACCGTGCCGGAAGTCATGGGTGCGGGTCCTGACGTCCGGCACGCGCCCCCGCGCCCGGTCGCCGCCTAGCGTTGCGGACCGCCGATGGCGATCCGGACCGGGAAGGGGACGCGATGGCGGTGATCGAGGTGGACGGGCTGCGCAAACGGTACGGGGAGACCCTTGCCGTCGACGGGGTCTCGTTCGGTGTCGACCAGGGGGAGATCTTCGGCATCCTCGGGCCGAACGGCGCGGGCAAGACCACGATCGTGGAGTGCGTCGAAGGGGTGCGGCGCCCCGACGCCGGCCGGATCAGCGTCCTCGGGCTGGACCCGTGGCGCGACCGGGCGAAGCTCAGGAGGGTGCTCGGGGCGCAGATGCAGGGCGGGGCGCTGCCGGAGAAGCTGCGGGTCGGCGAGGCCCTCGCGCTGTACCGGTCGTTCTACGCCGACGGCGCCGACCCGGAGGGGCTCCTGGCCGATCTGGGGCTGACGGCCAAGCGCGACACCGCCTACGAGGACCTGTCGGGCGGGCAGGCGCAGCGGCTGTCGATCGCGCTCGCGCTCATCGGCAGGCCGCGGATCGCGGTGCTGGACGAGCTGACGACCGGCCTGGACCCGCAGGCGCGCCGCGACACCTGGGAACTGGTCGAGCAGATCCGCGACACCGGCGTGACGGTGCTGCTGGTCACCCATTTCATGGCCGAGGCCCAGCGGCTGTGCGACCGGGTCGCGATCGTCGACCGGGGGCGGCTGGTCGCGCTGGACACGCCGGGCGGCCTGATCGCGGGGCTGGACGCGCCGCGGCGGGTGCGGTTCCGGGCGGCCGCGCCGTTCGACCACGCGGTGCTGACCGGGCTCGACGAGGTCGCCGAGGTCGGTGCCGAACGCGGCGAGACCGTGGTCACCGGGACCGGCGACCTGCTGCACGCGGTGAGTTCGGCGCTGGTGCGCCACGGCGTCGTGGCGACCGAGACGCGGCTGGAGCACGCCACCCTCGACGACGCCTTCCTGGCCCTGACCGGCCGGCCCTTCGAACACCGGGAGAAGGAGTGAGCGAGTACCGGCTGCCCCCGCGCGCGTGGGCGCTGCTGACCTGGACCGAGGGCAAGCTGGTGGTCCGCGACACCGCCGGGCTGATCGTGCCGCTCGGGCTGCCCGTGCTGATCATGGTGATGAACGGGGCGGGCTCCGACGGCGAGGGCAGCGAGCACTTCCGCGGGCTGCCCGCCCTGGACGCCTACGTCGTGCCGATGACGCTGGTGATGGTGGTGGCGCTGATCGGCATCGTCAACATGCCGGCGGCCCTGGCCGCCTACCGCCGGACGGGCGTGCTGCGGCGGCTGTCGGTGACGCCCGCGCATCCGGCGCTGGTGCTGGTCGCCCAGGTGGTGGTCAGCCTCGCGCAGACGCTGGTCGGCGTGGCCCTCGCCCTGCTGGTGGCCCGGCTGGGGTTCCAGGTGTCGATGCCGCGCGGGGCGCTCTCCGCGATCGGCGTGTTCGCCCTGGTGACGGTGGCGATGTACGCGCTGGGCATGGTGGTGGCCGCGCTCGCGCCGACGCCGAACTCGGCCGTGGCCGTGGGGCTGGTGCTGTTCTTCGCCACGATGGCCGTCGGCGGCGGCTTCGGACCGCGCGAGAACCTGCCCGACTGGCTTTCCAGGATCGGCGAGTACCTGCCCTATGGGGCGGGTCTGGAGGCGTTGAGCGCGTGCTGGACGGGGGTGCCGCCGGGCGCGGCGCACCTGGGCGCCCTGGCGGCCTCCGCCGTCCTGGCCGCGGCGGTGGCCGCCAGGACCTTCCGCTGGAACTGACCGCGCCCGCGCGGCCGCATCGCCTATTACTCCACAAAGCCTTGACGTTCCACTAGAAGTTTGTTGAGTATTGGTGGCATCGAGACACCGGAGGGACTTCGATGACCACCTTGGCGAGCGATCCGGCCGCGCGGCAGCGGAGCGCGCGTGTCGACTTCCGGACGGACCCGCCCCGCTACCGCCACTGGCGGCTGGCGGTCGACGGTTCCGTCGCCACGCTCACGATGGACGTCGACGAACAGGGCGGTCTGGTGCCGGGGTACGAGCTGAAGCTCAACTCCTACGACCTGGGCGTGGACATCGAGCTGTACGACGCCGTCCAGCGGCTGCGGTTCGAGCATCCGGGCGTGCGGGCGGTGGTGGTGACCAGCGGCAAGGAGAAGATCTTCTGCGCCGGAGCCAACATCCGGATGCTGGCCGGATCGCCGCACGCGTGGAAGGTGAACTTCTGCAAGTTCACCAACGAGACCCGCAACTGCATCGAGGACGCGACCGCCAACTCGGGCCAGACCTACCTGGCGGCGCTGAACGGCACCGCGTCCGGCGGCGGGTACGAGCTGGCGCTGGCGTGCGAGCACATCGTGCTGGTGGACGACCGCTCCTCCGCGGTGTCGCTGCCCGAACTGCCGCTGCTGGGCGTGCTCCCCGGGACGGGCGGGCTGACCCGGGTGGTGGACAAGCGCGGTGTGCGCCGCGACCTGGCGGACTACTTCGCCACCAAGGCCGAGGGGATCGGCGGGAAGAAGGCCGTGGCCTGGCGCCTGGTCGACGAGGTCGTCCCCCGGAGCGCCTGGGAGACGACCGTGGGGGAGCGCGCCGCCGCGCTCGCCGAGCGCTCCGACCGTCCCGCGGGCGCGCGGGGCGTCGCGCTGACGCCGCTGGCCAAGACCCGGACCGACGACCGCATCGGCTACCGCCACGTCAGCGCGGCCCTGGACCACGCCCGGGGCGCGGTGGAGATCACCGTGCGCGGCCCCGAAGGCGACGCCCCCGCCGACGCCGCCGGCATCCATGCCCAGGGGGCGGACTTCTGGACGCTGGCGGTCGCCCGCGAGCTCGACGATCTCATCCTCGATCTGCGCACCAACGAGCTCGAACTCGGCAGCTGGGTGTTCCGCACGGCCGGGGACGCCGAGCGGGTGCTGGCCCATGACGCGCTGCTGTGCGAGAGCCGGGACGACTGGCTGGCGCGGGAGATCGTCCTCTACCTCAAGCGGACGCTCAAGCGGCTGGACGTCACCAGCCGCAGCCTGATCGCGCTGGTCGAGCCGGGCGGCTGCTTCGCCGGGTCGCTGCTGGAGATCGCGCTGGCCGCCGACCGCACCTTCCACCTGGCCGGGGTGTTCGAGGACGTCGATCCCGGCGCCGATCCCGCCAGGCTCGTCCTCGGGCCGATGAACCTGGGCCCGCTGCCCATGGGCAACGGCCTCACCCGCCTGGCCACCCGCTTCCTGGGCGACGCCGGGGCGCTGGCCGCCGCCGAGGCGGCGCGGGGCCGTCCGCTGGAGGCCGAGGAGGCCGAGCGGCTCGGGCTGGTGACCTTCGCGCCCGATGACATCGACTGGGAGGAAGAGGTCCGGATCGCGATCGAGGAGCGGGCCGGTTTCAGCCCCGACGCCCTCACAGGGCTGGAGGCCAACGTGCGGTTCGCGGGCCCCGAGACGCTGGAGACCAAGATCTTCGGCCGGCTCACCGCCTGGCAGAACTGGATCTTCAACCGTCCCAACGCCTCCGGGCCCGACGGCGCGCTGCGCCGCTACGGGACCGGGCGGCGCGCCGACTTCGACCGGAAGCGAGTCTGAGATGAGCATCGCCGCCGACTACTCGGAGAAGATTCCCAACAACGTCGACCTGCGCGAGGACCGCCGCCTCCAGCGGGCCCTGGAGTCGTGGCAGCCCAACTTCCTGTCCTGGTGGGAGTCGATGGGCCCGGCGCTGCCCACCCAGGACGTCTACCTGCGCACCGCCGTCAACGTCGGCCGCGAGGGCTGGGCGCACTTCGGTCACGTCGCCATGACGGACTACCGGTGGGGCATCTTCCTGGCCGAGCGGAACCAGGAACGGCGCATCGCGTTCGGGCAGCACAAGGGCGAGCCGGCCTGGCAGCAGGTGCCCGGCGAGTACCGCGCCGATCTGCGGCGCCTGATCGTGATCCAGGGCGACACCGAGCCCGCGAGCGTGGAGCAGCAGCGCAATCTGGGCGCGACCGCGCCGAGCCTGTACGACCTGCGCAACCTGTTCCAGGTGAACGTGGAGGAGGGCCGTCACCTGTGGGCGATGGTCTACCTCCTGCACGGCTACTTCGGGCGCGAGGGGCGCGAGGAGGCCGAGGAGCTGCTGCACCGCAACTCCGGCAGTGAGGAGTCGCCGCGGATCCTGGGCGCCTTCAACGAGGAGACGCCCGACTGGCTGTCGTTCTTCATGTTCACCTACTTCACCGACCGGGACGGCAAGTACCAGCTCGGCACGCTCAAGGAGTCCGGGTTCGACCCGCTGAGCCGCACCTGCGAGTTCATGCTCAAGGAAGAGGCCCACCACATGATGGTGGGCACCACCGGCATCGACCGGGTGGTGGAGCGCACCGTCCAGCTCATGCGCGAGCACGACACCGACGACGTCGCCGCGCACGGCGGCATCCCGCTCGACACCGTCCAGAAGTACCTCAACTTCCACTACTCGGTCTCCCTCGACCTGTTCGGCGGCGAGACCTCCACCAACGTGGCGAACTACTACACGGCCGGGCTGAAGGGCCGCTGGATGGAGGAGCGCCGCAAGGACGACCACCGGCTCATCGACGACGCGATCCTGGTGGACGCCCTGGTCGACGGGCGGATCGCCCGGACCGAGGTGGCCGCCCTGGTCGGTCTCAACTCCGACCTGCGCCGCGAGTACATCGCCGACTGCCAGAGCGGCGTCAACCGGTGGAACCGGATCCTGGAGGCGGGGGGCGTCGCGCGGCGGCTGCGGCTCCCGCACGTCGCCTTCAACCGCCAGGTCGGCGCGTTCGCCGGAATCCAGGCCTCGCCCGACGGGGAGATCCTGCCCGAGGGGGAGTGGGAGCGGCGCAAGGGCGGGTGGCTGCCCACCGAGGTCGACAAGACCCACGTCCGCTCCCTGATGCGGCCGGTGTACGAACGCGGCAAGATCGCCGCCTGGATCGCCCCGCCCCGCCAGGGCATCAACGGGCAGCCGTTCGACTACGACTACGTCCACCTCGCCTGAGCCGGGACGGCAGCACATGAGCGAACCGTTCAACGCGTGCCGTTACCTGCTCGACCGCCACGTCGACCGCGGCGACGGCGGCCGCGCCGCGCTCACCGGCCCGGGCGGCGACCTCACCTACGCGGAGCTGCACGACCGCGTCCGGCGCACGGCGGCCGGGCTGTGCGGCATCGGGCTGGCGCCCGAGCAGCGGCTGCTGATGTTCATGGCCGACTCCGCGGACTTCGTCACCGTCTTCCTGGCGGCGATGCGGATCGGCGCCGTACCGGTCCCGGTGTCCACGATGACGCGCGCGGACGGCCTGGCCGAGCTGCTGCGCGACTCGCGGGCCACGCTGCTGGCGGTGACCGCGGACTTCGCCGCCACCGCGGCCGAGGCGGCCGCCACCGCCCCCGAGCTGGCCGGGGTCCTGGCCGGTGACGGCGTCTCGATCACGACCGGCCCGCCGGTGCACGCGCTCGCGGACCTCGCCGAGGCCGGCCTTGCCACGGGGGACCCGGCGGGGGAGCCGTACGCCACCACGGCCGACTCGCCCGCGTTCTGGCTCTACACCTCGGGCACCACCGGCACGCCGAAGGCCGCGATGCACCGGCACGGCTCCATCAGGGTGGTGTGCGAGACCTACGGCGAGCAGGTCCTCGGCATCCGTCCCGAGGACCGGTGCCTGTCGGCGGCCAAGGCGTTCTTCGCCTACGGCCTGGGCAACACGGTGCTGTTCCCGCTGGCGGCGGGTGCTTCGACCATCCTGGAGCCCGAGCCGTCCCGGCCGCGGGAACTGGCCGAACGCGCACGGGCCCACGGCGCGACCCTGTTCTTCGCCGGGCCCACGTTCTTCGCGACCATGCTCCGCGCGGACCTGCCCCGCGACGCGCTGGCCGGGACACGGCTGGCCGCCTCGGCCGGCGAACCGCTCCCGGCCGAGCTGTACCGGCGGTGGACCGGGCACTTCGGCATCGATGTCCTCGACGGCATCGGGATGACCGAGATGCTGCACATCTTCCTGTCCAACCGGGAAGGGCGCGTCCGTCCCGGCACCACGGGGCTGCCGGTGCCCGGCTACGAGCTGCGCATCCTGGACGAGGAGGGCCGCGAGGTCGCCGCCGGCACCCCCGGCACCCTGTTCGTGCGGGGCGAGTCCACCGCGACCGGCTACTGGTCGCGCTACGCCGCCTCCCGCCAGGTGTTCCAGGGCGAATGGCTGCGCACCGGCGACACCTACGTCCGGGACGCCGACGGGTACTACACCTGCCTCGGCCGCACCGGCGACATGCTCAAGGCCGGCGGCATCTGGGTCTCGCCCGCCGAGGTGGAGGCCCGGCTGCTGGCGCACGCGGCCGTCGACCAGGCCGCGGTGGTGGCCGCCACCGACGCCGACGGGCTGGAGAAACCGGTCGCCTACGTGGTGGCGGCGCCCGGCGCCCGGGTCACCGAGGAGGAGCTGATCGCGTTCTGCCGGGCCGGGCTGCCCTCGTTCAAGCGGCCGCGGCGGGTGGTGTTCACCGAGCGGCTCCCCACCACCGCGACCGGCAAGATCCGGCGGGTCGAGCTGCGCGCCCTCGCCGCCGCCACGGCCTTCCTCGAGCGGAGAAACCGATGACGCCTGTACTGCGGAGCTTCACCCACGACACCTGGCAGGACGGCGGCGGCCCCGCCCGGCCCCTCCTGGACGCCGCCACCGGCGAGACCGTGGCCCTCCTCCCGGAGACCGGCCCCGACCCCGCCACGATGCTCGGCCACGCCCGCCGGGTCGGCGGGCCGGCGCTGGGCGCGCTCACCTTCACCGAGCGGGCGGCGATCCTCAAGGCGCTGGCCAAGCACCTGTCCGGCCACCTGGAGGAGTTCGCCCAGCTCAGCACCCGCACGGGCGCGACCCGCCGGGACACCGCCGTGGACGTGGACGGCGGCATCGGCACCCTCGCCGTCCACGCGAGCAAGGCGGCGCGCGAACTGCCCGACGCCGCCGTCCTGCCGGACGGCGCGACCGAACCCCTCGGGCGCGGCGGGACGTTCGCCGGACGCCACGTGCTGGTCCCCAGGCAGGGCGTCGCGGTGCAGATCAACGCCTACAACTTCCCCGTCTGGGGCATGCTGGAGAAGTTCGCCCCGGCCTTCCTGGACGCGCTCACCGCCCAGGACACCCTCGCGTTCGTCCCGTCCGCCCTGGCCGACGCCGTGTGCGGCGCGGTCTCCGAGCGGCTGGAGCGGATCGTCGTCGACCCGTGCCGGGACGGCACCGACATGGGCCCGCTGGCCGGCCTGGACCGGCGCGACGAGGTGCGCGCGGCCGTCGCCCGGCTGTCGGCTGAGGCCAAGCTGGTGTGCGGCGACCCCGGCCGGGTCGAGGTCGCGGGCGCCGACCCCGAACGCGGCGCCTCCATCGCACCGATCCTGCTCCGCTGCGACGACCCGTCGACCGCCGCGCCGCACGAGGTGGAGGCGTTCGGGCCGGTCAGCACGCTGCTGCCGTACGACGACCTGGACGAGGTGATCGGCGCCGCGGCCCTGGGCGGCGGCAGCCTGGCGGGCTCGATCGTCACGGCCGACCCGGAGGCGGCGCGGACCCTGGTGCGGGGCCTGGCCCCCTGGCACGGGCGCCTGCTGGTCCTGAACCGGGACGACGCGGCCGAGTCGACCGGGCACGGGGTCGCGATGCCGCAGATGCTGCACGGCGGACCGGGCCGCGCCGGCGGCGGCGAGGAACTGGGCGGCCTGCGCGCACTCGACCACTACCTGCGGCGCACCGCCGTGCAGGGGCACCCCGACTTCCTGGACGGACTGGCCTGAGAACGGCCCCGCTCAGCCTTCGGTGACCAGCTCCGCCCAGCGCGTCCGGGCGGCGTCCTGCCATTGCCGGTGCAGGTCGTTGAAGACGTTGGCGGCGCGGACCCCGATCCAGTGCGGGGGGAGCAGTTCCAGCGGCAGTTGCGGGTCGAGCCGGGGGAAGCGCCGCCACTCGTGCACCAGGCGGATCTGGGCGAGCAGCACCGGGTCGCCCGGGCCCGGGCGGAGCCCGGCGAACTCCCGCACGAAGTCCTCGTAGGCCGCGGCCAGATCGTCCAGGTGCCAGGCCTGCTCCACCATGGCGCGCTCGGATCCGATACCGATGAACGGGCCGCAGAACGACAGCACCGCCGACTCCAGGCCGAGGCCTTCCACCACCTGCTTGGCCTCGGCCTCGCGGGAGGCGTGCGGGCTGATCCACACTCCTGGCACCGGGCTGCCCAGCCCCGCCCACGTGAGCCCGTTGCGGAGCTGGTGGCGCAGCTCGCGCCTGGACTCGGGGACACTGGCCATCAGCACCAGCCAGCGCCCGTCCCACGACTCGCGCTCCCGCCCGAAGGAGTAGATCCGCTCCGCGCCCTCGCTCAGCATCGCCCGCCCCGGGCCGGTCAGGGCCCACCGCACCCGGCGCCCGGCACGCTCGGAGACGATCCAGCCCTTGGCGGCCATCCGGGTCAGCGCCTGCCGGGCCGACTTCTCCTCGACCTCGAGACCGGAGAGCACGTGCAGCAGCGTCGAGGTCCACACCGGCTCGCCGTGCGGCAGCACGTACTCGCCGAACACGCTCAGGAGCAGGGACTGGGCGCTGCTCGAGCCGGCCTGCTGCCGCCGCGTCATCGACGGCGCCGCCGGGCTCCGCTCCTCACCGGGCATGGACGGGGAGAGCTCCTTCCGCACGACAGCACTCCATGCTACAAGATCGCCACGATACGGTGGCCCTCCGTAGCAGGTGGTGTCCGCCACGGCCGGCCCGATGTCCGCGGCGGCCCGAGATCACTCGGAGGCGGGTGCCGCCGGAATTCTCCGGTCACTTTCCCGCATCCGATGATCGGACGAAAAGAGAGAATGTCTTTATCGGTTCGCCGAGGTCATGGGGCGGGCGCGTCCTCCGAGGGCGCCGTCTCGGGTAGCTCCGCCCCGAGCCACGCCTTGACCTCGGCCGTTTCCTGATCCGTCAGCGCTATCTCGTCACCGTCGGCCAAATGGAGGAGGTTGTTCACGAACGCCGCGGCGATCTCCTCCGCGGTCGGCGGCGGCTGGCGGTACAGAGGGCATCCGCCGAAACTGGTGCCCCGGACGACGAACACGGCGACTCCACGGCTCACGTTGAATCCCTGCTCGTGCAGGCGGTCCCGCGCCCAGCTCGTGCACTCGGTCAGATTGAATCTGTGCGAATTGGCGTAGTCGGACAGCGTCCGGTAGATCGGCGGCCACCACTCCTGCGCCAGCCGGGGCAGATTGAGCCTTTCGGCCAGCCGGTCGATGGGCTCGGGAACGGCGAGGTGCTGCGCCGTCGTTCCCGCGGATTCCGGGGCAGTGTGCCGGCGCTGGTTCCACAGTTCGTGCTGCGACAGCTGCAGATCGGGAAGATCGAGGCTCTTCAGCGCCCGGACGAAACTGCCGTGGCCGAACCAGTTGGAGGCGCTGATGACTTCGCCCAGCTGGGCCCGCAGCTGGCCCGCCAGGGTGGCCATGTTCAAGGGGGCGGACGCGCCGTCGTATTCCGCGACCACCAGCGCGCGGAACGATTCGTACGCCTCGCCGTGGTCGGCCGGCGACAGGCCGGCCCGGCCGCCGCCGTCCCCGACATCGCCGTAGTCGACGTCGCCCGCGTCGTCGTCGAAGTCGACCGATTCCCCCTGGACCAGCGCCAGCAGCTGCTGGGTGTTGAGCGTCCGGTCGGCGATCGAGGCGAAGGCCTCGGCCGTGACCACCGAGGACACGATCATGGTGCGCCGGTCGGCGCTGCGCAGCCGCTGCAGCAGCGGCGTCATATCGGAATCGCCGGAGGCGATGACGAACTCGTCGTAACCGGTGCCGGCCGAAAGGGCGTCGAGCGCGTCCATGACGATCCTGATGTCGGCGCCGTTCTTCGTCGAACTGTAACGCGGGCAGTCGACCACCTCGAAGCCCGCGCGGACGAACGCCGTTCTGAACTGGGAGAAATAAAGCCGGGTCGACTCGCCCGCGGAATCGCGGTGGTTCATCGCTCCGGCCGGATTCAGATAACAGCGAAGGATCAGCCAGCGTCGCGCGTCGCCGTCGGTGAGGGGCGTCGCCAGCCGGCGGAGCCACGTCCCCGGACTGCTGGCGAACTGAATGGCCACCTCCGGATCCAGCTTGAAAAGCCCGCTGAAGACATTATCGAAGTCCAGATAGAGTGCGGACCGAATGTGCCCCATGGAGAGAAGATACCCCATGGGCCATCGCGGAAATCAACTGCGCGCGTCCGTATCCGGCCCGGCCCGCGAAAAGCGCGCGGCGATCGTAGATCACCCCGATCCGCGCGTTCGGGCGGAGGGCTGATCGATTCCGGCTGTTCCGCGCGCGAGTTCTCGCAGGTTGAGCGACCTGCCCTCGCGTCCCGCCCTCGGGAGAAGGCCGTTCGTCCCGCTCAGAACGTGATGACGGCGAACAGGATTCCGCCGATGACGTGGGCCAGGACGGTCACCGCCGCGACGGCGATGAGCACGTTCCTGGCCGTGGGGTGATCGAACTGGGAGCCCGGCCGGGTGCGCTGGGCCGAGCGGTGCAGCGCCTCCTGCTCCCTCTGCTCCAGGGACGGCAGGAAGGACGGTCGTCTGATGACGGGCATGGGCATGCCGGATCTCCTCAGTGCGCCAGGACGGCCAGCAGGACGCCGCCGACGACGTGTGCGGCGACGGTCACCGCCACGAGCGTGATGAACAGGTACTTGGCGGTGGGGTGGCCGAACTGGCCGCCCCGGTCCCGTCCCGGTGGGAGCTCGGCCTGCCGCCGGGCGATGCGCTCCTCCAACGGGGGTCTGCGGAACATGGCGCCTCCGTTGCCTCACCAATGGTTGGCCCACAAATCATTGCCGTACTATCTTTATAGCGCAGGGGCAATCCGGATGGAGGATCGGTGGCCGGTGATCTGAGCGACGTTCCCAACCCGCTCGCGCTGGAGAACCAGGTGTGCTTCGCCCTGGTGGTGGCCTCGCGCACCGTGCTCGCGCACTACCGGCCGATCCTGGAGCCCATGGGCCTGACGCATCCGCAGTACCTGGTGATGCTGGCGCTCTGGGAGCACCGGCAGCTGTCGGTCAAGGAGCTCAGTGACCTGCTCCAGCTCGATCCGGGCACGCTGTCCCCGCTGCTCAAACGCCTGGAGGCCGCGGATCTCATCCGGCGCGAGCGCGACAGGCGCGACGAGCGGCTGCTGGCCGTCACCGTCACGCCCGCCGGCCGGGCCCTGCGCGAGCAGGCCGAGAAGATCCCCGCCACCATCATGGAACGCCTCGGCATGAGCCTGGACGAGCTCCAGGACCTGCACCGCACGCTCACCCGCGTCATCGCCGCCGCGACCCCCTAGAGCGGAAGCGACAGGGAAAACCGCCCTTCGATGACCGAGGGGACGGGACTTGACCTCATATACTACTCCACGTGATCGATTCATCACCCTTCGGGTTCGGCGACCCCCTCGCCACGCGCTACACGGAAATCGAACGCGTGGTGTCCCCCTACCGCGAACAAGTGGAGTACCCCTCACTGATGCGAGCCCTCGGTCAGGTGCGGGGAGCATCGGCACTCGACCTCGGGTGCGGCTTCGGACCCTTCACCCGGTTGCTGCGCCGGCAGGGTGCGGCCCAGGTGCTGGGGGTGGACGCCTCCAGCGAAGCGGTTCAGGCCGCCCGGCGGCTCGAGCGGCAACACCCGATCGGCGTGCGCTACCAGGTCCACGACATCGCGGCCCTGCCGCTGCTGGGCACGTTCGACGTCATCACCGCCGCCAACGTCCTGCACTACGCCGACCGGCGCGAGACCTTGAGGCGCATGTGCGAGTGCGCCTTCACCAACCTCGCCCCGGGAGGCCGCCTCCTCGCCCTGGTGGCCAATCCGTACCTGCGGCCGGGGGAACCGCAGTTCAACGGGTTCGTTCTGCACCGCCCCGCACAGCCGCCGGACGGGTACGCCTTCGACGTCACGCTCCCCGTCACCCCGCCGGTGAAGCTGACCGTCCACCACTGGAGCTGCGAGGCCTACGAGGAGGTGCTGGGCGAGTGCGGGTTCACCGATCTGACCTGGGAACCGATGGTGGGCCTCCCCGAGGACGGCCCTCACAGGCCGGTCAGCCTCCTGATCGGCGCGCACCGTCCCCTCGGCCGGCCCGACCGGTGACGAACGGCGGCGACTGAGCCCGCTTCGCGGACCACCTCGGCCCTGAGCGCCGTTCAGGGCCGAGGTGACCGTGTCCCTCCACCTCAGGGCTGCTCGGTCAGCTCGGTGAGCTGCCGGCTGAGCTCGCTGACCTGCCAGGTCAGCTCCCTGATGAGCCGCTTGTGGTGCTTGCGCTTCTTGCGCTTCTTCCCGGACGGCAGGAAGGACAGGGAGATGTCCGGCGGGCCCGCCAGGTGGGCGCCCGGCTGCGCCCACCGATCCTCCCGGCCTTCGCGGGAGCAGCCGGGCCAGGGGGCGTCCGCGCTCGTCAGGGCCGCGACGCAGGTGGCCTGGCCGGGGTGGTCCTGACCGGCCGGCACGAGCACCAGACGGAACGCGCCGCCCGACTTCAGCTGATCGGCGACGCAGACGCCTTCCGGATCTGTGGTGCACACGGCGGGGGCCGGCGTCTCGGCACCGCCCTCCTCGGGGAGGGCGTCGGGGAGGTCGGCGGCCTCGTCGGGAGTCTCCACAAGGGGCTCGACGGCCGCCGTCTCGACGGCGGCGGTGTCGGAGATGGAGGTCAGCTGCTCGACGGCCTCTCCGGCGGTGTTGTCGTAGGTGGCGGTGGCCTGGTGGGCGGGCGTGCCGCCGGCGCCGTCGCGTTCGACGCGGATCTGGAACTCCACGGTGACACCGTCGGGCAGGTCGACCGTGGAGGGCAGGGCGCCGCCAAGGTCGGCGGTGGCGTCCAGCCCGACCGGCAGGGTGAGCAGGTGGCTCTCCGGGTCGTAGCGGCCGGCGGCTCCGTCGCCGGGTCCGCCGGTGACCTTCAGCGAGCCGGGCACAAAGCTCGTGCCCGGCGGGACGGCCTCGCGCAGGATCAGGTTCTCGGCCGGGACGCCGCCGTGGTTCTTCAGGTTGACGGTGCAGGTGATGGTGTCCCCGACACCGGCGCCGGTCAGCGGTTCGGCGGTCGCGGTCACCACCACGCACGGCGCCGTCCCGAACACGACGTCGTCCAGGAAGTTGCCGACGGTGGGATCGCCGGTGGCCGTGGCACCGGCCTCGAAGGCGAACCGGGTCACCGTCTGGCCCCTGGGCACCGTGTAGGCGCCGGTGTGCCGGCCCCACGCGGCGGTGCCGTCGGTGAAGGTCCAGGTCTTGTTGGGCCTGGATCCCGGCCGCCCGATCTTCAGCGACATCGTGTCGTCGCCGCTGCGGCCGCGGTGGCGCAGGCTCCAGTACAGCGTGGTGCCGGGCGTGGTCTCCAGGTCCTGGTACAGCGTGGAGGACTCGTTGGCGTTGAGCTCGGCGAACTGCTCGCCGTGCGCGGCCTCCGTGCCGCTGCGCCGGTGCCAGATCTCGATGAGGCGGTCGGACGCGGTGGTCTGCCAGCCGGGCACCGACCTGGCGCCGGGCTGGGAGGCGTCCGGCACCCGGTTCTCGATGCCGCTGGTGACCCTGGGCTCTTCGAAGCTGCCGTTGACGAGGGCGACCTGCGTGGGGACGTCCTGCGGCGCGGGGGACTGCGGTGCCGGGCCGCCGATCGGCTCGCCGGCGGGGAGGGAGGGCAGGAGGGCGGCGACCACGGCAGGGTCGGCGTCATGGGGGGTCATGTGATCCTTTCAGCCGTGTGGGGGAGACCACCCATCCCTATCATGACCCAGAGTAATGGAGATATGGCTAAGGGTGATTGACAGATCTCCCGGTCGAGGGTCCTTGCCGCCGGACGGCGCGGGCCTCACGCGAGTGATGCCGTCCTCGTCGCATCGTGGGCCCGATCACCGGGCTGCGGACGGGTGCGGAGCCGGTGCCTCGCCGCCACGATCACCGCGTCGATGATGGCGGTGGGGGCGCACAGCTCCTTGCCGCGCCACAGCGGCGGGTGGTCGCCGCCCGCGGAGGTGAGGCGCTGCAGGGCGGTCGCGCCCCGCACGAGCGGCGCCGGGGACACGTGGTGAGGCGCCGCCATGATGGTCTGCAGGGCACAGGCGGTCTCTTCGGCCGTTCCGTTCCAGATGCCCCAGGAGCCGTCGGGGCGCTGGGTGCTGTGGACCCATTGGACCGCGCGGGCCACGGCGGCGTTCCCGCTGGCGTCGCCGTAGCGTCCCAGGGCGACGGCGGCGCAGTGGGTGGCGTAGTAGGGCGAGGCGTGCCAGGGGTCGTCCCAGTGCCCGTCACGGTTCTGGCGGCTGTACAGCCACCGGGCGACCTTGGCGATGGTCGGCGCGTACCGCGGGCGCTGCTGCGGGTGGAGCGCGATGTGCGACCCGACCGCCTCCAGGACGTGGGCGTTCGTGACGGTCGACGGCAGGGGCTCGCCAGGCCAGCGCTGGAAATGGGTCGCGGTCTCGAACCCCTCCAGAAGTTCGAGGGGGGTGCGCGCATGGAGCGCGTTGAGCGCGTACAGCATGGTGCTGGTGGTCTCGCAGTCGCCGGGCAGCCCGAGAGCCAGACCGGTGGCGCCGCGGGCGATCGACCGCCGCAGCGCGTCGCGCACGGTCGGAGGTACGGCCCCGGCCAGGCCACCGCGGGCCAGCGCCGCCACCACCTGGGCCTGGTCGAACTCGGCGGCCGTCCACAGGCTGGAGACGGGGCCGCCGTGCCGGCGGGCGACGTGGTCGAGACGGTGCGCGCAGCGCGGGGCGCGGGCGTCACCGCCCCGGCGGGCGATCCACGCGGCGGTGGCCGCCGGTGAGCCGGCGACCAGCCCGTCGCCCGGGGACGGGAGGTGCACGCCGTCGCCCATCTCACCGGACGCCTCCAGGAGGTGGCCGGCCATGGCCTGCGTTCCGGGGATCCGGGGAGGCGCCGCCTGCCTCGGGGCGGGCGTCGTGGAAGCAGGGTCCGGGTGCGGTGCGGGCAGCGGAGGCTGGCGCCTGAGGCGCCGGTGCGCGGCCTGGGGGCGGTCGCAACGGCACAGGCGCCGGTTGATCTCGCCGATCAGGTACGGCACGAGGGTGTCGGCCCCCAGGGTGTCGGGCAGGCGCGCGGACGCGGAGCCGCCGAGCAGGTGGTGGAGCGCCTGAAGCCCTCGCTCGGCGGCCGTCGCCAGGAGGTCGGCGGCATCGGTCCGCCTCTCGGCGCGGATGGACGGCCGGTCCTGGGCGCAGGCCAGACGCAGGAGCGCCTCGGTGGCGCTGAGCGTGGGGACCAGCGCGTAGAGCCCGGGACCGCCCCAGGTGCCGTCCCGCTGCTGCCGGGCCATCAGGTAGTCGATCCGCGCGTGATGGCCCCACAGCCACGGTGCCAGGCGCACCAGGCGGGCCGTCTCGTAGATCGACAGGGACAGGTGCCCGCCCGGGCCGGAGGTGATCCGGGCGAGCAGCCGGTCGGCGCCGATGGCCCCGGCCGGCGGGTTCCAGGCCGACACGGCGGCGCTCACCACACTCCTCGACCACGTCGCACCGTCTCGGTGCACGGCCCGGGACGCACGGGCCGTGACGCGCGTTCGCGCCGACCCTAGCCCGGGCCGCTCTCCCCGGGCAGTCCATTGGACGCTGTCCGATAGGACAACTGTTCATGGCTTCCGGAGACTCAGTCTAAAAACGCTGATACCGGACCTTTCGATTAAATGGGGCGCTCGAGTCGGCGGCGTACCGGCCTTTGCGGTCTTCCCTTTTTTGGGATCCAGCTGACGCTCACTTTCCGGGTCATTGACAATCGAGGGTGAATCACATGCATACTCCTTTGCGAAAGCACGCGACGGTGGGCGGGGATCCGCGAAAAGGTGATCTCTGTGTCCCGAAGTCAAGATCCGTACCATCCCCGGAAGGTGGCATCATGGCCAGAAGGTCCGTCTTCGACGACATGATCGTGCGCGGCGAGAAACTCGGCAAGGCGAATTCCAGGGCGCTGCGCAAGAGCCTGAGGGTCAAGAAGAAGAAGGGCGGGAAGAAGCGGGCGAAGCGTAACGAGCGCCACATCCGGGAACTGGCCGGGCAGGTCGCCGCGCTCAGCCACCAGATCTCCGAGTTGCGGAAGTAGCCAGTCAACGAAGACCGCACCGATGTCGGCTGACGAGCCGGCCCGGGCAACGGGTGGGGAGAGCGCGTGCCCGCAGGCAGGGCCGGCCGTACAGCCAAGATAGTGTCCCGGACGGTCGCCGCCGAGGCGGCCCGCGGCTTCCGGGCGCGCCTCGGCGCGCCCCAGGGTTCCAGTGAACTGCGCCAGCAGGAGCGGGCGAAGGCCATCCGGTCGATGCTGGAGGACCTGGGGCCGATCTACATAAAATTCGGGCAGATGATGGCGACCCGGCCCGATTTCGTCCCGCCCTACGTGATGGACGAACTCGCCAATCTCAACGACTGGGCGCGCGTCGAGCCCTTCTCGGTGTTCGAGCCGGTGATCGAGGCTGAATTCGGACCGCACTGGCGGTCGCGCTTCCGCCAGATCCACACCGCGGAGCCGCTCGGCGCCGCCTCGGTCGCCCAGGTCTACCGCGCCGTCTGGTCCGACGGGCGGCCCTGCGTGCTCAAGGTGCAGCGCCCCGGCAGCTCCGCGGCGATGCTGGGCGACATGGCGGTGCTCCGCAAGATCGCGGGCCTCGTGCACAAGGCCGCCCCGCACTTCTGCGAGGTCGTCGACATCAAGTCGATGCTCGAGGTGCTGTTCACCGCCATGGAGTCCGAGGTGGACTTCACCCGCGAGGCCCGCAACATGAAGGACGCGCGCAAGGCCGCCAAGCGGTTCAAGAGGCTGAAGATCCCCAAGGTCATCGACGCGGCGCCCCGGGTCCTGGTGCAGACGCTCGTCGACGGGACCGCGGTCAACCGGCTCAAGGACGACGAGCTGTCGGACGGCCAGCGCAAGAAGATCGCCTATGACCTGATCGGCTTCATGTACCGCGGGTTCTTCGTCGACCGCGCCTTCCACGCGGACCCGCACCCGGGCAACATCCTCGTCGACGGCGACGGACGGGCGCATCTGATCGACTGGGGGATGTACGGCAAGATCGACCGGACCACGAGCCTGACCATGCTCAGCTCCGTCCTGGCGGTCGGCCGCGGCGACGGGGCGACCATGGCGAGGAACTGGATCAGGATCGGCGCGCTGACGCCGTGGAGCGACAGCGCGCGCTTCGTCAACGACGTGTCCCAGACCATTCCCTACTGGGCGAACGCGTCGCTGAGCGATCTGAATTTCGGGGTGGCCCTGATGTCGCTCGCCCGCTTCGCCACGGAGCGGGGAATCCAGGTCAGTCCCGTCATCTCGTTGCTGGGCAAGTCGATGGGGAACATCGAGGGCTCGGTGCGGTGCATCTATCCCAAGCTCAAACTCGATAAAGCGCTGCAGAAGATCATGCAGGACATCATCCAGGACCTCCTGAAAGACGTGTTCAGCGGTGACCAGGGCATCCAGATGCTGCTCGACCTGCTCTACTCGTTGAACACCTCTCCGGGGCAGCTGCAGAGCGTCCTCGGCGACGTGACCAACCGCCAGATCGGCATCAACGCCCGGACCAATCTGGGCGACCCGGTCAGGCCAGGGCAGAAGCAGCGCCTCCACCACACCCTTCCCCTGCGCTCCACGGTCACCGCGGCGGCGGCCGAAGCCCTCATCAGGCGAACCCTGGGCAACTGAACTCCGCCGAGGCTCCGGACGCGTGTGCGGGTGGCCCGGGGCCGGCCGGGTGCGTTCGCGCGCCTCCCCCGCCGTCCCCGGGCCGGGCCTCCGCTACTCGGCGATCGCGGTGCGGTACGACCAGCGGTAGACCTGCAGCTCGCGGCCGTCACGGGTCTTGTGGGCGGGGGTGGCTTCAAAGTGCTCGTAGCCGTTCAGCCGGTGGACGACGACCTTCGGGGCGTCGCGTTGGGTGAGTACGTACCGCTGCGGGAGGTCGGCCGGACCTCCCTCGAGAACCACTTCGTGCATCGGGGCGATTCCATCGTGGCGAGACGGTGGCATGGCGTGTCCCCTCTGTCAGGCCGGGCTGACGACGTGTCGCAGCGCGCCGGATCAACTACAGTCCGTAATAATTCAGGGTGCCGTCATGTTCCGTAAAGGCGCCGGCGAGGACCACCACGATGGCGCCGCCGACAGCCCGGGATATCGGTGGCGCCGCCCCAGGAACCGCTCGACGACCCGCTCGACGACGACATTCGCGGCACGATGATCAGGGGGTACGGCAGATGGCCGTTCGAGCCCGAAGGCTCCGGGGAAGGCTGCTCCCGGCCGCGTGCACTGCGGCGATGCTGGCCGCGGCGGTCGTCCACGCCCCGCGCGCCTCCGCCAGGGAGCCCGCTGGGGAGCACCCGTGCCGGTCGCTCAACCTCGGGGAGTCGCGCTACCGGCCGGGCAGCGCGCGGCACGTCGTCTTCGCCGTCGCCGACGGCTACGGGACCGCCGAGGTGGCCATCACCGAGTGCGCCAGGATCGGCCCCTTCTGGCGGACCGTCCTGAGCACCTCCGGGCACGTCGGCAGGAACGGTTTCGCCGAGCCGGGCGCCAAGCGGGAGGGGGACGGCAAATCGCCCACCGGTTCGTACAGCATGACCGAGGCGTTCGGTGAGGGAGACCCCCGCACCCGCCTTCCGTACCGGACGCTGCGGGAGAGCGGCGACTGCTGGGGCTCCACCATCGGCGACGACCGCTACAACCGCTACTACCGGGGCACCTGCCTGCCCGCCGACGAGAACCTCTCGCAGTACATGAAGGATGGCCCGTACAGGCAGGCCGTGGTGATCGACCACAACAGGCCGCCGGAGTCGCCGATCGTCCACGGGCACGGATCGGCGATCTTCATGCACATCGGCACGGGCATTCCGACCTCGGGCTGCGTCTCGCTGGCCCGGCCCGAACTGGAAGCCCTCATGAGGACGCTGCGCCCGCACGACCGCATCATCATGGGCCCGCGCGAGGCCCTGTTCCGCCGGTGACCGGACCGGGCGCGGGCTCAGAGGGCTCCGGGGTCGGCGGCGGCGCGTTCGACGGTTCCGCCGCCCCGGGACGGGTGGAGGGCGTCGTGGCGGCGGTGGGTCACGTCGCCGTGCTGCTCGCGGATCATGCGGCGGGCCAGGGCGACGCGCCCGCGGTGCCCGAGGCGTTCGCTCAGCCGGGTGGCGCCGGGGATCGCACCGCGGAGCGTCTCCACGGCGAACACGACGGCGGAGACCGTGGCGACGGCGGCCTGGTAGCGCCTGTTGTCGGGGGCTCCGAGGAAGTCCGCGTTGCGCTTGCCGAGGATCAACCGGCTGTAGGACATCAGGTACGTGGTCAGGACGCGGCGGGCGACGGGCGACCGTTTCAAGGCGGGCGGCAGCAGCAACGGAGCGGCGGCGTTCATCAACGAGTCGGCGAGCGACTGGGAATCCTGGTCGGGCATGTACTCGGTGGCGGCCTCCAGCCACAGCAACCGCCAGGCGTCGGCCTCGGTGGCGGGCAACAGATCGGGGTGGACGCCCATGAGATGCCCCACGTACCGCCACAGGTGCAGGACGGCGGCACGGTCGGCGCGGGAGAACCTCAACCCGAGAGCGCGCGAGGCCAGCAGCATGACCAGCGAGAACAGCAGCAGGGTTCCGGTGAGCTGGATCTGGTTGATCGGGGAGTCCCAGGCGTCGTGGTCCCAGTCGTCGCGGTCGTGCATTGCCGCTCTGACCTGGGCGTGCATGACGCGGACGCGCAAGGTGTTCGTGAAACCGGCCTGGAAGCGCCCCATGCCGCCGGGCGTGGTCACGTCCACCCACCAGCTCGCCGTCTCGGCCAGCCGCCGCGGCGCCATGGTGTTCAGGTCACCGGTGCGCACGAGGGTCTTGTTGGCGCGCGACGCCAGGTAGCCGCCGTACAGGGACGCGCACGGCATGACCATCGTCAGCCCGAGCAGGCCGGTGCGGCAGACGGCGCGGGCGCCGCGGTCGAGCAGGTCGGGGTCCACCCAGTAGGGGACGGCGTCCACCTCGGCGAACAGCTCCACCAGCTCGCGCGGCGGGTCGTCGATGCCGTCCCGCAGCGCGCGTTCGAAGAGCCGGCGTCCGCTCCGGCCGGGCATCCTGGCGATCATTTCGGCGACCGCGGCGGCGAGCGGATCGCCGGCGTGGGCGAACGAGCGGAAGGCCGCCAGCTGCGAAGGGGGCGCGCGGATGTCACCGGGGGCCAGCAGCCGCAGCGTGAGGTTCCACGGCGGCCTGGTCATCCAGCCGGGATGGGCGAGACGTTCTTCGCGGGACATGCCTTCCTCCAAACGTGTACCGCCAGAGCGCGGTCGTGTGCGGTCGGGGCGCGCCGGCGGGCAACGCGGTGGGGCGCGGTCATGGCCGCCGGTGCGGGTCGGTGAGCAGGCGGGGGCGGCGCAGGGCGGGGTGTTCGTGGTGCGGGACGGCGGCGACGGTCAGGACCAGCAGTGCGAGACCGGCCGCGATGTACGCCCTGTGCTCCTCCGGCCAGGGGTGCCGGTAGAGGACGGTGGACAGCAGGAGGAGGTAGGTCTTGGCCGTCGCGGTGGCGACCAGGCCGATGATGACCAGGCGGCTGCGTTGCAGCGCGATCTGGAGTTGCCCGAGGGCGAGCGGCGTGGTGATGGCGAACACATAGAGATAGGGGGCGGTGAGCAGGGCGCGCGGGTCTGAGACGAGGTCGGCCGCTCCTTCGAGCATGAGCTCGGCGGTTCCGGTGAGCAGGCCCACGTTGATGGCCAGCGCGACCCCGGTCAGCGGCCTGGCGTGCGCGCCCTTGCGGGACAGGTCGCACGCCAGGAACGCGGCGAACGGCACCAGCAGCGACGGCAGCGCGACGGCGACGACCAGGGGCGCCGGCACGGCGTCCCCCGCGCCGGCCCCCGCCTCTGCGGCCGTCCCCGCCGCGGTGGTGGCGGGAGCGCCGCCGGCGGCCTCGCTGAAGAGCGCGACCGCGGCGGCCAGGAGCGTGACGCAGCCCCATTCGCGGAGGGTGAGCCGCTCGCCCATGATCGGCACGGCGAGGACGAACAGCAGCACCAGCCCGGCCAGGAACATGGACTGGGCCTGGACGGGGGAGAGGCCGGTGAGCGCGGCGGTCTGGACGCCGGCGCCGACGGCGAGGACGGCGGCTCCGGCGATCCAGGCACGGCTGCCGAGCAGGGTGCGGGCCAGCTGCCAGGGGCGGTTTCCGGCGAGGTCGGGCATGTCGGCGGCGGCGAGCTTGAAGGAGAACTGCCCGCCGAAGTAGATGGCGGTCGACAGTGCGGCCAGGGCCTGGAAATGCAGCGACAGAGCCGCGCGGTCGGGGTCGTGCGGCTCGACGCCGGTCAGAGCCGGGCGGTCAGGGGCGGGCGGTCGGGAGGATCGGCGGTCAGGACGGCTTCACCGGGTCCCACAGGTCGAAGAAGTTGGCCTCGCCGCGGTCGAAGCGGCGGTCGTCCTCCTCGTAGAAGCCCTTGAACTCGTTGGGCAGGTAGAGCTTCTTGAGGGTGGCGCGGCTGCCGCCGACGCCGGCGGCGTCCAGGATGGCGTTGGCGGCCTTGCGCCCGGCCTCGTTGGCGGCCTCCATGGTCGCCAGGTTGATGTCGGCGCGGACGTAGTCGGAGGCCAGGAACAGGTTGGGCAGCGCCGTGATGGACTCGGGGCGGTAGTTCCACGACCTGGGCCTGTTGATGAGCAGCGGCTCGTCGTTGGCGACCTGCGGGGTGCCGTTGCCGGTGATGGCCGGGTCGAGGAAGTAGGAGTGGATGTTGGCGTCGTTCAGCACGACCGGGCCCCACGGGATGGCCTTGCGCAGCTGGGCGACGACCTCCTTGAAGATCTGCTCGGTCGTGCACTCGCGCGCGGGCTTGCCGTAGAGGATGCCGGGCACGTCCCAGGCGGAGATGTCGATCGAGAGGCACTCGTTGACGTCGCCCTTGCCGTAGGTCGTGCCGAACTTCTTCTTCCAGAACTGGGCCTGGCTGATCGAGGTGAGCGCCCAGGGCTGGCCGGCGTAGGCGACGTGCCCGCGGGCCAGGTTGATCGGCTGCCGCAGGTAGATCATCAGGCCGTTCATCCAGTCGGTCGTCAGCTCGCGCAGCGACCTCAGGGAGGGGTCGGCCGCCAGCACGTTGTCATTGAGCAGCGGGACGGCGCGCTCGACCGGGACCGCCAGCACGTAGTGGTCGGCCTCGATGGCGCCGTTGCCGCCGGCGCCGCTGACCTGCGCCCCGGTGATGCGCCTGTCGGCGACCGAGAGCCCGGTGAGCGCGGCGTCACCCTGGAAGATCACCCCGAGCGAGCGCAGGTGGTTCATCCAGGGGTCGATGAGCGCCTCGTTGGTGGGGGCGTTCAGGAGGCGGTCGGGGGCCTTGTAGCCGCCCAGGCCCAGCGTGCTGTAGACCCAGGCCTCGGCCATCAGGCCCATGGTGTGGGCGTTGGCCTTGTCGGGCTTGGCCGCGACCAGGGTGCCGGTGAACATGTCGACCAGCAGCTCGCGGTAGCCCTTGGACATCTTCGCGGAGTTGACGAACTCGGCGAAGCTGAGGTTCTCCCACTGCTTGAGCCGCCGCTTGGGGCCGCTGGTGACGAACGCGATCATCTTCTGCAGGAAGTAGCCGACCTCCCAGGCGGGGACGGTCCCGATCACGTTGATCGCGGTGTTGAGGAAGGCCAGCAGCGACTCGGGGCTGAGGGTGCCCTCGATGCTGCCGGCGGCGGGCAGGGTGAACTTGGTGCCGTTGTAGAAGGCGGCGACCTCCTTGCCGTCGACCAGGTTCCCGGCGGCGTTCCCGCCACCGGGCAGCGGGATGCGGCTCATGGTCTCGGGCAGGTTCTGGTAGAAGCCGGGGAAGAACCGGAAGCCGTGCTCGGCGGGCAGGTCCTGGCGGCCGCCCGACCCGCTGTTGGGCACGGGCATGCTGCGGCACTTGCCGCCCCAGGCCTTGCGCTCGTAGACCGTGACCTGGAAGCCGCGCTCGACCAGTTCGTGGGCGACGGTCAGGCCGCCCATGCCGCCGCCGAACACCGCCACCCGGCGGCCGGCGGCGAACCTGCGGGTGCGGCCGGCGCGGGGGGCGGTCGCCGGAGTGGCGGCCGCCGCCTGGCCGCCGCCCGGGCCGGCCGCCGCGGCGATCGCTCCGGCGGCGGCGACGGCGCC
>NZ_JBHSON010000021.1:0-127268 GCF_042656285.1 Actinomadura rugatobispora | reverse complement strand
CGCCCCCGTCCGCCACGTGGCCGGCGCCCCCCACCAGACCGGCCCCCGCGAAACCCCCCTCGCCGGCGCCGCCGCCCGCACCACCTTCTTCGACCGCAAGGACTGACCGGGACGCCGAACGCGCGCCGGGCAGCGCCGCCCGGCCGCGCGGCGGCAGACCCTCTAGGTGATCGCCACGCGGTGATAGCCGTCGCCGAGATCGTGGAGATACAGGTGAGGACCGTGGCAGTCGAGAACCTGCCAGTCCTCGAACGGTCCGGCGATCTCCGCGGCGTCCAGCCACCGGACCTCACCGTCGACCAAGCCGCACCACGAGAGCCGCTCGCCGGGCCCCGCGAGCAACAGGCGGTCCCCCTCGAACGCGAGCGCGTGAACCCCGTCCACCGGACTGTCGTATTCCGCCTCGAGGCCATCCTGCAACCGGACCAGTGAGGGCCTCCGGTACACCCAGGTCACGCCCGCGTGGGAGTTGACGGCATCGTCCTGGCAGGCGATCCCCGAGTCCCAGAGCCATGCGCCCCGGACGTCCCGGCGCACCAGACCGTACGACTCGCCCCAGCCTTCCTCGTTGTGCGTGGTCCAGATCGTTCCGGAGTCGTCCGAGAAGACCCGCTCGATGTCGTCGCCCAGCGCGAAGGAGCGCCGGTGTGCTCCGTCCGGGCCGAACACATGGGCGTTCCGGGGATCCGGCCGGCCGTCGACCCACGGGATGCGCGGACACGCGACCAGCAACTCGCCGTCCGGCAGCAGGGCGATCACCGGGTATGACACAGGCAGATGGGACAGCTCCAGCCGATGCCACTCATGCGCACGGTAGGTGTAGAGCACCGCCGTACAGGAAGGCCGGTAGAACGGCATCGAGCCACCGTGCGGCCCGTGGACGAAGCCCCGGGCCAGTCCGGGCTCGCGGGTGGCGAGCACCCCGACCACGCCCTCCGCACTCACCGTGGACGCGAGCCCTGCCTCTCCGTCCGCCAACGGCGCCGACGGAGCAACCTGAACGGCATTGAGAACATGCACCCGTGCGATCGTAGGTCAGTAGAAGCACACGGGAAGCATCAGGGCATCGAAGGCCGTGAGCCTCCCCAGCTAGCCGGATCGGCCAGGAGCGTGGCACGCTGCTGAGCCCGCTGCGTGAGCGACTCGTCATGCAGAGGGACGCAGAGAGCGAAGGTGCGCGCCCGTCACAGCGGTCACCTCGTCCAGAAGCGGCCTGAGCCTGCCACCAACGCACGTCCTCTGGAAAAGCCGAACGGTAGCCACCATCTCCCCAGCGAGGTAGGCGGCGAACGCTCGGCGTCGGAGACGTGGCGCTGCTGGCCGGTACCGACATGAGCCTCGGGGACACCGCGTCCCTCCCCATGGCGCCCTTCGCCCGCATCCCGCACGAAGCCTTACCGGCGATCCGCGACGCCGTCCGTGAAGCGATGCTGACCGTCCCGGCCCCACCCGAACCCGTCGACCTGGCGCGCTGGCCAAGCGCGCAACGCACGCCTGGCGCCTGTGGCACAGCCCGGCGGCATCCTCCCCGGGCTGAGCCGGGACGCCAGGGGCGCCGCCTGGGCCGCCGAAGGCGAACGACGCCGCACCACGAACGCGATCCTGTCGGACGTGTACGCCCTCGCCCAGGGTGGTCGCGGACCGCAGCGTCGGTGCCACGCACGACGCCGACCGGCCCGTCTCGCTGGCCTGGGCCGCGTGGACGCTGGCGATCGTCCAGCGCTCGATGGGCGACCTGGACGGCGCGATCGAGCTCGTCACCGAGGCGGCCGGGCTGCTGCGCCCGCGGCTGGAGGACGGCCCGGTCGAACTGCAAGCGATGTACGGCGCGCTCCCATTGCCATGAGTGCGGCTGCGAAGACGACGCGCTGCGTTACCTCGATGAACGGCAGCGGACGGCCGAAACGCTCCCGGACGGCTACCACCACCCGTGGACGCAGTTCGGCGCCTCGAACGTGGCCGGGATGCCGGCTGTCAGCCGAAGTCGTCGGGGACGATGTGGAGTTTTTGTGCGATGCGGGCGAGGGCCTTCTGGTCGGTCGTGTTGAGCGAGTCGAGGACGATGCGGCGGACGGCGCGCAGGTGCGTGGGCGCTGCCAGGTGCACGATGTCGAAGCCGGCGTCGGTGAGTTCGGCGAGGGTGTAACGGCCGTCGGCCGGGTCGGGTGTCCGTACGACCCAGCCGCGCTGTTCACAGCGTTTGATGACGTTGGACAGGCGGGAGAGCGACCCGCTGGCGAGGAAGGCGAGCTCTCCCATCCGAAGCGTGCGCCGCGGGGCCTCGGAGAGGTGGCTGAGCACGAGGTACTCGAACAGGGTGAGGCCGTGTTCCTGCCGCAGCGGCGACTCCAGCTTGCCGGGCAGCAGCAGGACAAGGGAGATCAGCCCCGTCCACGCCGCCTTCTCCTGCTCGTCGAGCCATCGCAGTTCCTCATCGACCCCGTGTTCGCCCGTGCCGCTCATGGGCCCTCCCGTGCTGCTCATGGATCTTCCCGCCCTCCGGCGAAGCCCGCCATCACTTTGCGCTTGAAGTCATTGCTTGCTAGTATCACTTTACGCGTGAACTCATGTACGAGGGAACGCACCCCTATGCACAGGAAGAGGAAGCATCATGAGCACCGTCACCTTCGGCATCGTTCCGGGCTACGGCGAGAAGCTGCACGAGGCCTTCGGCTACAGCGGGGCCGTCCGCGTCGGCGATCGGGTCGAGACCTCCGGCCAGGCCGGGGTGGATGACGACCTGGTCATCCCCGACTCGCTGGAAGACGAGATCATCCAGGCTTTCGACAATGTGGAGCGCACGCTCGCCACGGTCGGCGCGACCTGGAAGGACGTCATCCACGTCAACTCCTACCACAAGGTCGCACCGGGAGATGACGCCATCGGCGATGACGTCAACGCGGTCATGGCCGAGCAGTTCCGCCGTCGCCTCGGCGGCCGCGCGCCGATCTGGACCGAGACCGGCGTCACGGTCCTCGGCCTCGCCGCCATGCGCGTGGAGATCCGCGTCACCGCCATCGTCGGCTCCGGGAACTGAACCATCACCTCCAGTGACCGCACCAAGGACTGAACGCGCCTCTTCACTGCAGGCGGTCGCCCCGAAACCGGGCGGCGGCCTGCAGCGCGTCCGCCCTGATCGCTCGACCGGGCGCGCCACAACCCCTGCTGACTTTCACCTCGGCGCCTGAGCGCCTTCTTGTTCTGACGTCCGCGGAAACGGGTCCTGAGCGGTACTTCCTCGGGACGTGGCGAGCCGACGACAGGCACCTCGTAAGAATGCACGGAGCAGCGAAAGCGACAGTTACGCCGTACTGCCGGCATCGGGGGCGTCCTCCGCGCGGGGTGCACCGAGCCATCACTCAGCGTCAACATCGCGCTCGCATTCTCGTGGAGTGAGGCCCTGAACGGCGGACCCGCCGGGCAGTCAGGTGGGCTACGGGCGGAGCCATAGGCGGCTCGCTGCCGCGGTGGCACCGGGCGGCGGGTGGATGCTTGAATGCGCCGGCTCTTCGACGTCATCAGCCAGGCCAAGCGCGCCGCGACGTTGGCCGCAGCGCCCACCGCCTTCGGCGACTCCTCGGCCGACGACGGCGAAGCCTCTGCCCGTCCCGGCTGCTCAGAAGCGGCCCGCCATGTCGGTGAGCCGTCCAGATCGCGTGGCACGTCGGCGGAGCCGGTGGTGGTGCGCTACCTGGACGTGACCGGGCCGGGGCTGAGCAGCGGGACCGAGGCGTTGCTTTGCGGGCTACATGAGGGACGACTCCTGGCGGGCCGTGCTGCGTGAAGTCCCTCGCCACCTGTTCGCGCCTTCGGCGGCGTGGGCCAATCCGGCTACCGACCCGCGCTACAGGATCGACGCCCGCAAGGATCCCGCCGCGTGGTGGGAGGCCGTTGACGAGCCGCGCCAGCCCACCTCGTCACTGTCGGCACCGAACATCGTCCTGCCCTTCCTCGAACTGCCGCACCCGTTGCGCGGACAGCGGGTGCTGAACATCGGCACGGGCTGGACCGCCGCCCTGCTGTGTAAGCGGGTCGGTGAACGGCACGTGGTCTCGGCGCCGCCTACTTCCAATGGATCCGATGGGGCCGCCCAGCCCTGACCCGCTTCGGCCTGACCATCACCCCAGACACCCAACGCGTATGGCTCGACGACCCCAAGCACCAGATCCCGCCCATGATGTGACCGCCGACGTTGCCTGGGATGCCGGGTCGGTGCTGGAGGCGTCGCCCGGTCGGCCGGTTCATCGCGGTTGGCCGAGCTGGTCGAGGCCAGGATGCCGGAGGACGATCTCAGTTTGGGGCCCGGCCTGCGCCGAGCAGGACGATCGAGCCCAGGGGGCCGACGGGGAGCTGCCAGGCCGAGGCGGCTGGGCCGCCGGGCGTCAGTCGACGGTGAATTCGAGGACGAGGACCTTGTCGGATTGGCTGGTCGTTCCGCGTTCGACGGAGATGCTGACGTAGGTGATCTCCACCGAGCTCTGCGTGAGGACCGAGAGCCGACAGCCGGCGTAATCGTCGCACTCGTCCCTGGGGTCGTTGAGGATCACCGACCGCACGACGGACTGCGCCCGGAACCAGTTGATGACGGTGTTGACCTGGCCGTTCACGTCGCATCGGTCGGAGGAGGCGTCCTCGCACAGGACCGATGTCACCTCCACCTCGCCTTCATCCTCTCGGCTGAGGTCGGTCGATGAGCCCGGGATCGTCCCCATCCCGGCGATGGTGCTCATGTTCGCCTCGTAGCGCTGGTTCTCCTGCCTCTCCTGGTACGCGGGCACCGCCAAGGTCGCCGTGAGGGCGACCGCCAGGACGGCGGTGGCCGCGATGAGGACGAGGCCGACGATCTTCTTCTTCCGCGAGAGGGCCGGGCGTTTCGGCGGCCGCGGAAAGGGTGGATGCCGGACGGTCGGCGGCACGGGCGGCTGTGCGGGTTGGCGGCCCTGGACGAGCCAGGCGAGCTGGGCGTGCAGGTGATCGGCGGTGGGGCGTTGGGACGGGTCGCGGTGCAACAGCGTTCTGAGGATGGGTTCGAGGGAGCCGGCGTGCGCGGGTGGGGCAGGGTCCTCGGTGGCGATGGCGATGAAGACCGCGCCGGTGCTGGCGCCCTCGAACGGGGGGCGTCCCTCCACGGCGGTGTAGAGCGTGGCGCCGAGTGACCACAGGTCGGCGGCGGCCGTGGCCTCCTGGCCTCGGACCTGCTCGGGCGACATGTACGCGGGAGTGCCCAGAACCACGCCCGTTCCGGTCAGGGTCGCATCGCCCTCGACGGCCGCGATGCCGAAGTCGGTCAGGACGGCGCGGTCGTTCTCCAGCAGGACGTTGGCGGGCTTGATGTCGCGGTGCGTGATGCCCGCCCGATGAGCCGCGCGCAGAGCGTCCAGCACCTGCAACCCGATCTGCGCGACCCGGACGGGCGGCAGCCGCCCCTCGGCCTTCAGCAGGTCGTCCAGGGAACGCCCCCGTACGAGCTCCATGACGATCCAGGGGCGGCCGTCATCGCCGGTCACGCGGTCGTGCACGGTGACGATCCCGGGATGCCTGAGCCCGGCCGCGGCCCGTGCCTCCCGGTCCAGCCGGGCGATCCAGGTCTGCCGTGCGGCGTCGTCCAGCTGCTCGGGCAGGCGCAGTTCCTTGACCGCCACCTCACGGTCGAGCTGCTCGTCGTGGGCCCGCCAGACCGCTCCCATGCCGCCCCGGCCCAGCAGGCCGGTCAGCCGGTACCGGCCCGCCAGTACCTGACCGTCCGCGTCCGCCGCCTGCCGCCAGCCGTCCTGCCTCAACGCGACACCCTTCACAGGAACATTCGTGTCTGCCCGACAAGTTGAGATCATCTCAAACGCCGGCCGCCTGGAGCGAGGTAACGGCCGCCGGAGGGCTCACGCCGGTCCTGCGGTGTCGGCCAACGGGATCCCGGGACAGGGGCGTTCGGTGGCGAGGGTTCGGTCTAGCCCAGGCCGAGTTGCCGGGAGAAGGTCTGGACGTCGGAGATCACCCAGTACTCCGCGAACCGGCCGCCCTCGGCGCGCAGGATGTCGTGGCCGCTGAACGAGACGCTCGTGCCCTCCGGTGCCGTCGCCCCCGGCATTCCTCCCCTGTAGCGCCCGCCGAACGTCCACCGCGCGGCGACCCGGTCACCGTCCACGATCGGCCCCACGTCCAACGCCACCGTGACGTCGGCGAACGGGGCGTGACCCTGCGCGAGCATCTCGATCAGCCGCTCGGGCCCGCGTACCTCCACGCCCGGCCAGTGCCCGACGAAACCGGGCGTGACCAGCTCGTGGGCGAGCCGGAAGTCTCCGGCCCACATCTCCAGCAGCCACCGCTCGTACAACTTCGCGATCATGAGGACCCTTCTCGTTCGGCGTCGTCATCCTGACCGTCGTTTCCGGTCGCGCCGGTCCGATGCCCCGACCGCCGAACCCCTCGACCTGGACCCCATCCTCGAATGGGTAGGACGCCGGGGAGTCGTTCCTCATGATGAGATGCGCATCCGGGAAAATCCCCATACGGGCTGATGGTGGACGGGGCATCGGCGGCGCAGGATCGTGATGTGCGGATAATTCTCAAGGTAGGCATCACCGCGGTCGCGCTGTGGGTCGCCACCGTGCTGATCGCCGGCATCGACGTCGAGGGCGACACCGCCGGACGCCGCGCGCTGACACTGCTCGGCGTCGCGGTGATCTTCGGGCTGGTGAACGTCCTCATCAAACCCATCGTCAAGACTCTGGGCTGCGCCTTCTACGTCCTCACCCTGGGCCTCATCGGGCTCGTCGTGAACGCGCTGCTGCTCCTGCTCACCGGCTACATCGCCAACGAGTTCGACCTCGCCTTCAACGTCGACGGCTTCTGGCCCGCCTTCGCAGGCGCCATCGTCGTCGGCGTGGTCGGCTGGGTCCTCAACCTCGTGCTCGGGGACGACGACTAACGGCCGAACGGCGACCGCGTCAGCCGCACCCCGTCCGCGTACTCCGAATACGCGGACGGGGTCTCGCCGTCGTACCCCAGAAGCACCCAGCGTCGGGTCCGGACCGCCCCCACCAGAAAGTCCGCCTCGTTGAACGCCCCGGCGCCCGCCAGCAGCAGGACGTCGAACTCCGCCTCAGCACCTGACGCGCCCAGCGTCGCGGGCGTCCCGCACACCAGGTCCGCCGTGCGCAGCAGCACCTCGGCCGCCTCGTCCGACGCGGCACGGCCCGTCTCGGCGTGCTCGACGTAGTGCGACAACTGCTCGATCCGCGCCATCGCCCGGCCCTGGTACCCCGCCAGCAACTCCCGGTCGACCGGATCCCCGCCGCAGACCTCCTGCACCTTCTCCCGTGAACGGGCCTCCGCCTCCGTCGCCGCCTCGAACTCCGCCGAACGCGTCGAGAGCTCCTCCTCGGCCTCGACCTTCCGGCGCTCCAGCAGCGCCCCGGCCTCCGCCAGGCTCGTCCGGGCCGCCTCCGCCTCCGCGCCCGCGCGCTCGTACGCGGCCCGGGCCGCCTCGTGCGCCTGCCGCGCCGCCGCGAGCCGTCCCTCGATCTCCTGCGCCACCCGCTGCGCTTCCACCGCCAGCGCACTGGCCTGCGTCGCACGCTGCACCGCTTCGGCCGCCAGCCGCGCCTTCTCCTGGTGATCGGCCGCCGCCGCCTCGCGCTCCGGGACCAGCCGGGCCAGCTCCGCGCCGAGCTGCCGCTGCGCCTCCTGCGCCTGCGCCAGCCGCGCCCCGCCCTCGTTGATGAACGACTCCAACTGCGTCCGGTAACCGTGCGCCCGCTCCGCGGCCTGCTTCGCCTGTCCCGCCCGCTCGGCCGCCTCGTCCGCCGACTTGCTGAGCGCCTTCACCTCGGCGCGCAACTCCTTGATTTCCGGGGGCGGCGCCGCCACGTGCAGCCGCTGCCCCAGCGTCAGCTTCCGCCGCCGCGCCGCAAGCGCCGACTCCGCCGCCGCCAACCGGTAGTACTTCGTGTGCCCGTCGGCGTCGGCCGCCGCCGACTCCGCCACCAGCCGGTCCGCCTCCTCGACTGCCCGCGGCAGATCGTCCCGCGCCCGACTCAGGTCCGCGGTCAGCGACTCCTCCTGCTGCTGCGCCGCCTGCAACTCCGTGCGCGCCTGGCCGTCCCGCTGGTCCAACGCCTCGCACCGCGCCCGGGTCGCCTCCGCGGTACGGGTGAGCCGCCCCGCCTCGTCCGCCGTCGCGTCCGCGTCCGTCTGCAACCGCTGCGCCTCCGACAGCGGCCCGGCCAGCTCCGCCGAGATCTGCGCCTGTGCCTCCTCCAGCCGCTCCGCCTCCTCGGCGGCCTGCGCTCCGGCCCGCTCGGCCTCCTCGACGGCGCCCCGCGTCTCCTCGATCCGCGTGGCCAGCCCCGCCAGCTCGGCGTCCAACTCCTCCCGGCGCCGTTCGCGGGCGTCCTGCAACGCCTCCAGCGTCGCCAGGTCCCGCGGCCACTGCTCCAGCCACAGCAGGCCGCGCTGCAGCATCTTCGCCTCGGTGACCCACGCCTGCCGCCAGGCCTCGCCCACGGGCCGTACGACGACCCCCTGAAGCCGAGCCTCGACCGCCTCGAACTCCGGCGCCTCGGGCTCCGGCTCCTTCGGTTCCAGGTCCTCCGGCTTCACGGGCCTGAACTCGACCGTCCCGTTCGACCCCATCTCGCGCAGCGGCCGCCCCGCCACGACGGGCCGCTCCTCACCGTCGATGAGCAGCGCGTACACATCATCGCCGAGCCCCTGGACGACCTCCCGCGCCCGCTCGTCCGTGGGCGCCAGCACCAGAACCCGCTCACGTCCGGCCAGCAGCCTTTGAACGACCTCGCCGACGGCCTCGTCCCAGACAACATCCGAGGGCTCCGCGTTCAGCAGCAGCCGGGCCAGTTCGTCCCAGTCCCCCGCGACCCTCCGCTCCCGCATCGCCCGCAAGGCCGCCAACTGCCCCCGCCACCCGACGGCCTTGGTCTCCCCGTCCCGAAGCCGCCGCTCAAGCCCCTCGTAAACCTCCAGCAGCTCCGCACAAACACCGTCGGCGCCCGTGTTCGGTGGCGTGTGGGCGAGCGCCGTGGCTTCAGCCTTCGGGGTGTCCTCGTCTTCCGCGTCGCTTCCGCTGGTGGACGCTGCCAGCGTGGGTGTGCCGACCTCCGCTTCCGGACCGGTCACGGCGTAGCCCGCTTCGGGCTCGTGCAGGCCCGTGCTCTCGGCGTTCGCGGCAGGGGCATCGCTTTCGTCAGGGGCAGTTGCTTCCAGGCCCGACTCGCTCTTCGCGGGCGCGTCCACTTCCGGCGGCACGGAACCGTCGTCGGCGGTGCTGGGTGGTGTGTGGTCGAGCGCTGTGGCTTCGGCCTCTGGGACGTCCGTGTCCTCGTCTTCCGCGTTGGTTCCGCTGGTGGACGCTACCAACGTGGGCGTGTCGACCTGCGCTGGTGAGCCCATCTCCGCTTCCGGGCCGGTCGCGGCATCGTCCGGGCTCACGTTCTGTGCGTCCGTCCTTTGAACGTTGCCGATGGATGCCGCGGGCGCGGGGGTGGGGTTTGCGGGTGGGCTGGCCTCCAGCGGTTCGTCCACGGTCGGTCCGGTGACCGTGGACGGTGTCGTCGGCGGGAGGTCCTTTGTTGCGGACGCGCTCGCGGCGGTCGTTGGCAGCGCGGGGGTGTTGGTCTCCGCTGGTGAGCGCGGCTCCGCTTCGGGCTCGCTGCCCGGAGGGGCATGGTGCAAGCTCGGGACGTCCGCCTCGGGAATGTCGCCCGTGGTTACTGCCGGCGTCCGCGTGGTGTCTACGGGCCTGCCCGCCTTCGGCGGTGTGGGAGCGGTCGTGCTCACGGGTTCGGTGTCTTGCTGGGGGGTGCTGTCTGCGGCTGTCGTTGGCGTGAGGCCCTCGTTGGACGCGTCCGTTGCCGGGGGTGTTGAGTCGGCAGAGACCTCTGGTGTGGGGTGGAGCGCCGTGGCCTCCGCTTGCGGGGCGTTGGGGTCGGTGGCTGTCGCATCGGCTTCTGCGGGGTCGGCCGTGGCTGTGTCCGGTGCTTCGAGTTCGTTGACGAGCGCGGCCGGTAGCGGTCTTGTGGTGTCGGCCGGTGGGCCTGGCGGCTGTGCTTCGGGGGCCGCGATCTCGTTGTCGGCGGGGTCGGTTGTCGCGGTGAGGGCCTCGGCCAGTTTGGTCACGTCCTGGACGGTCTGCGGGTCGTCCGCCATGGGGAGCATGGTGGCTTCGGGCGGCGGGTTCAGTTCGTCCGTCTGGGCGCTGGGGGTGGGGTCGGTGGTCTGGGGGCCCGCGGCCGGGGTGACCTGGGGGAGGGGGCGGGTGGCCAGGTCGGCGTCGGCGTACGGGCCGGTGGCCTTCGAGGGGTCTTTGGTCAGGTGGCCGGGGTCCTCGTCGTTGGTCGGGCCCGTTCCTGGTGAGTGCTCCACGCCGTCATCCCGTTCCATCGGTTCGGGGCCTATCCATTCCCCCTTGTACTGGGAATAACGTCTCACACGCGATGAGCGCTCAGCGCGGCGTGGTGATCTATGCCATCGCGGGGCTCGGGATCGGGGTGGACGAGGGCACCGGTGAGGCGCGGGAGGGCGTGGAGGAGGCCGTGTTCGGCGTCCACGGCGATCCGGTGGGCTTGGACGAGGGTGGCGGACGGGTCCACGATGACGTCGCATTCGGCGCGGAGGCGGTGGCCGATCCAGCGGAGGCGGATGTCGCCCACGTCCAGGACGCCTGGTGTTGAGGTGAGGGCGGCTTCGGCCTTGTCGACGAGGTCGGGGTCGACGGCGTCCATGAGGCGGTGCCAGATCTCCAGGGCGGCCTGCCGGAGGACGGCGAGGATCGCGAGGGTGATGAGGAGGCCGATGACGGGGTCGGCCCAGGGGAGTCCCAGGGCGACGCCGCCCGCGCCTAGGAGGACGGCGAGTGAGGTGAAGCCGTCGGTGCGTGCGTGGAGGCCGTCCGCGACGAGGGCGGCGGAGCCTATGCGGCGGCCCACGCGGATGCGGTAGCGGGCGACGAGTTCGTTGCCTGTGAAGCCGATGAGGGCGGCCATGGCGACGGCCCAAAGGTGTGTGACCGGCCGGGGGTCGGCGAGTCTCTCCAGGGCCGTGTAGCCGGCGGCGAGGGCGGACGCGGCGATGGTGAGGACGATGAGGATTCCCGCGACGTCCTCGGCGCGTCCGTACCCGTAGGTGTAGCGGCGGGTGGGCGGGCGGCGGGCCAGGAGGAACGCGATGCCGAGGGGGACGGCGGTGAGGGCGTCGGCGGCGTTGTGGAGCGTGTCGCCCAGCAGCGCCACCGAGCCCGAGATCGCGACCACGATCGCTTGGAGCACGGTGGTGGCCCCTAGGACGACGAGGGAGATCCATAGGGCGCGGATGCCTTCGGCGCTCGATTCCATGGCCGCGTCCACCTTGTCGGAGGAGGCGTGGGAGTGGGGCCGCCGGTGGTGGTGCTGATGTCCCTCCATGGGGTCAGGATGCGCCAGGAATCCCGTTGCAGCATCTCGACACCTACGCGGGCTGCGCAGGCGCGAGATGCTCGCAACGTTAGTGCGGGTTGGTCGCCAGGAGTTCGGCCAGCAGGTCGTCCAGGGTGACGATGCCCGCGAAGGCGCCCTGGGCGTCGTTGACGACGGCCAGCTGGGCGCGGTCGCGGCGCAGGCTGGTGACCGCGTCCAGGACGGTGGTGCCCGCGGTCAGGACGGGCGCCGGGTGAGCCAGCTCGGCGGCGCGGCGCTCGCCGTCGGGTTCGGTGACGGCGGCCCGCACGTGGACGATGCCCGCCATCGTCCCGTCGGCGTTGCGGACCAGCAGGCGGCTGTGCCCGCTGGCGGTCGCGGTGCGGCGGATCCCGGCGGCGGTCGCGTCGGCCTCGATGGTGGTCACCTCGGTCCGCGGGACGACCAGGTGCCCGACGGTCACCTCGCGGGCCGAGATGGCGCGCCGCAGCAGCTCGTGGTCGTGCCGGCCGATGAGGCCGAGCCGGCGGGACTCGCCGAGCAGGTGGCCGAGCCGCTGCGGGTCGGTGTGGTCGTCCAGCTCGTCCTTGGGGGTGATCCCGATGAGCCGGATCAGCCCGTTGGTGACGCTGTTGAGGGACGCCAGGATCGGCCGGGACACCTTCGCGAACGCCCGGAACGGCAGCGCCAGGATCAGCGCGGAGCGTTCCGGGTGGGCGATCGCCCACGACTTCGGCGCCATCTCCCCGATGACCATGTGCAGGAACGTCACCACGGCGAGCGCGGTGGCGAGCGCGATGGCCTTGGAGCCGGCCTCGGGGACGCCGAGGGCGTGCAGCGGCGGTTCGAGGAAGTGCTCGAAGGCGGGCTCGGTGACGATGGCCAGGCCCAGCGAGCACATGGTGATGCCGAACTGGGCGCCGGCCAGCATCAGCGACAGCTCGCGGGTGCCGGCGACGGCGGCCGCGGCGGGACGGCTGCCGCGGGCGGCGATCCGTTCCAGCTGCGGCCGGTTGGCGGCGACCAGCGCGAACTCGGAGGCGACGAAGAAGCCGTTGCCGAGCAGGAGCAGCACGGTGATCAGCAGGGTGGTCACGGGGCCTCTCCCGCGGGGACGAGGGCCGGGAGGGTGCGGAGCCGGACGTCGTCGGGGACGCGGCGGTGCACCGTGATGACCTCCAGTTCGACCCGGGCGCCGTCGTCCAGGTCGATGGTGAGGCGGTCGGCGGGGGCGGGCAGGCGGCGCAGCCGGGCCATGATGAGGCCGCCGAGGGTGTCGTACGCCTCGCCCTCGGGGAGGTCGAGGCCGGTGAGCCGGCCGACCTCGTCGACGCGCAGGCCGGCGTCGACGACCCAGGAGCCGTCCGCGGCGGCGGTGGGCGCCTGCTCGGCGGCGTCGTTCTCGTCGGTGATCTCCCCGACGAGCTCCTCGGCGACGTCCTCGAAGGTGAGGATGCCGGCGAGGCCGCCGTACTCGTCGACGACGCAGGCGAACTCCTCGCCGCTGTCGCGCATGTGCTCGATCACGCCGTACAGCGGCTGGCTGCCCGGGACGAGCAGTGCCGGCCGGGCGATGCGGCGGACCGGGGTGGACGGGTCGAGGGTGTCGTCGGCGACCTCGCGGGCGCCGGCGACGCCGACGACGTCGTCGACGTCCTGCCCGTACACCGGGTAGTTGGTGTGGCCGGTGGCGGCGATGAGCTCGGTGAGCTCGGCGACGGTGGCGTCGCCGGGCAGGGTGTCGACCTGGGGCCGCGGCACCATGACCTCGTCGGCGGTGCGGTCGCCGAACGACAGCGCCCGGTCCAGCAGCCCGGACAGGTCGGCGGGCAGCAGCCCGGCGCTGTGCGAGCGGCCGATGATCTCGCCGAGCTCCTCCAGGGTGGCGCCGCTGTGGAGTTCCTCGACCGGTTCCACGCCCACGGCGCGCAGCAGTTTCTCGGCGGAGCGGTCGAACAGCCGGATGATGGGGCCGAAGATCGTCAGGTAGACGAGGGTGGAGGCGGCCAGGGCGCGGGCCAGCTGCTCGGCGCGGGCCAACGCCAGGTTCTTGGGGAACAGCTCGCCGAGCAGCATCTGGATGAGGGTGGCGACCACGAATCCGGTGGCCAGCGCGATCGCCCCGGTGGCGCCCAGCGGTACGCCGGTGACGCGCAGGAGGGGTTCGATCAGTTCGGCCAGGGCGGGCTTGGCGATGAATCCGACCACCAGGGTGGTCATGGTGATGCCGAGCTGCGCGCCCGACAGCATGAAGGAGAGCCGTCCGATGACCTTGAGGGAGCGCCGGGCGCCGATGTCGCCCCGGTCGGCCGCCTCGGTGAGCCGCGCGCGGTCGGCGGCGACGAACGCGAACTCCTGGGCCACGAAGTATCCGGTCGCCGCGGTCAGCACGAACACGGCGAGGACGCCCAAGGTCGCGGTCAGCATGACGCGCCCCGTGCTGCCGAGGCGCGCCGGCCGGCGGGTTCGCCGGGTCTATGACTGGGGTCCGACACTGCGGACTCTCAACTCCTCTCGATCGGGGATCGTTCCTTATCGCAACGTCACCTCATACCAGGTGGTTCCCGGTTTGCAAGCACCGCGGAGGTGATGATCGCCTCATCCCCCGGCGGCGGGGCGCCGGAGGGCGGGGTGACCGGACGCGGCCAGCGGGTTCCGCGGTCATCGGCGGCGGGGTATTCATGCGGCGATCACTGGGCGGCTCCGGGGGCGGCTTGTCCTGAAAAGTGTCACCGATCACACTGGTGAGTGAGCGTACGCCGGATCCTGGGGGCGGGACACGTGTGCGGGCGACCGACCCCCTGACCGACGGGGACCAGGAACGCGGGGCTTGAGTGAACGAGAGCGGGGCCGGCGCTGCCGCGCCCATGAGCCGTGAGGGGATCGACCACGCCCTGCGGGGCCTGCGGGAGGAGAAGGAGAAGATCTCCGCCGCGCTGCTCGATCTTGAGGGCCACGACGGCAACCGGCTGCTGAAGGGCGCCCGGCTGGCCGGGGAGACGTGGCGGCGGTGGGAGGACGCCCGGGCGGAGATCGCCCTGGTCTGGCGGCTGTACGACGCGTACCAGCGGGTTTTGGCCGAGGTCGAGGAGTTGCGGGCGCGGCACGGCCGGCCGGGTCCGGCGGTGCTGGTGGAGCTGACCGGGCTGCTGGCGGGCGAGTCGGTGGACGTGCCGGGCGGCGAGATCCCGCTGGAGCGGCGGACGCTGCTGGGCGAGTCCCGGGAGCGGATCACGCTGGACGAGGCGGTGGCGCAGATGGAGGCCGGGTACGCGCGCGCGGCCGAGGTGGTCGCGGCGGCGGACGCGGCGTGGACGGCGCTGCTGGTCCCGCTGGAGGACGTGGAGGAGACCTGGCGGGAGACGGCGCGGCTGGCGCAGGGGCTGGACGGTTCCCGCCATCCCGAGCTGGACCGGCTGGGCCGCGAGCTGTCCGCGCTGGGGCAGCTGGCCCGTACCGATCCGCTGGCGCTGGTGAGCGACGGCCGCGCGGACACGTCCCGGCTGGACCGGGTGCGGGTGGCGCTGGAGGCGCTGCGCGGGTCGCTGGCGGAGGCGGCGCGGCTGCGGGACGGGTACGAGCAGCGGCTGGCGGTGGTGACGGCGTCGATCGACGACGTGGAGGAGGCCGAGCGGCGGGCCCGGGAGGCGCGCACCACCGCGACCGTGAAGATCGAGGCGGCCGGGCTGCCGGAGCCGCCGTCGCTGGGCGGCGGGCTGCGGCACCGGCTGGCCGATCTGGAGGGGCTGCGGCGGGCGGGCCGGTGGGCGGAGCTGGCGGCGCGGGTGGCCGAGCTGGATCGGGCGACCGGGGCGGCGCTGGAGCGGGCCCGCGACAACCTGGCGCTGAGCACCGGGCTGCTGGATCGGCGGGGCGAGCTGCGGGGGCGGCTGGAGGCGTACCGGGCGAAGGCGGGGCGGCTGGGGTTCGCGGAGGATGAGCGGTTGACCGCGTTGTACGGGCGGGCGCGGGGCCTGCTGTGGACGGCGCCGTGCGATCTGCGCCGGGCCACGGCGGCCCTGGCCGAGTACCAGCGGGCGATCAAGGAGCGCGAGGGCGGCGGCGGGACGGAGGCGGGCCGATGACGCTGTGCGACCAGGTGGACTGCTCGGGCAGTGTGGAGGACGGCTTCTGCGATCTGTGCGGGATGGCCCCGATCTCCGGCGCTTCGGCGGCGCCGGTCGAGACGGCCGGGACGGCCTCCGGGGCGCGGTTGCCGGGGTCGGCGCCGCCCGAGGAGGGCTCGGTGTCGCCCACGACCCCCGCCGCGATGGCCGCCCCCTCCTCCGGCGGCTCCGGATCGGGCTCGGGCGGGGCGTCGTCCGGGTCCCGCGGGTCGCGGGGCTCGTCCGGCCGGACCGCGACGCGCGGCACCATGGGCGGCGGCGGGACGGGCTCCACCGCGCAGGCGCGGCGCGGCATGCTCGGCGCCGGGCTGGTGGAGGTGCCGCCCGTCCCGTACCGTGATCCCGCCGACGCGGTCATGGAGCGGCCGGAGGTCCCGGAGAACCGCCGGTTCTGCAGCCGCTGCGAGGCTCCGGTGGGGCGCGGCCGGGAGGGGCGTCGGGGCCGGACGGAGGGCTTCTGCAAGAGCTGCGGGCACCCGTTCTCGTTCAATCCGAAGCTGAACCCGGGCGACTGGCTCGGCGGGCAGTACGAGGTCCTCGGCTGCCTGGCGCACGGCGGTCTCGGCTGGGTCTACCTGGCCCGCGACCACAACGTCAGCGGCCGCTGGGTGGTGCTGAAGGGCCTGCTGGACACCGGCGACTCCGACTCGCTGGCCGCCGCGACCGCCGAGCGGGCGTTCCTGGCCGAGGTCGAGCACCCCAACATCGTCAAGATCTACAACTTCGTGCGGCACGGCGGGTCCGGCTACATCGTCATGGAGTACGTCGGCGGCCGGTCCCTGAAGGACATCCTGCTGCGCCGCCGCCGGGAGGAGGGCGAGCACGCCGCGCTCCCGCTCGGGCAGGTGATCGCGTACGGGCTGGAGGTGCTGCGCGCCTTCGGCTACCTGCACGGGGTCGGCCTGCTCTACTGCGACTTCAAGCCCGACAACGCGATCCAGTCGGAGGAGCAGCTCAAGCTGATCGACCTGGGCGGGGTGCGGCGGGCGTTCGACGTCAACAGCCCGATCTTCGGCACGCCCGGCTACCAGGCCCCGGAGATCGCCGACCAGGGCCCGTCGGTGAGCTCGGACCTCTACACGGTGGGCCGCGCGCTGGCGGTGCTGAGCTTCCCGTTCCGCGGCTACACCGGGCGCCACCTGCGCAGCCTGCCGCCGCGGGACGAGGTGCCGCTGCTGGTGCGGTACGAGTCGTACTACCGGCTGCTGCGCCGGGCCACGCACATGGATCCGGCGCTGCGGTTCCAGAGCGCCGAGGAGATGGCCGAGCAGCTCACCGGGGTGCTGCGGGAGGTGCTGTCGGCCGACGACGCGCGCCCGCGCCCGGCGCCGTCGGCGCTGTTCGGCCCGGAGCAGCACGCCGCCGGCACGGAGATCGTGAGCGGGCCGGCGGCCGGGGTCGTCCTGCCGCGGGCGAACGGCGCGCACCGGACCGCCGGCGCCCGCGGTGCCGCGCGGCCCGCCCTGACCGGTACGGCGGCCGACGGGATGCTCCCGGTGCTGGCGCCGCTCTCGCCCGTCGCCGCGGCCGTGGCGCTGCCCGTGCCGCTGGTGGCCGGTTCCGACCCGGCGGCGGGGTTCCTCGCCGGTCTCACCGCCCGCGACCCCGAGGAGCTGGCCGCGGCGCTGGCCGCCGCGCCCATGCCGTCGACCGAGGTGAGCCTGGCGCTGGCGCGGGTCCGGATCGAGCTGGGCGAGCTGGACGCGGCGGGCCGGGTGCTGGACGACATCGCGGCGGGCCAGCCGGACGACTGGCGGGCCGACTGGTACCGGGGCGCCGCCGCGCTGGCCGCCGGGCGCTTCCGCGACGCGTCGGAGATCTTCGACGACCTGTACGACCTGATGCCGGGCGAGACGGCGCCGAAGCTGGCGCTGGCGTTCTGTTACGAGTGCGAGGGCGGCACGTCCAAGGCCGCCCGCTACTACGAGACCGTGTGGCGGACCGATCCGACGTTCGTGAGCGCGGCGTTCGGGCTGGCCCGGGTGCGGCTGGAGGTGCGCGACCGCAAGGGCGCCGAGGAGGTGCTCGACTCGGTCCCGCGGATCTCCAGCAACTACCTTGCCGCGCAGCTCGCCGCGGTCGTCACGGCCGTCCGGGGGCGCAGGCCGTCGGAGCTGGACGCCGCCGCGCTCGTCGGCGCGGGCCGCCGCCTGGAGGGGCTGCGGCTCGACACCGAGCGCTACAACGCCTACGCGGCCGAGGTGCTGGAGGCGGGGCTGGCCTGGCTGAGGGCGCAGGCGTGGGCGACGCCCGGCCCCATGCCCTCGCCCGTGCTGACGCCCGCCGCCAAGCGCCGGGCCGCCGAGGGCGGCGACGCGGGGGGCGAGGCCGCGGAGGGGCGGCCCACGGAGTTGCTCGGGACGCCCCTCACCGAGCCGGCGCTGCGGCTCAGGCTGGAGCGCACCTACCGGCTGCTGGCCAAGCTCGCCGACGGTGCCGGTGACCGCCACGCCCTGGTCAAACGGGCCAACGCCGTACGTCCGAGGACGCTGTTCTGACGATGGACGACGGCACGGGTGAGAACGGCGGCGGGCACGAGCCAGCGGGTGACGAGGACGTGGTGCTGTCCTGCCCCTGGTGCGGCGAGCCGCTGGAGCCGGGCGACCGGTTCTGCGAGGCGTGCGGGCGGGCGCCGCACGGTCCGCGCGCCGTCATCGAGATCCCGGAGATCCGTCCCGAAGCGGTGCTGGAGACCTCGTCCCGGCGCACCCGGACCGAACCGGGCCCCGCCTGCGGCGACTGCGGCGGCACCGACATCGATGCCGAGGGCTACTGCGGCGACTGCGGGCTGCGCCGGCCGGCCGGCAACGAGCATGTCGAGATCGAGCTGGCCGGTCCGGCGGCGGGGTGGGTGCGGGCCGCCGGGATCAGCGATCTCGGGCACCGCCGGGGCCGCAACGAGGACGCGATCGCGATGGCCGCGCTGCCCCGCACGGTGTGCGCGGTGGTGTGCGACGGCGTCGCCTCCGCGCCCGGCTCGGACCGGGCCGCCCAGGTCGCCGCCGACACCGGGGTGGTGACGCTGGCCGAGCGGCTGGTCGAGGGCGACGGGCCGGAGGACGCGACGCGCGGCGCCGTCGACCGGGCCAACAGCGCCGTGACCCGTCTCGCCGAGTCGCCGCACAACCCGCCCGCCTGCACCTACGTCTCGGCCGTCGTGGGGCAGGGGAGCGTCACCATCGGCTGGGTCGGCGACAGCCGCGCGTACTGGATCCCCTTCGAGGGCGACGGCGCCGCCCCCAACGGCACGTCGAACGGCACCAACGGCACGAACGGCCACGGTTCGGCGCTGCTCACCCGGGACGACTCCTGGGCCGACCTGATGATCGCGCGCCGCACCATGACCGAGGCCGCCGCCCGCTCCGACCCCCGGGCGCACCTGCTGACCGGCTGGCTGGGCGCCGACGCCGACGTGTTCGCCCCGCACGCGGTGACGTTCCGTCCGCGCGGCCCCGGCATGGTCCTGATCTGCAGCGACGGCCTGTGGAACCACCTGCCCGAGCCGTCCCTCCTGGAGGAGGTCCTGACCAGGGCCGCCGCCTCCCCGTCCCCCGAGCCCCCCGCCGCGTCACCCTCCGCCGAGCCCGGTGCGCGCCTGCTCCCGCTGGCGCGCAGCCTCGTGCAGGCCGCGCTCGACGAGGGCGGGCACGACAACGTCACCGTCGCGCTCATCCCGTACCCGCCGAGAACACCCGCCGTCGCCCCCGCTCCCGCCCAAGCGCGACCGCCCTCCCCCGATGCCCCGGACGGACCCCCCAGGGAGCCCCCCAGATGAGCGACCTACCCGAGTTCACCATCCGTGTCGACCAGAACCCCTACCTCCCGGCGGGAGGCCGGGAGATGCACGCCATCGTCACCGTCGAGGCGTCCGGGGCGGCCCCGGGCACCGCCTCGGGGGCCGGTCCCGCGGACACGGCGGCGTCCTCCGCGGAGGCGGCCGAGGTCATCATCATCGACTCGTCCGGCTCGATGTCGTACTCGGGCAAGATGGCGGCGGCCAAGCGGGCCGCCAAGGCCGCGCTGAACGTGCTGCGCGAGGGCGTGCACTTCGCGGTGGTCGCGGGCGCCAACCAGCCGCGGATGATCTACCCGCGGGAGCAGCGGACGGCCCGGCTGGACGCCGCGACCCGGCAGGAGGCGCTGACCGCGGTGAACCGGCTGGACGCGGCGGGCGGCACCGCGATCGGGTCCTGGCTGCGGCTGGCCGACCGGCTTTTCGAGGACCACCGGGACGCGGTCCGGCACGCGATCCTGCTCACCGACGGCAAGAACCAGCACGAGAGCGACGCCGAACTGGACGCCGCCCTCGAGCAGTGCTCCGGCTCGTTCGTCTGCGACGCGCGCGGCGTCGGCACCGACTGGAACGTGGCCGAGCTCCGCAAGATCGCCTCCGCGCTGCTGGGGACGTTCCTGGACGTCCCCGACCCGCAGGACCTGGAGGCCGACTTCCGCGAGATGACCGCCGCCGCCATGGACAAGCGGGTCGCGGACGTGGTGCTGCGCGTGTGGACGCCGCAGAACGCGAGCCTGCGCTTCCTCAAGCAGATGGTGCCGACCGTGGAGGACCTCACCGCCCGGCGGGCCGGCTCCGGGCAGATCGGGGACTACCCGCTGGGCGCGTGGGGCGCCGAGGGCCGCGAGTACCACCTGTGCGTGGAGGTCCCGGCCGGGGACGTCGGACGGCAGATGCGCGCCGCCTGGGTGAAACTCGTCGTCCCGGACGCCGGCGAGGGGGACCGCGAGCTGGCCGCGGGCAACGTGCTGGCCGAGTGGACCGAGGACGAGGGCAAGTCGACCAGGATCAACGCCCGCGTCGCCATCCACACCGGCCAGTCGGAGCTGGCCGAGGCCATCCAGGAGGGCCTTGAGGCGCGCCGGGAGGGCGACGAGGAGCACGCGACGGCCCGGCTGGGACGCGCGGTGGTGCTGGCCGGAGAGGTCGGCAACGAGCAGATCGCCGGGCTGCTGGACCGGGTCGTGGACGTCATCGACCAGGAGTCGGGGACGGTGCGGCTGAAGAAGGAGGTCTCCAAGGCCGACGAGATGTCGCTGGACACCCGGTCGGTGCGGACCGTGCGGACCGCCCACCGCACCGGGGAGGCCCCGGACGGCAACCCGCGCACCCGTGCCACGCGTCCCACTTCCCAAGGGCCGCCGGGGCCGCAGGGTTCCCGGGCGCCCCGGGACGAGGGGTGAGGCCATGCCGATCTGCCCGAGCGGCCATACGTCCGGCTCCGCCGACTTCTGCGACGTCTGCGGGGAGCTGATCCCGGGGGCACCGCGCGTCCGGCTCGACGCCGGCGCGACCGGGCCGCCGCCGTCCGGGACCGCGCGGGGGACCGGGGCGGAGGGCGGCGAGCCCTGCCCGCTGTGCGGGACGCCGCGCTCGGGGCGCTTCTGCGAGGTGGACGCCTACGATTTCGAGACCGGGGAGGTGAGCGGCAACGCCCAGATGTACGCCGAGCCGCCGTCCACCCCCTCCCCTCCGATCGACACGGCCCGCCCGGAGGCGCTCTGGACGGTCGTGATCAGCGCCGACCGCGCGTACTACGGCTCGGTGATCGCGCTCGGCGGCCCGGACGCCGCCTCGATCGCGTTCCCCCCGTACTGCCCGGAGCGGCGCGTCGACCTGGCCGGAGAGCTGCGCCGGGGCGGAGCGATACGCATCGGGCGGCGCAGCGCGTCCAGGGGCCTGGCCCCTGAGATCGACCTGAGCGTCCCGCCGGAGGACCCGGGCGTCTCCCACATGCACGCCGTGCTGCTCGCCCGGCCGGACGGCACGTGGACGCTCGTCGACCCCGGCTCCATGAACGGCACGACGCTGAACGGCGGCACCAAGCCCGTCGACGTCAACGTCCCGATCCCGGTCGGCGACGGCGACCGGATCCACGTCGGCGCCTGGACCACTCTCACCCTCGTGCTCCGAGCGGGGCCGCCGGGCGGTTCCCCGGCCGGGTCCCGGGGAGGTTCGCCCGCATGAGCAGCCCGCAGACCACGACCACGGCGAAGCCCGCGCCGCGGCCCCCCGAGGCAGGCCGGCCCGCGACGATGTCCGTGGCCCACCCGGGCAGCCTGCTGAGGACGTTCTTCCGGGGCCGCTGGCTGGAGACCGTGCCCGGCCGCATCCGCCTGTACGTGGCGCTGTCGCTGGGCGCCGCCGCCCTCCTCCTGGCCGCGCTGACCATGGCGATCGGGAACGCCCGCGACGGCGTGCAGACCATCGGGCACGACGCGGGCCCGCAGGTCGTCGCCACCGGCGACCTGTTCTTCGCGCTCAGCGACATGGACGCCCAGGTCGCCGACGTGCTGCTGATCGGCCGCGAGCACGGCCTCGGCATCGGCCACGACCGGTCGCTGCAGCTGTACGACCAGCGCCGCCGCGAGGCCGCGCAGGCGCTCGTGCAGGCCGCCCAGCTCGCCGGGCAGGACGCCGACCGGCAGCGGACCGTCCGGGAGACGATGGCGGCGCTCGGCTCGTACGAGCGGCTGGTGGGCGAGGCGCTCGTCCTGGACCGGCAGGCCGCGCACGCCGCCGGGGAGCCGCCCGCCGCCGTCCTGAACGCCTACCGGCAGGCGACCGACCTGATGCGGATGGAACTGCTCCCCCGCGCCTACAACCTCACCCTCGACAGCGGCGCGACCGTGCGGCAGGAGTACGAGGACAAGCGGCAGGCCGTCCAGAACGGCCGGGCCTGGGTCGCCGCCGCCGGCGGGCTGCTCCTGGTGGTGCTGCTCGCCGCGCAGTTCTCCCTCGCCCGCCGCTTCCGCCGGACGGTCAACCCGCCGCTCGCGGTGGCCACGCTCGGCACCCTCCTGCTCGTGGGGACGGGCCTGGGCGTGCTGTCCGCGCACGCCGACCACCTCAGGACGGCCAAGGAGGACGGCTTCGACTCGATGCTGACGCTGTCCCGGGCCCGCGCGATCAGCCACAGCGCGTTCGCCGACGAGAGCCGCTACCTCCTCGACCCGCGGCGCGCCGACACCTACGAGCAGACCTACCTCGACAAGGCGCTCTCGGTGCTCTACCTCGACGCGGGGGAACGCCCGCTCAACCTGGAGACCTACTACTCGCTGGTCGGCCGGACGGTCCAGGTGTACTCCACCAAACCCGACCAGATCGACTTCCTCGGCTTCTACGGCGACCAGGCCGCCAAGGCGCGCACGGCCGCCGAACGGCGCACCCTGGCCCGCACCATGACCGCGTACGCCGCCGTCCTGGACAACGACCGGCGGATGCGGGAGATGGTCGCCGACGGCGACCGGGCGGGCGCGATCAGGCTGCGGATGAGCCAGGGGAACGCCGGCGCGATCAGCGCGTTCCAGGAGTACGACGAGGCCCTCGTGCGGCAGGCCGCGGTGCACCGCGCCGCGTTCGACGGCGCGATCAGGTCGGCCGACGGCGGGCTGCGCGGCTGGACGGTGCTGCCGCCGGTCGCGGCGCTGGCGATCGCGGGGCTGGTCCTCGCGGGCGTGCGGCCCCGGCTGGCCGAGTTCCGCTGAGGAGGAGCAGAGCATGCGAAGGATCGTCCGAAGCGCGGCCGCGGCGACGGCGCTGGCCGCGGCGGTCACGGCGGCCGGCTGCGGCCTGGACGGCGGCGAGCGGGAGTCCGTGGCCGCCAAACGCTCCCTGGTGATCGGCGTGAAGGCCGACCAGCCGGGGCTGGGCCTGCGCGACGCGTCCGGCGCCTACACCGGCTTCGACGTCGACACCGCCCTCTACGTCGCCGGGCGGCTCGGCGTGCCGCGCGACCGGGTCAGGTTCGAGACCACCCCGTCGTCGATCCGCGAGCACGCGCTGGCGGCCGGCACCGTCGACATGATCTTCGCCACGTACTCCATCACCGCGCCCCGCAAGTCCAAGGTCACCTTCGCCGGGCCCTACTACGTCCCGCACCAGGACACCCTGGTCCGCTCCGACGACGACTCGATCCGCAACGTGCGCGACCTCAAGGGCAAGCGGCTCTGCGAGGTCACCGGCTCCAACTCCTGGCGGCGGGTGATCGAGGAACGGAAGATCGCCGCCGAGCGGGTGCGGTCGCCCACCTACAGCGCGTGCATGACCATGCTCGCCGAGGGGCGGATCGACGCCGTCTCCACCGACGACCTGATCCTCGCCGGATTCGCCCGCGGCCGCCCGGTGAAGATCATCAACGCCCCGTTCACCGACGAGAAGTACGGCGTCGGGCTGCGCAAGGGCGACCTGGACGGCTGCGAGGCGGTCAACCGCGCGATCACCCAGATGTACCAGTCGGGCCACGCCCAGCGGCTGCTGGAGAAGTGGTTCGGCGAGTCCGGGCTGCGGCTGACCACCGGCGTCCCCCAGTTCGAGGGCTGCTCCTGACCTCAGGAGGACGAGGTCGCCGACGGCAGCGCGCTGATCGCCTCCCGCAGCGTGTCGTAGATCGGGATGAACTCGTCCACCGCGGTGATCCGGAACACCCGCCGCACCCGCGGCGGCAGCGCCACCAGCGCGATCGCGGTGCCGCGCTCGATGGCCCGCTTGTTGGCGGTGACGATCGCGTTCAGCCCGGTGGAGTCGCAGAAGGTGACCTGCCGCATGTCGACGACCATCGGGCCGCCCGCCTCCAGCGCCTCCGACATCGTGGCCTCGAACGGCTCGCGGGACACCACGTCGATCTCGCCGCGCACCCGAACGACGGAGCAGCGGTCCTGGCGGAGCAGATTCACGTCGAAGTCCATGGGCAACCTCCCGCCCCGAGTATGAGCTACCCGCGACCCGACCCCGTGCGCTCAGGATCGCGCACCCGTGCCCGCAATCCAAGCCCGCTGGGCAAAGGTCCTGGTCGCCCCGTACGTCCCCGACGTTAACCGATCTTCGCCCGTGCGGGGGCCCCGGAACCCCCAATCCGGCCGGGAAAGCTACCGATCGGAAACCTACTTTTGGGTAAGAAATGGCCGGGGATTGGATCGCCCGTCCAATGTCGGCGACTTCCGCCGCGCCCGCCCACCCCCGTACCCGCCCGCCCTGACCTGCGCCATCCCACATTCCGGGACGTTCAAGACCGGGGCAAAAGGTGATGGAGGTGGGGGACGGAACGGCGCAGACGTTACAGTGGCGGTGCCGAATTCTGGAGGCTGGGTGTTCTACACGTTCATGTCGCGCGTCGTCGCCCCGATCCTGCGCGCCCTTTTCCGGCCGCGGGTCGAGGGGGTCGAGAACGTCCCGCTGTACGGGCCGCTCATCGTGGCGAGCAACCACCTGTCGTTCATCGACAGCTTCATCATCCCGCTGGTGCTCCCGCGCCCGGTGACCTACATCGCCAAGGCCGACTACTTCGAGGGCAAGGGCCTCAAGGGCTGGTTCGTCCGCTGGTTCCTGACCACGCTCGGCCACGTCCCCATCAAGCGCGGCGCCCAGCGCGCCGCCATGGGCGCCCTCGAACAGGCCGCGGACGTCCTCGACAACAGCGGCGCCTTCGCCATCTACCCCGAGGGCACCCGCTCCCTCGACGGCCGCCTCTACCGCGGCCGCACCGGCGTCGGCTGGCTCGTCCTCGCCTCCGGCGCCCGCGTCCTCCCCGTCGCCCTCGAAGGCACGGAGAAGGTCCAGCCCATCGGCGCCGGCATGCCCCGCTTCCTGGGCCCCCGCCCCACCGTCCGGATCGGCCCCCCGATCGACTTCTCCCACTACCGCGACCTCCCCCCGGCCAAGGCCCGCCGCGCCATCACCGACGAGATCGTCGAAACCATCCAGAAGATGTCCGGCCAGGAGTACGCCGGCACGTACAACGAGCGCGCCGACTCTCGTTGATTGTGGAGGGGCGACCCTCCACACCACCCGCCCGTCCCTCCACTCCGCTGGCGCTCCGCTACGGGCCGGACAGTATTTGGCGGTCGCCGTTGCGGTCGCTGCGGGGCCGGGCATTCATAGCCGGCGTTGACCAGGGCGTCGGGGGATGGCTGGGCGCCACGGTTGGGTAAAGGGCGTGTCGGCGGGGGTGGTCGCCGGGGTGGCGGTCGTAGTGTCACCAGGCATGGCCCAGAGGCTCCTTTCGACGGCGATGCTCCTGACGGTGACGGCCACGGCCGCGGTCGCGTGCGGCGGTGGCGGTGACGACGATCCGGGGCAGCAGGTGAAGGCGAACGGGCGGGCCGCGCTGGCGGGTACGTCCTACACCTCCGACCAGCTCGAACAGGCGCTGCTCGCCGAGCTTCCCGGTTACCGGAGGGCGGGGGAGCCCGACTCCGGCGAGTACGGCGGGCTGAAGTCCATCCAGAACTTCAACCAGCTGCAGCGCCAGGTCACCATCGACAAGCCGCGGTGCAGCAACGCGGGCGGGGCGCGGCCCGGGTCGCCGCCGATGGACAAGAGCGCGCCGACGGCGATCACCGCGTTCGTCAAGGACAACGGGCAGAACGTCACCGAGACGCTCATGGCGATGCCCGCCGACGCCGCCGAGAAGCACGTGAGCGCCCGTGTGCCTCCGGGGTGCCTGACGTTCCGGACCAAGGTCGGCGACCAGTGGGCCGACCACAAGGTGTTCGAGTCCCCGCCCGGCACCATCGGGGAGGGGTCCCGCACGGTCGGGGTGAGCACGCTCAGCGGGTCGTCCCAGCTCAAGACGTGGTACGTGGTGCTGCGGGGGCGGCGTTACCTGGCCACGATCAGCCTGATCGGGGGGGCGGCGACGCGGGCCGAGGCGGAGCAGCTCGCCCGGCTGGCCGACGCACAGGCCAAGCGCATCCTTCCTTGATCGGGTCCCACTCGCGGCCGGTCGGGCGGAACGGATAGCGTTCCCCTACCTGACGGCGTGAACGAGCGGGGGAGCCCTTGATCGGCAAGGAGGGACGGGTCACCGGCAGGATCGGGCCCGGTCTGGTCGGAGAGGTCATGATCCCGGTCCGCGGCGGGGCGGAGGCGTTCTACGCCCATCCGAGCGATCCGCGCGACGAGTTCACGGTGGGGATGATCGTGGTGGTCGTCGAGTACCACCCGCCGCGCACGGTGTACGTGGCCCAGGCGCTGGTCTAGGGATTCGATACGGGTTCGAGACCTTCGGGGAGAACCGAACGCGCGTTTTCTGCGTCCAAGGGGGCACAACGAGGGGTTTGTTCCACTCCTCCTGGCCCTTGAGGAGGTCGTATGCCCGTGGTCATGGTGGCGGTTCTCGCGGTCGTCGCCGTCATCGTCCTGATCATTCTCTTCAAGATGGTCTGGCGGGTGGCGGAACCGAACGAGGCCCTGATCATCTCGGGGCTCGGTGCCAAGTCCAAGCCGATCGACGGGGTGGACAGCCTCGGCTTCAAGATCATCACCGGCAAGGGCACCTCGGTGCTGCCCGGCTTCCAGGTGGCGCGCCGGCTCCGGCTCGACAGCCGGGCCGCCAACCTCGAGGTCAACTGCGTCACCCAGCAGGGCATCCCGGTCAAGGTGCGCGGCGTGGTCATCTACAAGGTCGGCGACGACTTCGTCTCCATCGCCAACGCCGCCCGGCGCTTCCTGGAGCAGCAGGACTCCATGAACGACGCCATCCACGAGCTGTTCACCGGCCACCTGCGCTCGATCATCGGCAACCTGACCGTCGAGGACCTGATCCTCAACCGGGAGCGGCTGACCAGCGAGACGCGCAGCTCCGCGGCCGACGAGATGAGCAAGCTGGGCCTGGTCGTCGACTCGCTGCAGATCCAGGAGATCGACGACGAGACCGGGTACATCACCAACCTGGGCCGCCCGCACGCCGCCAAGGTGGCCGCGTCGGCCCGGATCGCGGAGGCCGAGCGGGACCAGGAGGCCACCCAGCGCGAGCAGGAGACCGAGCGGCTCAAGGCCGCGGTCATCCGCGACACCGAGATCAAGAAAGCCGAGTACGACGGCCAGGTCAAGCAGGCCGAGCAGCAGGCCCGCCAGGAGGTCATCCAGCGCGAGACCCGCAACGCCGAGCTGGAGGCCGAGCGCACCGAGCGGCAGCTGGAGAGCCAGATCCGCAAGCCCGCCGACGCCAAGGCGTACGAGCAGGTCAAGCTGGCCGAGGCCGAGCGCGAGGAGCGCATCGCCTACGCCCAGGCGGCGGCCACCGAGGTCCAGCTCAAGGCGCAGCGCGAGTCCGAGGCCGTCCGGCTGATGGGTGAGGCCGAGGCGGAGGCCACCCGCCGCAAGGGCCTGGCCGAGGCCGAGGCGATCAAGGCGCGGGCGCAGGCGCTGGCGGAGAACCAGGAGGCCGTCATCGCCCAGCAGCTCGCCGAGAACTGGCCGCAGATCGTCGAGGCCGGCGCGGGCGTGTTCGGCAACGTCGACAACATGGTCGTCCTGAACGGCGCCGAGGGTGTGGAGGAGATGCTCGCCAAGGCCCTCACCCTGGGCGGCACCGGCCTGGGCCTGGCCCGGACCCTGCTCGCCAACATGAACGGCGCCCATGGGCCCAATGGCGTCCCGGTGGTGAAGAGCGCCCCGTCCGACAACGACTGACCCGGTTCGACGGCCCCGCACTCTCCGGAGTGCGGGGCCTTTCGTTTCCCGCAGGGGCCCTTGCTTTCGGGGGTGTGTGGTGGCGCGGCCCCAATAGAGTCGGTGGTATGTCCGTGCCCCGCCTGGCCGTCACCGTTGATCTTGTCGTGCTCACCGTGCGGGAGCAGCGGCTCAGTGCGCTGATGTGGCGGCGTGACCGGGCGCCCTACGACGGGTGCTGGTCGCTTCCGGGCGGGTTCATCCAGTTGGACGAGGACCTGCCGGTGGCCGCTTCGCGCTTGATGGCGGAGCGGGCGGGGTTGGCCGACGTGCGGATCCACCTGGAGCAGCTCGCCACGTACGGCTACCCGGACCGCGACCCGCGGCAGCGCGTGGTGAGCGTGGCGTACCTGGGCCTGGCGCCGGATCTGCCGGCGTCCAGCCGGGCGCAGGTGCTGTGGACGGCCGTGGACGATCTCAAGGAGCGGGACCGGGCGGCGTTCGACCACCGGCGGATCCTGTGCGACGGGGTGGAGCGGGCGCGGGCGAAGCTGGAGTACACCTCGCTGGCGGCGGCGTTCTGCCCGCCCGAGTTCACCGTGGCCGAGCTGCGGCGGGTGTACGAGATCGTGTGGGGGACGCCGCTGGATCCGCGGAACTTCCACCGGAAGGTGACCGGCGCCGACAGGTTCCTGATCCCCACCGGGCGGACCACGACGCGGGACGGCGGGCGGCCCGCGCAGCTGTATTCGCGCGGCGACGCCGAGCAGTTGCGGCCGCCGATGCTGCGGCCCCGTCCCTGACCTGGTCAGGCCACGATCGGGGGATCGTGCGGGCCAGCGGTCCGGCATTGCTAGCTTGGGGCACTATGGATGGCGATTTGTCCGAAGAGCTGGGGTTTCTCGTCCGGGACATCGGTGATGCCGGTATCGCGGAGATGGCCGGTTCGCCGGCGCTGGCGGCGGCCGTCGACCAGCACGCGGCGGCGGTCCGCGACCTGCTCGTGGGTCCCGGCGGCTCCCGGCCCGCGCCGGACGCGCTGATGAACTACCTGCACGGGTTCGCCGAGGAGGCGTTCGAGCGCGGCTGGTGGCCGGACAGCACGCGGGACTGGGAGTTCGTCCGGATCGTCACCATCTGCTGGATGATGCGGCAGGGCGTGCCTCCGTCGTCCCCGGACGGCTCGTAGGCTGAGCGCACGACCGTAGAACGAGGAGGACAACGGTGTCCGAGGCAATCACCCCGCGCTTCCGCTCCGTGCTCGACCGGTTCCAGGCGTACAAGCCCGGCAAGGCCGTGGTGTCGCCCGAGGGGCGCTCGTTCAAGCTGTCGTCGAACGAGTCGCCGCACGGGCCCCTCCCCTCGGTTCTGACCGCGATCAGCGAGGCGGCGCAGCGGGTGAACCGCTACCCGGACAACAACTGCACCGCGCTCGTGGAGGCGATCTCCGCCCGTTACAAGATCCCCGCGGATCACGTAGCGGTGGGCTGCGGGTCGGTCGGGGTCACCCAGATGCTGCTGGAGGCCGTGTCCGAGCCGGGCGCCGAGGTGGTGTACGCGTGGCGGTCGTTCGAGGCGTACCCGCTGCTGGTGGCGCTGGCGGGCGCGGAGCCGGTGCAGGTGCCGCTGCGGGACGAGACCCACGACCTGGACGCCATGGCCGACGCGATCACCGACCGCACCCGACTGATCCTGGTCTGCAACCCGAACAACCCGACCGGCACCGTGGTGCGCCGCGCCGAGTTGGAGAGGTTCCTGGACCGGGTGCCGGCCGACTGCCTGGTGGTCCTGGACGAGGCGTACCGCGAGTACATCCGCGACGCCGACGTCCCCGACGGCTTCGACCTCTACCCGGAGCGTCCCAACCTGGCGGTCCTGCGGACGTTCTCCAAGGCGTACGGGCTGGCGGGCCTGCGGGCGGGCTTCCTGGCGGCGCATCCGGTGGTGGCCGAGGCGATCCGCAAGACGCACCTGCCGTTCAGCGTGAACGCGATCGCGCAGGCGGCGGCGGTGGCGTCCCTGGCGGCGGCGGACGAGCTCCTGGAGCGGGTGGAGAGCACCGTGCAGGAGCGCGAGCGGGTCCGTGACGGCCTACTGGCCGACGGCTGGACGGTGCCCCCGACGGAGGCCAATTTCGTCTGGCTGCGGCTCGGAGAGCGCACCCTGGACTTCTCCGCGGCCTGCGACGCGCAGGGGGTCAGCGTCCGCCCGTTCGCGGGCGAGGGTGCCCGCGTCTCCATCGGGTCGCCCGAGGAGAACGAGGCCTTCCTCGCCGTGGCGAAGGCCTACCCCCACCGCGCTGTGTCCCTGTAACCCCGGCCCAGGCGACTCGCCTGGCGGCTCGTCCCCTGACCGGGGTCAGGCGACCGCGGCATCGCTTCGCGATCTGCCCGGCGAGACTCGCCTTCGGCGTCGCCTCACCGGGCAGGTAACGCGCTCGCGCGGTGGCTGAGGTCCGGCGACCTTGAGAACTGGACGCCTCCCTCTCAGGTCCCGGCCTTGGGGCCCAGCTTTTCGACGATCAGCCGGTAGAGCTGCCGCGGCCGGCCCGGCTGCGGGGTCCGGTTCGGCGGCAGCGGCCAGGCCAGGCCCTCCTCGACCAGCGTGCGCAGCAGGCGCCGGGCGGTGCGGGGGGTGACGCCGAGCATCTTGCCGGCGTTCTCCGCGTCCACGATCAGCGGCTGCTCCTGGTCGCCGAGCTTGTCGGCGAGCCGGGCGAGGATCTCCAGGCCCTTCGGCTTGGCCTGCGGCTGCGCGCGCGGTGGCGTGCGCGGCGCCGGGACGAGCGCGCGGCCGTCGCGGTCCAGGGCGAAGCCCTGCGCGCGCTGCGAGCTCTGCGAGCGGGCCAGCGCGGCGCGGGCATGCGTCTCCGCCTCGTGCGCCGTGCGGCCCATCCCGATGCCGACCTCGATCGCCAGCCCCAGTTCCTCGCGGACGCGCTCGACGAACGGCGGCGTCCGGAAGCCCTCGGTGCTGGCGGTGACCGAGCCCCGGGTGGCGATGACGAGGTAGCTGTGGTCGTCCAGCGGCCACACCGACGCGTTCATCCGGTGCGCCTCCTGGAGGAGCACCCGGTGCAGCGCCAGTTTCAGCTCGTCGCGCCAGTACCTGGGGGTGACGCGGCGCGGGGTCTCGCGCAGCGTCGGCACGTCCACCAGCACGACCACCAGCTGCGACTCCTCCAGCCGGTGGTGGGCGCCGAGCAGCGCCGCGGTCTGCAGCGAGCTGCGGATCGCCGCGCCGGTGGGGCGCACCCGGATGGTCGGCACCCCGGCCATCTCCATGCGTTCGGCGGTGGCGTGCACGCACGTCATCGCGACGGTGGTCGCGCCGCGCCGCCACAGCCGCTCGTGGAAGGCGGCCAGCGTGCCCGGCCCGGCGGCCTCCTCGCGCAGGTGGACCTGCTCGGTGCCGAGGCTGATCTCCGCGTACGCCTCCTCGACCTCGGCCCGGCCGAGCACGTCGATGCTCACCCGTCCCGGGTCGAAGCGCTCGTCGAGGGAGGCCCGCAGCAGCGCGCCCTGCAGGGCGGCGCCGTTCAGCGGCACGTAGGTGGCCGGCATGGTCAGCACGCCGGCCTTGCGGGCGAAGTCGTACGGCACCGGGCTGGCGAACAGGCACACGTCCACCCCGGAGCCCAGCCGTACGACCTTGTCGGCCGCCTCCTGCTCGTCCCGATATGCGGCGGCCACCAGCCGGCTCGGCACCGGCGTGGGACCGTGTCCCATCAGCATGACCCGTTCGACCAGGTCATGCGGGCCGACGACGCCGATCGTGAGATCGGGCGTGACCGATCCCGTTCTCGTGGCCGTCATCGGCGATCGCTCGCTTCCCGACCATGCTCTTGGTGGGGGTCCTGCCCCGGCCATGCGTTCGCGCACGCTCCGCCCAACGGTTGACTCATGGCTTGTCGCCCCTGCCTTCTGACCCTGCACCGCAATCCCGCGATTCGTTCCTCAGTGGGCAGATCGGGTCAGGGCGACCTGGTGTGACGCCCAGACGCGAAATCGAATCAAGAGTGCGGCGAAAAAGTAACCTACGCGACCCCCTAGTCAGTAATTTGTCACCAATCGGTCAGTCTTGATCCTGCATCTTCGGTCGTCCGAAGTTGAAAAACAAGACCCGAAAACACCGCGAGGGCCTGTGCACGGCGCCGATGCGCACTACGGGAGCCCCTGTCACGTCCGATTAGTGTACGCAGGGACCGAAAATCGACCGTCCCGTCTTCGGGGGGCCCTGAAATGCGAGCGATCCGCACTTTTTTCGGTGACCGGAGTGCCGGGACGCGTCCGCACGAAAGTTTTCGCCGGTCATACGGGCGCCGGGACGGCCGGTGACCTCCGAACCGTACGAGGACGCCCCAAACCTTGACCCGCGTGTTGACGTCCACCATCGGCCACGGAACGTGCCCGCGGCGCGGACTCCGGGGCCGGTTCGGGGCCCGGGAAGTCAGATGCGGGTCAGGAGAAGCGGTCAGATCCGCTGTAAGGGGTCTTCTGACCGGCCCGCGGACTCCGGCGTCGGAACGGCCGGAAGTTCCCGCAGGGAGGACGTGAGGACGCCCGGAGACCATCTCCGCTGAGGGGTCCCCGGGCGGGCGCGGCCTCCGGGCGACGCCGGAGGCCGGACGGGCGTTCCGGACGGCGCTTCGCAGGCCCTTTCCGGACGGCGGTTCGGCGCGCTCGGACGGCGTTTCGGAAACCGTGCGAGGCGCTTCGGGGGCGCTTCCGCGGCCGCCTCGCCGGCGGGTGCCGCGGAGGCGCCCCGAGGGTCAGTCGGTCTCGCGGGTGATCTCGGCGCCGAGCTGGGACAGCCGCTCGGCGGTGTGCGCGTGCCCGCGGTCGAGGTAGTAGGCCGAGGTGATCGTGGTCTCGCCCTCGGCGGCCAGGCCGGCCAGGACCAGCGCGCTCCCGCAGCGCAGGTCGTGCGCCTCCACCTCGGCGCCGCGCAGCGAGCCGGGGCCGTTGACCTTGGCCCGGTTGCCGTTGACCTCGATGTCGGCGCCCATCTTCGTCAGCTCGTCGGCCAGCTTGAAGCGGCCGTCGAAGATGCGCTCGTAGATGTAGGAGGGCCCGTCGGCCAGGCAGGACAGCGCCATGATCGGCGACTGCAGGTCGGTGGCGAAGCCCGGGTACTCGTCGGTGATGACGTTTATGGGGCGCAGCCCGCGCTCCCGGCGCACCTGCAGGACCGCGCCCTGCTGGTGGAACTCCAGGCCCATCTGCTCCAGCTTGTCGGCGGCGACGCCGAGGTGCTCCAGGTTGGCGCCCACCAGGTTGAGGTCGCCGCCGGTGATCGCGGCGGCCATCACGAACACGCCGGTGTCGATCCGGTCCGGCATCACGGTGTGCTCGACGGCCGACAGCTCGCCCACGCCCTCGACGGTGACGAAACCGGTGCCGCCGCCGCTGATCCGGGCGCCCATCGCCTGCAGCAGCGCGATGTTGTCGAGCACCTCGGGCTCCAGCGCGGCGTTCTTGATCAGCGTGGTGCCGCGGGCCAGCGCCGCCGCCATGATCAGGTTCTCGGTGCCGGTGTGCGAGGGGGTGTCGCAGTAGAGCGTGCCGCCGCGCAGGTCGCCGGCCTTGATGTGGATCTGGCCCGCGCCGTTGGCGCCCATCTGCTCGGTCACGGTCGCGCCGAGCCGCTTGAAGCCGTTGTAGTGGAAGTCCAGGTTCCGGCTGCCCAGGTTGCAGCCGCCGACGCCCTCGATCACCGCCTCGCCGAGCCGGTGCAGCAGGGCCGGCACGAACAGGAACGAACCCCGGAAACGGGCCGCGATGTCGGCCGGCAGCACGGGGCTGTCCAGCTCCGAGGCGTCGATCACGAGCGTGCGCTCGGCCTCGTGCAGCTCGGCTTTGGCGCCCACCGCGCGGGCGAGTTCCACCGCGCGCCGCACGTCTTCGATGATCGGAACGTTGCGCAGGACCGTGCGGCCCTTGGACGCCATCAGCGAAGCGCCGATCATCGGCAGGACGGCGTTCTTCGCGCCCTGGATGAAAACGGTGCCGTGCAGCCGCCTGCCGCCGCGCACGCGGTAGCGAACCTCGTGGCCCATGCTCATGCCGCCTTACTCCTTAACTGCGGGTACGGTCCTGTCGGTTCAAAACGGACTGCCGCCCTCCGTCCGCTGCGGGAACGGCGGGGTCACGAGGGCCGGGCGCACGCCGGACGGGTCCCCCCCCCGTTATCGCACGTCCTTCATTGCACAACGCGGTCCCAGTAAACCACCGGGACGGAGGCGAACGGTCCGGAGCGCGCCCCATCGGGCGCCAGTCTTGTCTCTTTGACCGGCGAATGTGGCGGGAAGTTCGGGTTTTTGCGCTAAGACTCGGATGTGAGTCGTGACGCACTCCGTCATCTGGGCCCGTACCACCGCTTTCTTCCCTAAGGTGAACGCCCATGGACGAGTCCACGGAGGCCGCGGACGAAGCGCCCGGCTGGCACGCCATCGACCGCGCCCTGGAGCCCCTCTACGGCGATGTCGAGCCGCTCCACTGGGGGACGATCCTCAAGTGGCGGCTGGGCGGGAAGGACCCGCTCGACGGCGTCAGCGCCTACCCCAGGACCGACCCGGTCCCGCACTGGCATTTCGTCTCGTACGGCATGAGCGAGCTCTACGAGAAGGGCGAGGGGAGCGACCCCGAGGAGTCCGGCTGGGGCTTCGAGTTCACCTTCCGCCTGGTCCGCGACCCGTCCGAGACCACCCCGCCGGTCTGGGCGGTCAGTCTCCTGCAGAACCTCGGCCGCTACGTGTTCACCTCCGGCAACTGGTTCGAGCCGGGCCACCACATGGACATCAACGGGCCGATCGCCACGTCCCGGGAGGACTCGGCCATCCGCGCGATCATGTTCGCCGAGGACCCCGAGCTCGGGACGATCTCCACCCCGCACGGCTCCCTGCAGTTCCTCCAGGTGATCGGCCTGGCCCGGGAGGAGTACGAGGCCGCCCGGCAGTGGAACACCATGGCGCTGCTGGACGTCCTGGCGCCGCGGCTGCCGCTCTACGTCACCGACATCGACCGGGGCTCGCTGCTGGCCGATCCGGAGCTGGCGGCGGCGGTCCGCGCCGGCGTCGAGCGGGACGGCTCCAGCAGCGGCCTGCTGTTCGTGGGCACCGCCGGGTGGGAGGAGGAGGGCGGCGGCACGACGCTGCGGCTGGGCGCGCTCCAGGCGCCGATGATCCGCCAGTCCCTGCGCGGGCGGCTGCCGTTCGGGCGGTCGCTGGCGATCCAGGCCCAGGACGGCGGCGTGCTCCACTTCGTGCCCGCCGACGGCTTCGAGGTGGAACGCCTTGAGGGCGGGCTGTCGATCAGTGTCCCGGACGCGGCGCTGAACGGCCTGATCGACGCGATCCGCTCCGAGGCGGGCCGCGTCCCGGTGCCGTCCCTGCCGGGCCTGACCGTCGAGATCGTCCCCACCCGCATGCGCGACCAGTACGGCGAGGAAACCGGCGAGGTCATCGGCTGAGCCGATGGGCGAGGGCCGCGAGCGGCTGATCCAGATCGCCGATGTCGGGATGGCGGCGCAACTGGACGATCACGCACAGCTGCGCGATACGGCCGTCCGGGGTGTCGAGCAGATGCGCGAAGCGCCGGTGGATGTCGGCGGCCAGCTCGGGCACCAGCAGGCTGGTGCACATCAGCGTCGCCGCGTCCGCGCCCACCGGTGCCAGCCCCCAGAACTCCCAGTCCAGCAGGTAAGGGGTATGCGCGGTGAGGTTGGTCCAGCGCAGATCGCCGTGCTGGACGGCCCACCGCCGGACCCGGGTCGGCACACCGGGCCCATAGGCGCGGCGCATCACAGCGGTGATCTGCTCCTGGGTACGGGGCACGCGGTCGGTGCGATGGCGGGCGAGCCGGTCGAGCGAGGTCTCCAGGCTCGTCCACCAGGCCGTGGACAACCGGAGCTGACGGGCACGCCGCGGAGTGAGCGTCTCGTGCGGGGCGCAGGCCGGTTCGTCGACCAGCTCCCACACCTCTGCGCGCACCGACTGCTCGCGGTCGGCCCAGGTCTCGGTCGCCAGCAGCGCAGGGCGGCTCAGCCCCGGAATCGCCGGGGCGGTGATCGGCCCATACCACAAGGCACCGCACGCCCGCTCAGCCGGGACGGCCAGCACGCGCAGCCAACGCGCGCCGCCAGATACCGGGTCGGCAACGCGCCCGGACAAAGTCCGCCCGGCCACGCCCGGCACCAGCCGCCCGTCCACTACCAGCCCGAAGGCACGCAGCGCACGCTCGAACTGCGCCTGCATCCATTGCGTGCGGGGGCCTGTCGGCTGGACGGTCACCGCTCGCCCTCCCCTCCGGTCTGTTCGGCTTCGGCACGGCGAGCACGCAGGGTTTCGCAGCCCAGCACGACCCGGTACCGCGTGCCATCGCGGAAGAAGACAGGCAGCGGCGGTCCGAACAGTTCGTCTCCATTCCGCAGCCAGCCGGAGTGTCCAGCTCGATACGACAGCAGCACGCTACCGTCACTGAGCGTATAGCGGGAGGGAAAGAAGATCCCTTCAGCGGCGTCCAGCACCCACAACCGGTCGATCGCCTCAACGCCGGAGTCGGTGCAGTCCCCGGCGATCAGGGCGCGCGTGATGGTGTGCTCGCCCGTCAGATACCGAGGGTCCAAGGTGACCTTGGCACCGGGAGTCCGGAAGTGCGGATGATGCGGGTGGTCGGCGGGACGAGGAGGAACGACTCCAGCGGCGCGGGCGGCCACACGGCGGGAGGCGTCCCGTCCGTAGACCACGATGTCCAGATCGCGGGCGGTCCCCGGAGGCTTGTACATGGCCGAGCCGTAGACGCCGAACTTGTCGCGGTCAACGCCGCACCAGGTGGCCAGCGCGTCCAGGGCCGCGGCGTGTGCGGCCAGCAGGTACGGGTCCCGGGTGGACCTGGCGGCGACGATGCCGGCGGCGCGGATGCGGGCGATCTTGCCCAGATGCGGGACGAGCGCGTCCGGCTGACGGGCGGCGATCAGCGGCGCGTAAGTGGCGTACGGCAGGTTCAGGGTGCGTTGCCACTCCCGGCCCCAGAATCGGCTCCGCGGCCCCTCACCGTCGCGGCCGGGACGGGCATCGTTGGCAACGTAGCCCACCAGCGCGTACATGGAGTCGCCCATGCTGGTGATCTTCGCCGCGAGCAGGCCGCCGTCGGTGAGCACCATGGAACACGGCGGCAGCATCTGGTGAGGGATGGCCAGGGCGGGCCACCCGCAGGCATGCGATTCCATTGAGTCCACCTTCCACAACGCGTTCAGAGGCGCAGCCGCCGCCGCAGCCACCCACGCCGGGTGCGCCTGGGAGCGGCGTGGATGGGCGCGGCGGGGCGGGGCATCCTGGACGGTGTCGACCGCGCCGCCGCGCCGGTCTTGGGGGGCGTGCGGGAGAAGCGCGGCACCGTCCGGGCGCCGATCGCCTCCAGGTGTCGAGCGAGCTCGGCCGGATCGGGCGCCTCGATCAGACGGTCACGGCCCCACGGGTCCCGCGCCAGTGCCCACCAGGCACCCGTGTACGTGCCGCGCCACGCGCACGCCCCCGGGAACCGGCGCCGCAACTCGGTCACGACCAGGTCGACGTCGAGCGCCGCCCACGGCGCGACGGCGGTCACCGTCCGCCTCCCCCGGCCAGGTTGCCGAGGATGACCTTGGACGCGTCGGTGATCGGTTCGCCCCACGACGTCCAGAACCACATCCGGCCGTCGTCCTCGCGGCGCGCGTGGCAGGTGATCGTGTCCGCCGGGTGCGCCGCGTCGTCGCAGCATCCGCCCGCGTGCGGGTTGGTCACCCGCAGCCCTTTCTCGGTGAGGCCGATGGTGAGGCCACGTGCGACGAGATGCGCGCCGAGTGCGGCCAGCCGCTGCTGCGAGGTCATACGATCCATCTGGGCCGGGTCCCTTCCGGTCAAGGCCCCGGCCGACGCTGTCATCGTCGCGTCCGGGGCCGCCTTGTCTTCGGGACGGGATGCTCCCGCCGCGTCTCAGTGAATCCGGGGTACGTGCCGCAGGTCACCGTGGTATGCAGGAAAAGCAGCGGATACGCTCCGCGTTTCCGTGGCTACCCACCGCCCCCGGCGAGAGGTGCACGCGACATGACCTCCGACAAAAGGATCATCGGCGCGGCCCTGCGCGCAGAGCGCAAAGCCCAGGGCTTGGTCGTCTCCGACCTGGCCGCGCGGTTCCGCGAGGTCGCGCCACCCCACGTCCGGCTGCCCGACCGGGAACACGTGGAGACCACCATCCGAGGGCACGAGCGCGGCGCCCACTCCGTGAGCGAGCGGTACAAGCTGCTGTACTGCCTCGCCCTGGGCAAACCCGAAGAAGAGCTGTTCCCCTCAACTCCGCAGGCGCCGTCCGCCGCGGGTACCGTGGATCAAAGTCCTACTCCCGGTCAGGGGGACGACGACGTGAAACGCCGTGCCGCACTCCAGCTCCTCGCCGCGATCGGCACCGGGGCCAGCGTCCCGCCCGGCGTCCTGGAAGAGCTGCTTTCCGGCGTCGATCACGTTCTCGGCCGCACCGCCGATGTCGAGGAGTGGGAACAGACCGTTCGTGATTACGGTCATCAGATCTATCGGCGGCCGTTCGATGCGCTCATACCCGACCTGATCGCGGATATCGTCGCGGTGGGCGAACTGCTCAAGAAAGGCCGCCCACCCCGTGAGCAGGCCGGTCTTCTGCGGGTGAGCGCCGGACTTACCGGCGTCCTGGCTGAAACGCTGTGCAACGTCGGGGAAGATCGCGCCGCGCGTCGTACGTGGAGCACGGCACGCCGTGCCGCCGACGCGTCCGGCGACCGTGAGCTACGGGTCTGGGTACGGGGTAGAGCCGCCCAGCACGTCAGTTGGGCAGGCAACTCGCACCATGCCGTCATGACCATGGTCGACGACGCCGCCCACATCGCCAACGGCACCCCGTTCTCAGGACTGGCGCGCGGCTACGCCGCCGGGGCCTACCAGGCAGCCTCTCAAGGTGACAACGTCACAGCGCACAAGAGCCTCGACATGCTGAAGCGCACGTTCGAGCAGCTACCCCGCAGTTCCAGCGAACCGACGGTGCTGGATTTTCAAGAAAGCCAATTGCTCTGGAGTGAGGCGTACGTCCGCACGATCTCTGGAGATCGGCGCGCTGTGACGGCGGTCGAGAACGCCCGTGCCCTCTATCCATCCACCGCCAGAGTGCCGATCACCAATCTCGATCTGATGCGCGCCATCGACCTGGTCAAGTCCGGCGAGGTGCGCGAAGGGCTTGATCTGGCCGTCACATCGCTCACCGATCGTCCCCGTCCGGTCCTGGCCACGCGGCAGCTGGTCGGCCAGGTGCTGAGCACGCTGCCCGAACCCGCCCGGACGCTCCCGGCCGCGCGCGACCTTCGCGCACTCAGCGTCGGCGCCTAGAACGGCTCGAGGTCACCACCCGCCGCGTTCTTGAGCGATGCCCGAGCGGGCTCGCTTCCAGCCGCACGGGGACTCCGAGCGCTGACGGCTGGGGTGTGACCTCGGCGTTCAGCGCCACCGGTATGAGAGCCAAAAAATTTCGTGGTGGGGATGTCGAGATCCCGTGGGCGGCTTCGTCCCTGGTGTGAGCGCGACCAGAATGGGTCGCACCAGCGCGAGGAGAACCACGATGGCCAAGTACCTGCTGCTCAAGCACTACCGCGGCGCGCCGGCGGCGGTCAACGACGTGCCCATGGAGAAGTGGACGCCTGAGGAGATCTCGGCCCACGTGCAGTACATGAACGACTTCGCGGCCCGGCTGGAGGAGACCGGCGAGTTCGTCGACGGCCAGGCGCTCGCCCCCGAGGGGACGTGGGTCCGGTACGACGGTGAGGGGCGCCCGCCGGTGACCGACGGCCCGTTCGCCGAGACCAAGGACCTCATCGCGGGCTGGATGGTGATCGACGTCGACGGCTACGAGCGGGCCGTGGAGTTGGCCGGGGAGCTGTCGGCCGCGCCCGGGGCGGGCGGGAAGCCGATCCACGAGTGGCTCGAGCTGCGCCCGTTCCTGACCGAGCCGCCCACCGTCACCGAGTGACCTCTCCCATCGACGAGGTCCTGCTCCGGAGCCTCACGCCGAGCGTGCTCGGGATCCTCGTCCGCCGCGGAGCCGACTTCGCGGCGGGCGAGGACGCCGTGCAGGACGCGCTGGTCGAGGCGGTCCGGGTCTGGCCGGACGACCCGCCGCGTGACCCCAAGGGCTGGCTGGTCACCGTGGCCTGGCGCAAGTTCCTCGACGCGACCCGGGCCGACGCCGCCCGCCGCCGGCGTGAGGACGTCCTGGAGGAGGAGCCGCCGCCCGGGCCCGCGCCCGCGGTGGACGACACGCTCCAGCTCTACTTCTTGTGCGCCCACCCGTCGCTGACGCCGTCGTCGGCGGTCGCGCTCACGCTGCGCGCCGTCGGCGGGCTGACCACCCGCCAGATCGCCCAGGCGTACCTGGTGCCCGAGGCGACCATGGCGCAGCGCATCAGCCGGGCCAAGCGCACCGTCTCCGGCGTGCGGTTCGACCAGCCCGGGGACGTCGCCACCGTGCTGCGCGTCCTCTACCTGGTCTTCAACGAGGGCTACTCCGGTGACGTCGACCTGGCCGCCGAGGCCATCCGGCTGACCCGGCGGCTCGCGGCCGCGATCGACCACCCCGAGGTGGCGGGGCTGCTGGCGCTCATGCTGCTCCACCACGCGCGGCGGGCCACCCGGATCGCGCCTGACGGGAGTTTGGTGCCGCTGGCCGAGCAGGACCGCGGCCGGTGGGACACCGCCTCGATCGCCGAGGGCGTCGAGATCCTCCAGGCGGCCCTGGCGCGCGACCGGCTGGGCGAGTTCCAGGCCCAGGCCGCCATCGCGGCGCTCCACGCCGACGCGCCCACCGCCGAGGAGACCGACTGGGTGCAGATCGTCGAGTGGTACGACGAACTCGCGCGCCTGACCGACAGCCCGGTCGTCCGGCTCAACCGCGCGGTGGCCGTGGGCGAGGCCGACGGGCCGCGCGCCGGGCTGGCGGCGCTCGCGGACCTGGACGACTCGCTGCCCCGGTACGCCGCGGTGGCCGCCTACCTCCACGAGCGTGACGGCGACCTGGCCACGGCGGCACGGCTTTACGCCGAGGCGGCCCAGAAGGCGCCCAACCTGGCCGAGGTCGTCCACCTGACGCGCCAGGCCGCCCGTCTCAACGCTCGCTGATTGCGGTCAGGCCGCGGGGTGCATGTGCTCGCGGGCCCACTCCTCGAAGCTGGTGAGGGGGATGCCGAGGTCCCTCGCGTACTGCGGGCGGGCCGGTTGGCCGTGGACGTTCATCCACTCGTGTGAGGCGCCCATCCCCGGCATTCCGGCGGCCACTGCCTCCTCCTCGGTCATGTCCGGCGCGGACAGCGGCGTGCCCAGGACGCGGGAGAGGACCTCGGCGATCTCCGTCATCGACAGGTAGTCGCTCGCCAGTTCCAGCTCGACCCGGTCGAACAGGCCGGGTTCGGTGAGCGCCGCGGCGGCCGCCCTGCCGATGTCGTCCACCGCGGCCAGGGACAGCCGGGTGCCGGGGTTCAGGACGCTCACCAGGCCGCCCTCGATGCCGCGCGGGAACAGGAACGCCATGGACGGGCGGAAGTTGTCCATGAAGAAGCCCGGCTTGAGGATCGTCCAGTGCGGGAAGCCGGCTTCGCGGACCCGGTCCTGGATCGTGCTCTTGGTGTCCAGGCTGGGCACGATCGCGGACCAGTGGTCGTCCCAGCCGGGGGCCTCGGCGTGCTGGCCCGCGCCGGAGGTGGACGTGTGCACGAACTGCGGCACTCCGGCGGCCTTCGCACCCTCGATGAGGTTGACGGCCTGGGCGATCTCGCCGTCGAAGTCGAAGGCGTCCCCGGTGAAGGGCGCGATCTGCACGGAGAAGACGGCGCGGGCGCCCTCGGCGGCGCGGGTCACCGAGGCGCGGTCGTGGAGGTCGCCGGTGACCAGTTCGGCGCCGAGCGCCTCGACGGCCTTGGCGCGGTCGGTGGACGGGTCGCGGACCAGGGCGCGGACGGGAACGCCCGCCGCGAGCAGGGCGCGGGCGGTGGCGCCCCCCTGCTTTCCGGTGGCGCCGGTGACCAGGACGAAGGCTGAAGACATGATGCTCCCAGGATTAAGTGGCGGGGCCCGCCGTTTTTCACTTCGGTACGATACGGCGGGGCCCGCCACTTAACAACCCTGGAGATGACGCCATGCCCGACCGCCAGCGCGCGGACGCCCGGCGCAACTACGCGCGCATCCTCGCCGTCGCCGAAGAGGAGGTCGCCGCCCACGGCGCCGCCGCCTCCCTGGAACAGATCGCCCGGACCGCGGGGGTCGGGTCGGCGACCGTGCGCCGGCACTTCCCCACCCGCCGCGCCCTGCTGGAGGCCGTCTCCCACCAGCGGATCGAGGCCCTGTGCGTGCGCGCGCAGGAGCTGACCGGCGAGGGCGACAGCCGGAACGCGCTGCTGGAATGGCTGACCGACGTCGTCGCCTACTGCGTCGACGCCCGGGGGCTGGCGGCCGCGCTGCTCTACGACGAGGACCCGCTGCGCGAGAACAGCTGCGCGACGCTGATCGAGGAGGCCGGCGAGCCGCTACTGCGCCGCGCCGTGCGGGACGGCGCGGCCGCGGCGGACGTCACCGTCGCCGACCTGATCGCGCTGATCGTCGGCATCGTCCTCGCGACCGAGCACCACCCCGACCCCGCCGCCGCGGCGGACCGGCTGTTCCGGATGGCCGTGGCGGGGCTGAGCCCGTGCGGCCCGACCGGTGACGCGGTCAGGTGAAGGTGCGGCCGGTGATGCGTTCGTAGGCCTCGACGTACTTGGCGCGGGTGCGTTCGACGATCTCGTCCGGGAGCGGGGGCGGGGCCTCGCCCGACGCCCGGTCCCAGCCGGACTCGGGCGAGGTCAGCCAGTCGCGGACGAACTGCTTGTCGAACGACGGCTGCGCGTGGCCGGTCTCCCAGGCGTCCGCGGGCCAGAAGCGGGACGAGTCGGGCGTGAGGACCTCGTCGGCCAGGATGAGCTCGCCGTCCGGGGCCCGGCCCAGCTCGATCTTGGTGTCGGCGACGATGATGCCGCGCTCGCGGGCCAGCTCGGCGCCGCGCCCGTAGACCGCGACGGTGAGGTCGCGCAGCCGGGCCGCGAGCTCGGGGCCGACCTTGGACTGGACGTCGGCGAAGGTCATCGGCTCGTCGTGCTCGCCCACCGGGGCCTTGGTGGTGGGGGTGAAGATCGGCTCGGGGAGGCGCGAGCCGTCGACCAGGCCGTCCGGGAGCGGGACGCCGCACACCGAGCCGGTCTTGGCGTAGTCGGCCAGGCCGGAGCCGGTCAGGTAGCCGCGGGCCACGCACTCCACCGGGACCATGTCGAGCCGCCGCGCCACCACCGCGCGGCCCGCCCACTCCGCGGGCGCCCCGGGCGGCAGGTCGGTGGACAGGATGTGGTTGGGCAGCAGGCCGGTGAGCCGCTCGAACCACCACAGCGACAGCTGCGTCAGGATCCGCCCCTTGTCGGGGATCGGCGTGTCGAGGACGAAGTCGTACGCCGAGATGGTGTCGCGGGCGACCATCAGCAGCTCGCCGCCGGGCAGCTCGTACAGGTCGCGGACCTTGCCGCTGTGCAGGTGCTTCACCGGTCCTCCTCCACGGTCTCCAGGACCTCCACGGGGTCGCCCACGGCCAGCGGGCCCGGCGTGCGCGGCACCGCGTTCTGGCCGAAGCGGATGCCCCGCTCGTAGGTCCGGTACGAGGCCAGCGTGCGCAGCGGCTCCCGGCCGCGCTCCCCGCTGTCCTGATCGGTCGTCGTGATCACGCAGCGGGCGCAGGACCGGACCATCTCGATCACCGTGCCGCCGACCCGCAGCAGTCTGACCCGGTCCTCGCCGTACGCGCCCAGGCCCTCGACCACCAGGTTGGGCCGGAACCGGTTCATCGGCAGCGGCCCCTGATCGCCCAGCCGGTCGTTCAGGTCGGCCAGGGACTCGGCCGAGATCACCAGCAGCGGGTAGCCGTCGGCGAACAACACCTCCCCGCCGCCCCGGGACGTGGAACGGCGGCCCGTGAAGCGCACGAGGCGGCACTCGGTGTCCAGGAGGGCGGCGAACCAGGCCGCGGCCTCGTCGCCCTGGTCGATCCCCTGGCACTCGTACCGGTGCACGTAGACGTCCCGCACCGGCCCGTCGTCCACGGGCTTGTGGGTGAGCGGCGCGAATGACAGGGCGGGGTCGGCGACGTCCACGGTGAGGACGTCCCCGTCGTACACCGGCCGCATCACCGCCATCCGCCCCAGGTCGCGCTGCGACAGGAACCGGCCCTCCGGGGTGACGAGCATGAACTCGCGGTCGTACCGCAGCCCGGTCGGCAGCAGGTCGGCCGCGCGCAGGGCGGTGCCGCCGCCGCTCTTGAGCGGGTAGACGTTCAGCTCGGTCAACCGGGCAGCCATCGGGTCTCCTGGGGGTCAGGTGAGCGCGGACAGGCGGTCGAACACCGGCCCGAGACGCTCGACGAACCGCTCCGGACGGCACACCTCGTCCAGCCGCCCCTCGTTCAGGCTCAGCCCGGCCTCGGCCGCGTGCGCGCGCAGCGTGTCGCGGAACGGCTCACCGGTCTGCCACGTCTCCATCGCGGCCTTCTGGACGAGCGGGTACGCCTCGTCGTCGCGGGACATGCCCGCCTCGACCAGCTCCAGCAGCACCGTCGAGGTGTAGATCAGCCCGCCGGTCGACTCCAGGTTGGCCAGCATCCGATCGGCGTCCACCACCAGCCCCGACATCAGCCGGTTCGTGAGGTTCAGCATGTAGTCGAGCGCGATGGACGCGTCCGGCAGCGTGATCCGCTCGGTGGAGGAGTGCGAGATGTCGCGCTCGTGCCACAGCGGTATGCCCTCCATCACCGGCACCACCTGCGCCCGCACCACCCGCGCCATCCCCGCCAGCCGCTCGGAGATGATCGGGTTCTTCTTGTGCGGCATGGCCGAGGAGCCCTTCTGGCCCTTGCCGAACGGCTCCCACAGCTCCCGGACCTCGGTGCGCTGCCCGTGCCGCACCTCCAGCGCGATCGCCTCGCACACCGTCGCCATGATCGCCAGCGCGGAGACCCACTCGCTGATGCCGTCCCGGATGACCACCTGCGTGGACACGTCGGCGCTCTTCAGCCCCAGCCTCCGCGCGACATGCCGCTCGATCTCGGGGTCGATGTTGGAGTACGTGCCGACCGCGCCGGAGATCGCCATCACCCCGACGGCCTCGCGGGCGCGGCGGAGGCGGTCGCGGGAGCGCGCCATCGCGAACGCGAAGTCGGCCACCCGGTGGCCCCACACGTCCGGCTCGCCGTGGATGCCGTGCGTGCGGCCCACCCGCAGGGTCGCGCGGTGCTCCAGGGCGTGGTCGCGCAGCGTCCCGACCAGCGTGTCGGCCTTCGCCAGCAGGATGTCGGTCGCCTCGGCCAGCTGGATCGCCAGCGCGGTGTCCAGCAGATCGGACGAGGTCATCCCGAAGTGGACGTACCGGGCCGCCTCGCGCGGCTCGGTGTTGTCCGCCCACGCCGTCAGGAACGCGATCACGTCGTGCTGGGTGACCGCCTCGATCGCGTGCACCGCCTCCGGGGTCGGCGGCGGCGCCTTGCGGATCGGCTCCACCACCTCCGCCGGGATCGTGCCGGCCTCGGCGTGGGCCTCGACCACCAGGGTCTCGACCTGGCACCACAGCTCGTACTTGTGCGCGTCGCTCCAGACGCGGCCCATCTCCGGAAGGGTGTAGCGCTCAATCACCCGACGATTCTCCCAGGTCGTACGGGATGCTCGGGCCCCGCCCCCGATCAGGCCGGACCGGCCTGCGCGGCCTGCAGGGCGATGTCGGTGCGGTGGTGCGAACCGCGGAGGCCGATCCTGCCGGCGGCCTCGTACGCGGCGGCGCGCGCGGCGGCCAGGTCGGGCCCGGAACCCACCACGTTCAGCACCCGGCCGCCCGTGGCCACCAGGCGGCCGTCCTCGTTCAGCGCCGTCCCGGCCTGCAGCACGTACGCCCCCGGCACCCGCTCGGCCTCCTCGATCCCGGTGATCACGTCACCCTTGACCGGGGACGCCGGGTAGCCCTCCGCGGCCACCACCACCGTCACCGCCGCGCCCTCGTGCCAGGCCGGGCGGAACGACGGGTCCAGCCCGCCGATCGCGCACGCCTGCAGCATCCCGGCCAGCGGCGAGGCGAGGCGGTCGAGCACCACCTGCGTCTCCGGGTCGCCGAACCGCGCGTTGAACTCCACGACCCGGACGCCCTTCGCCGTCAGCGCCAGGCCCGCGTACAGCACGCCCACGTACGGGGTCTCGCGGCGCCGCAGCTCCTCGATCGCGGGCAGCACCACGGTGGCCATGACCTCGTCCACCAGCCCCGGCGGCGCCCACGGCAGCGGCGTGTACGCGCCCATGCCCCCGGTGTTGGGGCCCTCGCCGCCGTCGTAGGCGCGCTTGAAGTCCTGCGCGGGCAGCAGCGGCAGCGCCGACCGCCCGTCCGACAGCGCGAACAGCGACACCTCGGGGCCGTCCAGGAACTCCTCGATGACCACCCGGCCGCAGTCGGCCGCGTGCGCCACGGCCTCCGCGTGCTCGACGGTCACCACCACGCCCTTGCCGGCCGCGAGCCCGTCGTCCTTCACCACGTACGGCGGCCCGAACTCCTCCAGCGCCGCCAGCACCTCCGACTCCGACTCGCACACCCGCGCCGCCGCCGTCGGCACCTCCGCCGCCGCCATGATCTCCTTGGCGAACGCCTTCGAGCCCTCGATCCGCGCGGCCTCCCGATCCGGCCCGAAACAGGGGATCCCGGCCCGGCGCAGCGCGTCCCCGACCCCCTCCATCAGCGGCGCCTCCGGGCCGATGACCACCAGCTCGGCGCGCAGCCGGGCGGCCAGCTCGACGACCGCCGTCGGGTCGGCCGCGTTCAGCGCGTGGTTCTCCGCGATGGCGGCCGTCCCCGGATTCCCCGGGGCGCAGTGCAGGGCGGTGACGGCAGGGTCGCGATGCAGGGCGCGGGCGAGCGCGTGCTCGCGGCCGCCGGATCCAAGGACGAGTACTCGCACGCCGGGAGCCTATCCGCCCCGCCGGCACCGGCGCCCGCCCGCGCCGTGACCGCCGCCACACGACCCCCCGGTGAACCCCCCGGCGCGGCCGGACGTCCCACTACCGGGCGGCTTGGGCGCCTTCGGGGGTGCGATTCCCCCGATTCCCAGGCTGGTAGGCTTCTGTCGGCTTACGTGGCTGATGATGGCGAAGGGAGGTGGTCGGGATGAGTCCTGGTGATCCTTGCAATACGCCGGAGATCCCTCACAGTCCGAACTTCCCTGTTCGGAGTGTCCGTCCGTCCGCCTTCGTTCGGCGTCCGGCCCACGCCTTCGCGCGCTCCCCTCGCTAGCCGCCGGGATTCCTCCCCGGCCTCCAGGGTCGAGCGCGCCCAGACGCGCGTGCCGGCCGGCGGGTTAGGAGCACCCCATGGCCATGACACGAGTCCGCCCGGGACGCGCGACCAGGTCGCTGTTCAAGTCGCGCGGCCGCCCGCACGCCCTCCCCGCCTCCGGCCGCTCCGGCGACACCGCCGTCATCGACTGGGCCGCCTACATCGACGGCCACCGCGTCTGCACCGACACCGTCGCCGACGCCGTACGGCTCATCCGCGACGGCCGCCTCACCGCCCAGGAGGAGAGCGCCGGCTTCGTCTGGGTCGGCCTCCACGAGCCCTCCGCCACCGAGCTCTCCGACCTCGCCGAGGTCTTCGGCCTCCACCCGCTCGCCGTCGAGGACGCCATCAACGCCCACCAGCGGCCCAAGCTCGAGCGGTACGACGACGTCAACTTCTTCGTGATGAAGACCGTCGGGTACGTCCGCAAGGAGCCCGGCGCGCCCGAGGTCGTCGAGACCGGCGAGATCATGGTCTTCTGCGGCCCCGACTTCGTCGTCACCGTCCGGCACGGCGCCCACGGCGAACTCGGCCCCGTCCGCACCCGCCTGGAGCACGCCCCCGAGCGGCTCGCCCTGGGCCCCGCCGCGGTCGTCCACGCCATCGCCGACCGCGTCGTCGACGGGTACGTCAACGTCGCCGACGCCGTCCAGGAGGACATCGACGAGGTCGAAGAGGCCGTGTTCTCCCCCGAGCGCACCGACGAGTCCCGCCGCATCTACCGGCTCAAGCGCGAGGTCATCCAGCTCAAGCGCGCCGTCGGCCCGCTCGCCGGGCCCCTGCGCAACCTCGGCTCGCGGCGCTTCGTCCCCACCGAGATCAAGGAGTACCTCCGCGACGTCGAGGACCACCTCACCCGCGTCCGCGAGCAGGTCGAGTCCTACGACGAGCTCCTCAACCCGATCCTGCACGCCCACATGACCCAGGTCACCGTGGCCGACAACAAGGACATGCGGAAGATCTCCGCCTGGGGCGCCATCTTCATGGTCCCCACCGCCATCGCCGCGATCTACGGCATGAACTTCGACTTCATGCCCGAGACCCAGTGGAAGTTCGGCTACCCCATGATCCTCGGCGTCATCGCCATGGTCTGCCTGTCCCTGTACCGCGGCTTCCGAAGGAACGGCTGGCTCTAACACTGTGGAGGGGCGACCCTCCACACCACCCGGGACGGCGCGAAACGCCTCCTCCGCTCGCCTGGGGGCTCGCTGCGGACCCGCTCCCCGCCGCCCTGCCCGTCCCTCCACTCCGCTGGCGCTCCGCTCCGGGCCGGCCAGTGAAAAGCAAGGGCAGAGCGGGGCTGGGGTCGCGGGTCTAGTTGGGGACGGGGAGGGTCGTCTTCAGCCAGGGGTCCGGGACGGGGAGGCCGTGGGCCTGGAGGACGAGCCGTAGGCGGTCCGGGTAGTCGGTGACGATGGCGTCCACGCCGTAGGCGAGGTAGCGGGTCATGTCGTCCGGCTCGTTGACCGTCCAGACCGCGACCGGGAGGGCCAGGCGCTGGGCGCTCTCGACCAGGGACGGGCCGGCCAGGGCCCATTCCGGGGAGAGGGCGGTGGCGCCGATGTCGAGGGCGGCGCCGGCCGGGTCGGTGTGGGGCTGGCCCGCGAACCAGAGGGTGCCGGGCACGGTGGTCCGCCGGTCGATCAGGGCGACCCGGCCCGCGTCGGGGGCGTAGCGGCGGGCCTCGACCAGGACGCGCCAGTCGAAGGCCAGCAGGCGGCTGCGGGCGGTCACGCCGAACGCCTCCAGGACCTCGGCGACCGCGGCGGTGAAACGGGTGATCTCCGTGTCGGGCCAGTCCGGGTCGGTCTTGAGCTCGACCGCCAGGTGGACGCCGGGGACGGCGCTGAGGAGGGCGCAGACCTCGGCGAGCGTGGGCAGCGGGGTGCCCGGGATGGGGAGCTGGGTGAGCGCGAACGGGTCGTCGTCGTGCTGAGGGCGGCGGGTGCCCGCGTCGACGGTCCTGACCTGGGCGAGCGTCAGGTCCCGCAGCGGCCTGCCGACGTAGGGGAACAGCGGGTCGCCGGGACGCACCGGGCCGGTGTCGGCGGTGGTGAGCGGTGACAGCACCTGGTCGTGGCTGAGGACGACGACGTCGTCGGCGGTCAGCCCGACGTCGAACTCGAGCGCGTGCACGCCCAGCGCCAGCGCGTGCGCGAACCCGGGCAGGGTGTTCTCCGGCCGGAGACCCCGAGCGCCCCGATGCCCGTGCAGCTCGACGGCCTCCCCGGTGAAAGTCACGGCAGGCACGCTACAGCCCGTGGCGGAACTCGTCGTGGCCGAACGGTGAGAATCGATCGAACGGGCTCAGATCAGCGGGCGCAGCGACAGCGTCTGGTCGCGGCCGGGGCCGACGCCGATCGCGGAGATCTGGGCGCCGGACATCTCCTCGATGGCGCGGACGTAGGCGCGGGCGTTCTCGGGAAGGTCCTCGAAGGTCTTGGCGCCGGTGATGTCCTCCTGCCAGCCGTCCAGGTACTCGAGGATCGGCTTGGCGTGGTGGAACCCGGTCTGGGTGGTGGGCATCTCGTCGACGCGCTCGCCGTCGACGTCGTAGGCGACGCAGACCGGCACCCGCTCCAGGCCGGACAGGACGTCCAGCTTGGTGAGGAAGTAGTCGGTGACGCCGTTGACCCGGGTGGCGTAGCGGGCGATGACCGCGTCGAACCAGCCGCAGCGGCGGTCGCGGCCGGTGGTGACGCCGTACTCGCCGCCGGTCGTGCGGAGGTATTCGCCCTGCTCGTCGAGCAGTTCGGTCGGGAACGGGCCCGAGCCGACCCGGGTGGTGTACGCCTTGATGATCCCGATCACCTTGGTGACCTTGGTGGGGCCGACGCCCGAGCCCGCGCACGCCCCGCCGGCGGTCGGGCTGGAGGAGGTGACGAACGGGTAGGTGCCGTGGTCGATGTCCAGCAGCGTGCCCTGGGCGCCCTCCAGCAGGACGACCTTGTCGTCGTCGAGGGCCTTGTTGAGCACGAGGGTGGTGTCGGCGACGAACGGGCGCAGCCGCTCGCCGTAGGCCAGGTACTCCTGGACGATCGGGCCGGTGTCGATCCGGCGCCGGTTGTAGACCTTGGTGAGGACCTGGTTCTTCTCGCGCAGCGCGAGGTCGAGCTTCTGGGTGAGGATGTTGGCGTCGAACAGGTCCTGCACCCGGATGCCCATCCGGTTGATCTTGTCGGCGTAGGCGGGGCCGATGCCGCGTCCGGTGGTGCCGATCCGGGCCTTGCCGAGGTAGCGCTCGGTGACCTTGTCCAGCGCACGGTGGTGGGGCATGATCAGGTTGGCGTTGGCGGAGATCAGCAGCCGTTCGCAGCCGATCCCGCGGTCCCGGAGGCCGTCGATCTCCTGGAGCAGCACGGCCGGGTCGATGACCACGCCGTTGCCGATGACGGGGACGACGTCGGGGGACAGCACGCCCGAGGGGAGCAGGTGGAGGGCGTAGCTCTTGTCGCCGATGACCACGGTGTGGCCGGCGTTGTTGCCACCCTGGTAGCGGACGACGTAGTCGACGTCGCCGCCCAATAGGTCGGTGGCCTTGCCCTTGCCCTCGTCTCCCCACTGGGCCCCGACAAGAACGATGGCCGGCATGCCGTTACACCTCTCCCACGACGAAGGCCCCTGATCGCAAGCGCGAAGGGGCCTCTTGCGATCAAATCGTACCCGGGAGCGGGCGATGAAGAAACCGCGCCTCGCCCTGGGGCTTCAGCGGCCGGTGCGGGGCCAGTGGTTCTCGGTGAAGAGGCGGGCGACGAGTTCGCCGCGGCTGGAGACGCGGGCCTTGGCGAAGATCGCCTTGATGTGGTCGCGGACGGTGTGCGGCGAGATGACCAGGGCGGCGGCGATGTCGCCGGTGGGGAGCCCGCGCGCGATCATCTGGGTGATCTCCAGTTCGCGGGGGGAGAGGCCGTACGCCTCGGCGATGATCGGGGCCATGTCGGATCCGGCGGCGGGCTGGATGACCATCGCGGTGCCGCCGGGCGCGCCGCCGGGGCCGTCGAGGGCGGAGGCGTGGCAGATCAGCCACCGGCCGTCGCGGGTGCGGATCCGCACCCGGGCGCCGCCGCGGTCGCGTTCGGCGGCGACGGCGCGGGCCTGGGCGGCGGTGCCGGCGAGCCAGATCGGCAGCCGCAGCCCGGACGGGTAGCGGGCGGACGGCCCGGCGGGCATGAGGTCGATGTACCGGCGGGCCTCGTCGTTGATCGAGATCGGTGCGCCGGACGGGTCGAACAGGACCAGGCCGGGGCCGGGCGCGGCGTCCGGCGCGGGCCGCGGGACGGGACGGGCCAGGTCGCGGAGCCGTCCGGCGAGCGGCGCGGACAGCCCGGCGACGAGCGCGACGTCCGCGGGCCCGAAGGGGGCGCGGCCCTTCTCCCGGAACAGGCTGACGACGCCCCAGGGCCGGTCGCCCGCGCGCAGGACGGCCCGCAGTTCGTCGCCCACGCCCTGGCGGGCCAGCAGCTTGCGGAACTGTGCGCTGCGCGCGGGCAGGTCGCCGGTGCTGGCGCGGATCCCGGCGGCCGGGACGGCGGCGCGGGCCAGTTCCCGGTACGGGACGACGTCCTCTTCCAGGAGGGCGGTCTCCCAGTAGGAGAAGCAGTGCTCGCCGCCGCCCAGGTTCTCCACCAGCATCGGCGCGGTGATCAGTCCCGTCTCGGGGTCGGTGGCGGACCAGGCTGCGGCATCGAAGGGCAGCATCCGGCGCAGGCGCGCGGAGGCGGTGCCGAAGAGCTCCGTGGCGTCCCGGGCGTGGGCGGCCCGTTCCAGGAGGGCCCGCGTGCCGCGCTGTTCGATCATCGTGTCCAGCCTGCCCGGGGAGGTGGAGCGTTCGCACCCCCTCGAATGGGGGATCGCGCCCGGCGCGGATCCCCGAACCGGGGGGATGGGGGCGGCGCGGCCCGGCGACCAGGCTTCCTCAGGTCGGACGAGATCGGAGGAAGGCATGGAGATCGGGATCATCGGGGCGGGCGCGGCGGCCGTGGGGCTGCTGGACGCGCTGCCGCCCGGGACCGCCGAGGCGGTCACCGTGTTCGACCCGGCGCGGCTGCCGTGGCGGGGGCGGCCGTACCAGCCGGATCTGGACTCCGTACGGGTCAACGTCACGCCGGAGATCAGCTCGATCCGGTTCCGGGACGGCGGCCATTACGTGCGGTGGCTGGGGGAGCGCGGGGCCGTCCACATGGACCGGCTGCTGGGCAGGCCGCTGGTGCCGCGCGGCGTGTTCGGCGGCTACCTGGAGGACACGGCGCGGGCGGCGCTCACCAAGTTCGGGCGGGCGCGGGTGGTGCGGGCGGCCGTGACCGGCGTCTCCGCCGGTGAGCGCCTCACGTTGACGACGGGGGACGGGCGCCGCCATGAGGTCGACCGGGTGGTGCTGTGCGTGGGCGGCGGCGCGCCCCTCGACCACTACGGGCTCACCGGCACGCCCGGGTTCGTCCCGGACCCCTACCCGCTGGAGCGGACGCTCGCGGACGTCCCGGCGGGCGGCGACGTGGCCGTCCTCGGCAGCGGCCTGACCGCCGTCGACATCGTGGTGTCGCTGGCCGCGCGCGGGCACACGGGGCGGATCTCGCTGGTGTCGCGGAGCGGGGCGCTGCCGTACGTGTGGCAGCGACCGAGGGAGATCGAGCTGCGGCATCTCACGTTCGAGCGGGTGCGCGCCCTGACCGGCCCGGTGACGCTGGACGCCCTGGCCGGGCTGATGCGCGCCGAGCTGGCGGAACACGGCGAGGACTGGGACGAGCTCGCCGCCCGGATCGCCGCGGACGCCCGGTCCGCCGACACGGCCGGGATCCTGCGCCGCGGGGTCGACGAGGTGGACTCCCCCGCCGTGGGCCGCCAGATCCTGCGGATCACGGCGCACGGCCTCGCCCCGCGGGTGTGGCGGATGCTGCCCGGCGCCGACCGCCGCCTGCTCCGGGAACGCCACTTCCGCACGGCCGTCGGCCTGGCCTCCCCGATGGTCCCGGTGAACGCCGCCGCGCTGCTGGACCTCTTCGACTCCGGGCAGCTCGAAGCGGTGCGGGGCATTCAGAAGATCGAGCCGGGACGCGGGGCGCGCGGCGGGTTCCGGCTCGCGCACGCGGCGGGCGAGCGGACCGCCGACGTCGTGATCAACGCGGTGAACCCGCCCCCGCACGCGGTCCCCCGGACCGCCGAGCCGCTGGTGACGGCGCTGCTGGCGGCGGGGGCCGCGCTGGATCCGTCCGGCGGCCTGCGCACCGACCCGTCCACCGGGCGGCTCCTGGTCGGCGGGCGGCCCGACCCGCGCGTGCACGTGGTCGGCGACCTCGCGGGCGGCGGGTCGTTCGTCACCTCCGGCATCCCGGCCGTCGCCGCCCGGGCGCACCTGGCCGCGGCGTCGCTCGCGCGCTAGGCGCTGGGGGTGCCGTTGAGGGTGTCGGCGGCGGTGGCGCTGCTGTCGCGCAGGAAGGTGCGGCAGCGCTCGGCCTCGTGGTCCTCGCCGATGGCGGCGGCGGCGCGGCCGAGGGCGTGCAGCGCCCGCAGGAACCCGCGGTTGGCCTCGTGCTCCCACGGCACCGGGCCGTGACCCTTCCACCCCGCCCGGCGCAGCTGGTCGAGGCCCCGGTGGTAGCCCGTGCGCGCGTACGCGTACGACTCGATCACGCTGCCGCCGGCGAAGGCGCGATCCGCCAGCGCGGCCCACGCGCCCGGGTACTCCGGATGGCGCGCGGCCACCTCGACCGGGTCGGTGCCGGCGTCCAGGGCCTCGCGGGCCTCGGCGTTGTCCGGCAGTTCGGTCGGTGGCGGGCCGCCGAGCAGATTCTGGGTCATGCGGGTCATGGTAGGTGGCCGGGACCGGGGCCGCTCAACCCGGGGTCACCACCGGGTTCACCGGCGGGTTCGCGGCCGGGACCGGCAGCGGGAGGCTGTAGCGCGCGGCGCCGTCGGCGCCGACCGGGCGGGCGGCGGGCCAGCTGCTGAGGATCGCCAGCGTCGCGGTGCGGTTCTCCAGCAGGACGTCGGCGTCGAACTCGGTGATGCCGCGCCGTCCGGCCAGCGCGGCGAGGTAGCCGACCAGCGCGGTGGCGAGGCCGTGCCGCTGCCACGGGTCGGCGATCAGGACGGCCAGCTCGGCGCGCCAGGGGCGGTCCGGGTCCCGGACGTACTCGGCGATGCCGATCATCTCGCCGTCCAGCAGGGCGGCCATCGCCTCCCGGTCCCAGTGGTCGAGTACGGCGAGGGCGGCCGCGTACTCCTCGGGGATCCGCGGGGTGCCGGACCAGAACCGCGTGTAGAGGCTGTGCCGGGAGAGCCGGGCCGACATCCGGCGCAGCCGCTCCCCGTCGGTGATCCCGTACGGGCGGAAGCGCACCTCGGAGGCGATGAGTTGCTTCATAAAACTCATTGGACCGCAGTGCGTTTCATGAAGCAACTATGTCGGAGGTAAAACCGGGCGGCGGAGTGTCAGAGACCGGCGCCCGGACCGGGACGCGTCTCGACCTCGTCCGGCTGCAGGCGCTTGCCGCACGCGTCGCAGCTCAGGTCGTCGCCCAGGACGCCGCCGCAGCCGGCATGCGCGACGATCACCGGCGGGCCCGCCGGGGCGTAGTGCCGGTCGCCCCACCGCATCAGCACCATCATCGCGGGCCACAGCTCCACGCCCTTGCGGGTCAGCCGGTACTCGTAGCGGTCGGGGCGCTCCTGGTAGGGCACCTTCCGCAGGATCCCCTCGTCGCAGAGCCGGGTGAGCCGGTCGGTCAGCACGTTCCGGGCGATCCCGAGCGCGTCCTGGTAGTCGTCGAAGCGCCGCACGCCCTCGAAGGCGGTACGGATCACCAGCATCGTCCAGCGGTCGCCGACGACCTCCAGCGAGCGGGCGACCGAGCAGTTCTGTGAGTCGTAGGTGCGGGGCAGTACCACGCTCCGAGCCTACCCAGGTTGTGTGACACAACGAACCCGTGAACGGTGCGGGAACCGGTCCGCGACGGCAAAGGCCGGCGGGCCCGGAGCGGGCCCGCCGGCCTCGGCGGTCTCGGGGGCGATTACTTGATCTTCTGGCCGGCCGACTGCAGGCTCTGGCAGGCCTCGACGACCCGCTCGGCCATGTTGGCCTCGGCGGCCTTGCCGTACGAGCGCGGGTCGTACTGCTTCTTGTTGCCGACCTCGCCGTCGATCTTCAGGACGCCGTCGTAGTTGCTGAACATGTGCGCGGCGATCGGGCGGGTGAAGGCGTACTGGGTGTCGGTGTCGACGTTCATCTTGATCACGCCGTACGACACCGCCTCCCGGATCTCCTCCAGGGACGAGCCGGAACCGCCGTGGAAGACCAGGTCGAACGGCCGGTCCTTGCCGTGCTTGGCGCCGACCGCCTCCTGGATCTCCTTGAGGACCTCGGGACGCAGCTTCACCGCGCCCGGCTTGTAGACCCCGTGCACGTTGCCGAACGTCGCCGCCAGCATGTAGCGGCCCTTCTCACCGATGCCGACCGCCTCCGCGGTGGCCAGCGCGTCGCCGGCGGTGGTGTAGAGCTTCTCGTTGATCTCGTTGGCGACGCCGTCCTCCTCGCCGCCGACCACGCCGATCTCCATCTCCATGATGATCTGGGCCTTGGCGCACTCGGCCAGCAGCTCCGCGGCGATCTGGAGGTTCTCCTCCAGCGGCACCGCCGAGCCGTCCCACATGTGCGACTGGAACAGCGGCCGCTCGCCGCGCGCCACCCGCTCCTGGGAGACCTTGATGAGCGGCCGCATGAAGCCGTCCAGCTTGTCCTTGGGGCAGTGGTCGGTGTGCAGGGCGATGTTGACCGGGTACTTCTCGGCCACCACGTGGGCGAACTCGGCCAGCGCCACCGACCCGGTCGTCATGTCCTTGACGGCCGAACCGGAGAGGTACTCGGCGCCGCCGGTGGAGACCTGGATGATCCCGTCGCTCTCGGCGTCGGCGAAACCGCGCAGCGCCGCGTTCAGCGTCTGGCTGGAGGTGACGTTGATGGCGGGGTAGGCGAAGCCCTCCTGCTTGGCACGGTCGAGCATCTCCGCGTAGACCTCGGGCGTTGCGATGGGCATTTCAGCGTCCTTTCTTACGCAGCGGTGCCGCCGGGCATCCGGCCGGGCGGTGCGCCCCGGCCCGCGCGCCCCGGCCGAGGCCGGAGGGACGCGGGGCCCGGGCAGGGCGTGCCGTCCACGGTCAGTATCTCGTGCCGATCCTCACCCGCCATAAGGGTGGGCTCCACAGCCGCCAGTATCCCGGATTACCCGTCACGGCGTCCGCCAAGCCCCCGTGCGAACGACGCAGAAGCCCGCAGAGGCGCGCGGGCGTTCCGGACGACCCCGGACATGGCGGATACATGTCACGTTCCCCGTAGAGCCCTACAAAAGCGTCCAGGCCCAACCGGGTCCGCGCCGCTCACGGGAAGGCGGAGGCCCCGCGGGTACTCTCGCTGGCGTGGACCCTGCACTCGTCCCGCTCGACCTCGTCGAGTGGCTGCATCCCACGCCCTGGCTGGAGCTCTTCGGAGCCTTCGCCACGGCCGGCGTCATCGCCGTCATCTTCGCCGAGACCGGGCTGCTCTTCGGGTGCGTCCTCCCCGGCGACTCGCTGCTGTTCACCGCGGGCCTGCTCACCGCCGTCCCGGTGGCCGCCGAGCAGGAGGGCACTCCGCTCTCGCTGACCTGGCTGATGATCGGCGGGCCGATCGCCGCCGTCCTCGGCGCCCAGCTCGGGCACTGGCTCGGCGCCCGCTACGGCCGCAGGCTCTTCGACCGCCCCGACTCCAGGATCTTCCGGCAGGAATGGGCGGAGAAGGCCGAGTACTACTTCGCGCGCTTCGGCCCCGCCCGCGCCGTGGTCCTCGCCCGCTTCATCCCGATCGTCCGGACGTTCCTCAACCCGCTCGCCGGGATGGTCGGGATGAGCTCCCGCCGGTTCCTCCTCTGGAACCTCGTCGGCGCCGTGATCTGGACAGAGTCGCTCTTCCTCGCCGGGCACCTCCTCGGCGCCTCGGTGCCCGGCCTGCAGCACTACATCCTCCCGGGGATCGCGGTACTGCTGGTGCTGTCGATGATCCCGATCGCCCGCGAGATGGTCCGCGGCAGGCGCGGATCGGGCAACGGTACGAATAAGAATGCCTCTGAAGAGTCACGTCCGTCGCTCAGCGGTGACAGTTATCGCTAACCTCCCCATGTGGGACGTCATCGGTCGGACCCTAGGGGTCTCGCGCGCATACTCATAGCGGCCGTAGCCGTGCTGCTCGCATTAGGGCTGTTGGTCGCGGGCGGCATCGCGCTGGTGAACGCGCTGACCTCCAGTTCGCACGATCCTGGGCCCGCGGGCACCGCGGGCTCCAGCGATCCCGGGCAGGTGGAGCCGACCGCGAGCGAGCCGGCGTCCCCCCGGACGACGAGGTCGGCCCGTACCAGCTCCAGCACCGCGTCGGTCACGCCGCTGCTGATCCGCGTCACGGGTGCCCCCACCCAGGTCTACGTGCGGGTCCCCGGCAGCGGTGAGGTGCTCCAGCAGGGCGTCCTCAACACCGGCGAGGCGCTCCAGTACGAGCAGGCTCCCCTCAACGTGGTCGCGAACAACGGCGCCGCGGTCGAGGTCGTCATCTACGGCAAGAAGCAGCCGCAGAAGGCGGCCGGCGAACGCGGCGAGTGGTTCGTTCCCGAAAGGTGAGCCGGCGGTCCTCGCCCCCGCGAGGATCGCCGTCGCGCCGCCCGGCGTCAGCCGGTGGCCGCCACGCCGAGATCGGCGACCGTGAACGGGTACCGGTACTCCAGGCCCGCCGCGGCGATCCGCTCGGCGGCGCCCCGCTCGACGATCGTGGCGACCGCGACGACCTCGGCGCCGGCCTCGCGCAGCGCCTCCACCGCCGTGAGCACCGAGCCGCCCGTCGTCGAGGTGTCCTCGACGGCCAGCACCCGCCGTCCGGTGACGTCCGGGCCCTCGATCCGGCGCTGCAACCCGTGCGCCTTCCCCGCCTTGCGCACCACGAACGCGTCCAGCGCGCGCCCCCGGGCCGCCGCCGCGTGCAGCATCGCGGCCGCGACCGGATCGGCGCCCAGCGTGAGCCCGCCGACGGCCTCGTAGTCCAGGTCCGCGGTGGCGTCCAGCATCACCCGTCCCACCAGCGGTGCCGCCGCGCCGTCCAGCGTCACCCGGCGCAGGTCCACGTACCAGGACGCGCGCTTCCCCGACGACAGCACGAAGTCGCCGTGCACGACGGCCTTGGACTTGATCTCTTCCAGCAGGTCATCACGTTCGCTCACATCGAGCCACCCTATTCGGGCCTCCCACACGCGCCGCACGCTGCCCTGAACTCCGGCCCGAACCCGGTACGGTTGGTCACGGGAGGTGACGTGACCCCCGGAACCCTCGTGCTCCTGCACTCCCCGTACGCCCGCTCCGCCGCCTGGGGCGACCTGCCCGAGATGCTCCGGCTGCACGGGCTTGACGTCGTCACCCCGGACGTCCCCGACAGCTCAGGCCCCCGCTACGTGGCGCGCGCCTCGCTGGTGATCTCCGCGACCGCCCCCACCGCGCCCCTGGTGCTCGTCGCCCGCGGCGGCGCCGGCCCGCTGCTGCCGGGCATCGCCCTCGCGCAACGCGCGGCCCACCGCAAGGTGGGCGGCTACGTCTTCCTGGACGCCGAACTGCCCCGCCTGGGCCACGGGCACGCCCACGACCACGACGAGCCCTCGGTACCGGTGCCGCCCGATTGGCCCGAGGCCCCCTGCGGCTACCTCCGCACCACCACGCGCGGGGCGCAAGGGACCGGTGGTGACGCCGGGACGGCCGACCCCGCGCTCCGCGAGGCCCGCCTGCGCGGCTGGTCCGTGGTGGAGCAGCCCCCGAAAACCTCCCTGGCCCGAACCCTCAACGACCTGATAGCGACCCTCTGACACCGCCGCAGCGGTCAGGCGTTCTTCAGGAGGTCGTCGAGGAGGGCGTCGTAGTCGTCCTCCTCGCGGCCCAGGTCGACGCGGGCGCGGTAGCGCAGGCGCAGGAGGGCCTCCAGGCTGTCCTCGGCCAGGGCGACGTCGTCGGGGCCCGGGGTGAGGGAGCGGTCCTCGTCCTCGGGCGTGCCGCCGGTGCCCGCCCCGACGCCGACCGCGCGGTCGCGCAGGGCCAGGACCACGTCGGCGCCGCCGGTGGCCCACTCGTGCGCGCCCGCCGCGTCGCCCTGGGCGTACAGCACCTCGGCGACGGCCCGGTAGACCTCCGGGTCGCGCGGCTTGTCGGCGCGGATCTGCTCGACGAGCTTGCGCGCGTCGTCGGCCTGGCCCAGTTCGAACAGCGCGTCGGCGAGGTAGGCGCGGGCGTCGCCGTAGGTCTCGCCGCCGTCCTCGAGGGCGGCGCGGTACAGCTCGGCCGCCCTGGCGTGATCTCCCGCGTGCTGCCATTGCTCGCCCGCCCGCAGCAGCACATTGGCACGCGACACCCCGCCGGACACCGACTCGGCGAGTTCGGAGAGCCGCCGTGCCGCCGAGATGTGATCGCCCGTGCGCAGGGTGTCGAACTCCAGATCGTCGAGATCGTCTTCCGTCACATGCGTCACGCTTCAACGCTACCCGTCGCTCGGCGAGCGAAGCGGGTGAATCGAGGAGGATCGTGAATTACCTACGCGTACGGTGTCGCCGTCAGCGGTTCACCTGCGGGAACGTTCGAGGGCGTCCCAGAAGCCGCGGCGCAGCGCGTGGCGGACCTCGTCGTGCAGCAGGAAGTCGATGGGCAGCGCCGACCCCTGGAGCAGCCGCGCCTCCAGGTCGGAGGGCATCCGCGGCTTGCGGGCCAGCACCGCCTCCAGCCACAGCGCGGGCGCGTCGCGGGCCACGGACTCGCCGAAGTCCTGGCCCTCCTGGTGGGCGGCCTTGACCGCGTCCGCGAGCGTCGGGGCGGACTGCTGCACGGCGGGGACGGGCGTGATCTGCTGCGGCCCGGTGTAGGGACCGTGCTGCTGCGCCGGCGGGACGGACGAGGTGGGCGGCAGGTACTGGGGGCCCGTGCTCGGCTGCGGCGGGGGCGCGGAGGTCACGGGGCCCGTCGTGCTGGGGCCGAGGACGCTCGGGCCCGTGATGCCGGGGCCGGTCGTGCTGGGGCTGGGCGTCGGGGCCGCGTGCAGGGGGGACGGGGGGATGCTCGGCGGGGGCGGTGCCGGAGGCGCCGGGGGTGTCTGCGGCGCGCTGGAGGCGCTCGGCCCGGAGCCGTTGCCGTTGCCGTTGCCCGGGACGGGATAGGCGCCCGTGCCCATGCCTGGGGTGGAGCCGTTGACGCTGCCGTTGCCCAGGTTGGAGTATCCGGTCCCGGGGGTGAAACCGCCGGTGGTGCTGGAGCCGAAGCCGAGGTTGGACGGCGTGTCGTATCCGGACGAGCCGAGGCCGTAGGTGGAACCGGTGTCGGACACGTAGCCCAGGCCGGGAGGCGGCTGCGGGGACGGGTCCGGGGCGGACTGCCCGACGGGCTGCGCCGGACCGGTCAGCGGGGTGGACGGGGGCGCGCCGTTGTGCGCGTCGGCGGTGTGGAGCGGGCCGATGTGGCCGCCGGTGCCGTGGCCGTTCGACAGCGGGCTGGGGATGTCCGCCGGCGTGCCCGCGCCGATCGCCCCGATGGCCCCGATCCCGGTGCCCCCGACGGAAGGCGCCTCGATGGCGGGGCTCTCGCGGACGGCGCCCGTGTCGCGGACGCCTTCGAGACCGGCCAGCAGGCTGACGTACGGCCGCAGATGCCCGGACCCGACCTCGATGAGGTCGTCGCACTCCTGGCGGAGCGAGCGCGCGATCGTCCAGCCGCCGTCCATGGTGACGTGCACGACCGTGACCCGGACGCCGAAGTCCTGGGCGTCGACCACGACCTGGGCGAGGTCCTCGTCGCCGCTGACCACCACCGCGTCGGCCAGCGCGCCGTTGCGGGCCAGCGTCATCAGGTCGCGGTGGATCTCGGTGTCGACGCCCTCGCGCCGCCCGGGGCGGACCCGGCCCAGCCGCAGCTTGAGACCGGGCAGGTCGGCCAGGGCCTCGTGCTCGGGGGCGCGCCGGCCCTCGACCGTGGCCTCGTACCAGTAGCAGCGCAGCAGCGGGAGGCCGGTGCGTTCGCGGGCCAGGTTGCCCAGCAGTTGCAGCAGGCCGCCGAAGTCCCACGAGACGGTCTCGCGATGGCGGGTGCCGTGCACCGCCATGGCGCCGTCGGCCAGCAGGTAGCCGGCGTCTACGAACAGCGCGCAGCGATCCATGCGACATCGCCCTTCCTCAACGCGGGACCTCTCCGGAAGCCCATTCCTCGGTCAGGGTGGCGCGGGTGACCATCGTGCGGCGGTCTCCCCCTCCTGCTCTCGGGGACGCGGGCGGAGAAAGCCCCGGGCTTATAGCGTAGTGAAGCCCGTTAGCCCCGTAGGCGAATACGGCGATTCGCCACTCTTTCATGACACTTAGCCATATGCGAGCCACCCGGACTCACAAATCCGCGGTCGGCGGTGCGCTCCCGCGACGAACCGGCGGACCTGGTTCGCGAACGCGGGGGAGCCGTGCGCACCGGAGGGCGCGACGCCGTGCCACGTCACGGCATCGCCTTAGTGATCGTCTTTCCTGATCGAGGTGTCAGCGCGGACGCTACCAGCCGTTCCGGTCTGTCCCTAATGAGTGCACATGATTTTTACACGAAGAATCGGTTGACGGCCGTCCGGACTGCGGTCAGTGACCTCCGGGGGCGGTAACGGTGACCGCTCCGGTGATCACCGCATCGCGCCGGGTCACGAGCGCCAAACCGGGACTCTGACCGAGCGTGGCGGTGAAGTCATCGATATCTGTCCCGAAAGTCATGGCCGGGCCGATCGCCCCCGTCGCGGAACCGTCGAGAACGTTTCCCGGCGAACCGTCGCCGCCCGCCGGGACCAGTTCCCGGCCGTTCAGCAGCAGCTGGTCGCCGTCCAGTCCCGCGTCCCCCTCCCACGCCACCAGTCCGATCCGGGCCGGACGGGACGAGGGCAGCAGGCCGTGCAGCGGGATGCCGAGGCCGCCGGGCGCCTCCGGGCCGAGCGGGCGCGCGCCGTCCAGCACCATCGCCCGCCCGTGCGGGGCGGCCGGGTCCTCGACCACGGCCACCAGGCTCCACCCGGCGTAGTGCCCGGCCCGGGGAACGTCCGTGAGCGGCCCCCCATGGGCGACGTCCCCGGCCCACCACGTACCGCCGCCGTGCCGCTGCACGAGCGCCGTCACCTCGGCGAACGCCTGGTAGGCGCCGGTGGACCCGGGTAGCCGAACCCACTCCACCTCGTTGGCGCGGACGGTCTCGTACCGCTCCGCCCCCGGGGGCCGCACCCTGGCGACCCGCGCCCTGCCCGCGCCGCCGGGGAGCTGCCGGGGGTGGTGGGGACTGACGCTGCCCGACCAGTAGAGGCCCGCCCACAGCACCTTCGCGCCGTCCGGGAAGGCCACCCGCGCGGCGCTGGAGCTCGTGGTGGTCTCGTCGTCGTCCCGGTCGACCGGGTGCATCGCCCAGAAGTCGTTGTCGCGGGCCTGGCCCTTGCGGGCGAGCGCGCGGCGGCATCCGGGGACGCGCTCGTCGCAGCCGAGCAGCGCGTTGCCCGCCTCCAGGGCGCGGACCCGGCCGTCGGCGGCGAAGCGCGCGGACAGGCCCTCGGCCGCGACGCCCGCCGGCGCCTCGGCGGAGGCCCGCGCGGGGCCGGAGCGCAGCGTCATCGTGGGCGGGGTCCGGTACGGCGCGGACGATCCCACCTGGACGTGCAGGTAGGCCGTGGTCGTCGCCCCCGGCTCCAGCGGCGCGCGGGTGCAGCGCACGCGGTTACCGTCGCCGCTCGGGCCCGCGGTCGTGCCCGTGCCCGTACTTGTGGCCCCGCCCGCGGTCGTATCCGCGCCCGCGGTCGTGCCCGTACTTGTGCCCGTATTTGTGGCCGTACTTGTGCCCGCGTCCGTGCCTGGGCTTGGACTTGTGCCGGGGCGGCCTGGGCGGCAGGTCCACCCGTCCCCTGGGGGGCGTGCCGGGGTGAACATCGCCGCGTTCCTTCCCGTCGCGCCTCCCGGGTAGGTCACGTCCGGGGGAAGGTCGACATCGGCGGTCAGGTCCCGTGACCGGCCGGCGCCCGCGTTCCGCACCGCCATCGCGAGGATCCCGGCCTCTTCGCGGAGAAGGACTCCCACCGTTCCGAGGCTTGCCGTCAGTCGGGCAGGGCTGCCCGGAGGGGGAGGTGGCGCCGGGACTGCCGGGGCTGCCGGGGGAGCCGCCGGGGGTCGGGGTGGCTCCCCCGGCGCGCTCGGGCCGGCCGTTGGTGGCTGGGGACGGGGCTGTGGACCAGCCCCCGGCGCTTTTGGGTCCGCTCCCGGGGGGCTCACCGCCGCCGGCGGAGGCGGGCCGGGCCTGTTGGGCTCGTCGCCCGAGACCAGGACCAGGGCCATCGCGACCGTGGCCGCGACCGCCGCGGCGCCCACCCCGAGGCCCTGCTGCTGCAGCGTGGGCATCCGCCGCAGCGCGTGCCACCAGGCGGCGTAGGCGCCGCCCGTCGCGGCGCCCTCCTTGGACGCCAGGAGGGCGGCCGACGCCGTACCGAGGATGAACGGCCCGACGGCGTCCCGCAGCCGCGTGTTGACGTCGACGAGTTCGCCGTAGACGGCCGTGCAGGACTCGCAGTCGTCCAGGTGCCGCTCGACGGTGCGGGAGTCGCGCCTGGCGAGGCCGCGGCGCACGTACGCGCCGAGCATGTCCAGGACGGGGCGGCAGCGCTCGTCGATCGCCGCAGCCGCCTCCCCGCCCGCGCCGGACGCCGCGTCCGGCGGATCGGCCAGGTGCATCCGCAGGTACGCCTGCCGCAGCCCCTCCCTGGCCCGGTACACCAGCGCCGCGACGCCGTTCGCCGACAGGCCGAGGATCGGCGCGATGTCGGCCGGCCGGGCGCCCTCGATCTCGGTGTGCCAGAGCACCGCCTGCCAGCGCTCGGGGAGCGACTGGAAGGCCCGGACGATCATCGTGCGCTCCAGCCCCTCCAGGGCCGGGTCGACGAACGGCACCCCCGGGTCGTACAGCTCGATCCGGTCGGTCGACTGCAGCCGCCGCTCCCGGCGGTGGCGGTCGTAGACGGTGCGGCGGACGGCGGTGAGCAGGTAGGGCCGGAACCCCGACCGCGGCCCCCCGCCCCGGCCCAGCACGTCGAGGATCTTGGCGAAGGTCTCCTGGACGGCGTCCTCGGCCGCGTCCCCCTCGGCCAGCTGCCGGGCCAGCCCCCGCGCCGCCCCGATGTGCCGCTCGTACAGGAGCCCGTACGCGTTGACCTCGCCGGCACGGATCCGGGAGATGAGCACCGCGTCGCTGGACTCCGCCAAGGGCAGGTTTGACGCGGTCTCGCTCACGATCACTCCTTGCCTTACCCGGAATATGACTCGCCCATTGTTACTACATGACCACCGAACGTCGCTGAAGAAGATTCCGCAAACCGCGTCATGGTCAAACAGGCTCGCCGTCATCCTTTGCGTGAGGATTTTCCGAAGGTCGCCGCCCGGCGACGACTCCCGGCGCCGCCGGGAGTCGCCCGTGAAACCCACAGAACGCCATCGGCGTCCTGGGCCGCTCCCGAGGAGGGGGCAAGGGCGGGGACGCCGATGGTCCGGCGAGGTGCGTCCGCTCCGTTGAGGGGGCGGAGCGGACGCACCTCACGCCGCGGGCGTCTCGGTTCGCCGGGTCAGCAGATGTGGGCGCGGCCCATCTCGCCGATCTCGGTCGCCGACAGCGGCGTGTCCCAGCGCACCTGGGAACGGCGTCCGGCCAGCTCGACGGTCGCGATGGCGTTCTCGAACCAGGGCCCGTCGGTGATCTTCCACTTCAGCGGCGGCACCGGCACCTTCGCGGACTTGGCCAGCATCCGGAACATCCCCGGCAGCAGCGGCGTGCCCGCGACCTTGTTGGCCGTGCGGAACTTGCCGGCCAGCGGGTTGCGCAGCGGCGAGCACACCACCTGCGTGATCGCCGTCCCGCCGATGGCCCGGCCCGCCGCGTCGGTCCGGCCGGTGTCGGGCTTGGTGACCCGGGCGAGGTAGGAGTAGTGGATGTCGCCGGACAGAAACGAGATGCTCACCGGGGCCGTGCCGCGCTCGCCCCGCGCCACGGCCAGCACGTAGTCGGCCATCGCGCGGAACGAGCGGTCGAACGCCGCCCAGTGCTCCAGGTCGGCGGCCTGCCGGATCCCCTCGGCGAGCTGGGCGCCGCGCTTGCCCCAGGCGCCGTCGGCCATCGCCTCGTTCCACGCCTCGGCGTGGTGGATGGAGCGCGGCAGCAGGTAGGGCAGCGAACTGGCGATCAGCAGGTGCTCCATGCCGCCCTGGACCTGCCCGTCCAGCCAGGCGAACTCCTCCTCGTCCAGCATCCCGCGGCTGTCGGCGGTCAGCAGCCGCGACGCCCGGCTGTCGACGACGATCAGGCGGGTGCCGCCCCAGTCGTGCGCGTAGCTCCAGCGGGCGGTGGCCGGCTCCCGGTCGGCCCGCTCGGCGAACTCGTCGATGATCTTCCCGACGTCGCCGCCCTCCGCGGCCGCGAGGCGCACCGCCACGTACACCGGGTCGGCGGCGCGCTCCTCGGGGGAGAGGTTGCCGAGGTGCTGGTAGACCCAGTACGAGCCGATGCCGCCGGTGATCCGGGCCCGCCACCAGGGCTTCTTCCACATCTCCTGGCGCCAGGCGTGGGAGGTGTTCCAGTCGTCGCGGACGTCGTGGTCGTCGAACACGGTGAACGTCGGCAGCGTCGACAGCAGCCAGCGCACGGCCGGGTCCTCCTGCCAGGCCAGCTCGTAGAGCTTGGTGTACTCCTCGAAGTCGGCCACCTCGCCCTTCGGCTCGGTGTCGGGGCCGCGGCGCTCGTGCAGGTAGGCGAGCATCTCCTCGCCGAGCTCGTCGGCGTAGATCTGGTCGCCGACCATCAGCAGCGCGTCGGGCCAGGCGCGGCCGCCGTCGCCGCGGCCGCCCGCGTCGGCGGCCTGCTGGGCGGCGAGGTGGTGGGCGAACGCGGACAGCGCGTCCAGGCCGTGCACCCCGGCCCGGTCGGGGGAGCGGCGGCACGAGCCGAAGGAGACCCGGACCATCCCGGCCGTGTCCATCGTCCGGATCTGGCTGGCGGGGAACGGCGAGCCGGGCTCCGGCCACACCGTCTCGCCGTCCAGCGCGACCGCGTACGGGACCCGGGCGCCCGGGTCCAGCCCGTCGATCTCGACGAGCGCGTAGTGGTGGCCGTGCGCGGTGAAGGTGCGCGCGGCGGCCTCCACGCCGGGCGCCCCGGTGGACACGCGGACCTCGCACGGACGGTCGGTCTCGACCCAGATCGTCGCCGTGCGCTCGGACACGTGCCGGAGCAGGGGACCCAGTACCAAAGCGGTCATAACACGTTTCTCTAGCGGACGGACGGTGGCCGCGTCCATCGTTTCGGCGGTTCCGGCCCGGGGTGCCCCGCCGCTGTATCGGCTGCGCCACCGGCGGGGGTACGGCTGGCTGTACCGGTGACGTTACCCGCGGACACGACGCCCCGCGGCCGCACCCCCGGCGGCCGCGGCCCCGGCGGCGCGCACCAGGGCGGCCACGGCGGGCGACCGGGTCCGCTCCGGCCAGGCGATCACGACCGTGACCGCGGGCGCGTCCGGCACCGGCACGCACACCAGGTCGCGGCGCAGGTGGTCGGCCACCGACTCCGGCGCCAGCATCGCGACCCGGCCCAGCGCGATCATCTGCATCAGGTGCCCGGCCTCGGGCATCCCGTCCCGCTCCCGGTCGAAGAGGCGTTCGCCGTCCAGGTCGGCGAGGGTGACGTGCCCGCGCCCGGCCAGCCGGTGCCCGCGCGGCACGATCAGGACCTGCCCCTCGGTCACGAGCTCCTCGGTGTCGAAGCCGGTCAGGTCCTCGTAGGGGGTGTGCAGCAGCCCGGCGTCCGCCGATCCGTCGCGCAGCGCCCGGCCGCGCTCCCCGATCCCGCACATCATCACCTCGACGGGCACGGGGTCGGGTTCGGCGGCCTCGTAGGCGTCCAGGATCGCGGGGAGCAGGCCGCCGTCCCCGCCCGGCTTCATGACCAGGACGATCCGTTCCGTGCCGGCGCCCGCGCGGCGGGTCCGGCGGACGGCGGCGTCCACCGCCTCCAGGGCGCGCCGCGCCTCGCGCAGCAGCACCTCGCCGGGGCCGGTGAGCGTGACGCCGCGGGGCGTGCGCTCCAGCAGCAGGACGCCGAGCCTGCGTTCGAGCCGCTGGATCGCCCGTGACAGCGGCGGCTGCGCGATGCCCAGGCGGGCGGCGGCCCGCCCGAAGTGCAGCTCCTCGGCGACGGCGGCGAAGTAGGCGAGCTCCCGCGTCTCGATCCGGTCCGGACCATCGGCCATACCGCCAGGGTATTGCCCGGGACCGGGATGATCCTGGACCGGGCGCGGAGGGCGGTGTGCAATCGGGCCATGACCGATGACACGAAGATCGCTCTGGTGACGGGTGCCAACAAGGGGATCGGCTTCGAGATCGCCGCCGGGCTCGCAGGACTCGGCATGACCGTCCTGGTCGGGGCCCGGGACGAGGGGCGCCGCGCGGACGCGGTGGCCCGCCTGAAGAACGCCCGCGGCATCGCCCTGGACGTCACCGACCAGTCCACCGTCGACGCCGCCGCGGCGGAGATCGGCGACCGCTACGGCCGCCTCGACGTGCTGGTCAACAACGCGGGCGTCCCCGGGACGCTGACCCCGCCGAGCGCGTGCGAGGTGGCGGAGATCAAGGAGGTGTTCGAGGCCAACCTGTTCGGGGTGGTGCGGGTGACCAACGCCATGCTGCCGCTGCTGCGGCGGTCCCCGTCCGCGCGCATCGTGAACGTGTCCAGCGGCACCGGTTCCCTCACCAACATGACCGACCCGGGGCACTACTTCACCGCGATGCCCGCCGCGGCGGCGTACGTGTCGTCCAAGTCGGCGCTGAACATGCTGACCGTGCAGTACGCCAAGGAGTTGCGCGCCGACGGCGTCCTGGTGAACTGCGCGATCCCGGGGCCCTGCAACACCGATTTCCTCAAGGGGCTGGACCTGGGCATCCCGATCACGCGCACCGCCGCGGACGGCGCCGCCATCGCCGTGAAGCTCGCCACCCTGGGCCCGGACGGCCCGACCGGCGGAGCCTTCGACGACAACGGCGCCTATCCCTGGTGAGGCGCTAGGAGCGGTCGTCGAGCAACGCGCCGCCGGCCAGTTCCTCGAAGCGGTCGAGGTCCTCGGACGGGGCGTCGATGCCGCGCAGCGCGCCCTGGTCGGCCAGCCGGGCGCCCGCGTACAGGCGGGCGACCAGCGCTTTGCGGTCGGTGCCCAGCTCGGACCGCTCCCACCCGGCCTGCTCCAGCAGCAGCGCCGCCGCGTACACGTCGGCCATGTACTGGGCGAGCGGGTAGAGGCGGGCCTCGGCGGTGGCCCGGTCGAGGCCGTGCCACCGCTCGATCGCCTTGCGCAGGTCGCCGATGCGCTCGCGGACGAGGCCGGCGGTCGCGCCGTCGCCCTCCGGCGCCCGGGCGGCTGCGCTCTCGAGCCGGTCGAGGAACGGCAGGTGCGCCCGCTCGCGTTCCATCGCGCGCCGCACGTCCAGGCACAGGACGTTGTCGCCGCCCTCCCAGATCGGGTTGACCTGGGCGTCGCGCAGGATCCGGGCCACCGGCCACTGCTCGATGTAGCCGTTGCCGCCGTGGATCTCGATGGCGTCGCTGGCGGCGGTCACGCCGAGCCGCGCGGTGCGCAGCTTGATGAGGGCGGCGCCGATCCGGAGCCGGGGCCGGCCCAGGTAGCCGTCGAAGACCAGGGCCTGGGCGGCCTCGGTCTCCACGATCAGCTCGGCGAGCTTGCGGCGCATCAGCGGCTGCTCGTACAGCGGTGCCCCGAACGCCTCGCGGGCCCGCGCGTAGCACAGCGACTCGACCAGCGAGCGGCGGGCGCAGCCCAGGCCCATCGCGGCGATGCCGAGCCGGGCGCCGTTGGTGAGCTCCATCATGCGGGCCAGGCCCTTGCCGTCGCCCGCCGCTCCTTCCACCGGGGCGCTGGAGGCGGGGGCGAGGAGGAACGCCTCGGCGTCGGTGAACTCGATCTCGGCCGAGGCGACCGAGCGGGTGCCGAGCTTGTCCTTGAGGCGGCGGACGCGGATGCCGTTGCGCGACCCGTCCCGCCGTTCCCGCAGCACGAGGAACGGCGCGATGCCCCGCACGCCGTCCACCGCTCCTTCGGGTTTGGCCAGGACGACGAACGCCGAGCCGTTGGCGTTGGACGCGAACCACTTGAAGCCGTTCAGCCGCCAGGTGTCGTCGCCGTCCGGCGTGGCGGTCGACTCCAGGGCGCCGAGGTCGGAGCCGCCGGACCGTTCGGTGAGCATCTGCGCGGCCTCGCCGGAGAACTCCCCGGCCGCGAACAGCTCGCGCACGCGTTCCTTGACGTCCTCGGGGGCGAACGGCTCGGTCAGCCCGACGACCATGTCGCCGCCCGTGCCGAGCGCGCAGGCCATGCCGATGTCGGCCTGGTCGAGCAGGTAGCTCCAGGCCACGCCCAGCGGCGCCGGGTCCACGCCCGCCGCCTTCGCCTCGGCGACGAAGCCGGGACGGGTGAACCCGGTCGCGACCAGGTCGGCGCGGGCGGCCTCGAACGACGGCGGCATCACGACCCGGCTGATGTCCCGGCCCCACCGGTCGTACTTCTCCAGGCGGGGCGGGTCGCGGTCGGTCTCCTCGGCCCGCTCGGCGATCGGGCCGCCCATGAGCGCGCCCAGCTCGGTCAGCCGCGGCTCGGCCCAGGCGAGGCCGTCCGCGCCGAGGTGGCGCCGCATGAGGAGGCGCAGCGTGGGGTCGCAGGTGTACCAGTTGAGGCCCGCGGCCCCCTGGTAGCGCTCGGTCGCGTACCGGCGGGCCTTCTCCGGGCCGCCGAACGGGAGCCGGTCCACGGGCTCGATCAGATAGGACGCCATGGCCGGACATTACACTCTCGCTACAGTCGACGAAAGTCTGTAATTTCATCCTGGACGGTTCCGTGCCGGTAAGGTCCTGCCCCACATGGCGAACACTCTGGAACTCAGACCGCTGACGGCGCGCTCGGTCGTCCTGAGCACGCTCCTCGGCCTGCACCCGCCCCGCATCGGCGCCCGCCAGGCGGTCCGGGTCGGCGAGCTGTTCGGCATCGCCGAGGGCACGATCCGGGTCGCGCTGTCGCGGATGGTGGCCTCGGGCGACCTCGTCCAGGACGAGAAGGGCCGCTACGAGCTCACCGACCGGCTCCGCAACCGCCAGACCCGCCAGGACGAGAGCCGCTTCCCCCGCACCCGCCCCTGGGACGGCACCTGGGAGATCGCCGTCATCACCGCCGAACGCCGCTCCCCCGCCGAGCGCGCCGCGCTGCGCCAGGCGATGTCCGCGCTCCGCCTCGCCGAGCTCCGCGAGGGCACCTGGCTGCGTCCGGCCAACCTCAGCCGCCCCGGACGGCCCGAGATCGTCCAGCGGCAGTGCACCTTCCTGGAGGGGCGGCCCGAACGCGACCCCGCCGCCCTCGCCGCCGTCCTCTGGGACCTGGACGCCTGGACGGCCACCGCCGGCGACCTGCGCGCCGCCCTCGACCAGGCCGACACTCTGGCCGAGCAGTTCACCGTCTCCGCCGCCGTCCTGCGCCACCTGCTGCGCGATCCGCTGCTGCCCCCGCCGCTGCTCCACTCCGGCTGGCCCGGCCCCGGCCTGCGCGAGCACTACGAGCGTTTCGAGGCCGCCTTCGAACGCCTCCTGAGCGAGCACATCTTCGCCTGAGGCGCTCTGGGCCCGCACGCCCGAGCCCCTCACAGGACCTTGCTCCAATCGTGATCGGCTCCCCTGGCGCGGCCGCCGAAGCGAGGGAAGGAGACAGGGAGAGGTCGGGGGTTCGGAACTGTTGGCGGGAGGGTGTTCGGGGGGTGTCCATGACTACCCGTGCGTGCCCATCCCATGGCGGCGTGCCGCCACGGTGTCCGAGTGGTGCGAGTCGATTGCATGTTCGAATCCTGTCACTTAAAGTGTTTGTCATGTCGCGCACCGCTTCCGGTGGTGTGGTCGCCGAGACGGCGCCCCGCCACGCCGCCCCCGGCCGCACAGCCCGCCGCCCAGGCGGCGGGGTGCGTGCGATCGCGGCGCCGTTCGTGGCGGCGGGCCCGTCGGGGGTGGCGGTGCGTGACCGTCTCAAGGGCCTGACGGCTGAGGACGAGCGGGTGTTGCGGCTGGCGGGGGCGTATCTGGGTTCGCTGGCGGCCCGGGATCTGAAGGTCCGGTGCGGTGATGGCCTGGAGCATGATGCGGGCCGGTGGGCGGCGCGTAAGCGGGAGTTGACCGGGGTGTCGTCGGCGCGGTGGGCCGGTTCGATCACCAAGGCCACCCATGACCAGTGGGCCTTGGCCCGCCGCGCCCAGCACGCGCACGTCCAGGGTTTGGAGTCGGGGGTGCGGACGCTGGAGCACCGGCTGTCGCTGCCGATCGGAGCCGAAGGCACCAGACGCGTCCCGGGCGGGTACGGGTCGCGGCGCGAGTGGTTTGCCAAGTCCCGCCGCCTGGGCGTCCTGAAGGACCGGCTCGCCCGTGAGCGGGCCGACCGGGACGCCGGGATCGTGCACGTGGTGCGCGGCGGCAAGAGACTCGCCCGCCTCCGCCACCATCTCGGCGATGCCGGGCTCACCGAGCGGCGGTGGCGGGAGCGCTGGGAGGCCCGGCGATCGTTCCTGGCCGCCGATGGCGAGAGCGGGAAGCGGTACGGTAACGAGACCATCCGCCTCACCCCCGGCGGCCAGGTGTCGATCCGCCTCCCCGCCCCGCTGGCCCATCTGGCCAATGCTCCGCACGGCCGCTACGTTCTCGCCGCCCGCGTCGCGTTCCGGCACCGGGGAGCCGAGTGCGCCGACCGCATCGAGGCCGACCGTGCCGTGGCCTACCGCATCCACCACGACCCCGAACGTGACCGCTGGTATCTCACCGCGTCCTGGCAGCGCACCCCCGCCCGAACCCTCCCCCTCCAGACGGCGTGCGCGCGGGGTGTGATCGGGGTGGACGCCAACGCCGACCACCTGGCCGCATGGCGGCTCGACGCCTGCGGCAACCCCGTCGGCGACCCGCACCGGTTCGACTACACCCTGACCGGTACCGCCTCGCATCGCGACGCGCAGATCCGGCACGCTCTGACCCGCCTGCTGCACTGGGCCGCGTCCTGCGGCGTGGCCGCCATCGCCATCGAAGACCTCGACTTCGCGGACCACAAGACGCGGGAGAGGCACGGGCGGTGCAGGCGGTTCCGGCAGCTGATCTCCGGCTTCCCACCGGGAAACTGAAGGCACGGCTGGTGTCGATGGCGGCCGAAGCGGGCTTGGCGGTCGTGGCCGTCGACCCGGCCTACACATCCCAGTGGGGTGCCCAGCACTGGCAGAAGCCACTGCGCACCCCACGCCGTGAAGTTTCCCGGCACGATGCCGCGAGCATCGCGATCGGGCGACGCGCCCTCGGGCACCCGATCCGGCGACGGACGGCACCGCCCCGCGACGACCGGAGTGATCGTCGCGGGCATCGGACCGTCCAGGCCGGACCAGGCGCACGGGAGCGTGAGGGAACCCGCCCACCCGTCACGGACCGTGCACACGATGCACCCGGCCGAGCGGGCAGACGAACGCGGGAGACCAGCGCATCCAACACCGTTCGGGATACGCGCAGTTCCGGGAGCCGACATCGACTGTCACTCCCGGACACTGTTTAGGAACGGTCACCAGAGGAGGTACCGCCATGGCCACCGCCCACAGCACGTTCCGCTCCCTGGTCCGGCGCAAGCCCATCGACCGCATCGAGGACGACACCGGCGAGACCGGCGGCCTGCGCCGCACGCTGGGCCTCTGGCAGCTCACCGCGATCGGCATCGGCGGCATCATCGGCGCCGGGATCTTCTCCCTCGCGGGCGCCGTCGCCAACGAGACGGCCGGACCGGCCGTGGTGATCTCGTTCCTGATCGCCGGGATCGCCAGCGCCGCCGCCGCGCTGTCGTACGCCGAGTTCGCCGGGCTCATCCCGAGGGCCGGGTCCGCCTACACCTACGGGTATGTCGTCCTCGGCGAGTTCGCCGCCTGGTTCATCGGCTGGGACCTGCTCCTGGAGTACACCGCCATCGTCGCGGTCGTCGCGATCGGCATCTCCGGCTACTTCAACGACCTGCTCGGCTTCATCGACGTCGACCTGCCGCTGTGGATGGTCGGCGCCCCCGGCACCGAAACCGAGGGCGTCGCCGCCGGCAGCTACAAGATCAACCTGTTCGCGGCGCTGCTGTGCCTGCTCATCGCCTACGTCCTCAACCTGGGCATGAAGAGCGCGGCCCGGTTCGAGACGGCGCTGGTCTACCTCAAGGTCGGCATCGTGCTGCTGGTCATCGTGGTCGGCGTCTTCAAGATCAACACCGGCAACTACGCGCCGTTCTTCCCGTTCGGGCTGGGCGGGGCGGTCACCGGGGCGGCGACCGTCTTCTTCGCGGTCTTCGGCTACGACGCCATGTCCACCGCGGCCGAGGAGTCCCATGACGCCCGCCGGCACATGCCCAAGGCGATCATCTACTCGCTCGCGGTCTCGATGGTCCTGTACGTGCTGGCCTGCCTGGTGCTGACCGGCATGGTCGACTACCGCGACATCAACCCCACCGCCGCGTTCTCCTCGGCGTTCGCGTCGGTCGGCATGAAGACGGTCGGGCTGGTCATCGCGGTGGGCGCCATCCTCGGGATCCTCACCGTGCTGTTCACGTTCATGATGGGCGCGGCCCGGGTGTGGTTCTCGATGAGCCGGGACGGGCTGCTGCCCGGCTGGTTCGCCAAGACCCACCCGACCCGCAGGGTGCCCACCCGGATCACCTGGATCCTCGGTGCCGGGTCCGCGCTGATCGCCGGGTTCCTGCCGATCGGCGAGGCCGCCGAGCTGACCAACATCGGCATCCTGCTGGCCTTCATCGTGGTCTGCGTCGCGGTGATCGTGCTCCGCTACCGCCGTCCCGACCTGCCGCGCGAGTTCCGCCTCCCGTGGATGCCGGTGATCCCGGCGGTCGGCGTGGTGTTCTCGGTCTGGCTGATCACGTTCCTGGCCTGGCAGACCTGGGTGCGGTTCGCGCTCTGGTTCCTGATCGGCCTGGTCGTCTACTTCGCCTACAGCCGCCGGCACTCCCTGCTCGCCGCCGCCCCGCCGGAGCCGCCGGCGGAGCGGGACGAGCGGCCCGCCCGCTAGGTCAGGCGGCGCGGGCGGCGGTCACCGGTCCTCTCCGCGCGGGCGCCGGATCGCGTACCCGATGCCCGCGGCGACGGCGGCGGCGAACACCGCCAGCAGGGCGAGGTACCAGAACCCGCTCGCGCCGGACTCCTCCCGCGCGGCCGGAACGGCGGCCGGTCGCGCGGACGGGGGCGGGGACGCGGCCCCGGCTCCGGAGGCCCCGCGGACGGTCAGATGGACGACCCCGCTCGCGACGTGCCCGTCGGCCGCGCTCACCGCGCGCCAGGCGACCACGACCGGCCCGCGCACGGTGTCCGGGACCTTGCCCAGGTCGGCGACGAGCGTGTCGTCCCTCCCCGCGGGCTTGCTGAGCGCGAGCCGGGTCGCGCCCAGCGTGACCAGTGACGTCTCCGCCGACGGCGGCTCGGTGAAGGTGAGGGTCATGGTGCCGGGCAGCGTGGCGAGCACCGCGCCCTCGGCGGGATCGGACGAGCGCAGCTCGGCGTGCGCCCGGACGGGGGTGGCGGTGAACGCGATCAGCGACGCGGCGGCGCACAGCGGCAGCAGGCGGCGCGCGGACCGGGAAGCCGGCGGGCGCCGCGGGACGGGCAGGGGCATGACAGGTGTCCTCCGGTCAGTCGTCGAGGTGTTCGGGGCCGGCGGCCGGTGAGGTGAGCAGGAGCAGGCAGAACACCGCGACCGCGCAGACCAGCCCGGCGATCGGCAGCAGCGGGTTCACCGACTTGCCGGGGGCGGCGGACGCGTTCGCGGCGGGCTGCGGCTGCGCGGCCGCCGGCGCGGACGGCGTGGACGTCGTCGACGGTGCGGGCGTGGACGTCCCGTCCCGCGGCGTCGAACTCGCGGAGGCGGTGGGCCTCGCCGTGCGCGAGGGCGCCGGATCGTGCCCGGCGTGCCCGCTCGGCGCCGGGGTGGCCGCCCGCGGCTGGACGACGATGCGCCCCCGCATCGCCGGGTGGACCGAGCAGTAGTACGCGTACGTCCCCGCCACGCGGAAGGTGAAGCTCCAGGAGCGGCCGCGCTGCAGCATCGGGGACCGCAGTGCCTGCGGTCCGCTGGTGGTCACCACGTCGTGCGGGATCTGGTCCAGGTTGGTCCAGGTGACGGTGTCGCCGACGCGGATCGTCAGGGTGGACGGGCTGTAGGCGGTGTTCTGCATCCGCACCTGCGCGGTGTCGGCCCTGGCCGGTTCGGCGGCGGGGCCGAGCAGGCCCGCCAGCAGGGACGGCGAGCCCAGCGCCAGGACGAGCCCGATGCGCTTGGCCATGGGTTTCTCCCAACTGTTCGACTGTCGAGGTCTCGGGGCACAATGGCCGCGGGTGCGGCGGACCGGCCGACTGCGACTCGGCCGGTCCGCCGCACGTTCCGGACCGGCGTCGCTCAGCAGCCGCCGCCGAGCAGCCCGTCGAGACCGGGCTTGAGCATGTCCTGGACGAGGACGGTGTGGCTCTTCAGGTAGGAGTCCAGCGCCAGCGCGTCCGTGACCTGCTCACCGGGGGAGCGCTGCAGGTGGGCCGCGTAGACGTGCTGCAGCAGCGGCTGGAGGCCCTTGAGGAACTCCTGCGCCCCCTTCACGCCCGACTCCGCGATCATCTGCACCCACGCGGTGTGGGTCTTGACGTAGGCGTCGAGCGCGAGCGCGTCGGCGACCTGCTGCGAGGGTGAACGCTGCAGGTGCGCGGCGTAGACGTGCTGCAGGATCACCGTGAGCACCTCGCTCGCCGCGCCCGGCGAGCACGGCGTGCCACCGCCCGGCGGCGGCGCCGTCGGTGCTCCGGTCGGCCCGGCCGTCGGCCCGGGGGTGGGGTGGCCCGTCGGGTGACCGGTGGGCGCGGCCGTGGGGGACGCGGTGGGTGCCGGCGACGACCCGCCGCCCGTGACCGTCACGCCCGCCTTCATGTCCGGGTGGTAGGCGCAGTAGTACGCGTAGGTGCCGGGGGTGCTGAAGGTGTACGAGAACGACTCGCCCTGCTTGATCTCCCCGGAGTCGATCTTCGTGGGGCCCGAGGTGGTCGTGACCGTGTGCGGGGCGGCGTCGTCGTTCACCCAGGTGACCTTCTGCCCGGCGGGCACCTGGAGCGTGCTCCGCGAGTAGGTGTTGTTCTTCATCCGGATGACGATCGGCTCCGCCGCCGCGCTCTGTGCGGGACCGCCCGGCGCGGCTGCGGGCACCGCCTGCGCGGGCTGCTGGAGCCCGCCGGTCTGGGAGGCCGGACGGGACGCGCCCAGCCCGCCGCCGGACTCGTCCCGGTTGGTCAGGCCGACCAGGCTCAGCAGGGCCAGCGCGATCGCGAGGGCGGCGCACACGACCAGTGCGAGCCGTCCCCGGGCGGCGGCCGGGGGTGCGGGAGGTTGTCTCACGGGGGGTTTCCTTCCATGGGGACGGTCGCGGCCCGGACGGCCGCGACGATCAGGGGGTCAGCGGCCGGGGGAGGCCGTGACCAGCAGGGCGGCGGCGAGCAGCACGACGCACAGCAGCGCCGTCTCGATCGCCACCGAGTAGAGGAACGGGCGCACGGTCGCCGCGTTGCTGCGCAGCGACACGGCCGCGTCCAGCCGGGCGGCGACCCACCGCTTGCTGCGCTGCGCCGCGCCGAGCACCAGCGCGAACACGGCCAGCTTCGCCAGCAGCAGCCGCCCGTAGTCCGTGGTGAGCAGGCCGCCGAACGAGCCGACGAGCTGCCAGGTCAGCAGCAGCCCGGAGGCCGCGATGGTCAGGACGGAGACGAGCGCGAGCGTGGAGTAGCGGGGCACGACCTCGGCCAGTTCCGCCGGACGGCGCCGCCGCAGCACGCCGACGAGCAGGACGGCCAGCCCGCCGAACCACAGCGAGACGCCGGCCAGGTGCAGCAGGTCCGCGGTCTGGCTGAGGAAAGGCCGCGGCGAGGCGGCGGCGTGCGCCGTCATGCCGGTGGTCCGCAGCAGTCCGAACCCGACCGCGAGCGCGGCGATCCGCCACGCGGGCCGCCGTACGGCCTGGTCCCCGCCGCGCATCGCCCAGGCGAGGACCACGGCCGCCAGCAGCCACAGCAGTCCCTTGACCGCCCCCACCTCGCCGATGCGGTCGGTCAGGACGGCGCCGAGCAGGCCGGGGTCGACGACGTCCGACAGCGGTCTCACCCGGGTGTGGACGGCCTGCAGCCCGAGGCCGGCGACGGCGGCGAGGGCTCCGGCCGTCCAGGCCGTGACGAGGGCGCCGCGGACCCGGCGGTCCCAGGCCCCGCGCGGCCACAGCAGCGCCAGGAAGGCGAGCCCGCCCACGAACAGCGCCAGCCCCACGAAGCCGATCACCTTCACCGCGACCAGCAGGGGCCGTACGGCGGGGTCCTCGCGCGGCACGGGTTCGGCGGCGGGGGGCGGGGCGACCACGGGCGCGGGCACCGCGTCCACGGTGAAGCGGAGCGTTCCACGCGCGGTGTGACCGTCGGTCTCGCTGCTCGAACGCCACGCCACCGCGACCTTGCCCGAAAGGGGACGGTCGAGCCGGGACAGATCCGCGACGAGCGTGCGCGGCGCGCCGGACGCGCGGCTCAACGGAAGCTTCTCCCCCGCGACCTCGACCGACGAGCCCCGTTCCGACACCGCCTCGCCGAAGGTGAGCGACAACCGCCGGGGCGCCTCGGCGAGCTCAGCGCCTTCCTTGGGATCGGACCTGGTCAGTTCGGCGTGGGCGTGCGACACGGAGCCGGGAAGTACCAGCCAGAACAGGACGGCGGCCATCACGCAGAGCGCGACCCGGTACCGGCGCGGCCGCGAGCGGGGTACGGCCATCCCCGGTCACCTCCCCGGACGCGCGGACGGCGCCGGCGCGGTCGCGGGCTGCGGGCAGGCCGCCGCACCGCCCAGCAACGGCACCAGCAGCGGGTCCAGAACACCGGGCGGGGCCGGAGTCGTCCCCAGCGGCAGGACGGGCCCGATCAGCGGCCCGGTCACCGAGTTCACCGTGGGCCCGAGCAGCCCGGGGCACGGAGTCTGGGCGGGCGGCTTTTCCGGAGGGGGCGTCGAGCCGGGCGGCGCCGGGGTGTGCCCGGGCGGATGCGGCGTCGCGCCGTCCCCCGGCATCGGCGGATGGGACGGTGGCGTTCCCGGCGGGTCGTGCACGGCCGGGGGCGGTGCCGCGCCGACGTCCGAAGCGGGCGGGGGCGGGACGGGCTCGGCGGGCTCGGGCGACGACGGCACCAGCGGCTCGATCGGCGCGGCGTTCGGCGGTGTCGTCGCGGGCGGCCCCGCGGCGCCGGCGGTCCAGGAAACGCCGAGGCCGGAGGCGTACCCCACGAGGATCACGACGGTGCCGACGAGCACGGCGGAGACGAGAGCGCCCCGCCGGTCGGGTGAGACGGTTGCCATGGCGCGGCCTCAACGCGGCCGGGCGGCGGCGTGACGAAATGTGGCCATTGTGCTTCTCCCAGTGATCGGAGCAATGGGAGGCCACGTTTCCCGAGCGATGATCGCGCTATGTGAAGGTCCTGTTACAAGGTCACCAATTAACCTGCACTCGCCGCATCACGCTCAGTGAAATGCCCGCTTCGCGAGTCAGAGCAGGACGACCTGCCGCACGGCCTCGCCGGAGTGCAGCCGGTCGAAGCCCGCGTTGACCTCGTCCAGCGTGAGCCGGTGCGACAGCAGCGCGTCCACCGGCAGGCTCCCGGCGCGGTACAGGCCGATGAACCGGGGCACGTCCCGGCGGGGCACGCTGGACCCCAGGTAGCTGCCGCGCAGCGTGCGCTCCTCGGCGACCAGGCTGAGCGCGGGCAGCGTCACCGGCTCGCCGGGCGCGGGCAGCCCGACCGTCACCGTCGTGCCGCCGGGACGGGTCGCCGCGTACGCCTGCTCCAGCACCGGCACCACCCCGGTGGTGTCGACGACCTTCTCCGCGCCGCCACCGGTGAGCTCGCGCACTTGCTCCACCGCGTCCACGCCACCGGTGACCGCGTGCGCGGCCCCCAGGCCCAGCGCCAGCTCCAGCTTGGACGGGACGACGTCGACCGCCACGATCGTCGACGCCCCCGCGGCCTTGGCGGCCAGCAGTGCGGCCAGCCCGACACCGCCGAGCCCGAACACCGCGACGCTGTCGCCCGGCTTGACGTCCGCGCTGTAGAACGCGGCGCCCGCCCCGGTGAGGACGGCGCAGCCGAACAGCGCGGCGATCTCGTACGGCAGGTCCGGGTCGACCTTCACCGCCGACCGCGACGACACCACCGTGTACTCCGAGAACGCGGAGACGCCCAGGTGGTGGTACGGGCGCGTGCCGTCCCCGGCGGTGAACCGCGTCCCGCCGCCGAGCAGCGTCCCGGCGCCGTTGGCCCGCGCGCCCGGCCCGCACAGCGCGGGCCGTCCGCCGACGCACCGCTCGCAGCTCCCGCACGCGGGGACGAACGCCAGGATCACGTGGTCGCCGGGCGCGAACTCGGCGCCGTCCCCGGCCGCCACGACCTCACCGGCCGCCTCGTGGCCGAGCGCCATCGGCAGCGGCCGCGGCCGCGACCCGTTGATGACCGACAGGTCGGAGTGGCACAGCCCCGCCGCGCGCACCCTGACCAGCAGCTCGCCCGGACCCGGCGGGTCGAGCCGCAGCGTCGCGACCTCGATCGGCGCGGACGCCGCGTACGGCTCGGGCCGTCCCGACTCCACCAGCACCGCGGCCCGCGTCTCGACGATGCCCCCGCTCACGCGACCACCAGTTTCTGCATCTCGGCGCGGATCGGCTCGGGGACCGCGACCGGACGGCGGCTCTCCCGCCCGACGAACACGTGCACGAAGTACCCCTCGGCGACCAGCGTCCCGTCCGAGCGGTACAGGCCGATCTCCCAGCGCACGCTGGAGCGTCCCAGCTTCCCGATGCGCAGGCCCAGGGAGATCGTGTCGGGGAAGGCGACCTCCGCCTTGTACGAGCAGTGCGACTCCACGCACAGCCCGATCGTCTCCGCCGTGCCCGGGTCGAACCCCGCCGTCGTGATCATCCACTCGTTGACGGCGGTGTCCATCAGCGAGTAGTGGACGACGTTGTTCACGTGCCCGTAGAGGTCGTTGTCCTTCCAGCGGGTGGGGACGGTCACCCAGTGCAAGTAGTCGTCGTTCACGCGACCAGCATAGATACCGGCCGGTAACGCGAGATCGGTGAAATCGCCCGCCTCAGTGCGGCCGCCGCCCGCCGCCGCCACGGAACCTCGCCAGCACCCCGCGCATCTTCGCCTGCGTACGCGGGTCGCGGGCCATCCGCTCGGCGCGGGCCCGCGCCTGCCGTCCCTGCGGGCTGTGCAGGAAACGCTTGAGCTTGGAGACGATCGAAGCCATCTCTCCTCCTCCGCCAGGTTGTGCCGGGCGCGTGGGGGCGGATCCGGCGGCCTCATCCGGACAACGAACCGTTCCGGCCGAAGGTTGCAGGCGTCATGCCCCAACCCCGGGCCGCCAACCGGCATCGGATAGATCAACGAGCCGCTTGTCACCTCCACGGAAGGCCGACCATGACGCTCCCGTCCAGGATCGGCGCCGCCGGCCTGCTGCTCCTCGCCGCGGCGGCGCTGGTCACGCTCAACCCGTTCCGCTGGATCGTGTTCGGCGACGCGCTGCACTACCGGCTGGGCACAACGGCCCTCGGCCTGCTCCTCCTCGTCGTCGCCTGCGTCGTGACCATGGTCAAGACGGCGGATTGGCGCCGGTGGACCGCACTGCCCCTGGCCGTCTGCTCCACGCTCGCCGCCCTCTGGTGCGCGTACAACGCCCTCGGCTACCTCATCTTCGCGAACCCCGACAAGCTGCAGCCCGTGGCGGTGTCGCCCGACGGCCGGCTCAAAGTCGTCCTGCACGACAACTCCGGCTGGGCCGGCTACGACCAGGGCCTTTACGTGCAGTCGACCGACGGCTTCTTCAGCAAGCGCGCCTACCTGGGCTGCCGCAACCTGTACGAGGGCGAGACAAAGTTCGACCGGGTGAGGTTCACGGCCCCGGACACGGTGGTCGTCAAGGCGGGCGAAGAGGAGTGGACACTGCGCTTCGACCCGAAGGACGTCAAGACCATCAACACGACCTCCGAAAACTTCTGCAAGCAGGACCTCTACACCGGCTGACACGACGCGAAAGGCTCGGGATGCGACTCTCCAAAGTTCTGGGGGCCGCCGGCCTTCTGCTGCTCGCCGTGGTGGGCCTGGCGTGGCTGAATCCGTTCCGCTGGGTCGGGGCCGGGGACCTGATGTCGTTCACGCCCTTCGCGGTGGCCGCCGCCCTGGCCCTGATCATGGCGGCGGGGTTCTTCGCCGCGCCGAAGGTCCGGAGGGGATGGCGCTGGGCCACGTGGGCCGCGTCCGTCTGCGTTGGCATGGTGGCGGTGCTGAGCGTGATGACCGGGTGGTTCGTCCTGGCGTTCAGGGACACCGACATGCGGGTGGCGGCGGTGTCACCCGACGGACGGTTCAAGCTGATCGTCCACGAGACCTCCAACGTGATCGACCCGGTGGAGGGCCTGTACGTGCAGTCCACCGACGGGCCGTTGAGCAGGCGCGCCTACTTCGGCTGCTTCAACCACGACGCGACCGAGCCGCTGGAATGGGCGCGATTCACGGGCCCGGACACCGTCACGGTCAAGGCCGAGGGGCAATGGACCCTCCGGTTCGACCCGGACGAGGTCCGAGCCATCGACACCCTTCCCGACGGCATGTGCGCGCAGGGCCTCTACACGGGTTGACCGTTCCCTGTTTCGGTCCGTTGTGCTTCCATGGCTCACCGTGCCGCAACCCCTGTACGTCCCCTCGGAAACGCCCGTACAAGAGCTCCCCCAGCACGACGACCGCGTCGTCCTGGTCCTGGCGAGCACGCGGCGGCGCGTCGTGGCCCGGCTCGTCGACCTCCTGGCCACGTGCCTCACGGCGATGGCCGTCCTGTCCCCCGCCTTCGCCTTCGCGCTCTGGACCGAGGACAGCTCCAGTGCGCTGATGGCCGTGTCGCTGGCGACGGCCATGGTGCTCGTCTTCCCCGCGATCATCGCGCTGCGCGTGGGACGGTACGTGTGGTGGGGCTGCACCGTGGGCCAGCGCGTCGCCGGACTCCGCGTCGTGTGCAAGGACGACGGCACGAGCCTGCCGAACTGGAGGCAGGCGTTCAGAAGATGGATCATTCCCCAGCAGGCGCAGGGCTTCCCGCTGGTGACCGACTTCTGGACGCACAAGATGGACAAGCGGCTGGGCCAGTGCGTCCACGACCAGAAGGCCGGAACGGTCGTCGTCCGAGCCCTGCCCGACGAACGCACGCACCGCATCGTCCTCGGCTCCGCCCTGGGAGTCATCGGGGCGGCCGTGGTGGCCACGCCCCTCGTGTTCGGAGCGCTGGAGGCCAGGGGCCCGGCCTTCGAGGTGAACACCTTCTACGACGACGACATCCGGTTCGAGAACCGCCGCAACGGCCTCGCCGTGGCGTACGAGCGGACCGCCGCCAAGGTCCTGGACGACGAGAAGGGCTGCCTCGCGGGCGCCACCACCGACCAGGCCCGGTCCGTCCTGCGCCAAGCAGGATGCGAGGGCCGTATCGAGGCCGCGTTCAGGACCACCGACGGCGTGCTGGTCGGCGGCCACGTCCTGAAGTTCCCCGACGCCGCTGCCGCCTCGACCGCGCAGCAGCGCCTGACGTTCACCGACCTGCGCTTCGTCCCCGGCGGCCGCATCGACCCTCCGGGCGGTGCGAACATCGGCCAGGTCGGGGACGAGGACCGCTACGTGGTCGTCACGATGGCCGTCTCGCCCAAGCAGCCGGAGGCGCCCGTCAAGGCCAAGAACGCCTTCGCCCTCATCCACGCCCCGGTCCTGAGCACCATCGTCTGGTTCTGATCAGCGAAGGTCCTGGCCCGCGGGACGCCACGGCCCCGAGCAGCACCGGCCACGCCCTCGCCGAGGACGGCGGCACGGCCGCCCAGCTCATGGCCGCACCCCCACTGGAAACCGCCTGACCAGTTCAGGTGAGGTGTTGGTCCAGCCGGTGCCGGAGGAGGGCCTGCTGCGCCGGGTTGGTGGTCAGGGCCAGGGCTTGCTCGTCGGCGGTGTGGGCGGCTTCGGGGTCGCCGAGGGCGCGCAGGAGTTCGGCACGGGTGGCGTGGTAGAGCGAATAGCGCTGTAGGGTGCGCTGCTCGCCTGGGGGCAGGGCGTCGAGGGCGGCGAGCGCGTTGGCCGGGCCGCCGCGGGGCGGCGGGGCGTGGTGGACGGCGATGGCGCGGTGCAGCCGGTGGATCGGGGACGGCGCCAGCGCCAGCAGCATGTCGTAGAGCACCAGGATCTGGGCCCAGTCGGTGTCGTCCCAGCTCGGGGCCTCCGCGTGGCAGGCGACGATGGCGGCCTGCACCTGGTAGGGGCCGGGCCGTTTGCGGGCGGCGGCGCGTTCCAGCAGGCCGATCGCCTCGCCGATCGCGGGCCCGTCCCAGCGGGCGCGGTCCTGGTCGCGCAGCGGCACCAGGTCTCCGGCGGCGGTGAAGCGGGCGGCGGCGCGGGCCTGGTGCAGCCGGATGAGCGCGAGCAGCCCCAGCACTTCGGGCTGCCCGGGCATCAGCCAGGCGAGCTGGGCGGCGAGCCATTCGGCGTCGCCGGCCAGGTTGGCCGCGTGCGGGCGGTCGCCGGCGCTGGTCAGGTAGCCCTCGTTGAACAGCAGGTAGACGACGGCCAGGACCTGGCCGAGCCGGTCGGGCAGTTCGGTGTCAGAGGGGACGCGGTAGGGGATGCCCGCTTCGGCGATCTTGCGTTTGGCGCGCGTGATGCGCTGCGCGACGGTGGACTCGGGGACCACGAACGCGGCGGCGATCTGCGCGGTGGTCAGCCCGCACACCGTCCGCAGCGTCAGCGCGATCTGCGCGGACCGCGGCAGGGCCGGATGGCAGCAGGTGAAGATCAGCTTCAGCCGGTCGTCGGGGTCGGGCCGGGGCGGCCACCGCAGCCGGGCGAGCTTGTCGCGGTGGGCGGCCTGGCGGCGCAGGACATCGATGCCGCGGTGGCGGGCGACGGTCAGCAGCCAGGCGTCGGGATGCTCGGGGACGCCTTCGGCGGGCCAGCGGCGCAGCGCGGTCTCCACGGCGTCGGCGACGACGTCCTCGGCGGCCGCGAAGTCGCCCAGGACCCGTACCAGGCAGGCCGTCAGCCGGCCCGCGTGCTCGCGCACCACGCGGGCCAACTCGGCGTGCGCCTCGTCGCCCGCCTGGCGGCGCGCGCCGGGGCGGCGGTCGGCGGTCATGCGGGCGGCTCAGGTGATGGGACGGATCTCGACGACGGGGCAGGCCGGCCAGGCGCGGGCGATGGCGAGGGCCTGATCCAGGTCGTCGACCTCGATCTCGGCGTAACCGGAGACGACCTCCTTGCCCTCCACGAAGGGGCCGTCGGTGACCACCGGCCCGCCGCCGTCCAGACGCACCGTGGTGGCGGTCTCGGCCGGGTGCAGGTACGCGTGGTGGGTGATCTGCGCGGCGTGATCGGCGAACCACAGCCCGACCCGCTCGAACGCCGCCTGGCGCTCGCTCTCGCCCATGGCCTCCAGGTCGTGCGCGAACTCCTCGGTCTCGACGAACATCAGCACGTATTTCACGGTTCTGGTCCTTCCCAGATGATGGTGGATGAGCCGGAGCATTCCGGCTGCCTGTCATCCCCAAGACGAACGGCGCCGCCGCCGATCCGACACCTTGCGCGGGAAATCTCCACTTTCTTTTTCGGTGATCCAGCGGGCGGCGAGCAGGCCGGAGCCGGCGGTGAGGACGGCGGCGGCGATGACGGTGGCGTTGAGGCCGAGGGCGTCGGCGAGGACCCCGGCGACCAGGGCTCCGGCGGCGTAGCCGATGTCGCGCCAGAACCGGTAGGTGCCCAGCGCTTTCGCTCGCCAGGCGGGATGGGCATGATCGGACACCGAGGCGATCAGTGCCGGGTAGACCATCGCCGTCCCGACGCCCAGGAAGACGGCCGACATGATCCCCGCCAGCAGAGGCCGGTCCAGCAAGACCAGCGCCAGAACGAACCCCCCGGCCTGGACGAGCATGCCGGCCACGATGAGGGGTTTGCGGCCGATGCGGTCGGCGAGGTGGCCGGTGTAGATCTGCCCGATCCCCCACAGCAGCGGGTAGAGGCCCTTGATCAGGCCGACGGCGGCCAGGCCGAGGCCGTGGTCGGTGAACAGCAGCGGGAACACGCCCCAGGTGAGGCCGTCGTTGAGGTTGTTGACCAGCCCGGCCTGGCTGGCGCCGCGCAGCGAGCGGTCGCGCCAGGAGGTGCGCGCGAAGGCGGTGGCCAGGCCGGTCGGCTCGGTGGCGGGCCGTGGGTGCCGGGCCAGTTCGAGCGCGAGGTGGGCGGCGGTGTCGCGGACGATCAGGGACAGGGCCAGGCCGGCGGCGACGAACACGACGCCGATCAGTTCGGGGGCGGGCCGCAGGCCGTAGACGGTGGCCAGATAGCCGGTGGCCAGGGCGGTGGCGCCGACGGCGACGTACCCGGCGGCCTCGTTCAGCCCGGTGGCCAGGCCCCGCCGCGCCGGGCCGACCAGGTCGATCTTCATGTTGACGGTCATCGACCAGGTCAGGCCCTGGTTGATGCCCAGCAGCACGTTCGCGGCGATGATCCAGTTCCACGACGGTGCCCACGCCAGCGCGAACGGCACCGGCACGCCGGCCAGCCAGCCCGCGATCAGCAGGTGCCTGCGGCGGAACCGGGCGGTCAGCGCGCCCGCGGCCAGGTTGGTCAGGGCCTTGGTCACGCCGAAGGCGATGATGAAGGAGAACACGACCAGGTCGCTGGTCAGCCCGAACACCCTGGTACCGATCAGCGGGACGGTGGTGCGCTCCAGCCCGACCAGCGCGCCCACGCACACGTTGACGACGACCAGCAGGGTGAACTGCAGCCAGTTCTCGCGCAGCCCCAGCCTGGTGGTGCTCACACCGCGGGCTCCAGGCGCAGGCCGTGGGCGGCGGCGTACTCGTCGGGGGTGCCCCGCAGGACGGTGAGGTCGGTGTGCCCGGCGCGTTCTAGGACGCTGGCGGCGGTCATGGCGCGCTCGCCGTGCGCGCAGGCCACCACCGCGCCCGCCGGGGCGTCACCGGCATGGTCGGCGAGGTCGCCGAGTTCGAGGTTCAGGGCACCGGGCACGTGCCCCGCGTCGTACTCGGACCGCTGGCGCACGTCGACGTACGGGGCCGCCGGGGCCTGGTCGGCCGTGACGAACGCGGTGGTGGCCTCGGCGGACGTCCAGGCGGGCATCCCACCGGCCAGGTGCCCGGCCAGGCGCTCGTACCCGATCTTGTACGCGGGCCAGACGATCTCGTCCAGGTCCTGGTCCGCACCGGCGACGAAGGCGATGGGGGCGGTGGCGGGCAGCAACCAGCCCAGCCAGGTGGCGAACTGGTCGCGCAGCGCGATGGACAGGGCGCCCGGGATGTGCCCGGCCGCGAAGTCGGCCGCCGGACGGACGTCCACCACGTACCCGCCGTCGTCCAGCAGCGCCTTGACCTGCCCGGCGTCCAGTTCCGGCAGTGACGGCGCCGCCGTGAGCACGGCGGGGCCGCGCCGGTTGAGCTCGTTGAGGCGGGCGAAGTACTTCGGGTAGGAGCCCAGGCCGTCCACCAGCCGCCGCACGAAGGTGTCCTCGTCGGGCGCGGCCAGCAGCGGGTTGTTCCGCTTCTGGGCACCGATGGTGGTGGTGCGTTCGCCGCCGGGCGGTGCAGAGCAGAACGAGCCCGCCCCGTGCGTGGGCCACACCGCGGTGTCGTCCGGCAGCGTGACCAGGTGGCGCAGCGACCGGTACTGGGCGCGGGCCAGGACCTCGGTACGGTCGGCGCCCAGCAGGTCGGTGCGGGCGGCCGAGTCCACGATCAGCGAGCCGCCGGTGAACACTCCCAGCACGCGCGTCCCGTCCAGCAGCAGGAAGGACAGGTGCTCGTCGGTGTGCCCGGGCGTGGCCACCGCGCGCAGCGTCAGCCCGCCCAGATCGACCTCGTCGCCATCGTCCAGGCCACGGTGCGGAAAGGCACGGTGCCCGGCGGCCGGGGCCAGCACGGTCGCCCCCGTGTCGTGCCCGAGCTGGAGGGCCCCGGACAGGAAGTCGGCGTGCAGATGCGTCTCGGCCGCGTACGCCACGGTCAGTCCGCGCCGCCGCGCCGCGGTGTGCAGGTCGCGCAGATCCCGACTCGCGTCCACGGCCAGGGCGCGTCCGTCGCCCAGATCGACCAGGTAGGCGCTGTTGCCCAGCCCCTCGTCGACCAGCGGCACCAGGTGATCCTCGGCGAAGCCCATGCGGTCCTCCCATCCGCTCGGCGGCATCACCCACCACATTCCATGGATTTGCGGAGGAAACCATGGCGGGGACCGGCAATGCGCCACGACGTCGCCCGGCTTCTGCGCAAGGTGGACGTGCGTCCGGTGGAGGAGTACCGGGCCGGGCACAAGCGTCCCGGTCGCCGAACTGGCCGACCAGCCCGTAGAGGTCGGACAACCCGCCTGGCTCAGCAGCAGGCGCAGCCGGGGCCGCAGGACTGCGGCACGGCGGCGGGAACCGCGCAGCAGGCGTCCCCGCGCCACGCCTCGCGGCCTTCCTTGACGGCGACGGCGGCGATGACCAGCGCGGCGATCGGGTCGGCCCAGGCCCACCCGAACAGCGTGTTGACCGCCAGCCCGACCAGCAGCACCGCCGACAGGTAGGTGCACAGCAGGGTCTGCTTGGAGTCGGCGACCGCGCTGGCCGACCCCAGTTCGCGTCCCGCGCGGCGCTGCGCGTACGACAGGCCCGGCATGATCGCCAGGCTGAGCCCGGCCAGCACCAGCCCGGCCGTGGAGTGCTCGGCGTCGCCTCCGCCCAGCAGCGCGGCGATGGCATCGGCGGTCACGTAGGCGGCCAGCGCGAAGAACGACACCGCGATGATCCGCAGCGCCCTCCCCTCCCGCCGCGCGACCACCTCGGGTTCGCGGGCGGAGAACTGCCAGGCCACCGCGGTGGCCGAGGCCACCTCGATCACCGAGTCCAGCCCGAACGCCACCAGCGCCCCCGACGAGGCGACGCTGCCGGCCGTGATCGCGATGGCGGCCTCGACCAGGTTGTAGGCGATGGTGGCGGCCACCAGCAGGCGCACCCGCCGGGCCAGCACCGCCCGCCGCCGCGGCGAGGGCCCCAGCGACAGCGCCGTCATGTCCGCGCGGTATTGCCGTAGGTGGGGCACAGCGCGACGGCCCGGTCGGTGGCGGACAGCAGGTGCTCGGCCGCGCGCAGCAGGTCCAGCAGTTCGGGGGCGGCGATGAAGTAGAAGGACTGGCGGCCCTCGGCCCGGTAGTCCACCAGCTCGCAGCCGCGCAGGCAGGCCAGATGCTTGGACACCGTGGACTGTGCCAGCCCCAGTTCACGGGTCAGGTCCACCACCCTGGCCTCGCCCCGGGCCAGCCGTTGCACGATCGACAACCGCACCGGGTCGGCCAGCGAATGGAACAGCGCCGCCGCCGGCGCCAGCCCGTCCAACGAAGTCATTCCACAATCGGAATCAATCGCCATACCGCGATGATAGCTCTGGTGCGTGGTCGGTCAAGGAGATGCGCGCCCAGACCCACTTGCCCTGCGGCTCGGTCCTCTGGACGCCGCATCCGTCCGAGAGCGCCTGGACGATCGGCAGTCCCCACCCGCCCGTACCGTCGTCGTGCCCGTCGTCCAGGGCCCGCGCATCGGGCTCGATGTCGTCCAGCGTCAGCTCTTTGACGGGAGTGGCCACCGGCATCGCGTCGGAGGAGTCCCACACCGCCAGCAGCACGGCCGCCTCGCCCTCGCGCGCGAACCGCACCCGGATCTCCCCGTCCGGCGTGGTCTGCACGGCGTTGGCCACCAATTCCCCGGCGATGAGAACCGCGTCGTCGACAAGGCGGTCGAGCCCCCAGCCCGCGAGCCGATATTCGATCAAGGACCGAACCTGCCCCGGCGCCGTCCAAGCGGCAAGACACACAATGTCCAGATCGCCGGTAATCCCGGTAATGCCGCCCATATTCCTCACCCCTATTCTCTGATTCCTGGGGCAACTGTGGACTTGACCGGCTAGCTTGTCGCGTGTCGATGAAACTCCCGACACACCGGAGCGTGACCCATGGCCCCCGTAGAGTCGCTGAACCCGGATCACTCTTTCAAGCACTGGATCGCCTCTGACCTGCGCTTCTTTCGGGAGCGCGAAGGGCTCTCGCTCTCCCAGATGGGCCAGATCATGAAATGCAATCGGCACACCGTGTCGAACATCGAGCACGCCCGCGACACCTGGAACATGAACGAAGATCAGGCGGATCGTCTCGACGCCTTCCTCCGGCTCAATGGACATTTCGCGCGTCTCGTCCGCTACGCCCGCACCGCCCACGACCCCGACTGGTTCGCCGAGTACGCCAAGCACGAGGCAAAGGCCTTGGTCATCAGGCTCTACCGGCTCTCGCTGATCCCTGGAATCCTCCAGACGCCTGACTACGCCCGCGCGGCCATCACCGCCTCGCGCATGGTCACAGACATTGAGGCTGCGGTGAACGCTCGAATGGAACGGTTCGAGGTGCTGATGCGCCCGAAGCCGCCGACGCTGTGGGTGGTGCTCGACGAGGCCGCTCTTTACCGGCCCATAGGTGGGCCATCTGTAATGGGCGAACAACTCGCAAGGCTGCGTGAGGTGGTAGAGCTCCCGCACGTGATGGTGAGGATCGTTCCACGATCCACAGGCTTCTATCTAGGGCTGGAGGGTTCCTTCAACAGCCTGACCATGGAATCTGGGGAAATGTCCTTCGTGGAGGCTCCCGGTGGAGGGAGGCTGATACAGGGCACTAGGGAAGTTCGCGAGTTCACGGTACGTTGGGACCGTATCGGGGCAAGCGCCCTACCCTGGGACCTGTCTCGAGACCTGATCACACAGGCGATGGAGCGGTTCACATGATCACTTGGCGTAAGTCGACTTACAGCGGCGGCGGCGGTTCGGGTGGCCAGGACTGCGTCGAGTTGGCCAGGCTTGCTGGAGCGGTTGGTGTTCGTGACAGCAGGGCCCCCGAAGCCGGGCATTTGGCACTGGCGCCGGAGGCATTCACGCGTCTGGTGGCTCAGGTGAAGCGCGATGAGTTGGGCGTCTGATTCCGGTCGGATCACCTGGCGTAAGTCCAGCCACAGTGGCGGCACCACGGCGCAGTCCGACTGCGTTGAGCTGGCACGGCTTTCCGGGGCGGTTGGTGTTCGTGACAGTAAGGCTCCGGAGGCTGGGCATCTGGCCCTGACGGCGGAGGCGTTCGCGCGGCTGGTTGCTCGGGTGAGGCGGGACGAGTTGCGCGGCTGATCCTGGATCAGGGGGCGGGCGGAGTGAGGCGCTGATCCATCTCGTGGAGGAACAGGTCGGGGTCGATGCCCGGTGTGGCGGCCCAGATCGCGCATCCGTGGTCGCGCATGTTCCGCTCGGCGCGCCTTCCGAGCCGTGTCCAGACCGCCGAGTCGTCCACCACCGCGACGCCCAGGAACTTCCCGTCGCACCCGACGGTCATGATGTCGTCCCACGGTATGGCGATCCGGTACTCCGGCAGCTCAAGTTGCAGGACGGTGGAAGTGCAGGCGACGTGAGCGGGCCGCCGCAGTTCCCGCCAGGCCCAGATCGTGCGCTCGATGAGGTAGATCCCGGCACCCAGGAACACCGGCGCCGATGCCGCCTGCCACCACGGGAAGGCCGCCCACCCCGTCTCGTCGGCGTCCCTGTCGGCAAGACTCACGAGCAGGGGGACGCCGCCGAGGAAGAACGACATCGGCACCGTGGCCGCCATCACGATCACGCCGAGGACGAGGCGGCGGCGCGCCAGGCCGAAGATCACGGCCGGCTCCGGTGTCCCGTCCACGTCCACGGTGCCGTGCTCGGGCGGCACGCGCGAGCGTCCCGTCACCGGAATCAGGACGAGGCAGACGATCAGCGTTGCGACACCGAGCAGCAGTGCCCCGACGAGGACGGTCAGCGCCACCTCAGCCGGTATCAGCGCTATCAGGAGCGCCATGCCGCCCACGACGGCGGCCGTGGTCACACCGAGCGTTTTCGCTCTGCCCATCGCGTCCCCCCCCGGCGGTGAAGATCGAGAGGTTAGACGCTGAAACCGGGGCGCAGGGTCGCGCCCGGGAGGCAGGAGTCCGAAGCGGTGATGGTCCATGCGCCGACCTCGTTGTAGGCCGAGCCGCCACTGCGAATGGCCGCGGGTGAGGCTGGCCACGAACTCTCTTGTCGCCGATCACGCCGGGACCGCGACCAGCCTGTGACCAGGCGAGTACGCCAGAGCCCTGGGGCTCATCGGCCCGAGCGCGGAGGCCCGACGTCAGTGGGGCGTCACGACGACCTTGCCGAGGGCGTGTCCCTCGCCGACGTGGCGCAGCGCCTCGGGGACGTCGTCGAGCGTGAAGGTGCGGTCGATGTGGATGTCGACCTTGCCCGCGGCGCAGAGGTCGGCAAGCGGCTCGAACCGCGCGGGGCCCAGACGCACCACGAGAACTCCCATCCTCCGCCCGGTGAGTAGGCCGGCGATCGATCCGATCGTCCCGATGTTGAGCACCACCGGTACGGAGCCGCCCACGCACCAGTACCGGCCGCCGCGAGCCAGCGCCCGCCCGCAGGCGAGCGGCGAGCGGGTGGCGACGAGGTCCAGCACGAGGTCGTACCGCTCGCCGGTCCGGGCGAAGTCCTGGCTCCGGTAGTCGATCACCTCGTCGGCGCCCAACGACCGCATGAAGTCGAGCTTGGCTGCGTTGTCGACTCCGGTCACATGGGCGCCGGCGCGTTTGGCCAGCTGGATCGCGAACGATCCCGAGCCGCCGCCGGCGCCGTTGATCAGTACCCGGCGCCCCGCACCGGCGGGAGCCGTTCCCTGCAGCGCGATCGCCCCCGCCTGCGGGATCGTCGACGCCTCGGCGAAGGTCAACTGCTTCGGCTTATGAGCGAGAGCCGATTCGGGCGCCACCGCGAACTCGGCGAAGCCGCCCTTCAGGCCGAGATTGTCGCCGTACACCTCGTCTCCCACGTCGAAGCGAGACACCCCCGAGCCCACGGCCTCCACCCGCCCGGCGATGTCCGAGCCGAGCGTCCTGCGCGCCGGCTTGCGCAGTCCACCGATCCGCGAGTACAGGGGATCGCCGCGCAAGGTCTCCCAATCCGAGAGATTGAGCGACGTCGCCGCCACTCGCACGAGGACCTGCCCCGGAGCCAGCGACGGCGTCGGCACGTCCTCCACGCGCAGCGCGTCCGTCGAGCCGTACCTGTCGTAGACAACCGCTCGCATCTCGTCTCCCGGCTCGGAAGCATCGCCCGAGCGGAGGGTAGCCGTCTCCGCAACCGCGGAACCAGGGCTCCGGCGTGGTCGAGTGATCCGCCTGGGTGTCCGAAAGTGGTCGGCGGGTGCCGCACACCGGGCATCCGGGTGAGCCAGACCGCCGACTGCGGCAGCCGGCTCGCGCCGATCGGTCCCGGGCGGCCCAACGAGGACGAGGCGGCGGGCCAGGCCGAAGGGATCACGGTCGGCTCCGGCGCCCCGCCCGCGTCCACGGTGCCGTGCTCGGGCGGCACACGCGAGACGAGGCAGACCGTCAGCTCAGGAACGTCACGGCCGCCCGCGGGCCAGGGGGGTCAGGAGTCCGACGTGGTGATGGTCCACGCGCCGACCTCGTTGTAGGCCGAGTCGTAGATGGGGGAGCCGTCGCCGGGCTTGAGGTCGTAGTGGTGGAGGTTGCCACCCCAGTAGCGCAGGATCCGGCCGAGTTCCTTGTCGGCGCTGCCGTCGAACGCGGTGTCGCCCATGTCGACTTCGAGTACGAACTTCATCGCTCACCTTCCTGTTCGGGGTCCTTCAAGTTTCTCATTGAAGTTGCTTGTGAGGGTTTGAAGGAGTTGGTTGGCAGGTTGGCCGCATTTCCTTGGGACGAAAGTCTCAAGTGGCGGTCGCGGTGAAGTCGGTCAGGCCGTTCTCTCGGGTGTTGTGGGCGGCGCGGATGCGCCATCCGTCCGGGGTTCTTACCAGGACGAAGGTGATGAGGCCGCGGCGGTCTTCGGCGGGGGCGCCGGGGAGGCGGTGGTCGGGCCAGGTCCAGACGGTGTGGACGAGCGCGACGTCGGCCGTGACCTCCTGGATGTCGACGACGTCCTGCGTGTAGTTCTTCTTCTGGTCGAGGACGGACGGCGGCACGTCCTTGTGCCCCGCCACGTTCTCCGCGCGCGTCCGCCACCAGAGGCCCCGGTGGGTGATGAAGTCGGAGTCCTCGGTGAAGAGGGCGCCCCACTCGTCCATCTCGTGCCGGATCCACAGGTCGGTGTGCCTGGCCATCAGGGCCCTGATCGCGTTCTCGTCCATGGCACGATGCTCTGACCTCGACCTTGGTCGAGGTCAAGGGGGTGTGGTGTTCCGGGCCAGCCGCGCGGCCTCGGAACGGAGGCGTTCGCGCAGGTCGGTGAGGGCGTCGATGCGTTCGTCCAGGGTGGCCAGGCGCTCGTTGAAGATCGCGAGGGTGTCGCCGCAACCGTCGGTGGCGGGCGGCCCGCCGAGGCAGTGGACGAACCGCAGCACGTCCTGCGAGCCGAGGCCCGCGCGCAGCAGCCGGGCGATGTCGCGGACGAGGGGCACGGTGCCGGGCTCGTAGATCCGGTAGCCGTTGCGGTCCCGTTCCGCGGTGATGAGGCCCTGCTGCTCGTAGTAGCGCAGGGCCCGCGTGGACACCCCGGCGCGGCGTGCCACCTCACCGATCCTCATGCGCGCGCTCCCTCCCGCGGACGGTTCCGAAAGGCCATCGCGAACAACGCCAGGGAGGCCAGGACGCATCCCGCCGCCGTCCCGGTCACCGCGACCGGGCCGCCGGTCTCCAGTGCCAGGCCGCCGAGGCCGCCGGCGAGCGCGAAGCCGAGGAACATGGCGCTGTTGTTGAGCGCGATGAGTTCGTTCGCGGCCTCGGGGGCGCCGCCGCGTTCCAGCAGCCATGCCTGCGTCGCGGGCGCGATCCCCCAGGTCGCCAGTCCGTACAGGGTGAGGGCCAGCGCCACCACGGGCGTCGGGTAAGGGCCGCCGGCGAGGCCGAGGAGGGTCATGAGGGCGGGCGCGGCCAGCACTCCGAGCAGCATCAGCCGCAGCGCGCGCAGGGCGCCGAGCGCGTCCACGAGCCGGCCGCCCGCGAGCGCGCCGACGATCCCGGCGGCGCCGACCGCGGTGATCAGGGGCGCGACCGCGGCGCCGCGCAGCCCGCCGAGCCTGGCGGCGATTTCGGTGACGTAGACGTACGACATCATGCCGCCCGCGCCGGAGGGGATCATCGCCGCCAGCGCGGGGAGCGTCCCGGGGTGGCGCAGGACGGCGAGCCGGTCCCGGAGACGGCCCGGGGCGGCGCCCGGTACCCGCGGCACCGTCGCGAGCAGCGCGACACCGGCCGCGGCGGCGAGCGCGGCGACGAACAGCATCGTGGACCGCCAGCCGAGGGCGCCGCCGATCCAGGTGCCGAGCGGCACGCCCGCGACGAGCGCGGTGGTCAGGCCGGCGCCGACGACGGCGAGGAAGCGTCCCCGGCGGCCCTCGGGCGCGGCGGTGGCGGCGAGCGCGAACGCGGCGGGCGCGGCGGTGGCGGCGGCCAGGCCGGAGACGATCCGCGCCGCCATGAGCGTCCCGTACGTCGGGGCCGCCGCGGCGGCGAGGTTGGCCGCGGCGAACACGGCCGCGGAGGCGGTGAGGACCGCGCGCCGCGGCAGCCGCGCGGTGAGCAGCGCGGCGAACGGCGCGCCGAGCGCGTACGTGAGCGCGAACGCGGTCACCAGCTGGCCGCTCGCGGCGACGGTGACGTCCAGGTCGCGGGAGATGGCGGGGAGGATCCCGGCGATGACCAGGTCGTCGGTGCCGATCGAGAACGCCAGCAGGAAGAGGGCGGGCAGCCACAGCGGGCGCGTCGTGTGCGAGGCCATGGCGGGACGGTAGGAGGTTGACGCCTGCGTCAAGGTCAAGCCCGCCGGGGCCGGTTTCAGGGGACGATGCGTTCGACCGTGGCGGTGATCAGGTCGGCGATCTCGTCCTCGGGGAAGACGTCCGGGAGGGTGAGGCGCTCGACGATCAGCCAGTTGAGGGCCAGGTAGAGCAGGACGACCGTGGTGGTGTCGCCGGGCATGCCGGACTCGTGGTGGAAGTCGATGTTGGCCTTGAGGTCGGCCTTGATCTGCTCGGTGAGGACCGCGCGCAGCTCGGGGCGGCGGGTGGCCTCCAGGCGCAGTTCCAGCAGGGCGAGGTAGCCGGAGCGGAACTCGGTGATGCGGCCGACGAGTTCGTGCATGAGCCGGCCGACCATGGCGCGGTCGCGGGGGCCGTGCATGAGGTCGGTGATGGCGGACGGGTCGGGCGTGAGCCGCTCGTAGACGCGCCCGCCGGCCTGGGTGAGCAGGTCGTCGCGGTTGGCGAAGTAGTTCGAGGCGGTGCCGGGGGGGACGGCGGCCCGGGTGTCGACGGCGCGGAAGGTCAGGCCGCGGGCGCCCTGGTCGGCGAGGACCTCGATGGCGGCGTCGATCAGCGCGGCGCGGCGGGCCGGGTTCTGGCGCATGGGGGGTCACTCCTCCGGGTTGACACCACTCTGGCTGTAGTACTACGTTCAAACCACTTCAAGCAGAGTACTACAGATGGCTTGGAAAGGGGGCGGGTCGCATGCGCGGGCTCACCTACTTCGTCGGCGCGTCGATCGACGGGTTCATCGCCGGACCCGGCGGCTCGATCTCGGACTTCTTCCCGCTGCCGGACGGGATGCTCGACCTCCTCGTCCAGGAGTATCCGGACACCATCCCCACCCACCTGCACGAAACGGTCGGCGCACGGCCGAACGGCCGGTTCGACACGGTCGTGATGGGCCGCGCCACCTACGAGCCCGGTGTGCGGGAGGGCGTCACCAGCCCGTACGGCCACCTCAGGCAGTACGTGGTCTCCAGCACGATGAAAAGCTCCCCTGACCCCGCCCTGGAGCTGATCCGGGACGATCCGGCGGCCGCGGTCCGCGCGCTCAAGTGCGAGGAGGGCGCCGGCGTCTGGCTCGCCGGCGGCGCCGCCCTGGCCGGGACGCTGCTGGACGAGATCGACGAGCTGGTGGTGAAGGTCTACCCGTTCGTCATGGGCTCGGGTATCCCGCTGTTCACCGCGCCCTTCGCCTCCGGCCGGTTCAGGTTGGCCGACCACCGCACGGTCGCCGGCGGCGCCGCCGTCAACACCTACGCCAAGCAGTGAGGAACCGCATGCGCAAGCTCGTCTACTACGTCGCCGTCACGATCGACGGCTTCATCGCCGGGCCCGGCGGTGAGTTCGACTTCTTCCCGATCGAGCCGGACGTCATGCGGGTGCTCACCCCCGAGCTGCCTGAGACCGTCCCGACGGCGTTCCGGGAGCAGGCCGGGGTCGCCGACCTGCCCAACCGCCGCTTCGACACGGTCGTGATGGGGCGGGGCACCTACGACCCCGCCTTCAAGGAGGGCATCACCAGCCCGTACGCCCACCTGAAGCAGTACGTCTTCTCGCGGAGCCTGGCCGGCACCGATTCCGAGGTGGAGATCGTCTCGGCCGATGCGGCGGAGTTCGTCCGGGGGCTCAAGCGGCAGGAGGGCGCGGACATCTGGCTGTGCGGCGGCGGTGACCTCGCCGCCCAGCTGGCCGGGGAGATCGACGAGATGATCATCAAGCGGAACCCGATCGTGATCGGCGACGGGATCCGCCTGTTCGACGGGCCGTTCGAGGCGCACCGCTTCGCCCTCACCGAGACCCGCCCGTTCGAGTCGGGGGTGGTCGTCATGCGGTACGCCAAGAACTAGGCCCTGGAACGGGACGCGGGCCCGGCTCGTCCTAGGGGAAAGGGCGGCACGACTCACGGGGAGGCCGGAATGGGGCGCGGCGGGATTCCGCACGACAGGTCGGGGCAGCTCAAGCAGATCGAGAGCGGGCTGCTCCCGGGGGAGCAGATCATCGCGGTCTACGACGCCGTCGGCGCCGGGACGGGCTTCATCGGCCTCACCGACCGCCGCGTGATCATCCAGGACAAGTCGTTCGTCGGCAAGAGGATCGCGATCACCAGCGTCCCGTACTCGCGGATCAGCTCGGTCAGCGTGGTCAGCAACAAGTCGTTCGCGGGGTCGTTCTTCTCCTCCGGCGCGATCGCGATCCACGTGGGCACCCAGCTCTACGAGGTCGAGTTCCGCGGCGAGGAGAAGACCCACCACGTGCACAACGTGATCATGCATCACATCTCGCTCTGATGATGACGCCGGACGAGTTCTGGACGCTGCTGGACGGCTCCGCGGCCGCGGCGGATCGCACCGGGTGGCTGACCGCCCGGCTGGCACGGCTCCCGGCCGCGGAGATCATCGAGTTCGAGGTCCACCTGACCGCCCAGCGCAGGCGGGTCGACACCCGCCTGATGTGGGGCGCCGCCTGGAACATCATGGAGGGCTGGTGTTCCGACGACGGCTTCTGGTACTTCCAGCCCTGGCTGGTCGGCCTGGGCCGGGACGCGTTCGAGCGCGTCGCCGCCGACCCTGACGCGCTCGCCGGACTCCCTGAGGTCCGCCGCCTGGCCGGCCGTCCGATGAAGGAGTGGTCCGACGACGAGTGGCCCCAGTGGGAGTCGCTCAACTACGTCGCGCTGCACGCCTACGAGCGCGCCACCGGCGACGACCTGGACGAGGCCCTGGAGGCCCGCGGCCTCGGCCGCGTCTGTGACGCCGCCCCCGAGGACCCCCGCTGGGACTACGACGACCCCACCGAACGACGGGCCCGCCTTCCGCGGCTCACCGCTCTCCTGGGCTGAGCCCCGGGCGGGAGCACGCACGCGCCCCCGCCCGGGGCGTCAGAAGGCTTCGTCGAAGGTGACGGTGCCTTCCACGCCTCTTTGGTAGGCGGAGACGCGGCGTTCGAAGAAGTTGGACAGTTCCTGGACGTCCTGGAGTTCCATGAACGCGAACGGGTTGGACGAGCCGTACCGGACGGGCAGGCCCAGCCGGGTGAGGCGCTGGTCGGCCACGTACTCCAGGTAGCCGCGCATGTCGCCGGCGCTCATCCCGGGCAGGCCGTCCCCGCACAGGTCGCGGGCGAACTCCAGTTCCGCCTCGACCGCCTCCTCCAGCATGCGGGTGACCTGCGCGGTCAGCTCGGCGTCGAACAGGGCGGGTTCTTCGGCGCGGACGGTGTCGACGACGGAGAAGGCGAACTCCATGTGCTGGCTTTCGTCGCGGAAGACCCAGTTGGTCCCGGAGGCGAGGCCGTTGAGGAGGCCGCGGGAGCGGAGCCAGTAGACGTAGGCGAACGCTCCGTAGAAGAACAGGCCCTCGATGCACGCGGCGAAGCAGATGAGGTTGAGGAGGAAGGAGCGGCGGTCGGCGGGTGTTCGCAGCTCGGCGAGGGCTCCAATGGAGTCGATCCAGCGGAAGCAGAACTCCGCCTTGGCCTTGATGGACGGGATGTGCTCGATGGCCGCGAACGCCCGCGCGCGCTCGTCGGCGTCGGGAAGGTAGGTGTCCAGCAGGGTCAGGTAGAACTGGACGTGCACCGCCTCCTCGAACAGCTGCCGTGACAGGTACAGCCTGGCCTCGGGGGCGTTCAGGTGTTTGTAGAGGTTCAGGACGAGGTTGTTGGCCACGATTGAGTCGCCGGTGGCGAAGAAGGCGACCAGCCGGTTGACCAGGTGGACTTCCTCGGGGGTGAGCTTGGTCAGGTCGGGGAGGTCCGAGGCGAGGTCGACCTCCTCTACCGTCCAGGTGTTGCGGATGGCGGCGCGGTAGCGCTCGTAGAAGTCGGGGTAGCGCATGGGCCGGAGGGTGAGGTCCATGCCCGGGTCCAGGAGCGTCACTGGCACGCCTCGCAGGTCTCGGGGTTCTCCAGGGAGCACATGACTGCTTCCTCGGGGGCGGTGACCGTTGTCTGGGTGATGCGGGTCGCGGGGCGCGAACGCAGGTAGTAGGTCGTTTTCAGGCCGCTGCGCCATGCGTAGGCGTACATCGAGGAGAGCTTGCCTATGGTGGGCGTCTCCATGAAGAGGTTCAGCGACTGGCTCTGGTCGATGTAGGGCGTGCGGGCCGCGGCAAGGTCGATGAGGGACTTCTGGGGGAGTTCCCAGGCGGTCCTGTAGAGGGTGCGGAGTTCCTCGGGAAGGTCGACGATCCCCTGGACCGACCCGTTGGAGCGCTTGATGGCGTCCCGGACGGCGGGCGTCCACAGGCCCAGCTGTTTGAGGTCCTTCACCAGGTAGCCGTTGATCTGGAGGAACTCGCCCGACAGCGTCTCGCGCTTGAACAGGTTGGACACCTGCGGCTCGATGCACTCGTAGCAGCCCGCGATGGACGCGATCGTGGCGGTCGGCGCGATCGCGATCAGCAGCGAGTTGCGCAGCCCGACCTCGGCGACCCGGGCCCGCAGCGCGTCCCACTCGGCGGCGCGGGACGGCGACGCGTCCGGGAAGTGGTCCGGGTGGAGCGTGCCGCGCGCGGTGCGGGTGCTCGCGTACGCGGGCAGCGGCCCGTTCTCGGCCGCCAGGTCGGCGGACGCCCCGTAGGCCGCCAGCGCGATCTCCTCGGCGATCCGGGTGGACAGCTCCAGCGCCTCGGCCGAGTCGAACGGCAGCCGCAGCGTGAAGAACACGTCCGCCAGCCCCATCACGCCCAGCCCGACCGGCCGCCACCGCCGGTTGGCGTCCGCGGCCTCCGGGGTCGGGTAGAAGCCGCGGTCGATCGTGCGGTCCAGGAAGCGGACGGCGGTGCGGACGGTGGACCGCAGCCGCTCCCAGTCCACCCCGTCCGGGCTGCTGCCGTGTGGGGGGCGACCCCCACGCCCCCGCACGAGGTGCGCGGCGAGGTTGACCGAGCCGAGGTTGCACACGGCGGTCTCGTCGCCGCCGGTCACCTCCAGGATCTCGGTGCACAGGTTGGACAGGTGGACGACGCGGTCCGGCTCGGCGGTCTGGTTGCAGGCCCGGTTGGCGGCGTCCTTGAAGGTCATCCAGCCGTTGCCGGTCTCGGCGAGCGTCCGCATCATGCGCCCGTAGAGGCGGCGCGCGGGGACCCGCCGCACGTACCGGCCCTCCTCCTCGGCGCGCCGGTACGCGGCGTCGAAGTCCTCGCCCCACAGGTCGGTGAGCTCGGGCACCTCCTTGGGGTCGAACAGCGACCAGGTCCCGTCGGCCTCGACCCGGCGCATGAACTCGTCGGGGATCCAGTTGGCGAGGTTGAGGTTGTGGGTGCGGCGGGCGTCCTCGCCGGTGTTGTCGCGCAGCTCCAGGAACTCCTCGACGTCGGCGTGCCAGGGCTCCAGGTAGACGCAGGCGGCGCCCTTGCGGCGGCCGCCCTGGTTGACGGCGGCGACGGAGGCGTCGAGGGTGCGCAGCCACGGGACGATCCCGTTGGAGTGCCCGTTGGTGCCGCGGATCAGCGACCCGCGGGAGCGGATCCGCGTCCAGGAGACGCCGATGCCGCCCGCGTACTTGCTGAGCCGCGCGACCTGCCCGTACCGCTCGTAGATCGACTCCAGCTCGTCGCGGGGCGAGTCGAGCAGGAAGCACGACGACAGCTGGGGGCGGGCGGCGGCGGAGTTGAACAGGGTGGGGGAGCTGGGCAGGTACGACAGGGTGCTGAGCAGCCCGTACAGTTCGGCGGCCTCGGCGGTGCCATCGACGTGCTCGCCCGAGGGGGGACGACCCCCCACGCCCCCCGGAGCGACTTCGTCGCATGCGAGGCCGCAGGCGACGCGGAGCAGGAAGTGCTGGGGTCGTTCCAGGACGCGGCGGGTGCTCGGGTGCCGCAGCAGGTAGCGGTCGTAGAGGGTGCGGAGCCCGAAGTACTCGAAGCGGTCGTCGGCGGACTCGTCGATCAGCGCGTCCAGCTCGGCGGCGCGGGCGGCGACGAACGCGGCGGACGCGTCGGCCAGCAGGCCCTGGGCGTGCGTGGCCGCGATCGACTCGGAGAAGGTCCGCACCCCTTCCGCCGCGGCCTCGTCGGCGATCTTCAGGCCGAGCAGGCGGGCGGCGACCTTGGAGTAGGCGGGTTCGGCGGCGACCAGGGCGGCGGCCTCGGCGATCGCCTGGTCGCGGTGCCCGGCGTCGCCGCGTACGGCCGCCAGGACCCGTTCCGGGTCGGCCCCGGGCAGGCCCGCGCAGGCCCGCTCCACCTCCGCGGCCCACCGGGCGCGGTCGTCGTTCAGGGGACGGGCGGGCGGTGCGATGACGTGCTGTGTCACGTGTTCTGCTCTCTCCCTCGCGAGCTGCTCGCCTCGCCGGGGGGCGCGCACGCGAACGGGAGCACGGCGGCGCGCCGTGCCCGTCCACCGGCCCTCCCGCGAGGCCTGGACGAACATCGGTGCGGGCAGGTCTTCGGACTCGCGGGCACCACGCCTCCGGTCGTCCGGAGTCCGTGACCTAGTGGCCGTCGCTTCCCGGCGCGCCACCTGGGGGTGGGCGCGCCAGTGCCGATGACGGCGGTCGTTCCCGCTCACCGCTGCGGGGCAGTCCCGGAATTGGCGGCGCCGATGGCGTGCGGCGCCCCGCACCGGGTTCCCTCTTACGACGCCCGCGCCGCTCGGCGGCGCCGGGCGAACCAGCACGGGCAAGACCCTACATCTAGTCGATCGATCTTGCGACAACCCCATATGTTGGGCGTGTTGGGCGCTACCCGGGGGGAGGTATAGAGATCGCGCACCGGGAGTGGGACGATGGGCGGGCCATGTCCCCGCACCCGCCGCATCCGCTCTTCCGGACCTCGCGGGCGGTCGCCTTCGCCGCCGTCTGCGTCACGCTGGCGACCCTGGGACACACCCTGACCTCCACCGCCGCGGTCCCGCTCTGGGCGATCGCGGCCGGATTCGGCGGGGTGCTGGCGGTGACACTGGCGCTGGCGGGCCACGAGCGCTCGCTGGCCACGATCCTGGGCGGGCTTCTGGGCGGCCAGTTCGCGCTGCACAGCCTGTACGCGGCGGCCACCGCCCCGCCCCTGCCCGCCGATCCGGCGGCGGTGGAACGGCACCACGCGGTCGCGTCCCTCCCCGGGCACGAGTCGAGCTTGGCGATGACCCTCGCGCACGTGGTCGCGGCCGTCGTCTCGGCCTGGTGGCTGCGGCGCGGCGAACGGGCCGCCTGGACGCTGGCCCGGCGCGTCATGGTGCTGGCCGGGCGGCCGTTGCGGGTCCTGCTGGCGCTGCTCGGCGCCGAACCGGCGGCGCCCGCGCCCCGTACCCCGGTGGTGAGGGCGGTCGTCCCGGCCGCCTCCGCCGGTGGCGTTCTCCGGCACCAGGTCGTACGGCGGGGCCCGCCCCGGCGTTCGAGGGCGCTCGCGCACGGCTGACCCCGGGTAGGGACGGCCGGCGGACGAGCGCCGTACGCCACCGGGCACGCCGCCTCTCGGCGCGCCCGGCTTTCCCGTACGTCTCGAACGCCCGATCGGAGACTTCCCATGCCCATGCGCGCCCATTCCCGTGCCGTCCGCAGATCCGCGGCGGTCGCGGCCCTGACCGCCGTGTCGGTGACCGGCCTGGCCACCGGCGCCGCCGCGCACGTCACCGCCAACCCCCGCACCGCCGAGCAGGGCTCGTTCGCCAAGGTGTCCTTCCGGGTGCCGAACGAGCGCGACGACGCCGAGACCGTCAAGCTGGTGATCGACATGCCCGCCGGCCACCCGATCGAGCACGTGTCGGTGCGCCAGGTGCCCGGCTGGACGGTCAAGGTCGAGAAGGCGAAGCTCGCGGCCCCCGTCAAGATCGAGGGCGGCGAGCTGACCGAGGCCGTCTCCCGGATCACCTGGTCCGGCGGGAAGATCGGCGCCGGGCGGTTCGAGGAGTTCGACGTCTCGATGGGGCCGCTGCCGTCCAACGCGGAGCGGGTGCTGTTCAAGGCCGAGCAGACCTACTCCAGCGACGAGGTCGTGAAGTGGGACCAGGATCCCGGCAGCGGCCAGAACGAACCGGAGCACCCCGCGCCGGAACTCAAGCTCACCCCGAAGGGCGCCCCGGCCGGCCCGGCCGGCGCCGCGCTGATCACCGCCCAGCCCGCGCGCGCCGTCCTGGCCGGCGACGACTCCGCCGACGGCACCGCCCGCCTCCTCGGCGGCCTGGGCCTCGCGGTCGGGATCGCGGGCCTCGGCGTCGGCGCCTTCGGACTCACCCGTGCAAGGAGGCACGCATGACCATCCGTCCCACTCTGCTCCGCACCGGGCTGGCGGGCGCGCTCGCGGCGGCGACGCTGACGCTGGGCGCGGCGCCCGCGTCCGCGCACACCGCCCTGAAGTCGTCCGACCCGAAGTCGGGCGCGGAGATCGCGCCGCCCGGTGAGATCACGCTGACCTACACCGAGACGATCCGGCTGCCCCGGGTCGTGCTGACCGGTCCGGGCGGCTCCCGGCACGAGAACGGGCCCGCGAAGGCGGTCGGCGACACGGTCACCCAGCCGGTGAACGGCACGCTGCCCAACGGCACGTACACGGTCGGCTGGCGGGTGGTGTCCGCCGACGGGCACCCGGTCACGGGCACGCTCAAGTTCACCGTGAAGGGCTCGACGGCCGCCGAGGGCCAGGGGCAAGGGCAGGCCCCGGCCGGGAACGCGGGCGCCCCCGCGACGCCCGCCGCGTCCTCGCCGTCCCCGAGCAACGCCGCCGGGCAGGAGGAGTCGGGCGGCTCCTCGTCCGGATGGGTGTGGATCGGCGTGGGGGGACTGCTGGTGGTCCTGGTGGTCGGTGGCGTGGCCTGGGCCCGCCGCCCGAGCCAGGACTGAGGCAAGCCGGAACCGCGCGGCACCGCGCGGTTCCGGCTCCGGCCAACCGATCGCGGCGGCGACGACGGCTCCAATACCGTGATCACCCGAGCCGAGCGAGATGGGGATCGCGATGATCGTCGAGTACATCCGCTACCGCATCGACCAGGCCGACGCCGCGGACTTCGAGGCCGCGTACGCGCGCGCCGCCGAGCCGCTGTCGGCCGCCCCGCAGTGCGTCGACTACGAACTCTCCCGCTGCGTGGACGAACCCGAGTGGTACGTCCTGCGGATCGCCTGGACCTCGGCGGACGACCATCTGCAGGGCTTCCGGGGCGGGGAGCACTTCCAGTCCTTCTTCGCCGAGATCCGCCCGTACGTGCAGCGGATCGAGGAGATGCGCCACTACGAGCGCACCGCCGTGCGCGGCACCGGCGCCTCCGTACCGAGCCTGTACGAGTGGGCGGGCGGAGCCGAGGCGTTCGCGCGGCTCACCGACGTGTTCTACGCGCGGGTGCTCAAGGACGACCTCATCGGCCCGCTCTTCGCGGGCATGGACCCGGGCCACCCCGAGTACGTGGCGATGTGGCTGGCCGAGGTCTTCGGCGGCCCCGCCCGCTACAGCGGCGAGCGCGGCGGCTACCACCACATGGTCGTCCAGCATCTCGGCAAGGGCATCGGCGAGCCGCAGCGCCGCCGCTGGGTGAGCCTGCTGATGGACGCCGCCGACGAGGTCGGCCTGCCCGGCGACCCCGAGTTCCGTGCCGCGTTCTCCGGCTACATCGAGTGGGGCACGCGGATCGCCCTGGCCAACTCCCAGCCGGGCGCGACGCCGCCCATGCAGGCCCCGGTGCCGCGCTGGGGCTGGGGCGTCGCGCCGCCCTACATCCCCCAGAGCTGAGCGTCGCTGGAGTCGAGCCGCGTCCGCCAGAGCACGATGATCCCGGCCGTTCCGGCGCATGCGGCGACGGCCATGCCCCAGCGCATGCCCGGCAGCGCGTACCCCGACAGCGCCCACGAGGCGGTGGCCAGCGCGGGCCCGACCGCGAAGCCGAGCTGGCGGGCCAGGCTCTGCGCCGCGCCCGCCGTCCCCGCCAGCGCGCCCGGCGCCCGCGACATGATCATCGCGAAGTTGGGCCCGGCGAACAGCCCGGTGCCGATCCCGGCCACGGCCAGCCGCCAGCTCAGGTCGGCCGGGCGCCAGCCGCCGTCCAGCGGGACGAGCAGCAGCGTGCCCAGCGTGGTGACGACCAGGCCGAGCAGCGTCGTCCGGGCGGCGCCCCAGCGGTCCCCGAGCAGGCCGCCGACCGGGCCCGCGAGCACCATCCCGGCGGGGAACGCCAGGATCGCCGCCCCGGCCGCCGCCGCCGGCAGGCCCAGCACCCGCTGGAGGTAGAACGGCGCGAGGAACTCCACCATGGAGATCGCGAGCGCGTTCAGCAGCACCAGCGCCACCGGTCCCGGCAGGCCCGGGGCGCGCGTCAGGTCCCGGAACGGCGCGCTCGCGGCGCTCCGCCACCACGCCAGCGCGGGCGGCACCGCCAGCCCGGCCAGGCCGAGCCACCCCGGCCCGTGGCTCGCGCCGAGCGACAGGCCGAGCAGCAGCGCGCCGGTCGCGGCGCCCAGCAGCGCGGTCTCGCCCGCGAACGAGCGGTCCGGACGGCGCGGCGGCGTCGCGTCCGGCGGCATCTGGACCAGCGCGATCGCGATGACCAGCAGGCCGATCGGGGCGTTCAGGTAGAAGATCCACGGCCAGCCCCAGGTGCCGGCGATCAGCCCGCCCGCCGCCGGTCCGCTGACCGCGCCCAGCGGTCCGAGCGTCATGACCAGCGCCGATGCCCGTCCGGCGTACTCCGGCCGGACCGCCCGGGTCGAGATCATCGGGATGAGGGCGAAGAGCACCCCGGCGCACGCGCCCTGCGCGATCCGCGCCGCGACCAGCACGGCGAGGGCGGGCGCCGCCCCGGCCGCCAGGCTGCTCGCGGTGAATCCGGCGACGGCGAGGACGAGCGCCGAGCGCGCGCCCGCCCCGTCCAGCCACCGCCCGGCCGGGAGGGTGAGGGCGACCAGGGGCAGCAGGTAGCCCAGGACGACCCATTCGGTCGCGGCGGTGCGCACGCCGAAGTCGCGTTCCATGGCCGGAAGCGCGACCGCGACGACGCTGGTGTCGAGCGTCGCCATGAAGACGACCAGCGCCGTCCCCGCCACCAGCCACCAGCGATTGCGCGGCCGCCGCCCGTCGTCCATGCCGAGCCCCCTCATCAACTACACACCATGTGCACTTAAAAACTACACAGCATGTGCACTTGCTTCAACGGGCAGGGGCAGTCTGGAAGCATGTCCGGCATGGTCAAGCCGATCGAGGAGCCCCGGAACGCGCGCGGCCGCCGCTCCCGCGCCGCGCTGCTGGCCGCCGCCCGGGAGATCGTCGAGACCGAGGGCGTCACCGCCGCCACCATGGCCGCCGTCGCCGAGCGCGCCGGGGTCACCCGCCGCGCCGTCTACCTGCACTTCGCGTCCCGCGCCGACCTGATCAGCGCGCTGTTCGACCACGTCAACGAGGCCGAGGACATCCAGGGCCGGTTCGCCCCGGTCGGCGACGCGCCCGACGCCGTCACCGCGCTGGAGGAGTTCGCGCGGCGGCACGCCGCGTACATGCCCCGCATCCTCGCCGTCGCCCGCGCCGTCGAGCGCGTCGCCCCCACCGACCCCGACGCCGCCCGGCACTGGGAGACCGCGATGTACTGGCGGTACGAGACCAACCGCGCCCTCGTCCGCCGCCTCCACGACGAGGGGGTGCTCGCCCCCGGCTGGACGGTCGACACCGCCGCCGACATGCTCCTCGCCCTCATCTCCAACGGCGTCAGCGAGACCCTCCTCGTCGAACGCGGCTGGACCCCCGCACAGGTCGGCGACCACATGGCCCGCCTCCTCCGCTCCACCTTCGTCTCGCCCCCCGCGCCGGACTCATAAAACGGCGCCCAGGGGTAAGGAAGAGCGCATCAGGAGCGAGGCGGGCTCGCAGGCACCCCGCGACTACCCCCCTTCGGGGGTGGTGCCGGGTCGGAGCTTGACCAACGATCCTTCTGACGGGGTGGCTGTCCGGCTACGAGGAGGAGTCACATGGCGGCAGTGGAGTTTCGTGCGGCCCGCGACTTCTTGCTCGCCCATCGCGACGACTACGCGACGGCGTACGAGAAGTTCCGCTGGCCGGTGCTGACCGGGTTCAACTGGGCGCTCGACTGGTTCGACAAGATCGCCGAGGACAACGACCGGCCCGCGCTGTGGATCGTGGAGGAGGACGGGTCGGAGGCCCGCTACACCTTCGCCGACGTCTCCCGGCGCTCCAGCCAGGTCGCCAACCGGCTGCGCGCCGCCGGGGTGCGCCGCGGCGACCGCGTCATCCTCATGCTCGGCAACCAGGTCGAGCTGTGGGAGACGATCCTGGCCGCCATGAAGCTGGGCGCCGTCCTGATCCCGACCACCCCGCTCCTCGGGACCGCGGACCTGCGCGACCGGCTGACCAGGGGACGGGCCCGCCACGTCGTGGCCGGATCCGACGCCGCCCACAAGTTCGCCGACATCCCCGGCGACTACACGCGCATCGCGGTCGGCCCGGAGGTCGAGGGGTGGCTGCGCTACGACGAGGCGTACGACGCCGACACCGCCTTCACCCCGTACGGGATCACCTTCTCCAGCGACACGCTCCTGCTGTACTTCACCTCGGGCACCACGGCCCGTCCCAAACTGGTGGAGCACACGCACGCGAGCTACCCCGTGGGCCACCTGTCGACGATGTACTGGATCGGGCTGCGCCCGGGGGACGTCCACCTCAACATCTCGTCGGCCGGCTGGGCCAAGCACGCCTGGAGCAACGTCTTCGCCCCCTGGAACGCCGAGGCGTGCGTCTTCATCTTCAACTACACCCGCTTCGACGCCGACCGCCTGCTGAACGAGCTGGAACGCTGCGGCGTCACCAGCTTCTGCGCCCCGCCCACCGTGTGGCGGATGCTGATCCAGGCCGACCTGACCCGGCTGGCCACCCCGCCCCGCGAGGTCGTCGCGGCCGGGGAGCCGCTGAACCCGGAGGTCATCGAACGGGTCCGCGACGCGTGGGGCGTGACGATCCGGGACGGCTTCGGGCAGACCGAGACGACCGTGCAGATCGCCAACTCGCCGGGCCAGCGGGTCAAGCCCGGCTCGATGGGACGTCCCGTGCCCGGCTACCGGATCACGCTGGTGGACCCGGTGTCCGGGGAGCCCGCCGAGGAGGGCGAGATCTGCGTCGACCTCAACGACGACCACCGCCCGCTCGGGCTGATGACCGGCTACCACGGCGACGAGGAGCGCACCGCCGAGGCGATGGCCGGGGGCCGCTACCACACCGGCGACATCGGCTCGCTGGACGCCGACGGCTACATCACCTACGTGGGCCGCGCCGACGACGTCTTCAAGGCGTCCGACTACAAGATCTCCCCGTTCGAGCTGGAGAGCGTGCTGATCGAGCACGAGGCCGTGGCCGAGGCCGCGGTCGTCCCGTCGCCGGACCCGGTGCGGCTCGCGGTGCCCAAGGCGTACGTCACCCTGGCCGCCGGCTGGGAGCCCACGGCCGAGACCGCGGCGGCGATCTTCGAGCACAGCCGGGCGCAGCTGTCGGCGTTCAAGCGGATCCGGCTGCTGGAGTTCGGCACCCTGCCCAAGACGATCTCCGGCAAGATCCGGCGGGTGGAGCTGCGCGCGAGCGAGGTGGACAAGCATCCCGACCCCACCACCCGCCCGGAAGGCGAGTTCCGGGAGGAGGACCTGCGATGACCGAGCGAAGCGAGGGCGGCGCGGCTGCCTTTCCGGGGGGTGTGGGGGGTCGTCCCCCCACAGGCGGCTCGTCGACGGAATTGGCCTATGCGTCGGGCACGTCGGGCAGGCCGCTGCTGGGCGACACCATCGGCGCGAACTTCGCCCGCACCGCCGCCGCGTTCGGTGACCGGGACGCGCTGGTCGAGTACGCCACCGGGCGGCGCTGGACGTACGAGCAGCTCGCCGCCGAGGTCGACTCGGTCGCGCTGGGGCTGCTGGAGCTGGGCGTGGCCAAGGGCGACCGGGTCGGGATCTGGGCGCCCAACTGCGCCGAGTGGGTGTTCGTCCAGTACGCGACCGCCCGGATCGGGGCGATCCTGGTCAACATCAACCCCGCCTACCGGGTGCACGAGCTGGAGTTCGTGCTGAACCAGTCGGGGGTGCGGACGCTGGTGGCCGCGCCCTCGTTCAAGACCTCCGACTACGCGGCGATGATCGAGGAGGTCCGGCCGCGCTGCGAGGCGCTGCGGGACGTCGTGCTGATCGGCCGGGAGTCGTGGCAGGCGCTGCACGACGCGGGCTGGGTCGGGGACCCGGCGCGGCTGGCCGAGGCGGGCGCGGGGCTCAGCGCCGACGACCCGATCAACATCCAGTACACCAGCGGGACGACCGGGTTCCCCAAGGGCGCGACGCTGTCCCACCACAACATCCTCAACAACGGCTTCTTCGTCGGCGAGCTGTGCGGCTACGACGCGGAGGACCGGATCTGCGTGCCGGTGCCGTTCTACCACTGCTTCGGCATGGTGATGGGCAACCTGGCGGCCACCAGCCATGGCGCGTGCGTGGTGATCCCGGCGCCGGCGTTCGACCCGGCGGCGACGCTGGCGGCGGTCGCGGCGGAGCGCTGCACCTCGCTGTACGGGGTACCGACGATGTTCATCGCCGAGCTGAACGACGACTCGTTCGCCGACCACGACCTGTCCTCGCTGCGCACCGGGATCATGGCCGGGTCGCCGTGCCCGGTGGAGGTGATGAAGCAGGTCATCGAGCGGATGGGCATGGCCGAGGTGGCGATCTGCTACGGCATGACCGAGACCTCCCCGGTGTCGACCCAGACCCGCGCGGACGACTCCCTGGACCGCCGGGTGTCGACGGTCGGGACCGTCCACCCGCATCTGGAGGTCAAGATCGTCGACCCGGTGACGCGCGCGACCGTGCCGCGCGGGACGCCCGGGGAGCTGTGCACCCGGGGCTACTCGGTGATGCTCGGCTACTGGGAGGAGCCGGACAGGACCGCCGAGGCGATCGACGCGGCCCGCTGGATGCACACCGGCGACCTGGCCGTCATGGACGCCGAGGGCTATGTCAACATCACCGGCCGGATCAAGGACATGGTCATCCGGGGCGGCGAGAACGTGTACCCGCGCGAGGTCGAGGAGTTTCTCTACACCCATCCGGACATCGTGGACGCGCAGGTCATCGGGGTGCCGGACGAGAAGTACGGCGAGGAGTTGATGGCCTGGGTGCGGCTGCGCCCCGGCGCCGGGCCGCTGACCGCCGAGGCGCTGCGCGAGTTCTGCTCGGGGCGGCTGGCGCACTACAAGATCCCCCGGTACGTCCATCCGGTGGACGAGTTCCCGATGACCGTCACCGGGAAGGTCCGGAAGGTCCAGATGCGGGAGGAGGCGGTCGGGATCCTGGGCCTGGACGAGGCGGCCCGCACCCGGCACGCCTGACCGCCGCGTGATCCGGATCACCGTTCCCCCTTCACTCCGCGGCGCCGTCCGGGCATGCTCTGAGCATGGGTGACGACTCCGCGGCGGTGCGCACGGCCGTCCTGTCGCTGCAGCGCGCGACCGGCCTCCCGATGGTGTTCGGCGGCGCGCTCAGCGGCCGCGACCGGATGCGGATCAGCGAGCTGGTCGGCGGCACCACGGGCTCCCTCGACGGGCTGGTGGTCCGCCGGAACTACGGGCTGGGCGGCAAGGCGATGGCGCTGGGCCGTCCCGTGTGGGTGAGCGACTACCCGCGCGCGTCGACGATCAGCCACGACTACGACGGCCCGGTGGGCGCCGAGGGGCTGCTGTCGATCGTGGCGGTGCCGATCGTGGTGCGCCGCCAGATCCGCGGGGTGCTGTACGGGGCGCTGCGCGAACCGCTGTCGATCGCCGACCGGGTGCTGGCGATGACCGTCCAGGCGGCCCGCGACCTGGAGCAGGACCTCGCGGTACAGGACGAGGCCGACCAGGCGCTGGCGCGGGCGGCGGCCCCGTCCGAGGCCGGTCCGGCGGCGGCGCGCTGGGAGGAGGTCCGGGCCGTGCACGCCGAGCTGCGCGGCCTCGCCGACCAGATCACCGATCCCGGTGTCCGCGCCCGCCTGCTGGAGGCGTCCACCCGCCTGGCCGCCGCCGGCGCCGACCCGTCCAGCGCGCCCGAGACGGAGCGCCCGCCGGGGCCGTCGCTGTCGCCGCGCGAGCTGGACGTCCTGTCGTACGTGGCGATCGGCTGCACGAACGCGCAGGTCGCGCGCCAGCTCGGGCTCCTCCCCGCGACGGTGAAGAGCTACCTGAAGTCGGCGATGCGCAAGCTGAACAGCCACACCCGCATGGAGGCGGTGAACGACGCGCGCCGCGCGGGCCTGCTCCCTTGACAGCACCCTTTGACAGGTCCCGGTCACGTCCCGGCATAACCCGTGGTCGTCCTTGCTGCGAATCTGACACATCCGTTGGGCACGGGTCGTTCATGCCGGTTCCCGGCCGCCGCCGCCCGCGATTTCTACTGCCGCCATCCCGTCTCAACAAGATCGACGGCTGGGCGGTACGCAGATTCGGCGAAGGGGCACCGTGTCCGAGAGCGAGAGCGCACCCGACGACCAGATGATCGGCGATCTGATCGCGGCGCTGGAGAAGCATCTGGAGCGGCTGTCGGAGGCCGTCCGCTGGCACGACACCGCGATCGGCCGCGCGCCGAGCCCGAACCTGCTGGTCAACGCGGGCTGGGCGTACGGGAAGGGGCTGACCGAGCTGGAGATCTCCGGTCAGGCGCTCACCATGGAGCCGGCCTTCCTCTCCGCGACCATCAGGGCGGCGACCGGCGAGGCGCAGCGCGACCTGCTGCGCCAGGCGGGCGACCTGGTCGCCGACGTCCGCCGCGAGGCCGAGGAACTGCTGGACTCCCTCGACGCCGCCCTGCTGGCCGACCTCCCCGACGACGGCCGCGCCACCCTGTACGACACCCGCGACTGGTGGCGCGGCTACGTGGAGTCCCTCCACAAGATGGACGACAACCTCCGCTTCATGAACGGCGACTGACCGCGGGGCCGACGGTGTTCTCCCGAACGTGCCCCCAGGGCCAAAGTAGTTTTGTGATCAGTCACGGTTGCGGTTCGTGCTCGTCACGAGTCGGGTGTACCGCAGCGCGGTAGTGCATCCCTGGCATTCAAGGGTTTTCCCGACCCGGAGCATCTCGACCTCGGGTTGGCGGCTTGACGCCGTGGGGCCCCGCGACTTGATCCCGGGTTCAGGACGTGGCGGTGCTCTCGGCCGGGCTGGGCGCCGGGCAGCAGGGCGGCCGGCCAGGCGATCCCGACGACCAGGTGCATGGCGGCCAGGGCGAGGGCGGTGGCGGCGTCGGCCGAGACCGCGAACGGCATCGCCGCGGAGACGAGGGCGACGGCCGGCCCGGCCCAGGCGGCCCAGCGCGGGAAGGCCGGGAACCAGCGGGCGAGCAGCCACACGATCGCGGCGCCGGCCAGCATCGGGACCACGGTCCCCAGCGCGACCATGGCGGCGTTGAGGTCGTAGGGCGCCTCGATGTCCAGGGACGCGCCCGCGGCGGTCCCGATCCACAGCAGCAGCAGGTCGATGACCAGCGCCGCGGCGGTGGCCGCCAGGACGCGGGCGGGCTGGAGCGGGCGGCGGGCGGTGGTGCGCGCGGCGGATGTTCGGGTGTGGCTCATGTGCCGGCTCCTTGGCGTGCGCAGTGGGCCCCGGGCCCGGTGTCAGGGGGCGGGGCGGGGTGACAGGCGGATGATCGGCAGGATCCGGTCGGTCTTGTCCTGGTAGGAGGCGAACTGGGCGGAGGCGGCGGCGATCTGCTCCCACGCCTGCGCGCGTTCGGCGCCGTGCAGCTGGTCGGCGACCACCGGGATCGTGCGGCCGTCGACCTCGATCCGGGCCTGGTCGGGGTGGGCGGCGAGGTTGTGGTACCAGGCGGGGTTCCCGGCGGCGCCGGCGGCGGAGGCGACGATCAGCCAGGTTCCGTCCGGGCCGGGGAACCAGCCGACCGGGGTGGTGCGCTCGGCACCGCTCTTGGCGCCGATGGTCGTCAGGACCAGGGCGTTGAAGCCCATGGCCTTGCCGGTCTTGCGGATCCGCCGGGCCAGCAGGGTGTTGACCCAGCGCATCATCCGCCCGGACGGCCGGCGCGCGCCGCGGGTTCCGGCGGGAGTGTCGAAGCTCATCTGACCTCTCCAAACAGGCACAGGGGGTTGGTGGCCGCGGGGGCCGCCGTGGTGGTGGGCGCCGCCCGCGGCCGGCGGGCGGCGCTGGGAATCAGGCCCCAGCGGTGAGCGCGGCGCGGAAGCGGAACCGGCCGGGGATCAGCTCGCCGTCGGCGCGGGCCTTGTCCAGGGCGGCCGCCCACCAGGCCAGGTCCTCGAGCATCACCTGCAGGCCCACCGCGGTGGCGGGACCACCACGGCCACAGCCTGCGAGACGGGCCGTTACTGCCCGGCGCCGGGCTGGTGGACGGTGCGCTGCACCACGACCTGCCGGTCGTGGGTGAAGGGCAGGCCCTCCAGGTTGAAGCTCCACGACAGCGTCGGGGTGATCTTCATGTACGGGGCGTTGCCGAACTGGCCCTGGCGTTCGACCAGCTCGGCCTCGCCGTAGATGCGCAGGTACCGCGGCGTCCACGGATCGGTGGAGACCAGGTCGTCGATCACGATGGCGACCTTGGGGTTGCCGGCCTGCACGTTGCGAAACTTGCGGGTCCTGGCCGGGTCCATGCCGCCCACGTACACGTGCGTCCCGTCGAACTCGAATCCCACCGGCGCCACGTCGGGCTGCCCGTCCGGGGCCGCGGTGGCGATCCGGGCCAGCCGCTGGGACCGCAGATAGGCGGTTTCCTCTTCGGTGAACGACACAGCGAACCTCCTGGTGGACGTCGTGACCTGCACATTTGGTCTGGTTAAGCCAGCGTACTGTACGCGGCATTAACCATATTTCCCGTGTACTGTATTCCTGTGGACAACACGGGGCAAACGGTCACGGAGGGGCATGCCGCGGGGCTCGGCTGCGCCGCCGGCGCGCCGCGCATCGGCGCGGACCCGGCGGACATGGACGTGGCGACCGGGCTGGTGCAGCTGACCAGCCTGGTCCAGGGCATCTACGCCGCCGTGTCCGCGCGCCACGACCTGACCCCAGCCCAGGCCAAGCTGCTGTGCGTGCTGCTGGACGGCCCTCGTGGCATGGCCGACCTCGCCCGCTGCTTCGGGGTCGAGAAGGCCGCCCTGACCGGCCTGATGGACCGCGCCGAGCGCCGCGGACTGGCCCAGCGCGCCCCCGTGCCCGGTGACCGCCGCGCCCTGCAGGCAGTCCTCACCCGCACCGGCCGCCAGGCCGCGACCGCGTTCCACGCCGAGGTCAGCGCCGAACTCGCCCACCTCACCGCACCCCTTAACCCGGCCGACAGCGAGCAGTTCCGCGCCACCATGGCCGGCATCATCCAGCGCTGCCGCGCCGCCTCCGAACCCGGACCGCGCTGAATCTCGCCAGCAGGGCCGCGGCGGGCAAAGCCCCTCACAGCCACGTGGCCGCCCGGCGCATCGGCCTTCGGAGAGCCTGAGTGCAGAAGTCGCGGTCCAGTTGGGCGGCGACGGCCAGGACGGCGAAGAGCAGCGCCGAGCCCGGCAGGGTCGTAGATTCCCGTCAGCGGCCCGGTCAGCGGCTCCAGGTGGATCCCGGCACCTTGTAGGCCGGCGGCGAGGGTCATGAGGTCGGCGGCGTTGGGGGCGGGGCGCTTGAGCTCGTGGACGGTGAAGATGACGGCCTGACGGCTGGCGCGACCGGCGGCAGGGCCTGCCATGCCGTGCCGGGCCTTCGCCCGCTCGGAACGCGGCCGTCCGGTGCTCGCTGCGGGGTCTCGCAGAACGGGTCAGTCATGGCGAGCACGAAGAGTGTCGGTCGCTACGCATAGCTACTTTGGTCCTGGGGTCACCTCGGGAGAACACCCCCGGGCCGCGTGCGTCAGGGGCCGGATGCGGGCGCGTGGCCGCAGGCGGCCTTGAGCGTCTCGTTGTTGATGTAGCCGCCGCCCGCCGTCATGCCGTCGTTGTACGCGGTCGACGTGGTGCCGGGCGGCAGTCTGCTCAGTGAGGCGGCGGCCGCGTCCAGCTCGGCCGCGATCTTGCTGGCCTCGGCCGGGCCGCCCTTGTCGATCCTCGTGCCCAGGCTGCGGATCCTGGACGCGGCGTCCCGGAAGAACGGGGCGTCGGCGGAGGACAGGGCGACAACCTGACCGGAGGACCGCATCTTCCGGCTCACGGAGTCCAGTTCGTCGAAGAGGGCGTTGCACGGGAAGAGCCGTTCCTGGATCCCGCCGCATCCGGTGGACGTGAGAACCACGCCCGCGAGGGCGACGGCGCCGGCCAGTCTGGTCATGGACATATGCGTGGGCGTTCCTTCGGAGAAGTTGCGTGCATGGAATATCAGACGCGTACTTCACCATCTTTGGATCCCCTGCCGCCCACAATAAAGGGACAAATGAAAAGGCGTAATGTCCTTGACTTGTCCGCGCTCCTCCAGGATTCCGGCCGCGGTGTCGGAGGTCTGTGGCACAGTGCGTGCCATGCCTCATACCTACCGCGCCCTGGCAAGCGAACTCGTACGGCTCCGCGCGCTCACCTCCGAACGCGCCGAAGCAGGGCTGGCGAAGGTGGCCGAGTGGGGTGACCTCGACGAGGAGGCCGAACTCCCCGACCTTTTCGAGGCCCTGCGGGAGTTCGGGCTCACGATCCACGTGCCCGACAAGGTGAACACGCTGCTGGACGGCTACACCTGGCTCATCGAGGAGGCGGTGGCCTGCGCGGGCGGCTCGATGATCATCGACGACATCGAGCTCTTCGAGGACGAGGACGACGAGGACGAGGACGACCTCCTCCACTTCCGCCGCGACGGCCACTCCATCTGGTGGAGCCTGGAGCACCAGTCGGCCCGCTACCTCGACCTGATGACGGTCTGGGAGAACCTGCACGACCTCGCCCCGGGCGGCTCCGACCCGCGCGGCTATTTCCAGATCATGGAGGAGGGGCAGGGCTCGGTCGGTTACTACCTGCTGATCACGCCCGAGCAGGCCAGGGCCCTCCGCGACGGGCTGGGCCTGCCGCTCGACGAGCACGGCATCTTCGGCCCGCCCGGCAACCCCCCGACGGCCGAGCCCGGCACGCTCGACTACTACATGCAGGACGACCGCCGCTACATGGACGACGAGTCCTGCGCCTTCCTGGACGCGTGGCTCGCCGACATGGACGCCGAACTCGACCGCTGGCGTGCCCGCCACCTGCCCGCCGACTTCCCCTTCGACTTCACCCCCGCCTCGCTCTCCGCCCTCAAAGCCCTGCTCCTCGCCGGCCCCGACCTCCCCGACGACTTCGCCGACGGGGCCGTCCGCTACATCGGCGAGACCGCCGTGCGCACCTGGCCGTGCCGCTGGGCCTACCGGCACTCCAGGGGCGACAACCCGTACACGGGAGTGCCGCTGATCCGCTCCAACACCCCGGGCGACCTGATGAGCGTCGTCGTGCCGCGCGACATCATCGAGGCGCTGCTGAGCGGGCGCGACCCGGGCCGGCTGAACGAGGACCTGGAGGAGATCCCGGACGCGGTCAGCCGATACGAGAGGGCGGTCAGCCTCAAGAACGGCTAGAGGACGCCTTCAGGCGATCCGGGACCAGCGCGCTGGCCAGGCCCATCGTGGAGCCGCCCGCCCCGAGCACCCCCAGCGCCAGGAGCGTCACGCCGATGACCCACAGGCCGCTGCCGTCGTCGCGCGACCAGTCCAGCCCGGCGGCCAGGGCCGTCCCGAGCACGCTCCCGGCCAGGGCGGCGACCACCCGCCGCCCCCACACCGCGACGGCGCCCGTCCCGAGCAGGACGACCGCCAGCCCGACCACCTGCCACGCCTGGTAGGGCCCGGTCTCGATCCCGTCGGGCTGGACGTCCCGCTTCTGGTCCCACCCAAGCCAGACCAGCCAGTTGAGCATGCTCACCGCGAACACCAGGACCGTCACACCCAGATGCGAGACCACACCGCGAAGGTTCATAACCGAACCCTCCCTCCAAGCCCCGCCCGTCCCCACCGCCGAACTACTCAACCTCGCTGAGTACTTCACCGTGCGGCGATGATTTCCGGTGACGCCCAGGGTCTTGTCCGTATGACCACCACTCACACCCTTGAGGCGCCGGGCGTGCGCCTGTACTACGAGGTCCGCGGCTCGGGGCCGCTCCTTCTGCTGACGGGCTCGCCGATGGGCGCCGCGATGTTCGGGCCCCTCGCCGACGCGCTGGCGGGCGACTTCACCGTCGTCACGCACGACCCGCGCGGCATCTCGGGCAGCCGCCTGGACGACCCGGAGCAGGACTCCACACCCGACCTGCGGGCCGCCGACCTCGTCGCCCTCCTGGACGCCCTCGGCGCCGAGTCCGCGGACGTGTTCGGCAGCAGCGGCGGCGCGGTCACCGGCCTGGCGCTCGTCGCAAGCCACCCCGGCCGCGTCCGCACGCTCGTGGCGCACGAGCCGCCGCTGCTCGACCTCCTCCCGGACGCCGCCGAACGGCACGCGGCCACCGAGGACATCGTCGAGACCTTCCACCGCGACGGCGCGGGCGCCGCCTGGGTGAAGTTCATGATCGCCGCCGGATTCGACGTGCCCGAAGAAGCCTCCGGCCCTCCAGGCGAGCCCACCGAGCAGGACCTGGCCGACAACGCGCGCTTCTTCAGCCACGAGCTGCGCGGCACCACCCACTACGTCCCGGACGTGGCCGCCCTGAAGGCCGCGTCGTCCCGCGTCGTCGTCGGCGTCGGCGCGGACTCCAAGGGCCTGGTCACCTACCGGACCTCCCTGGCCATCGCCGACCTCCTCGGCACGGAGCCGGCCGAGTTCCCCGGCGAGCACGGCGGCTTCCTGGGACAGCCCAACGAATTCGCCGAAGCCCTGCGCAAGATTCTCTGATGAGAACGGGACGGTCCGAGACCACCCGCGCCGGTGGCCCCGGGCCGTCCCGCGTCAAAACCCCAGCAACCGCCGAATCAATCCCCGCCGCCGTGGCGCCCTGGGAGGAACAGGTCGGCCCCGTCCTTCCGCGCTGGCCCTGTCGGTCCTGAACCGCATCTGGATCACCTGGGGCCCGCGCACGATCTCCAGCCGCCGTGCCATCTCAGCAGGACTGGCCGCCTCCACCAGACTGTCCCGCCCGTGCCGATCCGCCGCAACGGCCCACCACGACCCCGTCCGCGCGCCCCACCACACCCGCGCCCCCGGGAACCGCCGCTCCAGCAGGACCACGATTCGCCCGACCTCGAACTCCACCCGCACGTCACCCGCGACCGTCACCGCTCACCACCCCCGGCCAGCCGCACCATCACGAAGATCCGCGCGTCCGTGATGTGATCCGACTCCGCGATCGGCTCACCCCCCGAACCGAAGAACCACAACCGCCCCCCATCCTCCGCACGCGGATTACACGTGACCGTGTAATCCGCCCCCGCGTTCCGCACCACCAGCCCTCGCACCGTCAACTCCACCGCGAAACCGTGCGCACCCAAATGCGCACCCAACGCAGCGAGCGGATCCGTCTCGGCCGTACGCTCTCCCATGGGCCGGACCTCCTTTCCGGTCAAGGGCTCGGCCGGTGCTGAACTCACCGCGTCCGAGCCCGCCTCATGCCTGGCACCGCGAGGAAGAAATCTCGGTGCTCATCCGGTCACTGTCAGTGAATCGGCCGCGCGGGGTGCGAGGACAGAGGATTATGGCGACCAGTAGGGGACCCTCCCCTGGTCCCCTTCATGGCCGAAGGGTGTCCGCCATGACGAGTCACGAGGAACGCCCAGAGTGGGCCGTGCGCCTGGAGACCGAACGCGAGGCGCGCGGCTGGGGACGGTGGGCCATGGCCCGCCGCCTGCTCACCGCCGTGGGCATCGACCATCACGACCCGACGCGGGTCAAGAACCTCGGCCGGCAGATCCTCGGGTACGAGAAGGGGGAGCACTTCCCCCGCGACTGGTCCACCGCCTACGCGACCGCGCTCGACTTGGACGAAGAAGACCTCTTCCCAGAGGAAGAGGCGTACACCCTGCCGGTGGGTACCGTAAACGAGAGCCCTGTTCCCGAGCATGGGAGCGACGAAGTGAAGCGTCGCGCAGCATTGCAGCTCATCGGAGCGATCGGCGCGGGGACGGCCGTCCCCCCGGGCGTTCTGGAACAAGTCCTGGCGGGCATCGAGGACGCGCTCGACGGCCCGCTGGACCTCCCTGAGTGGGAGCGCGTCGTCCACGAGCACGGCCAGCGGATCGTCACCCGCCCTGCCGGCGCCCTGGTCGGAGACCTGACCGCCGACATCATCGCGGTCGGGGAACTGCTCAAACGCAAGCACACGACCCCGGAACGTGCCGGTCTGCTCCGAGTCAGCTCCAACCTCTCGGGCCTCCTGGCCATCGACGTGGGCGACATGGGCGACCAGCGTGCCGCACGCGTCACATGGAACACGGCCAAGCGAGCCGCTGACGCGTCGGGCGACCACGACTTGCGAGTGTGGGTACGAGGCCGGGCCGCGGAGGAAGCGGCCTGGGCAAGGCGACCCGCTCGTGTCGTCACCGACCTGGTGAACGAGGCGGTGGCGCTGGCGGGCGACCCGCCGTCGCGAGGACTGCGATCGGGAGGGCTGGCACGTGCTCACTCAGCCCACGCCTACATGGCGGCCGACCGCGGTGACGCTTCCCAGGCGCGTGCTTCGATCGCCGATCTGCATCGGACTTTCGAGCGGATGCCGCAGTCGGACGAGCTCTCGGCCCTGTCGTTCAGAGAGAGCCAACTGCGCTGGGTGGAGTCCTTCGTCCACACCCGTACGGGTCACAAGCAGGCGGACGCGACATTGTCGCGGGCGATGTCGCTGTATCCAGCCGAGGCGCAGGGGCCCCTCGCGAACCTCGCGCTGATGCAGGCCGCGCATCTCGTCCGGACACGTGAGATCGACGCCGGCCTCAAACGGGCGCTCACCGCGTTGGAGGACACGCACATCGCCACGACCGCACGCCTCTCGCTGGCCAACATGGTCCTGCAGGCGCTCCCCGAGCAGGCGCGCTCGCATCCGGCGGCCCGTGAGCTGAGGGAATTGACCACCGCCGCCTGACACTTACCTCCCGGCCTAGGGTTTCGGGTAGGGAACGGGTGTTGGGTCACCGAGGACCAGTACCACTCCGCGCTCGGTGACCTTCTGATCGCGCGGGCGGACACCTACGTCTGGCTCGATCTTCCCCGCCGGACCGTCATGTTCCGGGTCGTTCGCGAGTCGTTGAACCGGGCGGTGACCGGCCGCGAGCCGTGGAACGGCAACCGGGAGACCTTCCGGGACCGGCTCGACGCCGACCACCCCGTCCGCTGGGCCTGGGCGCGGCACGGGGTGAAACGGCGGCGGACGGCTGATAGGCTGCGCCGCCCGAGTCGCTCCCCTCGCCTGGTCAGGGCAACTTGCGGTCGTCCACGACGACGGTCCCGATCAGGCGGTGGCGCCACGGCCGCCGTGAGCGGACGGCCCAGGCTCCGAAATCCACGATCGTGGTCGCGACCACCAGTGATTCGGGTTGGGAGCGTTGCAACACGCGCAGTCCGAGCCTCCTGGCGAGCGTGCTCAGTCCGGGCGGGGTGCCGTCGCGTGCGGTCACCGTTCGCAGCCCCATCACGCGCTGCCCCGGGGTTCGGCCCCCCAGCACGGACGGGACGACCTCATACCCGAGTTCGAGCAGGAGCGACCACCATTCGGGGGTGCTCTGGGGCAAGGGGTTCCGCGGCATGAAGAACCATTTCAGCACCCTTTCGCGGCTCGGCGGAGCCTGCGGGGGCGTCTCCTCCACGTCGGCCTGGTCTTGCCGGAAGCTGCGGATCGCGTTCCGCAGTGGGGGACCCCAGAGCGGCGCGGACACCGCCACGAGCAGCACCATGTCGATCGACTCCGCGGCGGCCCGCCGCCGGAAAGGAGCCGGAATGATCTCGTTCGCCATGATCAATGACACCACGGCGAGCACACCCCTGGCGATCGCCGTCCGTGACCGGTTCAGGCTCCGCGGCGGGGCGGGACGGAACGGTGGTAGGCCCGTGCCTCGCTGCTGTGCAGCAGGACGACGGGGGTGGCCAGCATCAGGAGCAGGGCGCTGGGAATCGCCTGCGCGAACACCAGCAGTGCGAGGCCGATCAGCCCGTAGACGCCCGCCAGCACGGTGGCGAGCCGGCGCGACCAGGATTTGCCGCGCTTGACCTGGTCGGCGGTGACGAAGTGGGCGGCGGCCACCGCGCCCCACAGCGCGATCCAGCCGCCCCACGATCGCAGTCCGCCGAGCAGGTCGTCGCCGGTCACCGCGAGGAACAGCAGCATGGCGGCCAGCCCCCACGACAGCCAGCCCAACACCGTGCCCGCGTGTTCCACCGACGCGGGCACCGGGACCTCTGGACGGCGGGACCGGGCGAACACCCCGTTGTGGGCGCGCACGTCCCGGTGCAGCAGTGGCCCGCCGCCGAACAGCATCACCAGGATGGCCATGATGCTCGTGGCGATGTCACCGCCGGTGGCCCGGAACACCGCGATGTGGCCGAGGAGCACGGCGGCCGCGACCGCGACCCTCCACGCGGCTTTGGAGGGGCGGCGACCGGCCGGCGCCGCCGAGGACCAGCGCGGCGGCGATGGCCGGCAGCGCGGCCGAGTTCTTGGTCGCGGTGTCCCAGTCGGATCCGCCGAAGAAGCCGCCCTCGCCGACCGCCAGGGCGATCACACCGCCCAGCAGCGTCAGCGGCGCCACCCCGAACGGCAGGCAACCGAGCGAGCCGACCGCGTCCGACGTCGTTTCACCGCCCGGTTCCCGGCTCTGCGTCACAGCGGACCATCCCGTCAGCACGACCTCGCTTGATCGACCACCGGAACGACGCTGAGCGGGCCGGAGTCGGCCAACCGGGCCGAAGGGCCGCCGGACTAGCGGGTGTCGCCGAGGGCGTCCAGGTGGCGGGTGAGGGCGGCGCGCATGCGGGTGGGCGTGGCGCGTTCGGGGCGCATGGCGGCGTGGACGGCCAAGCCGTCGACGAGCGCGTGGAGGCGGTCGGTCTCCAGTTCCACGTCGCTGCCGGGAGCCAGCGCCCGCGCCAGTTCGCGGCAGCCCGCGTGCAGGACGTCGTGGGCCTTCTCGCACAGCGCGCGCAGCTCTGGGTCGACGAGGGCGCGTGCGTTGAACGCGAGCCACACCTGGTTCTCCGCGGCCCGTTCCTCGTCCAGGGGGAGCACCTCACCCAGGATCCGCTCGGCCCGCTCGCGGGGGCCGGCCTCCGGGCCGATCCGGGCGATCCGTGCCTCGATCCGCTCGATGATCAGGTGGAGCGTGAAGTTCAGCAGCTCGGACTGGGTGCCGAAGTAGTGCCGCAGCGATCCCATCGAGAGCCCGGCCTCGGCGGCCACGTTCCGTACCGAGGCGCGGTCCAGCCCGTCGCGCCGGACCACCCGCCAGACGGCCGCGGCCACTTCCTCCCGGCGTGCGGCCGGGTCCACCACTTTCGGCATGGACTCTTTATAGCACAGTCGTGCTAGCATCCGGTTTGTAGCACAGTCGTGCTATGACAATCTCCGGAAGGATTCGCATGTCCTCTCGCACGCTCCGCGTCCTGAGCACGCTGGTCGGGGTACCGCTGCTGCTGAGCGGGTGCGGCTTCGCCGTGGCCGCCGCCGCGCAGGCCGGGTCGGACGGTTCCTTCGCCACCCCGGGACAGCGGTTCGCCACTTCCGCCGCCGCCCTGAAGACCGACGAGATCCAGGTGGGCGCGGACACGGCGCACGCCGACGATCCCGACCCCGACATCGGCGAGGCCGCCAAGGTGACGATCGTGGTGCGCGCCGCCGACCCCGGGACGCCGATCTTCGTCGGCATCGGCCCCAAGGCCCAGGTCGAGGCGTACCTGCGTGGAACTTCCTACGACGAGTTCGTCTCGGCCCGGCTGGCCCCGCTGCGGCCGTCGTTCCGCCGCGTGCCCGGGACGGCCGCCTCGCCGCCGGACGCCCAGACCTTCTGGGTGGCGCGATCGTCCGGGACGGGCACCCGCCGGTTGGCATGGGACAAGACGCAGGGAGCCTGGTCCGCGGTCGCGATGCGCCTGGACGGACGGCCTGGCGTGGACGTCCACGCCTCCATCGGGTTGCGTTTCGGCTTCCTGGCCCCGGTAGCCGCCGGCACCCTGGCCGGTGGCGCCCTGATGCTCGGCTACGCCGTGTTCGCTCACCGAAGGAGCCGTGGCGCACCGGCCCGCCGGGAAGGCTGACCGTGACCCGCGGGCCGCGGATCGTCCATCGCGCGGGGCCGGACCTTTTCAGCCGCTCAGGCCGCGCAGGAGTTTGCGGAGCAGGTCGTCCAGGGTGCCCAGTTCCTGGTCGTCCAGGGCTGACAGCAGGCGAGTGACGTTGGCGGTGTGCTCCGTCATCGCGGTGTCCACGGTGGCGTATCCGCGTTCGGTCAGGCGGATCTGGAAGCTGCGCCGATCGCCGGGGTCCAGTGTGCGTTCGACGAACTCCGCCTTTTCCAGCCGGTCCAGCCGGTTGGTCATCCCGGCCCGGGAGAGCATCAGCAGTTGCGACAGCTGGGAAGGGCTCTGGATGTAGGGCTCGCCCGAGCGTCGCAGCGCCGCGAGCACGTCGAACTCGCCGCGCTGGAGGCCGAAGGTGGTGAACACCTTCTCCTGGGCCGGGCCCAGGAGGAGGGAGAGGCGGCCGAGGCGGCCGGCGGCGGCGATCGCGGTCAGGTCGAGGTCGGGGCGTTCGCGGTGCCAGGCCTCGATGACGCCGTCGACCGCGTCCGGGGAGTCTGCGCTTGCGGAGTCCATGGACCCACTGTACTTCGATGGCGACACTATTCGATCCAGAATAGTTTGACATCGTACTATCAGACGTGGAATCATCCTTGCCATGAGCGAGCCACAGCATCCGCACCACACGGCCGGAGCCCGGCCGGTCCTGGTACGCCGCGACGAGGCCGAGGTCCTCGGTCCGGCGCCGGGCACCCTGAGGCTGCTGGCCGACCTCCCGGCCACCGGCGGCTTCCTGACCAGTCACCGCAGCACCCTGGGCCGGGGCAAGGACGGGGCGACCCCGCACTACCACCGGGACTCGGCCGAGATGTTCTTCATCCTCGACGGGCGTCTGCAGGTGCTCATCGACGACGAGGTGGTCACCGCGAGGGAGGGAGACCTCCTGGTCGTGCCACCGCACACCACCCACGCCTTCGCGGCGGCACCGGATTCGGCCGCCGACGTGCTGATCGTGCTCACCCCTGGCGTCGAGCGGTTCGACTACTTCCGCCTGCTCGACCGGGTCCGCCGCGGCCAGGCCGACCCGCAGGAGATCCAGCGCACGCAGGAACGCTTCGACAACCACTTCGTGGACAGCGCCGCCTGGCGCCACGTCCGCGCGGCCTGACCACAACCCAGGGAGTCATCATGCGCAAGATCATCGCCTCGACCTATGCCACGCTCGACGGCTTCATCGACAATCCGCACGAGTGGTCGCTGCAGTACAACAGCGAGGACGCCATGGGCTACGCCTTCGCCATGACCACCGGCTGCGACGCGCTGCTGCTCGGCCGCGTCACCTACGAGGGCATGGCCCAGGCCTGGCCGAACATGGGCGGCAACCCCTACGCCGACCACGTCAACGCCATGACCAAGTACGTCGTGGCCTCCCAGCCGGTCGACACCACCGCCTGGAACCCCACGGTCGTCATCCCCGGCGGCGAACTGGCCGACCAGGTCGCCAAGATCAAGGAGCAGGACGGCCAGGACATCCTCATCTGGGGCAACGGCCGGCTGACCGACGGCCTCGCCGCCCACGGCCTGCTGGACGAATACCGGGTCTGGATCTACCCCGTCCTCAAGGGCCGGGGCGAGCCCCTCTTCCGCCCCGACAGCGTCATCGGGATCGAACTGGCCGACACCACCACCTTCACCTCCGGCGTCGTCGTCCACACCTACAGGCCGACCGCGTAGCGGTCGAGGGTCAGGGGGTGAAGACCTCGGCTGTGGCGGTCAACTGGAGGGCCGCGCCGCTGGCCGTGGCGAGCGGGCCGAAAGTGATGCCTCCCGCGGCCAGCACGCGCCCGTCGCCGAGGCCCACGGCCGCGAAGTCCCAGCGGCCCGTGCTCAGCCCCTCGGTGACGCTCCAGGTCCGCGCGGCCGGGTCGTAGACGAACGCCTCCCGGTAGCCGACGTCCACGCAGCCGGAGTCGGTGCCCCCCACCACCAGCACGTTCCCGGACGGCAGCGGCACGGCGCAGTGGAAGCTCAGGGCCCACGGCATGTCCTCGGCCGCGCTCCACCGGCCGGTCGCCGGGTCGTAGCGTTCGGTCGAGGACAGGCTGTACGGGCTGTAGGCCCAGTTCTGGAAGATGCCCTGCCCGCCGCCGGTCAGCAGCACCGTGCCGTCCGGCAGCGGCACGGCCCGCGCGTCGATCCGCGGCGTGACCAGGTTCCCGGTCGGCGTCCACGTTCCGGCCGCGGGATCGTAGGTCTCGCAGTGGGCGATGCCGGCGCCGTCGTCGCGGGTGACGATCACCGTGCCCCCGGCGACCAGCACCCGGCCGTCGCCCAGCGGGACGGCGGGGTGCCCGGTGCGGACGTCGGTCATCGGGCCGGTCTCGGACCAGGTGCCGGTGTCCGGGTCGAACAGCTCGGCCGAGTCGAGCGTCCGGTACGACTCCGCGCTGCGGATCGAGGTGCCGCCCGCGACCAGTACCTTCCCGTCGGGCAGCGGGGTCGCGGAGTGGAAGTAGCGGGCCTGGCGCATGCTTCCGGTCGGCGTCCACGTTCCCGTCGCCGGATCGTAGATCTCGGCCGAGGCGAGTTCGCCCGGCGGCAGGGAGAACGCCCCGCCGACCCCGCCGGCGGCCAGGACCCGGCCGTCCGCGAGGAGGGTGAGCGTGTGCAGCCTGCGGGTCGTGGTGAGGCTCGCGGTGGGCGTCCAGGTGTTGGCGGCCGGGTCGTACACCGTCGCCTCGCCGAACGCGTTGCGCCGCGCGTCCTCGCCGCCGGCCAGCAGGACCTCGCCGCCGCCGAGCAGCACCGCCGTGTTCGTGGCCAGCCACGTGGCCTTCGGCAGTTCGCCCGCCGCCGACCACCCGCCCGGCGCAGCCGCGGCCTCGGCCGTGCGCGCCGCCCCCGTCGCTCCCATGACCACGACACCCTCCAGTCTCGGTACGACCACCGAGTGTCGGGCATCGAGCCCGCTGAGTGATATGTCGAATACTGAGGGTTAAGGGTGGCAGGGGCGCCAGGGTGAACTCACCGCGGCTCTATCGTTGCGGTCATGGTCGACATGCCGTCGATGGAACCCGCGGTCTTCCACGCGCCGTTCCGCGATCAGTTCGAGACGTTCCTCGATGAGCACCGGTCCGCGCTGCACGACAGCCTGGACGGGCTGACCGAGGAGCAGGCGCGCCGGTCGCTGGTCGCGTCCAAGACCACGCTGCTGGGGCTGGTCAAGCACGCCGCGTTCGTGGAGAAGGTCTGGTTCGACGAGGCGGTCGCGTGCCGGTCGCGGGCCGAGATCGGCATTCCGGACTCGCCCGACGAGTCCTACGATCTCGACGACGGTGACACGATCGCCTCCGTCCAGCGGGCCTACCGGAAGGCGTGCGCGGCGTCCCGCCGGGCCACGGCGGAGCTGGCGCTGGACGACCTCGTGCGGGGCAACCGCCGGGGCCCGCTTCCACTGCGCTGGGTCTACCTCCACATGCTGCGTGAGCTGGCCCAGCACTGCGGCCACGCGGACATCCTCCGCGAGCAGGTCCTCCGTGAGGACGCGGAAGGCCAAGCCGCTCCCTAGTAGGACTTTGTTAGTTCGGTATCATATGGGATGATCTTGGTGTGACTCCGGCTGAGCTGGCTGAGGTTCGTGGCCGTCTTGAGGACTTCGCGGGTGAGATTTTCACGCCGTTCGCGC
>NZ_JBHSON010000020.1:0-149602 GCF_042656285.1 Actinomadura rugatobispora | reverse complement strand
GCCCGGCTGGAGGCGGGCCGCGCCGCCGACGCGCTGCGCGCCCGGGTCGGCATCGCCCGGCACGCCGCCGACTCCCCCGGACGGCTGCCGCCCGGCGTGGTGCGGCTCATGGAGCTCGCCCGCGCGCTGGCGACGCGGCCGAAGGTGCTGCTGCTCGACGACCCGTCCGCCGACCTGTCCGAGCGCCAGGCCCGCGCGCTGGAGGTGCTGCTGCGCGACCTGGCCGCCGAGGGCCTGGCCGTCGTCGTCGCCGAGCGGGAGCTGGAACGGGTGATGGGCGTGTGCGACGAGCTGTACGTCCTGGAGTCGGGCCGGACGGTCGCCTCGGGCCCGCCGTTCCAGGTGCGCGCCGACCTGCGTGCCGGCCCGCGCGTCCCGGCGCTGCGGCCCTAGTACTCCATCAGGTCGGGGTGCTCTTCCCCGATCCGCTCTTCGAGCCACTCCAGGTCGCGGCGCCCGGCCCGCCAGATGAGCCGGATGATGGTGGTCTCCTCCTCGTCGAGGAGGTCGATGCGCGCCCCGGCGTCCAGCAGCGCCTTGATGAGCTCCACCGACCCGTCGAGTTCGACGGCCCGGTGCAGGGCGGTGCGCGGCTGCTGCTGTTCCCCCTGCTCCACGGCCTCGATGTCGAGGCCCGCCTCCAGGAGCCGGGGCAGCAGGGTCTCGAAGTCGACCAGGTGGAGCAGGTGCAGCAGGGTGCGCCCGTAGCCGTCGCGCACGTGCGGGTCGATGCCCAGGTCCAGGAGCTTCACGAGGCCCGGCGTGTCGCCGTGATGCGCCCGGTCGAAGATCTCCTGCCGCTGCTCGCGCAGCGTCTTGGGCAGCCTGCCCTTGCCGGTGCGCCACGCCTTCCGCACGGCGAAGCAGCCGCCGACGTCGCCGCCGAGCGCCTCAAGGGCCTTCTCGCGCTCCTGCTCCTGCGCGCTGTGCGGAACCGTCAGGACGCCGTCCCGGAACCCGATCTCGTGCCACTCGCCGCGGCAGCGGACCCGCACGGGGGCGGGCGCCTGCGGTTCGGGCGGGCCCCACGGCAGATCGTCCCGGCCCGCCCGCGCCTCGCGGCCCGGGAGCAGCGCGTCGTGGACGAGCGGGTGCAGCCACTCCGGCGGCAGGCGCCCGTCCCGCAGCGCGCCGAGGTCGGGCAGGCGGCGCCACACCGCCTCCGCCAGGACCTCGCCCTCGTGCAGTTCCTGCTGGTCCTGATGCTCGTTCTCGTCGTAGCCGTCGAACTCGACGACGCCCGCGCGCAGGCGCCGGTCGCCGTCGTGGTCGAGCAGGACGGCCGAGTGCTGGGTCCACGGGATCTGGAAGCGGCCGCCGCCCAGGCGCCGCAGCTCCGGTTCGAGGCGGGTCAGGGCCAGCGGCATCCGCGCGAGCTGGTCGAGCGGCCCGACGGTGTACCACTTGCTGTACCCCTCGGGCCGCGGCCCGAGGATGAGCTCGATGCCGGCGGCGGCGAAGGCGGCCTCCACCTCGCCGCGCTCGTGCAGCATCGTGACCCACTCGGCGTGCCCCGCGGGGTCGTCCGGGCCCGGGTCGGCGGTGGGCAGTTCCGCTTCGGCGCGGGGCGTGCCGTCAGGGTTGAGGAACGGGGCGCGTCCGGCGTCACCGCCGCAGCGTTCGCGCAGCTCGCCGGTGTGGCGCGCGTCCCACAGGTGCCGGGCCCCGGCCCACGACTGGACGATGCCGCGCCAGAAACCGGTGTGGACGTAGTCGGTGCAGATGTGGGTGGAGTCGCGCATGACGACCGGGCCGAAGTGCAGCGTCATCCGCTGCGACGCCTGGAACAGCCAGCGGTGGGGGGTGATGTGGAGGCGGGGCGCGTTCTCGCCGTGCAGGCCGTAGTCGTTCAGGACCAGCGCCTGGCCGGGCGTGAGCGTGGTGCGCGTCGGCCCCACGCGGGGGGCGTGCCAGCGGACCAGGTCGGGAACGAGGTGGCGCAGGTCGTCCTCGACCCGGGCCGCGACGTCGGCGCCGTGCTCGGCCCGGATCGCGGCCAGGTCGACGGTGACGTCCATGTTCGCGGCGGCGCACGCGCCGCGCCAGTCGCCGGCCAGGCGGCGCTCGGCGGCCCGCTCGACCATCCAGCGCGGCACGGCGAACCGGCGGATCCTGCGCGTCCGGGCCGTCAGCTCGGGGCGCCGGTCGGAGAACGCCTGCACGGCGGTGCTCCCCTGCGGCAACGGCGCTCCCCTGTCCCAGTCGGCCCGCGGCCGAACCCGTCCCGGCGAAAAGTAGGCGGCAAGGCCGGTCGGATTCGAACCGACGTCCTCCAGCCCGCTGCAAGGCGCGACGACCGCTGCGCTACAGCCTTGCCTGGCCGGAAGTATAACGATCATCGGTGGTCATGCGTGGGCGAACCCCGCAATGTCGGCAGAAGACCGATTGATCACCAGGTGTCGATCCAGCGCCGCGTCCCGGCGGAGTCCGCGCCCGGGGCGGCCGGACCTGTGACGGGCGGGGCGGCGGCGAACGCGGCGGTGATCCAGCGGCGGGTGTCGGCGGGGTCGATGACGTCGTCCAGCTCGAACACGGAGGCGGCGTTGAGCGCCTTGCCGTGCTCGTAGGCGGTGGCGACCATCTCCCTGAACAGCGCGTCGGGGTCCTCGGCCGCCTCCAGCTCCTTGCGGTAGCCGAGGCGGACCGCGCCCTCCAGGCCCATGCCGCCGATCTCCCCGGTCGGCCACGCCACGGTCGCCACCGGCGCCTTGAAGCTGCCGCCCGCCATGGCCTGGGCGCCCAGCCCGTACCCCTTGCGCAGCACCACGGTGACGACCGGGACGCGCAGGTTGGCGCCGGCGACGAACATCCGGCTGAAGTGCCGCACGGTCGCGGTCCGCTCGGCCTCCGGCCCGACCATGAACCCGGGGGTGTCGCACAGCGAGACGACGGGCAGGCCGTGGGCGTCGCACAGCTGCAGGAAGCGGGCGGCCTTGTCGGCGGCGTCGCGGTCGACGGCGCCGCCGAGATGGGCGGGGTCGTTGGCGATCAGGCCCGTCGGGCGGCCCTCGATCCGCACCAGCGCGGTGACCATCCCGGCGCCGAACCCGCGCCGCAGTTCCAGGACCGAGCCGGTGTCGGCCAGGAGCCCGACGGCACGGCGCACGTCGTAGGCGCGCAGCCGGTTCTCCGGGACGACGTGGCGCAGCAGCCGCTGGTCGTCGCACTCCCAGGCGCCGGCGGAGCCCTGGAAGGGCCCCTGGAAGTAGGACAGGTACCGCTTGGCGGAGGCCACCGCCTCCGCCTCGTCCTCGACCGCCACGTCGACGACCCCGTTGGGCACCTGGTCGCCGACCGGCCCGATCTCCTCGGGCTCGAACACCCCGAGCCCGCCGCCCTCGATCATCGCGGGCCCGCCCATGCCGATGTTGGCGTCGCGGGTGGCGATGATGACGTCGCAGCAGCCCAGCAGCGCCGCGTTCCCTGCGAAGCAGCGGCCCGCGGCGATCCCGACGAGCGGGACCCGGCCGCTGAGCCGCGCCATGGAGTGGAAGCTCATCACGTCCAGGCCGGAGACCGTGCTGGTGTCGGTGTCACCGGGCCGCCCGCCGCCGCCCTCGGCGAACAGCACCAGCGGGAGGCCGCGGCGCCCGGCCAGCTCCAGCATCCGGTCGGTCTTGCGGTGGTTCTGGTGGCCCTGGGTGCCGGCCAGGACCGTGTAGTCGTAGGACATCACCACGGCCGGGCCGCCGTTGATCTCGCCGACGCCGCAGACCAGGCCGTCGGCGGGGGTGCGGGCGATGAGGTCGTCCAGGGAGCGGCGGCGGCGCTGCGCGGCGATGGCCAGCGCGCCGTACTCGGTGAACGTGCCCGGGTCGCACAGGTCGTCGATGTTCTCCCGGGCGGTGCGGTGCCCGCGGGCGCGGCGTCTGGCCACGGCCTCGGGACGGGCGGCGTCCTGGCCGATCCGGTGGCGCGCGCGGACCTCGGCGAGGTCGGCGCGGATCTCGTCCAGGTCGATCCGCTCCTCCTCCTCGGCGTGGTCGCCGCCGGCGTCGGCCGGTTCCAGGAAAAGCAGCGGCGCGCCCTCGGCGACGGTCGCGCCGGGCGCGGCGGCGATCCGGCGCACGATCCCGGCCCGCCCGGCCCGGATGACGTGCTCCATCTTCATCGCCTCGAGGATCAGCACCGGGGCTCCGGCCCGCACCAGGTCGCCCTCGGCGACCTCGGCGCTCACCACGGTGCCCTGCATCGGCGCCGGGACTGCCACCGTCCCGGCAGGCGCGGCGGCGGTGTCCGGCTCGGCCGGCCGCGCGGTGGGGAGGTCCGCCAGGAGCTCGTCCAGGTGGTCGGCGAGGAAGCCGGTGTCGAACCCGCCGGGCGCGAAGCCGGGGTGCCGCAGCACGGCCCGGAGCAGCGGGACGTTGGTCTCCACGCCGCCGATCTCGAACTCCTCCAGCGCCCCGGACACCCGGGCCACGGCGCCCGGCAGGTCGGCGGCGCGCGCGACGACCTTGGCCAGCAGCGGATCGTAGCGGGCGCCCACCTCGTAGCCGGGGTGGCCGTGGGTGTCCACGCGGACGCCGGGGCCGGACGGCGGAGCGAACGCCGTCAGCGTCCCCGAGCCGGGGCGGGGCATACCGTCGCCGTCCAGCGTCTCGGCGTTGACCCGCACCTGGATCGCGGTGGCGCGCGGCCGGGGCGGCGGGACGTCCAGGCCGACCGCCGCCAGGTCCTCCCCGAGCGCCAGCCTGATCTGCGCCTGGACGAGGTCGACGCCGGTGACCTCCTCGGTGACGGTGTGCTCGACCTGCAGGCGCGGGTTGGCCTCCAGGAACCAGAACTCCTCCCCCGCCACCAGGAACTCGAAGGTGCCCAGGCCGTCGTAGCGGACGCGCCCGGCCATCCCCGCCGCCGCACCGATCACCGCCTCCCGCACCGCGGACGGCAGCGCGGGCGCGGGCGCGATCTCCACCAGCTTCTGGTGGCGGCGCTGGAGGCTGCAGTCGCGTTCCCACAGGTGGGTGACGGCACCGGTACCGTCCCCGGCGATCTGCACCTCGATGTGGCGGGCGCGCGGGACGTACCGTTCTGCGTAGAGGCCGCCGTCGCCGAACGCGGCGAGCGCCTCGGAGCTGCACCGCTCGTAGGCGGCGGCCAGCTCGTCCGGCGACGCGACCACGCGCATCCCGCGCCCGCCGCCTCCGGCGAGGGCCTTGAGCATCACCGGGGCGCCGCCCTGCGCCTCGGCGAACGCCCGCGCCTCCTCGAGGGTGACGGGGCCGCCGGTCCCCGGGGCGACGGGCACGCCGGCCTCGGCGGCCAGCGCGCGGGCCCGCGCCTTGTCGCCGAACAGCTCCAGCAGATCCGGGCGCGGCCCGACGAAGGTGATCCCGGCGGCGGCGCAGCGGGCGGCGAAGGCGGCGTTCTCGCTGAGAAACCCGTATCCGGGGTGGATCGCCCCGGCGCCGGCGTCCTTGGCGACGGCCAGGATCGCGTCGGCGTCCAGGTAGCCCGCCGCGCCCTCGCCCGGCAGCTCCCGCACCTCGCCCGCCCTGCGCAGCCGCGCGAAGGGGGCGTCGTCGCGGGTGCGGACCGCCACCGTGGGCAGGCCCAGCTCGTCCGCCGCCCGCAGGACCCGCAGCGCGATCTCGCCGCGGTTGGCCACCAGGATCGCGCTCGCGGTCACCGGCCTTCCTCCTCCGCCGCCGTCGTCCGGCCGGACACCCGCGCGGCCGTCACGCCCCTGCATACCATCCCGGCCGAACGCCGTTCAGTCCCGGGTGGTCCGCGGCGGGCGCTCGTCCCGCACCGGCCTGTCCAGTGTCCGGTCGTCGTCACCGCCCGCACCCGGAGGATAATGACGGAGGGCGGCCCCGCGGCCGCCCCGGAACGCGCGAGGACCGGCCTTCAGCCCCGGCACCTGGAGGAACATCGATGAGCACCGCTCGCCCTTCGCATCGGGACGCCCTGCTGGACGCCGCCGCCGAGCAGCTCGTCCAGCGCGGCTACCGGGGCGTCCGGATGCGGGACGTGGCCGCGGCCGTCGGGGTGAGCCGGCAGACCGTCTACAACGAGTTCGGCGACAAGTGGGGCCTGGCCCAGGCGGTGGTCGTCCGCGACAACGAGCGCTACCTGGAGGGCATCAACCGGCTGCTGTCCGAGCACGAGGATTTGTACTCGGCGGTCGAGGCGGCGGTGCTGTTCACGCTGGAGACCTCGGCCGACGACCCGATCAAGAAGGCGGTGCTCACCGGGGCGGGCGGCGACGAGCTGCTGCCGCTGCTGACGACCCGGGCCGAGCCGGTGCTGTTCACCGCCAGCGCGCGGATCGTCGACCACGCGCTGCAGCAGTGGCCGGAGATGCGGCGGGAGGAGATGGCGGAGATCGCCGACGCGGCGGTGCGGCTGACGATGAGCCATCTGGTGCTGCCGTCCGAGCCGCCCGAACGGGTCGCGCAGTTCATCGCCCGGATGGTGACGCGCTACCTCGGCACCTCCAGCGGAACCCCCTCCGGCGACACGTGAGCCGGATGCGGTGCTGAGCCGGGGTGCGGAAAAGCGCTGGCCCGTCCTGGGCCGGCGGCGCTAGATTCGTCCTCACCTCGCGGCTGCTGAACCGGAGGCCCACGGCGGGTCCGCCCCGCCCTCTTGCCATGCCATCGGCCCCTGCCTCCAGGCCGTTCGCCAGCAGCAGCGAAGGAACTCCCTCTCTCATGCACGCACGCCAAGACCATCGTCTGGAACGCGTCGACGACCACTGGCTCCGCCTGCCCAACCGCTGGGACATCCCCGTGGAGATCTGCGCGGGCCCGGACGTCCCCCTGGAACCGGCGGCCGTGGACGAGGTCCTCTCCGTCCTGGAGACCGCCGAGACACTCGAACGGCTCGCCGAGGCCACACCCGGCTACGACGGCCCCGCGCCCCGCATAGCCCGGCTCGCGCTGACGCCCGACTTCCACAAGGGCGCGGGCATCCCGATCGGCACGGTCGTGGAGACCGAACACGCGCTGATCCCGCAGGCGGTCGGCAACGACGTCAACTGCGGCATGCGGCTGGAGGTCACCTCCCTGGACGTGGACGCCGTCCGGCCGCGCCTGGACGCCCTCGAACGCAGGTTCCGCCACCTGTACTTCGAGGGCGGCCGCCGGATCGCGCTCACCCCCGTCCAGCGCGAGGCGCTGCTGCGCGACGGGCTGCCAGGGCTGCTGCTGGCGCCCGGCCCGGCCCGCTGGCCCGGGCTGCGCCCCGGCGACGCCGACGACAGCGTGGACCGCGCGCACGCCTGCGCGTTCCCGGCCCGCACCGCCGCCGCGTTCGCCGACTGGATCGGCAGCGCGGGCGGGGCCTCCGGGGAGCCCAGCAACGACGGGATCATCGGCGGGATCGGCGGCGGCAACCACTTCGTGGAGCTGCAGTACGTGGCGCGGGTGCACGACGCCTCGGCGGCGCACGCGTGGGGCCTGGCGCCGGGCACGGTGGTGACGATGGCGCACAGCGGGTCGCTGTCGCCGGGCCACCAGGCCGGCGGCACCGCGCTGGATCTGCTCCGCGCCGGCTGGCCGGCGGGGCTGCCCCGTCCCCGCAACGGGATCATGCCGTTCCTGCCGGACCGGCGCCCGGAGGCGGACGCGGCCCGGCGGCGCTACCTGGACGCGTTCGGCAACGCCGCCAACTTCGCGCTCGGGAACCGCTTCTTCCTGTCGCTGACGATGCGCGCGGGGCTGGCGGCCGAGTGCGGCGAGCCGGACGCCCGCCCGCTGTACGACGCGCCGCACAACCTGTTCTGGCAGCACGGCGGCGGACAGGACGGCGGACAGGGCGGCGGCACGGACGGCGACCTCGCGCACGGCCGCGTCGTCCACCGCAAGGGCGCCACCCCCGCGGGCGGGCACGCCGACACGGTCGGCGGCCCGTTCGCGATGTGGGGCGAACCGGTGATCGTCCCGGGGTCGATGGGGGCGGCGAGCTTCGTGCTGCGCGGGCTGGGCGAGCCCCGGACGCTGGGCAGCGCCTGCCACGGGGCCGGCCGCCGGGTGCCGCGCGGCGCGTCGGCGCGGGCGAACGACGCGGAGCTGGAGGCGTTCCTGCGGGAGTTCCGGGTGGTGACGCCGCTGGACCACCGGGACCCGGTGGTGGCCCGCCGCGCGGACGTGATGGCGGCCTGGCGGCGCGACCTGAAGCAGGAGGCGCCCTGGGCGTACAAGGACATCGGGCCGGTGGTGGCGGGGCTGGCCGGCGGCGGGGTGGCCGTCCCGGTCGCCGAGCTGCGCCCGCTGCTGACGGTGAAGGGATGACGGTGCGCCGACGACGTCCCGGACCACCTGCGTCAGTGCCCACTTACTCGGTGGGTTACGGTAGTGCGCACGGACCGCTGGACGGGCCGCCGAGACAAGGCTGCGAGACAGGCTGCGAGACAGGCTGCGAGACAAGGCTGCGGAGGAACGCGCATGGACTTCGACCTGCCGGAGAGCGCGATCGCGGTGCGCGAGGGCGTGGCGAAGATCGCCGGGAGGTACGGCCAAGACTACTGGGACGAGTGCGACGGCGCCAAGCGCTGGCCCGAGGAGGTCTGGCGGGAGCTGGTGCGGGGCGGCTGGCACAGCCTGGCGATCCCCGAGGAGCACGGCGGCGCGGGCCAGGGCCTGCTGGAGCTGGCGGTGGCGCTGGAGAGCCTGGCGGCGGGCGGGGCGGGCGGCGCCGCCTCGTTCATGTACCTGCTCACCCCGGCGTTCGGCGGCCTGACCATCACCCGGCACGGCACCGAGGAGCAGCGGCGGGAGTTCCTGCCCGCGATCGCCGCCGGCGAGCTGGAGACCTGCTTCGCCATCACCGAGCCGGACGCGGGCAGCAACGCCATCAACATCACCACCCAGGCCCGCCGCGAGCCCGGCGGCGACTACCTGGTCAGCGGCCAGAAGATCTGGATCTCCGGGGTCGAGCGGGCCGACTACATGGTCCTGGTCACCCGGACGATCCCGGCCGCCGAGGCCAAGCCCCGCACCGCCGGGTTCACGGTGCTGCTGGTCGACGTCAAGGAGGCCGTGGCCAAGGGCACGCTCACCTACCAGCCGATCCCCAAGCTGGGCACCAACACGGTGGCCTCCAGCACGGTGTTCCTGGACGAGGTCCGCGTGCCCGCCGGCCGCGTCCTCGGGCAGGTCGACCAGGGGTTCGCCGTCCTGTGGGACATCCTCAACCCCGAGCGCATCCTGGCCGCCGCCGCGGGCGTGGGCTCGGGCGAGCTGGTCCTGGAGATCGCCTGCGCGTACGCGCGGGAGCGGGCGCCGTTCGGCAAGCCGATCGGCGCCAACCAGGGGGTGGCCTTCCCGCTGGCCAAGATCAAGGCGCAGCTGGACCTGGCCCGGCTGATGACCTACAAGGCGGCCTGGCTGTGGGACCGGGGACGGCCGTGCGGCTCGGAGGCCAACGTCGCCAAGCTCACCGCCGCCGACGCCTCCTGGCAGGCCGCCGACCGCGCGTTCCAGACCCACGGCGGCATGGCGTACTCCCTGGAGTACCCGGTGGCGCGGATGTTCCGGGACGCGCGCATCGCCAAGAACATCCCGGTCGCCGAGGAGATGGTGCTGGCCCACATCGCCCAGCACGAGCTGGGCCTGCCCCGATCGTACTGAGCCGGGCCGGACCGGGTCGCACGGGGCCGCCGAGCACGGCGGGAACGGAAGGCCGCCGTTTCCGCCGTGTTAAGCGCAGGTTAGATAACACCCCCTCCCCCTTTACGGAGGCCACCCCGGCGGAGAGGCTCCCACCTGCAACGATTCCCGCAGGAGGTCCCCCCGTGACGACTCAGGCACCCGCGCGCACACCCTGGAGGGCGGTGCTCGGCGGCTCGGTCGGCAACATGGTGGAGTGGTACGACTGGTTCGTCTACGCCAGCTTCGCCACCTACTTCGCCGCCTCGTTCTTCCCCAAGGGCGATCCGACCGCGCAACTGCTCAACACCGCCGGCATCTTCGCCGTCGGGTTCTTCATGCGGCCGATCGGCGGCTGGCTGCTCGGCCGGTACGCCGACCGGCGGGGCCGCAAGGCGGCGCTCACGCTGACGGTGACGCTGATGTCGGGCAGCGCGCTGCTGATCGCGATCGCCCCCACCTACGACTCGGTCGGCTACTTCGGCGCGGCGGTGCTGCTGGTCGCCCGGCTCCTGCAGGGCCTGTCGGTCGGCGGCGAGTACGCCGCCAGCGCCACCTACCTCACCGAGGCCACCCCGCCCGGCCGGCGCGGGTTCGCCTCCAGCTTCCAGTACGTGTCGATGACCGCGGGCCAGCTCATCGGGCTCGGGCTGCAGATCGTCCTGCAGCGCACGATGTCGGAGGAGGCGCTCGGCTCCTACGGCTGGCGGATCCCGTTCATCATCGGGGCGCTCGGCGCCGCCGTGGTGTTCTACCTGCGCCGCAACCTGCTGGAGACCGAGGCCTACGACGAGGAGGCGCACGGCGGCGAGGGCCACTCCGGCGCCGAGCGCGGCACCATCCGCCAGCTGCTGCGGTACAAGAGGGAGGCCGCGCTGGTCATCGCCCTCACCATGGGCGGCACGGTGGCGTACTACACCTACACCACCTACCTGACCAAGTACCTGTCCAACACCGCCGGGCTGGAGAAGTCGACCGCGACGCTGGTGAGCTTCTGCGCGCTGTTCGTCTTCATGTGCGTCCAGCCCGCCGCCGGGGCGCTGTCGGACCGGATCGGCCGCCGCCCGCTGCTGATCACCTTCGGCGTCGGCGCGACGCTGGGCACGGTGCCGCTGATGACCGCGCTGTCGGGGGTGAACGGGTTCGCCGGGGCGCTGGCCCTGTCGCTGCTCGGGCTGTTCATCGTGACCGGCTACACCTCGATCAACGCGGTGGTGAAGGCGGAGATGTTCCCCACCCACGTGCGGGCGCTGGGGGTGGCGCTGCCGTACGCGATCGCCAACGCGATGTTCGGCGGGACCGCCGAGTACGTGGCGCTGTGGTTCAAGAACGCCGAGATCGAGTCGGGCTACTACTGGTACGTCGCCGGCTGCGCCGCGGTGTCGCTGGTGGTGTACCTGTTCATGCGGGAGACCCGGGACGCGGCGCTGTCCCGCCGGGAGCGCGGCGAGGACGCGGGCCGGGCCTCCGATCCGGTGGCGGCGCGCGTGTGAGCCGCGTCTAACCTGGGCGCATGCGCGTTCTCCTGGTCGAAGACGACGACCGGCTGGCCGGGGCGCTCACCACCGCGCTGGCCCGGCACGGTCATGAGATCGTGCGCGCCCACCTGGCCGTCGACGCCCTCCGCCTGGCGGGGGGCGTCGACTTCGTGCTGCTGGACCTGGGCCTGCCGGACATGGACGGGCTGGAGGCGCTGCGCCGGGTGCGGCGGGTGTCGGTGGTGCCGATCATCGTGGTGACCGCCCGTACCGAGGAGCGGGACGTGCTGCGCGGGCTGCGCTCGGGCGCCGACGACTATCTCGTCAAGCCGTTCCGCACGGCGGAGCTGATGGCGCGGATGGAGGCGGTGGCGCGGCGCGGGACCCGGCCGCTGCCGGTGCGCGACCAGGTGGTCGTGGCCGGGGACGTCCGGATCGACCTGGAGACCCGGCGGGTCACGGTGGCCGGGGAGCCGGTGACCCTGACCCGCCGGGAGTTCGACGTGCTGGCGCTGCTGGCGCGGGAACCGGGGGTGGTCCGCAGCCGGGAGGAGATCCTGGACGCGGTGTGGGGCGATCCGCTGCTGTCGGCGTCCCGGTCGCTGGACGTGCACGTCGCGGGGCTGCGCTCGAAGACGGCCCGGCCGGGCCTGGTGGAGACGCTGCGCGGCACCGGCTACCGGCTGGGCACCGGGGCGCCATGAGGCGGCGGCTCGTCACGACGTTCGCCGCCCTGATCGCGCTGGTGATCGCGGGGCTGGCCATACCGCTGGGCCTGGCCTACTCCTCGCACCGCACCGGGCGGCTGCTGCTGGACCGCCGCGCCGACGCGACCCGGTTCGCCGAGCTGGCCGACCAGGCGGTCCGGGAGGGCGACCTGTCCGGGCTGACCGCCGAGATCACCCGCTACGCCGAGCTGTACGGGGCGGCGGTGCGGGTCCGCGGCCGGGACGGGGCGGTGCTGGCCGAGGCGGGCGCGATGCCGGGCGACGACCGGACCGCGACCCGGCTCGCGCTGTCGGGCCGCACGACCGAGGACCTGCCGGCGGTGACCCCGTTCGGACCCGGCACCGTGATGATCGCCGAGCCGGCGGGCCGGGACGCCCAGCTGTCGGGCGCGGTGCTGCTGCGCGTCCCGACCGGCCACGCCCGCCGCGACGTGGGCCTGGTGTGGGGCGCCCTGGCGCTGGGCGCGCTGGCGGCGCTGGCCTGCTCGACGCTGGCGGCCCGGGGGCTGGCGCGCTGGATCCTGCGGCCGGTGACCGAGCTCGACCGCACCACCGGCGCGATCGCCGAGGGTCACATGGAGGCCCGCGCCAGCCCGGACGTGGGCCCCTCGGAGCTGCGGCGGCTCAAGGAGCGGTTCAACGCGATGGCCGACGCGGTCTCGGCCGCCCTGGAACGGCAGCGCGCGTTCGTCGCCGACGCCTCGCACGAACTGCGCACCCCGCTGACCGTGCTGTCGCTGCGCCTGGAGAACCTCCAGCCGCACCTGGAGGCGGCGGGCGCGGCCGAGTACGAGGAGGCCCTGGCCGAGGTGGACCGGCTGGCCGCCCTCGTCGAGGACCTCCTCGCGCTGGCCAGGGTCGAGGCGGGCGCGGTCGTGCGGGACGTGGAGGTCGTCGGCGAGTTGCGGCCGAGGCTGGAGGGCTGGCGGGAGGTCTTCGCGGCCCGGGGCCTGGCGCTGGAGACCAGCCTGCCGGAGACGGCGCACGTGACGGCCGTGCCCGACGCGGCCGCCCGGATCGCCGACATCGCCCTGGACAACGCGCACAAGTTCGTGCCCAAGGGCGGCACGGTGACCGTCCGGCTGGACGGCCGGGTGCTGCGGATCTCCGACGACGGCCCCGGTCTGCCGGAGGCGGAACGGCGGGAGGCGCTGGGCCGGTTCTGGCGTTCGGGCGAGCACGCCAACGTCCCGGGCAGCGGCCTGGGCCTGGCCATCGCCGCCGAACTGGCCGGCAGGTCGGGCGGGACGCTGGAGCTGCTCCCCAACCGGCCGCGCGGGCTGGTCGTCCGCCTCACCCTGCCCGGCGGCCCCAACGGCGACCACGGGCACGGGCGGGACGCTCAGCCGTAGACGGAGCGGTAGTAGGCCGCGGCGCCCGGATGCAGGGGCACCGAGCCGGTGCCGATGGCGTAGCGCTCGTCCAGCCTGCCGCCGGGCGCGTCGGGGACCCGGAGCCGGTCCCGGCTGGAGAACAGGATCCTGGTCACCGCGCGGGCGTGCCGTGCGGCCATCCCCATGCGGCAGACCAGGTGGCTGGCCGTCCCGACCGTGGCGACCGGGCCGCTCAGGCCGTACGAGCGGGCCGGCACCGACGCCTCCTCGTACAGCGGGCCGTGGGCCCGGCGCAGCGGCGTCACCAGGCCGTCGAGGGCGATGAGCCGGATGGGCGTCCCGCGCCGGAACTCCTCCAGCGCGGGCGTGGGCACCCCGCCCGACCAGAAGAACGCCTCGATCCGGCCGCTGCGCAGGGCCTCGATCGACTCGTACAGGCCCAGCCGGAGGACGCGGGTGCGGCGGCCCGGGGCGCGGGCGGCGCCGGCGGCGGCCAGGATCCGCTCGGCGGTCACGGCCGTCCCGGACCCGCCGGCGTTGATCGACACCGTACGGCCCGCCAGGTCCGCCGGGGTCCTGATCCGCGAGTCCGCCCGGACGATGAGGTGCACGTAGTTCATGTAGAGGCGGGCGAGGGCGGCGACGGGCAGGCGCCGCACCCGCACGGCGTCCTCGGCGCTGTCGGCCAGCGCGAAGCCGACGTCGGCGCGGCCCTCGGCGAGCAGGCCGAGATTGGCCACGCTGGCGGCGGTCGGGAGGACCCGCACCGTGAAGCCGTGGCGGCGCAGCTCGGCCGCCAGCCGGGCGCCGAGCGCCTCGTACGGGCCGCCCCGGCCACCGGTGGCCAGCCTGAGCACGGTCCCGCCGCCGTCGCCGGAGGAGCACCCGGCGGCCGCGGGGGACGCCGCGCCGGCCGCCGAGAGCACGGCGGCGCGCAACAGGGTCCTGCGGGACGGGGCCATGCCCGTACGCTACCCACCCCGGTCACCCGCCCGGCCAGAGCGCGGCGGCGCGATGGGCCAGATCACCGGGCAGCACGTGCGATCCTCCCGAGGGCGGGACCGGGCCCCCATCTTTCCGAATCACATTCGGTCGGGTGAACGCCCCCCGGAGGTGTTGCCTGGATCACACCCAAGGCCCAGCATGGGACGCAGCGATCTTCCACCCCGCCCCGCGCTCTCTCGCAGCCGAGGAGAACGTCCCATGACCGAGTCCCACGCCAGCTCCTACGCCAGCGCCGTGCTCAACGCCCCCGCCGACGAGGTGTGGTCCTACCTGCGCGACTTCGCCAACCTCGCGGAATGGATGCCGGGCGTGGAGACCGGCGTCATCGAGGACGGCGGCCCCGCCGACCGGGTCGGCTGCGTGCGCCGCCTGATCGGCCCCGGCGACTCGGTGTTCCGCGAACGCCTCAGCAGCCTGGACGACGACGGCCGCACCTACACCTACGACGTCCTCGAATGCCCGCTGCCGGTGCGGGAGGGCCGCAGCCGGATCCGGGTGGCGCCGGTGACCGACACCGGACAGTCGTTCGTGGAGTGGTCCGGCGAGTTCAGCACCGACCCGGCCGACCGGGAGGCGATGGAGAAGACCTTCGCCACGGGCATCTACGCCACCGGCATCGGCGCCCTCCGCAAGCGCTTCGGCTGACCGCGCCGACGCTCAGGCCGACGCGGTCAGGTGAACCTCGGCGGGCGCTTCTCGCGGACGGCGGCGACGCCCTCGCGCGCGTCCGGGCCGGTGAAGCCCAGGAACTCCAGCGCCAGCGACGCGTCGAAGGACGGGCCCGCCAGCCGCAGCCAGTTGTTGAGCGCGTGCTTGGTGTGGCGGATCGCCTCGGCGGCGCCCCCGGCGAGGCGGCCCGCCACCTCCAGCGCCCGCTCATGGACCCGGTCGTCGTCCACGCACAGGCTCACCAGGCCGATCCGCTCGGCCTCCTCGCCGGTCACGGCGTCGCACAGCAGCAGGTAGTACTTGGCCTTGGCCATCCCGCACAGCAGCGGCCACACGATCGCGGCGTGGTCTCCGGCCGCCACGCCCAGCCGGGTGTGCCCGTCGATGATCTTCGCGGAGCGGCCCGCCACCGAGATGTCGGCCAGCAGCGCCACCGCCAGGCCCGCCCCCACGGCCGGGCCCTGGATCGCGCTCACCACCGGCTTGGAGCAGTTGATCACGTTCATCACGATGTCGCGGGCCTCGCGCATGATCCGGGCCCGGGCCGCGTGGTCGTCCATCATGTCCTCGATCATGGCCAGGTCGCCGCCCGCCGAGAAGGCGGTGCCCTCGCCGCGGACCAGCACCGCGCGCACCTCGTCGTCGGCGTCCACGTCCCGCCAGATCCCGGCCAGCTCGCGGTGGCCGGCGGCGTCCACGGCGTTGAGCCTGCCCGGCGTGCTCAGCGTGATCCGCAGGATCCCGGGCCCCGCCCAGTCGATCTTCAGCCGCTCGTAGGCGCCGTACCTGCCGTCCCGGGCGTCGCCCATGCCGTTCCTCCCGCTCGCTCGGCGTCTCCCGCGTCCGCCGCCCGCCGCTCACACGGCGCTGTCACGCCGGGGCGAGGCGGCGAACGCCGCGCGCAATCGTCGCACAGCGAACTCCATGGCCTCAGCCCCGGCGTCGAACAGATCGGGCAGCAGGAAGAAGGAATGCACCACGCCCTCGTAGCGGCGCAGCTCCACCGGGACCCCGGCCTCCGTCAGGCGGCGCGCGTACGCCTCGCCCTCGTCCCGCAGGACGTCGTACTCGGCGGTGATCACGGTGGCGGGCGCGGCCCCGGCCAGATCGGGCGCGCGCAGCGGCGCCAGGCGGGGATCGGCGGGGTCGGCGCCGCCGCGGTAGAGCTCCAGGTTGCGGGCCATCCCCTCGGCGTCCAGGCCGTAGCCCCGGCCGTACGCGGCGTAGCTCGGGGTGTCCATGGCGGTGTCGGTCACCGGGTAAACCAGCAACTGGTGGGCCAGGCGGACGCCCCGGTCGCGGGCCATGAGCGCGACGGCGGCGGCCAGGTTGCCGCCCGCGCTGTCACCGGCGACGGCCACCGCCCGCGGATCCACGCCGAACCGCCCGGGCTCGGCGATGGCGGCGGAGGTCACCGCCCAGGCGTCCTCGACGGCGGCCGGGAACGGATGCTCGGGCGCCAGCCGGTAGTCGACGTTCAGGACCGCGCAGCCGGCCTCTGCCGCCAGTTCGCGGCAGGCGGCGTCCACGTTCTCGGGCCCGCCGACCACCCATCCCCCGCCGTGCAGGTAGACCAGCGCGGGCAGCGGCGAGCGGCCCTCGGGACGGTAGAGCCGCAGCGGCACGGGGCCGTCCTCGCCGGGCACGGTCACATCCCGCACCTCGGGCAGCTCTCGGCGCTCCAGGGGGAGCACGGCGCCGACCTGGCGGCGCATCTTCTCGATGGACCGCTCCCACCAGTCCCCGTCCGTACCGTCGCGGGCGTCCGCGCTCGCGGCCTCCTCCGGCTCCGTCCAGGCCCGCAGGAACTCCAGGTACCTGCGCGTCTGCGGATGCAACGGCGCCACCGGGTCAGCGTCCGGAGGCCTCGGCCACCAGCGCCTCGAACAGGCGGCGGTCGTCGCCCTCCTCCGGATGCCACTGCACGCCCAGCCCGAACCGGTGGCCCTGGAGCTCCAGGCCCTCCACGACGTGGTCGTCGGCGCGGGCGACCGGGGTCAGCCCCTTGCCCAGGCGGTGCACGGCCTGGTGGTGGTAGGTGGGCACGTCGGAGGAGTCGCCGAGGATCTTGCCCAGGGTGCTGGTCGGGTCGATCTGCACGCGGTGGTGCCCGACCATCCCGAGGCTGGGGGCGTGGCCCTGGTGGCCGACGGCGTCGGGGAGGTGCTGGATGATCGAGCCGCCGCGCGCCACGTTCAGCACCTGCATGCCCCGGCAGATCGCCAGGAACGGCAGGTCGGCGTCGATCGCGGCGCGGATCAGCGCCAGCTCGAAGCGGTCGCGCTGCGGCTGCGGCGGGCCGGTCTCGTGGTGCCGCTCCGCGCCGTAGAGCTCGGGGTCGACGTCGCCGCCGCCGGCGAACACGATCCCGTCCAGCCGGGCCACGAGCGCGTCCAGCCCGCGCAGGCCGGCGGTCGGCGGCAGCATGACCGGGAAGCCGCCCGAGCGCTCGACGGCGCGCGGGTACGGCGCGGGCAGCAGCGCCGCCTCCCGCACCCACACTCCCCAGCGGGCCGGTTCGAGATAGCTCGTGATGCCGATCAGCGGTGGAGCGTGGGCGGCGTCGCCGGAACCGCCCGGAGCACCGCGGGTCGCCTCTCGCATGCCTGGTCCCTCCCGTTGTGCGCCGGCCACGGCTCGTTTCACGGGTGCGGTGGTCGCACCGCCTCGCGGGTCATCATGTCGCATGACCCCGGTTTTCGGACCGGCCCTCCCCCGGCCTCGTACGGGCCAGCCTGCCGCACGTCCTTGACACGCGCAGGCCGATGGGCCTAGGTCGCCGCCGCCGCGGGCGGACCCGCTCCCGCACGCCGGCGGCCGCGCGCCTCGACCGGCGAATCAGAAATCTCCTCCAAGGGTAGAGAACTCTCCCCCATGACAACAGGCCCCGGACATCAGCGGGCAGGTAACGCTCAACACACCCATTCCCCCTTCCTTTCATGGCATTTATCCGCGTTTGATCACCGAGTCGCCGGCATCCCACCGATACCGACGAGTATTCTTCGCCCGCCGCAATACGGCCCCGTCACGGAGAATCCAGATCACTTCACCCAGCGTCACGACGCGGTGATCCTTCCGCCGAACGTGTTGAGGACCAGGCTCTTCCGGTGCGAGAATCTCAGCGAGCCGGGCACCCCGCGCGCGCCGGAATCAGCGGAACCCGCGAGCCGATGACCGAAAAGGGCCGGGAGGCGAGCTTGGCGAATGTCCTGGGAACCGCACATCATCAAAGAAAGCTTTACCTGGCTGGAACCCGTCGCGGATGACGCCGCCGGTTATTTCTACGGCCGTTTGTTCGCCGCCGAACCCCGTCTCCGAACACTGTTCCCGCCCGCCATGGACGTCCAGCGCCGGCGGCTCTTCCACGCCCTGGCCGCCATGGTCTGGAGTGCGGACAGCCCCGGCGCGCTGGCCGAGACGCTGGGCCGGCTCGGCCGCGGCCACCGCAGGTACGGGGTGCTGCCCGAGCACTACCCCGCCGTCGGCACGGCCCTGATCGCCACGCTGCGCAAGTTCGGCGGGACGGTCTGGACGCCCGAGGCCGAGGCAGCCTGGACCGCCGCCTACCGTTCCGCCGCCGAGATCATGATCGCGGCGGCGGAACGGGACGCCGAGCGGTCCCCCGCCTGGTGGGTCGCCGAGGTCACCGGGCACGACCGCCGCTCCGGCGACCTGGCCGTGCTCGCCCTGCGCCCGGCCCGCCCGCTGCCGTTCGAGCCCGGGCAGTACGTCCCCGTGCAGGTGTCGCGGTGGCCGCGGATCTGGCGGCCCTACTCGCTCGCCGGGGCGCCCCGCCCCGACGGGACGCTGCGCCTGCACGTGCGCGCGGTGCCCGGAGGATGGGTCAGCGGGGCGCTGGTCCGGCACACCCGTCCCGGCGACTCGGTGCTGCTGGGGCCCGCGCTCGGCGGCATGACCCTCGACCCCGGCTCGCGCCGCGACCTCCTCCTCGTCGCCGGCGGCACCGGGCTGGCCCCGCTCAAGGCGATGGCCGAGCGGGTCGCCGTCTCCTCCCGCGACCGCGGCGTCCACCTGGTGGCCGCCGCCCGCACCGAAGGCGACCTCTACGACCTGCCCGACCTGCTGGCACTGGCCTCCGCCTACCCCCGCCTCCAGATCACCCCGATGATCTCCGACGGGCCGCCGGTCCTCGACGAGGTCCCCGGCCTGGACGAGCGGGAGGTCTACGTCGCCGGCCCGGTCGAGATGGTCAGGAGCACGGTCGACGCCCTCCACCGGCTGGACGTGCCGCCCGCCCGCATCCACCACGACCCGCTGGAGGCCGAGTTCACCAGCCCGCGCGCTCCCGCAGGAACACCGACGTCGCCTCGTCCGCCGGATAGAACGACTCGATCGCCAGTTCCGCCACGGTGATGTCGATGGGCGTGCCGAAGGTGGCGACCGTGCTGAAGAACGACAGCTCGCTGTCACCGGACCGGATCCGCAGCGGCACCACGACCCCGTCCCCGGCCGTCACCGGGACGGGGCCGGCCGCCGGCTCCTCCGCCCCCGGGTAGTCCCGCAACTCCCGGTACAGCTGCGCCAGCGACGGGTCGGCCGTGAGCGCCACATGGCGGCGCACCCGCTCGATCATGTGCGCCCGCCACTCCCCCAGGTTGACGATGTTGCGGGCCATCCCGGCGGGATGCATGCTCAGCCGCAGCACGTTCAGCGGCGGCTCCAGCAACTCGGGCGGCGCGCCCTCCATGAAGAACGCGGACGCCGCGTTGGCGTCGATCAGGTTCCAGAACCGGTCGACGACCACCGCCGGGTACGGCTCGTGCCCCCGCAGGACCTGCCGCAGCGCCGCGCGGACCGAGTCCATCCGCGGCTCGGCCATCGAGGTCTCGGCGTACACGGGCGCGTACCCGGCCGCCACCAGCAGCAGATTGCGGTCGCGCAGCGGCACGTCCAGGTGCTCGGCCAGCCGCAGCACCATCTCGCGGCTGGGCGCCGACCGCCCGGTCTCCACGAAGCTCAGGTGCCGGGTGGAGACATCGGCGTCCGAGGCCAGCTCCAGCTGGCTGAGCCGGCGCCGCTGCCGCCAGGCCCGCAACTGCTCGCCCACCGGCCGCACATCACTGAGTGAGGTCGTCATCGTCGTCACGAACCCGACGCTATCCGCCCCTGGTCATGCCGACGATTACCTCCCCGGTAATCGCCAGGTCCTGGTCAGGCGCGTGTTCTGGGCCGAAGGGAGCCAACCGGGGAGCCAACCCAGGCCGACTTGCCGCCTGGCGTCTCGCGCAGGATCAGCGTCGTCAGCAGCAGCTTGCGGTCGGTAAACGTTCTTGCGGCCGAAGATGTCGCCGAGGCGACGCCGGCGGTGGTCCAGCCGACCGCCGCGGCGTCGGCGTCGAAGACCCTCATGAAGGTGGGGATGGCCGCGATCGCCATCGTGGTCTCGAAGAGCTCGATCACGAGCAGGATGCTCAAGAGGCGCGGTCGGGCAGGTGAGCGGTCGTCGTGGTCGGCGCGGTGGTCCGCGACGGTGAAGGGGCGCTTCCTCAGGGCTCCGCGACGATGTGGTTGTGGAGCACTCCGATCTCCTCGACCTCGCAGGCGACGTGGTCGCCGACGGCGACGTCGGCCGCGGGCGGCGGGGTGCCCAGGGCGACCGTGTCGCCCGGGAACAGGCTGATCCGGTGGCTGATGTGGCTGAGCATCTCGCTCGGGGAAAAGCAGAAGTACCTGGTGTTCCCCGACTGGACCCGCACGCCGTTGACCGTGGCGGTGATGGCGAGCCCCTCCATGACCCGCTCTTCGGTCAGGTCGCGGCGGATCCACGGCCCCCATGACGCGAATCCATCGATCGACTTGCCCACCGCCCAGAACCCGAGTGCCCCGTACTCGGGGGCGGTCAGGTCGTTGAACACGGTCCACCCGAAGATCGCCTGCCGTGCCTCGGCCGGTGACGCCTTGCTCAACGGCCGGCCCACGACGACGGCGAGTTCGGACTCGATCTGCATCGGGCCGGTCAGGATCGACGGGCACACGATCTCCGCCCCGTCACCGCCGGCCGAGTTCACGGCCTTGGGCAGCCACAGCGGCTGCCGTTCCGGAGGCCGGGTCGTGCCCGGCTCCAGGAACCCGCCCATCACGTTCACGAGCCGCACACCGGCCAGTGGCGGGCCCAGCGCCAGGTCCTTCCTGGGCAGTGACCGCCCGTTCCGGCGGGGTTCGCCGAAGACGTCGCCCTCCAGTACGAGGAACCGGTCTCCGGCCACCTCGCCGAAGCGGCAGCCGTCACCGAGGACGGCGCGTGCGAGAAGCTTCATCGGCCTCCGTTCTAGCTGATCGCCTTGCCGTCCTTGAGCGCGCCGATCTCCTCCCACGAGAGACCCAGCTCGAGGAGCACCGATTCGGTGTGCTCGCAGTGTTCGGGGGCGCGTGCGGGAGAGCCGGGGTGCCCGTCGAACTGCACGGGCGCCGCCACCATGGGCACCGAGTGGCCGTTACCGAGGTCGACGTCGGCGAGGTAGCCGTTGGCCCGCACCTGCGGGTCGTCCGCAAGCTCGTCCGGACGCACCGACGGAACCCACTCGCCCTCGAAGCCGGCGAGCACCCGGCACCATTCGTCGAGGTCGCGTTCGGCGAAGACGCCTTCGAGCCACCCGACGCACGCCCGGGCGTTCTCCTTCCGGGCCTCCATGGTGGCGAAACGCGGGTCGGCCGCCATCTCCGGCCGGCCGATCGCCTCGCACAGATCCGGCCAGCGGCGCTCGGGGGCGAGCATCTGCAGCGCGATGATCCGGCCGTCGGCCGTGCGGTACGCCTGCATCAGCGGGTTGGGGACCTCGTAGCGGTCCGGCGGCGTCCGCACGGCCCCCGGCCCGCTGACGCAGGCGTTGATCACGTCCATCTGGACCTGCCACAGGCCCGCGGCGAGCAGGGAGGTGTCGACGGTGGACGGCTCGCCGGTGGTCGCGCGCCGGTACAGCGCGGTCCCGATGGCCCCGGCGATGGTCAGCCCGCCGACCACGTCGCCGAACGCGGGCCTGGGCGAGGCCGGCCACTCGTCGCCGGGCCTGGTGAACAGCTGCTGCATTCCGCTGCGGGCCCAGTACGCGCCCGAGTCGTACCCGCCCCGGCCGGCCTCGGGCCCGCGGGGGCCGAACGCCGTGCCGCTCACGTAGATGATCGACGGATTGTCGGCGCGCACGTCCTCGACGTCGATGCGCAGGTTCCGGCGCCCGCCGGGGCGCAGATTCGTCACGAACACGTCCGCCGAGGCGAGCAGCTTGGACAGCAGGCGCCTGCCGTCCGGGTTCTTCAGGTCGATCCCGACCGAGCGCTTCCCGCGGTTGGTGGTCTGGAACTGGACGTCGGCGCCGTGGTGGAGCTTGCGCATGCCGGCCGTGACGAGCCCCCGGTACGGATCACCCGTCTCCGGGTGCTCGACCTTGACGACCTCCGCGCCCCACTCGGTGAGCACGGCCCCGGACATGGGGACGAACACGTGGGAGGCGACCTCCACGATCCGCACGCCGTCCAGCGGTCGTGCCGTCATAGCGCCGTCACCGTCCCGCGCTGCCGACGAAGTCGCCGACCGTCGTCCTCTTCTGCTCCGCGGTGCCGCGGGCGACGATCGAGACGTCGTGGCCCTCGGCCTCCTTCCGCAGCGCACCGACCGTGCACCGCTCGCGGGGGCGGACCGAGAACGGGTCGTAGGAGAACAGCCGCATCGCGTTCAGATGGGTGACCTTGTCGATCTGCTCGTCGGTGAGGCCGTCCAGCATGGCGTGGGCCACTTCGGGGGACTTCGGCCACGTGCTGTCGGAGTGCGGGTAGTCGCACTCCCACGTGACCATGTCCTCGTTCAGGGCGTCGAGGTTGCGGGCGCCGAAGGAGTCCACGATGAAGCACGTGATGATGTGGTCGCGGAACACCTCGCTGGGCAGGCGCCCGCCGAGGTCGGGACGCGTCCAGGCCTTGTGGTGCTCGTAGGTGTAGTCCGCCCGCTCCAGGAAGTAGGGGATCCACCCGATGCCGCCCTCGGCGAGCGCGACCTTGACTCCCCTGAACTTCTGGAAGATCGGGGACCACACCAGGTCGGCGGCGGTGGAGTAGATGTTGATGCCGGAACAGGTGATGCGGACGTTCATCGGCGCGTCCGGCGAGGTCTGCACGTCGACCGACGCGGAGCCGATGTGCATGGTCACGACCGTCCCGGTCTCCTGGCACGCCGCCCAGAACGGGTCCCAGTGGTCGCTGTGCAGCGACGGCAGGCCCAGGGCGTGCGGGTTCATGGAGAAGCTGACGCAGTGCGAGCCCTTGGCGGCGGTGCGGCGGATCTCGTCCGCCATCAGGTGGGGGTCCCAGATCGGCGGGATCGTGCACGGGATGAACCGGCCCGGCTCGGCGCCGCACCAGGCCTCGATGTGCCAGTCGTTGTACGCGCGCACCACGGCGAGCGCGAGGTCGGGATCCTGCTTGGCGCGGCTCGCGAAGAACTGCCCGCAGAACCGGGCCATCGAGGGGAAGTTGAGCGAGCCCAGCACCCCGTTGGCGTTCATGTCCTTGACGCGCTCGTGGACGTCGTAGCAGCCTCGCCGGACCTCCTTGAGGCTCATCGGTTCGAGGCCGTACTCCTCGGGCGGGCGGCCGGCGACCGCGTTCAGCGCCGAGCTGCGCGCCTCGCCCTCAACGAAGACCCACTTGTCGCTGACGTCGTCGGACACCAGCCGCGGGGCCCGGTCGGCGTACCTGGCCGGGATGAAGCCGTCGAACATGTCGGGCGGCTCGATCACGTGGTCGTCCACGCTCACCAGGATCATGTCGTCCTTGTTCATCGGACCTCCTCCTTCGGCGAGTCCAGGTCGCGCCGCCACGACTCCGGCGGCTCCTCGATCCGGTACAGGTGTGCGGCGTTCTCCCAGAGGATCTTCCGGCGCGTCCCGGCCTCGACGTGGCCGAGGCCGGAGTCGATCGTTTCCTGGATGTTGTCGTAGAGGCATGTGACGTGCGGGAAGTCGGTCTCGAACAGGATGTTGTCCAGCGGCATCAGGTCGAGGTAGCGCGTCGGCGCCACCGACTCGAACCAGTACGTCACGTAGACGCTCTGCCGGAACAGCTCCGAGGGCAGCACGTCCCCCGGCTGCCGCTCACGACCCGGCCGGAACGCGCCCAGCCAGCTGTAGTCGGTGGCCTCCAGCATGAACGGGAGCCATCCGATCCCGCTCTCGACCGAGACGAACTTCAGCTCCGGGTAGCGCGTCAGCACGCCCGAGGTGATCAGGTCGGAGCACTGCACGCCGTTCTTCATGAACAGGCTCACCGCCGTGTAGGCCTGCGCGCCCTCGATGCCGTGCTCGGCGTAGCGTTCCGGGGTCGACAGCTCCAGCGTGTCGCCCGCGCTGCCGATGTGGAAGTGGATCGGCAGCCCGGTCGCCCGCGCGGCCTCCCACAGCGGGTTCCAGTGCGGCGCCCCCAGCACCGGAAGCCCGTAGCGCTGGGGCTCGCCGGTGAACAGGATGCCGCGGGCGCCGAGGGGCGCGCAGCGCTCGATCTCCCGCACGGTCGCGTCGATGTCCCAGAACGGCGTGGCGATCACCGGCAGGAGCCGGCGCGCGTCCGCCGACGACCACTCCACGAGGAAGTCGTTGTACGCCGAGACGCACAGCAGCTTCAGCTCCTCGCCGTTCAGCTTCAGGAAGTTCTCGCTGCCGAAGCCGCCGACGTTCGGGTAGAGCACCTGGGCCCAGATGCCCGCCTCGTCCATGTACCGCAACCGCGCGTCCGCCTGGTACGCCCCCGGATGGCAGTCCTCGTAGGTCTGCGGGTAGTCCGGCGGGAACGTCGGCCAACCGGCCACGGCGGTCGCGCCGACCGGCGCGAGCCGCTCCCCGTGGAGCACCCAGGTGTCGGCCGTGCCCTGGCGCACCACCTGCGGAACCTCGTCGCGGTACCGCGCGGGCACCCGGGCCGTCCACACGTCCGGCGGCTCGGTGATGTGAGCGTCCGCATCAATGATCAGATCGACCGTGGCCGGCACATCGACCTCCTGCTCATCGCTTCCACGGCGTGCCTTCGCCGTCGTTCTCCCAGGATCCGGCGGTGCCGCGGCGGGTGTCTCGGCTTGCTCGGCCAAATCCTTGCCCTGCACGGCCAACCCGGTCCCCCGCCCGGCGCGGCTGGCCGGACGCGCGAAACCGGGCGGTCGCTTCCGGACAGGAGCTGGGGTACGGTCCGTTCATGGCCACCCCTGCACAGTGGGACGCTCCTTTGTCTCTTCCGGCCAACCCGACGATCCAGGCCGGCGCCTACTCCCTCGAAGTGGGTGCGGAGGCGGTGACCGGCTGGCACTCCCACGACCTCCACCAGCTCCAGTACGCCTTCGAGGGCATCGCCGAGGTGGAGACGGCGACGGCGCGCTACCTCCTGCCACCGCAGCAGGCCGTGTGGATCCCCGCCGGCGTGGAGCACAGCACCACCCTCACCCACGTCAAGGCGGTCTCGGTGTTCTTCGCCCCCGAGATGGGGCTCGCGGCGGGCGACCGGGTCAGGATCCTCGCCGCCGCACCGGTGATCCGGGAGATGATCCTCTACGCCAAGCGGTGGCCGATCGGCCGCGAGACGACCGACCCGATGGCCGGCGCCTTCTTCGAGGCGCTGGCCTACCTCGTCGTCGAATGGCTGGACCACGAGACCCCGTTGTGCCTGCCGACCACCCGGGACCCGCTGATCGCCGCGGCCATGGACTACACCAACGAGAACCTGGCCGAGGTGACCCTGCAGCGGGTCTGCGCCGCGGTCGGGACCTCCGAGCGAACGCTGCGGCGGGCCTTCCCCGCCGCGACCGGCATGTCCTGGCGCCAGTACCTTCTCGAAAGCCGGCTGCTCAAGTCGATGGCGCTGCTCGCCGAGGACGACGAGAACGTCCTCACGATCGCAGTGGCCGTGGGGTTCCAGAGCGTGAGCGCCTTCACCCGCGCCTTCGGGCGCTACGCGGGCGAGACGCCCACCGCGTACCGCCGGCGGATCCGCACCGGGCACGCCGCCACCGCGACGGCGGAGTCCTGGACGGCCGAGCTGGCCGCGCGTTCGGTCCGGCGGTGGTCCCACCAGTGCGACATCCCCAGGGCGGTGTGACGGCGACGGCCGGCGGACGCGGAACCGTGTCAGTCGGCCCGGAGAATGACGACGGCGGGCTCATGGAAAAAGCTGCCGCCCGGGCACACCAGCGCCGTCCTGGCCCCCGGGACCTGGCGATCGCCTTCGGTCCCGCGCAACTGGCGTACCGCTTCGGCGTAGAAGTTGAAGCCGCCGGCGCGCCCCTGGGAGAGACCGCCTCCGTTGGTACTGACCAGCGTGCGCCCGCGCAGGCGGAGGATGTTCCGCTCCGCGTCCCAGGACGACTCGAACAGCTCGCTCGCCTCGCCGGGCCCGCAGAAGCCGGCCGCCTCGGTGAGCGCGACGGCGTTGAGGGTGAAACCGTCGTACGGGAAGAACAGATCGAGATCGTCCACCGTGAGTGAGCTGCGACGCCAGGCGCCGTCCATCGCCACCCACGCCGCGTTCTCCGTCCAGCCCAGGCTGTTCTCGTAGAACTCGCCGACACGGGTGCCGCCGAGCGACATCGCCTCGACGTACACCGGCCTGGCCCGCAGATCCCGCGCCCGCTCGGCGGTCGTGATGATCAGCGCCTCGGCGCAGTCGGCCGGATAGTCCATGTCGAGCAGTCGCAGCGGTTCCCAGACCATCCGGGACGCGTGGTAGTCGTCCATGGTGATGGGGGTGCGCTGCAGCGCGTTCGGGTTCGTCGAGGCGTGGGTGCGGTTGTTCACCGCGAGCCGTCCGAAGACGTCCTTGGACGCGCCGAAGTCGTGCATGTAGCGCGCCGCCCAGGCGGCGTACACCTCGGCGCTGTGCAACCAGCGGCGGGCGAAGTCGCCCCTTCCGACCGGGCCGCGCTTCAGTTCGGCCGCCCGCCGCCGGAACGGGTCCTGGGCGGCGGACCGCGACATCCCCGGCCCGCGCGTGTAGACCTGAACCACCAGCGCCACGTCGCAGAGCCCGGAGAACACGGCCTCGGCGGCGTGGACGAAACAGGAGCCGAGCCAGCCGTTCATGACCCACGTCGCCCTCTCGACCCCCAGCGCGCCCTGCAGCGCGAGGAAACCGGCGCCGCCCGCCATGGGGTCCATGGCGCTGCCGCAGATGCCGTCGATCTCCTGGAGGCCGATGCCCGCGTCCCGGACGGCGTTGATCGCCGCTTCGAGGCCGAGGGACAACTCCGTGCGCGCGAGATCGCGCCCGTAGGGCGTCGACCCGACGCCGACCACGGCGATGCCGTCCCTCAGCGGGTTGCGGGCCATCCCTGCTCCCGTTCTCGGTCGCGTTCAGCGGGCTCGAACGCCGGGCGGGCGAGCCCGTCGCGCTCGATCCAGGTGAGCCGGACCGGCATGTCGAGCCCGATGTCGTCGAGCGGGCAGTTCACGAGCGGCGCCAGGTAGCGCAGGCCCCGCTGCTCGCTGAGCTCGACGGCCGCCGCCACCGGCGTCCCCGGGTCCGCGCGAGGATCGCGCGCCTGATGGATCAGCGTGAGCATGAAGACGGAACCGTCACCGCTCACCTCGGTCGGCACCACGTCCCAGGACCAGCACCGCGGGCACAGCGGCCGGTGCGGGTACACCCAGCGGCCGCACTCCGAGCAGCGGTTGATCAGCAGCCTCCGTGCCAGCAGCCCGCGGTAGTGCTCGATGTTGTCCCGGTCGATGGGCACCGTGGGGAACGCGGCGAAGACGTCCGCGTCGGTCACCTCATCCACGGTCGCGCCTCGCCGCGCGAGGCATGCCCGCGAACGGGCGGTGCCGTACCGAGTCGTTCGCTCGCACGCCTGTTCGCACCGTCCTTCTTTCCCGCCCGTCCGCGGTCGCTGTGCTCTCCAGGATCGAGCGTCTGCCCGCGCCCGTCTTCTCGCGCCCGGCCAAATCATTGCCCGCGGCGGCCACGCGACCGCGGCGGCCGAAAGGGGCAAGCAGTTGGCCGAGCGCGCAAAGACAACCGAGGTCCGGCCGTGTTGATGATGATCCGAGACCGCGTCGGGGTGAACCAGGAGGACGGGAATGCCTCACAGGGCAGCTGATGATCGATGGTGACCGCCGGCTCCGGACCGCAGCGCCGGTTGTACGAGCTGATGACGCTCATGAAGGCGGCCGACGATCGCCTGAGCAAGGGGATCGCCTCGGGCGAGCTCGTCTGCGTCTACTGGCCTCCACGGGGGCAGGAGGCCATCGCCGCCGCGATGGGCGTGTGCCTCCGCCCGAACGACCAGCTGGTCACGACCTACCGGGGGCTGCACGACCTCATCGGCAAGGGCGTGCCGCTGGTGGAGATCTACGGCGAGATGCTGGGCCGCCAGGTGGGATCGAGCCGGGGCAAGGGCGGGACGATGCACATCGCCCGCCCGGAATCCGGTGTCATGCTGTCGACGGGAATCGTGGGGGCCGGACCGCCCGTCGCGGTGGGGCTGGCGATGGCCGCGCGGCGCAAGGGCCTGGACCGGGTCGTCGTCGCGAGCTTCGGTGACGGGGCCACCAACACCGGCTCCTTCCACGAGGCCGCGAACATGGCGGCGCTGTGGGACCTGCCGATCGTGCTGCTCTGCCAGAACAACCGCTACGCCGAGTCGACGCCGACCGAGCACACGATGAGGATCGAGCGGCTGGCCGACCGGGCGGGCGGCTACGGGATGCCGGGCGTCCGCGTCGACGGCAACGACCCCCTCGCCGTCACCGCCGCGCTGGGCGAAGCCGTGGAGCATGCGCGCACCGGCGGCCCGACCTTCCTCGACTGCGTCACCTTCCGGTTCCGGGGCCACTACTTCGGCGACCCCATGGCCTACATGCCGGACGGGCGGCTGGCCGCCGCGATGGACGCCGACCCCGTGCCCCTGTTCGGGGAGCGCCTGATCAAGGCCGGAATCTGCGGCCGGCGCGACCTCGACGAGATCGACGGTGCCGCGGTCAGGACGGTCGAGGAGGCGCTGGCCACCGTGCTGGCGGCGCCGGCCACGCCGGCCGGCGAACTCGACCGGGACGTCTACGCCGACGCCCGGAACTGCCCCGAATAGAGGTGGACGTGGAAGAACGACGGATGACGATGCGCGAGGCGCTGAACCTCGCGCTGGACCAGGCGCTGGCGCGCGACGAGCGCGTCTTCCTGCTGGGTGAGGACATCGCCGATCCGGGCGCCACGGGCCCGACCGCGGGGCTGTCGACCAGGTACGGCGCCGACCGGGTGCTCGACACGCCGATCTCCGAGTCGGCGATCGTCGGCGCGGCCGTCGGCGCCGCCATGGAGGGGTTCCGCCCGGTCGCCGAGATCATGATCATGGACTTCATCGGGATCGCCGCCGACCAGCTCGTCAACAACGGCGCGAAGCTGCGGTTCATGACCGGCGGGCGGACCGCGGCGCCCATCACGGTGCGGACGCAGGTCTACGGCGGCCTGGGCACCGGGGCGACGCACTCCCAGTCGCTGGAGGCGTGGTTCATGCACATCCCCGGCCTCAAGGTGATCGTGCCCTCGACCCCGCGCGACGGCAAGGGCCTGCTCACCTCGGCGATCTTCGACGACGACCCGTGCGTCTTCGTCGAGACGATCCGGCTCCAGGGCCGGCGCGGAATGGTGCCGGTCGACCCGGAGTTCGCGATCCCGCTCGGCGAGGCCGAGGTGAAGCGGCCGGGCACCGACGTGACGCTGATCGGCTACGGCCGCGGCGTGGTGGAGATGCTGGACGCGGCCGCCGCGCTCGAGGCCGGGGACGTCAGCGCGGAGGTCCTCGACCTGCGCACCCTCGTCCCGCTCGACGTGCCGGCGATGGTCGAGTCCGTGGGCCGCACGCGACGGGCCGTCGTCGTGCACGACGCCGTGCGGTTCGCCGGGCCGGGAGCGGAGATCGCCGCGATCCTGCACCGCGAGCTGTTCGACGTGCTGGAGGCTCCGGTGGAGCGGGTGGGGGCCCGGTTCGTACCGAACCCGGCGCCGCCCGCGCTGGAGTCGCAGATCTATCCGAGCGCCGACCGCGTCGTCGCGGCCGCCGAGCGGACGCTGGCGCCGGCGGCTCGGGCGGGTGCCCGTGGCTGACTTCACGGTCCGGATCCCGCGCGTCTCGGTCGCGATCTCCGAGGCGGAGCTGGTCGAGCTCCTCGTCCCGGACGGAGGGGAGGCCCGGGAGGGCGAGCTGCTGTTCGTCATCGCGACCGACAAGGTCGACTCCGAGATCGAGGCCGGCGCGTCCGGCACGGTGCACTGGAGCGGCGCCGTCGGGACCGTCTACGAGATCGGCGCCGAGATCGGCACGATCCGTTCCCCGGGCTGATCCGCACAGCAGAGGAGGTTGATGCCGATGGCCGCCACCCACGAGCCCCGGCCCGTCCCGTTCGCGATGCGCGACCCGCTGCGCGTTCCGCGCGAGCGCTACTACGACCGGGAGTTCTTCGAGCTCGAGAAGGAGCACCTGTGGCCGCGCGTCTGGCAGATGGCGTGCCGGCTGGAGGAGATCCCGCGTCCGGGGGACTTCGTCGAGTACGAGATCTGCGACCAGTCGATCCTGGTGGTGCGCCAGGACGACCGGTCGGTCAAGGCGTTCCACAACGCGTGCCGCCATCGGGCGACGCAGCTGTGCGAGGGCTCCGGGCGGCTCACCGGCAAGCAGATCGTGTGCCCGTTCCACGGCTGGCGCTGGAACCTCGACGGCAGCAACTCCTTCGTGTACGGCGCGGACGGATTCGCCCCGGAGTGCCTGCGCCCGGAGGACATCCGGCTGCGCGAGTGCCAGGTCGACACCTGGGGCGCCTGCGTCTGGATCAACATGGACCCGGACGCCCGCCCGCTGCGGGAGGCGCTGTCACCGGCGGCGGAACTGCTGGACGCGGTCGGCGCCGAGCACATGCGAGTGTGGTGGTGGAAGGAGACCATCCTCAACGCGAACTGGAAGATGGCCCAGGAAGCGTTCCACGAGGGCTACCACGTGGCGGCCACGCACCCGCAGCTCACCTTCGGCCTGGGCGAGGACTACCCGACCGGCAACGTCGAGTACACCGCCTTCGGCAACGGCCACGCCCGGTTCCAGGGCCGGTTCGACCCCACGGCCGGCGGCGTCTCCCAGGGGCGGGGCGCGGAGGCGTTCCTGGAACGGTCTCGGACGCTGTGGGAGGGCCAGGACGCGATGACGCTCGAACGCGACCTGCACGTCTTCCGGGGGGTGAAGAACCGGGTCCCGCCCGGCGAGGACTTCGCCACGGCCGCGATCAAGGCGTTGTTCGACTACGCCGAAGGCGCCGGCATCCCGCTCCGCCCGACGCCGGAGGGCGTGCGGCTGTGGGGCGGCCAGGTGTTCCTGTTCCCGAACTTCATGATCCTTCCGCAGTTCGGCAACGCGCTCTCGTACCGGGTCCGGCCCCACGGCGACGACCCCGAGCAGTGCCGGTTCGAAGTGTGGTCCCTGACCATGTACCCCGAGGGCGAGGAACCCGGCAGGGCCGCGCTCAAGGGCCGGTTCGCGCCCGATGACACCGACAACTGGGGCCTGATCCCGCGCCAGGACTTCGGCAACATCGCCCGCCAGCAGCGGGGCGTCCATTCCCGCGGCCACCGCGAGCACCGCCTCGCCACCGAATGGGAGCGGGCGATCAGCAACATGCACGTCGAACTCGACCGGCACCTCGCCCGCTGAGGCGATTCGTCCCCCCGGAGGTTCACCGTGTCCGATGCGGAGCACGTCACCGACGTCGTCGTCGTGGGATCGGGAGGCGGCCTGTGCGGCGCCCTGACCGCGGCGGCGAACGGGCTGGAAACGCTGCTGATCGAGAAGCAGCCGCTGCTGGGCGGCTCGACGGCCATGTCGGGCGGCGTCCTGTGGCTGCCCGACAACCCGCTCATGCGCGCCGAGGGCGTCCCCGACTCCCTGGACGACGCCCTGGCCTACTTCGACTCCGTGGTCGGCGACGCCGGCCCCGCCTCGTCGCGCGAGCGGCGCGCCGCCTATGTGACCGAAGGGGCCGAGATGGTCCGCTTCCTCCAGGAGCGGGGCCTGCGGTTCGTCCGGTGCGAGGGGTACAGCGACTACTACGCGGGGGTGGCGGGCATCCGCGGCGGCAGCGTCCGCGGTCGCTCCATCGAACCCGCGGTGACCGCCGGCAGGGAACTCGGGCCGTGGTTCGACACGCTGATGCCGGGCATGACCGCCGCGCTCGGGATCGTCGTGATGACGGGCGAGGCGGCCACGCTGCAGCTCATCAAGCGGCGGCCGAGGGCCGCCGGCGTCGCCGCCCGCGTCGCCGTCCGGACCGCCGCCGGCCGGCTCAGGCGCGAGGGACGGCTCGCCAACGGCGCGGCACTGGTCGCCCAGACCCTCAAGGCCGCCCTCGCGAGCGGCGCCTCGGTCTGGACGGGCACCGGGCTGGTCGACCTGATCGTGGAGGACGGCCGTGTCGCGGGCGTCGTCGCCGAGCGGAACGGCGAGACCGTGCGGATACGCGCCCGCCACGCCGTGCTTCTGAGCTCGGGCGGGTTCGCCCGCAACCCGGAGATGCGCAAGCGGTACTCCAGGCAGCCCAACGACGGAACCTGGACCGTCGCCAATCCCGGTGACACCGGCGAGGCCATTCAGGCCGCCATGCGCATCGGCGCCGCGGTCGACCTCATGGACGAGGCCTGGTGGATCCCTGCCTCCGTCCAGCCCGGCGGCCGCCCCAGCCCGGTCAACGCCGAGCGCTGCAAGCCCGGTTCGATCATCGTCGACCGGGCCGGCCGGCGCTACTTCAACGAGGCGGTCTCGTACATGGAGGCCGGCCGGCGGATGTACGCGCACAACACCGACGGCGACGCCATCCCGAGCTGGCTCGTCATGGACGCCCGCCACCGCGCTCGCTACCTGTTCGGCTTCCGGCCCCGCATTCCCGGGGAGTGGCTCACCAACGGCTACGTGAGGAAGGCCGACACTCTGGAGGAACTCGCCCAGACCTGCGGCATCGACCCGGCAGGGCTGGCCGCCACGGTGCAGGGCTTCAACGCGGCGGCCGAACAGGGCCGGGACCCGGAGTTCCGTCGCGGCGAAGGCGCCCACGAACGGTACCAGGGCGACTACGGCAACAAGCCGAACGCCTCGCTCGCCCCCGTCGACAAGCCGCCGTTCTACGCGGTCGAGCTCTATCCCAGCGACGTGGGCACCAGCGGCGGCCTCCTGTGCGACGAGTTCGCCCGCGTCCTCGACAACGACGGCGACCCGATCCCCGGCCTCTACGCCGCCGGGAACTGCACCGCGTCCCTCATGGGCCGCGCCTACCCAGGGGCGGGCGCGAGCATCGGCGCCAGTTTCGTCTTCTCCCACATCGCCATGAAGCACGCCGCGCGCCTCGCCGGAGCGGAGACGTGACCGGAGAGCACCGGAGGCCGGTGGTGCACGTCGACCCCATCGGAGCCGACCTCGAACCCCTGCCCGGAGAGACGATCATCGAGGCCGCCTGGCGCCTCGGCTACCGCTGGCCCACGGCGTGCCACGGCCAGGCGACCTGCGCGGCCTGCCACATCGAGGTGATCAGCGGCACCGAGCACCTGACTCCCCCCGATGAGGAGGAGCGCGCCACCATCGAAGACCGCCTCCCCCGCCGCCAGGACCCCACCCGATTCAGGCTCGCCTGCCGGGCACAGGCGACCGGCAACGTCACCGTGCGCAAGACCGGCGTACGACGCGAGCCCCGGTGAACCAGGCGAGCGGCTCATGTGTGACTGGACGGTTTCGGCACCTCTCTGTGTCAGCCGCAATGAGCAGAGAGGACTCCAGCTTGTTGGATCAGTGGCGTTGATCGCGGTCTGCGGCCAAGATCAACAAGCCTGTGGCCAGGGGTCGCCCGAGTTACACCTGCCGCCCGCCGGGCTGGCTCATTCAACGGCACGCGTGCCGGCCACAGCCGCCGACGAGAGTGGCTCAAGACATCCGATGGCCGTAAGAGTCAAGCGGCAGTGGTGGGTGGCGGAGGGCGGCGGCGTGCCGTCCGCCCTTGGCGCGGTGGTGGACGTGGTGGGTGCGCGCTCCAGGTGAGGCGATCAGTGCGGAGAACGCGGAGACGACCCGGTCGTTTTCACCCGTCGGTAGGTGACGATCTGGCTTTCGGCCGGACCGGCGGCGCTGCTGGCGGAGACCGGCTTGGCCCCGGCCCGCGCCCCCGGCCGGATGCACCAAGTCCGCTTCCGTTACGCCGCGAACAAGCGCATGCGCCATGCCATCGACTGGTGGGCCTTCACCTCCACCCGTGAAGCCGACTGGGCCAGACATGCCTACGAGGACGCACGCGCCCGCGGCCACGGCGAAGCGCCCTGCGCGGCCTGAGCTCCCGCTGGGCCCGCGTCCTCTGGCGCTGCTGGACCGACCACGTCCCCTATGACCCCGACAAGTACCTGACCGCCAAGCAGGACGACAGTGCGGCCTAACCCCCGCCCCAAAGACCACCCGCGCGGCGCACCGCTCCGCGGGCTCTTTGCCTGTCCAGCCTCCGCCCCCATCCCACCAGCCTTTTTCAGCCCCGCAGGTTGACAACGGGAGTCTGTGTGGTCCATCTCATCAGGAATGCGCTGCGGCCGGTCGCCCGTCGCGATGCCGGCGCGGTGGCCAAGGAGCTGAAGAAGGTCTACACCGCGATCGACGCCGCGCTGGAGGCCCTGGCCGAGTTCGCGGGCACAGATCTGGATCGCAGGTATCCGCAGGCGGTGAAGGTGTTCGAGGACGCCTGGGACCGTTTCACGCCGTTCTTCGCCTTCACCGGCCCGGTCCGCAGGCTGCTCTGCACCACCAACGGGATCGAGTCGCTGAACTCACCAAGGCCCGCGGACACTTCCCCACCACGACGCCGTGGTCAAGCCGCTGTGGCTGGCCATCGTCAACATCGAGGACGAACGCGCCGCCAAATGCGAGCAAGGCGACAAGCACGCCTTCCACGGGACGGGGCCGCGACCGTCGTGGATTTGGGGCAGTGTGGCGGTTTTCTGTCATCCGTGCGCGAGCAGAGGATCTCCGGACGGACCGGCGTCGGCTGGTCATGGCCGCGCGGGCCGGGGCACACGGCGGCCCGTGCACGAGTTCCTGCCCCTTGTCCGCAAGGTGGTCGGGCACGCCGACGGCGTGGTCCAGGACACCATGGTCCGCGCGCTGCCGTGGTCACGCTCGTAATGAACCAGGCGCGCCGGCGATGCCGCCCAGGTGACCGACCCGGCGGCCGACTTCGTCGAGGTGACGATCGCCCGGCGGGACAGGGCTGTCGCCTCGGCGAGATCGGACACGCGGTCTCGCGGACGGAGGAAACTCCGTCCCCGTTCTCTGCAGGCTGGGGCGCCGCCACGAAACTCGGGCTCGGAATCCGGCGGATTCCGAGCCCGAGTCATTGCCGTCCTGGTACTGGTGGTCACTCCTGGACGAGCGGCTGGCCGGCTCTGTCCTTCATCGCGAAGATCGCGACGAGCGAGAGCAGGCAGCAGCCGAGGATGAGGAACGCCGGCATCAGATTGTTGCCGGTCCGGTCGACGAGGAAGGTCGCCATGAACGGCGTCGCCCCGCCGAAGACCGCGGCGCCGATGTTGTGCCCGACCGACAGGCCGCCGTAGCGGTTGCGGGTCGCGAAGATCTCGGCCAGGGCGGCACCGCAGAAGCCCAGGTAGACGCCGTGCAGCGCGCCCAGGATACCGAGCGCGACGAACGCGGGGATCCCACCGCCCTGGATCATCATGAACAGGGGGACCGCGCCGACGACGAACGCGATCGCCGCGACCAGCATGCCGGGCTTGCGGCCCACCCGGTCCGACAGGACCGCGGCGAACGGGATGACGAGGAGGTCGGCCACGATGGCCGTGCCCGTCGCGAAGTAGGCCGTGGTCGAGCTGTAGTCCAGGGCGGTCTTCAGGTATGAGGGCACGTAGGTGAGGATCATGAAGTACCCCATCTGGAGGGGGATACCGATCCCGGCGGCCAGGAAGATGTTGCCCCAGCTGCGGCCGAAGACCTCGCGCGTCACGCTGTCGGCGACCTTGCCGGACTCCTCGAGCTCCTTGAAGTTCGGGGTCTCCTCGAGCTTCAGCCGGATGTAGAGGCCGATCAGGCCCAGCGGTCCGGCGACGAGGAAGGGGACCCGCCAGGCCCACGACTCCAGGGCGTCCCCCGGCAGGACCGCGCTGAGCACCGTCGGCGTCGACAGGCCCAGGAAGAACCCGAGCACGGCCGAGGACTGGATCCAGCTCGCGTAGTAGCCGCGCCGCGCGGTCGGGGCGGCCTCCGCGACGAAGGTGATCGCCCCGCCGACCTCGCCGCCCGCGCAGAAGCCCTGGACCATGCGCAGCAGCACGAGCAGGATCGGCGCCACGATCCCTATCGAGGCGTAGGTCGGCAGCAGCCCCATGGCGAAGGTGGCCGCCGAGATCCCCAGCACCACGATGCACAGGACGGTACGGCGGCCGATCTTGTCACCGAGCGGGCCGATGATCGCACCGCCCAGCGGGCGGATGGCGAACGCGACACCGAAGGTGGCGAACGACAGCAGCAGGGAGGTGGCCTCGCTCCCGCTGGGGAAGAAGAGCGAGCCCATGACGACGGCCATGTAGCCGTAGGCGGCGAAGTCGTACCATTCGAGCAGGTTGCCGATGGACGAGGCGATGAGTGATCTTCGTGAGTTCTCGTGCGAACGCGCGCCTGCGGCGTCCGTCTCTGCGGTGAGTGCCATTGCTGTCGCCTTCGTTCAGGGTGGGGCGATACGCGAGTAGGGGGTCAGCTTTCCGAGGGTTCGATGCGCCGATCGACTTCGAGCTCGATCAGCGTGGGGGTGTCGAGGGGGTGCCGGATCGCCGCGACGGCCGCGTCGAGCTCCGCCGGCGTTCGCACGGTGTGCCCCGCCCCGCCGAGCGAGCGGGCGACGCCCGCCAGGCTGGGCCAGCCGAGGCTGGCGTAGTCGGGGTCCACGCCGTGGTTGATGAGTTTCGGGTACTCCGCGCCGTAGCACCGGTCGTTGACCACGACGAGGAGGAAGGGGATGCGGTTGCGCACGGCCGTGGAGAACTCGACGATCCCCATCATTCCGCCGCCGTCGCCGACCACCGCGACCGTGAGATGGTCCGGGGCGGCGGACGCGGCTCCGATGGCCGCCGCGACTCCCAGGCCGATGGACGACCAGTTCCCTCCGGTCTGGAAGAACCGGGTCCCCGCGTCGGCGTGCAGGTAGCGCCAGGGTGCGGTGACGAAGCGGCCGACGTCGGTGACCACCTGGCGCGGCCGGGGCAGGATCTCGTCCAGCCTGATCATCGCCGTGCGCGGGTCGATGCCGCCGGGGCCGCTCCGGTCGGTGAAGTCCTCGCTCACGGGCACGCCGGGCATGCCGGCCGGCCCGAGGGCGCTGATCCGCCAGGTGCCGGGTTCCAGCTCCGCCTCCCTGAGGCGGTCCAGCATCTCGGTGGCGATGGCCTTGGCGTCGCCGAGGACCACCGCATCGGCGGGCGTGGCGCGCAGCAGCTTCTCCGGGCGCAGGTCGCAGCGGACGATCGCCTTGTCCCGCAGCAGCGCGCCGCCGACGGTGGTGTGGTCGTTGAGCCCCGCCCCGAAGACGATCAGGCAGTCGCTGGAGTTGATCACGTCGAGAGCCTTCGGCCGGGCGACGGTGCCGATGATGCCGATGTCATACGGGTGCCCGGAGAAGAGGTCCTTGGCTCCGGCGGTGCTCGCCAGCGGCGCGCCGAGAGCGTCGGCCAGCCCGACCAGCTCCTTGCCCGCGTCGGCCAGCACCGCTCCCCGTCCGGCGACCACGACCGGGCGCCGGGCGCTGGCCAGCACGCCGAGGGCCCTGTCCAGTGCCGCCTCGTCAGGTCCTGTGACCTGGGGTTCCACCGGACGGAACGGTGATCGCGCGTACTCCAGGTCGGCGAACTGGAAGTCGAACGGGATGTTCAGCACCAGGGGCCGCCGGGTGAGCTCCACCTTGGCCAGCACCATGGCGAGGTCGTCGACGAGGTGCTCGGGGGTGCGCACGCGCCAGTAGTCGGCGCCGGAGAGCCGGGCGAGTCCCTCCAGGTCGATCTCCTGGGGGAAGTAGCGCTTGCTGACCGGATCGCCGGTGATCAGCAGGATCGGGCTGTCGGCGCGGACCGCCTCGACCAGCGCCGTGATCGTGTTGGTCGTGGCGGGGCCGTGGGTGACGGTCACGACGCCGGCCGTGCCGCGGATGCGGGCGTAGCCGTCGGCCATGCTGACCGCTCCGCGCTCGTCGACGGCGGACACGAAGGTGCCGCCCTCGTGCTCGGTGTAGTCGTGGACGTGCAGCATGTTGGCGTCGCCGAGCAGCCCGAAGACGGTGTCGACTCCGTGGTCGCGCAGCGCTCGCGCGACGCAGTGGTGGCCTTTGATCGTCATGGGTGGAGCCTCTCCTCAGTCGTCGGTCGTCCAGCGCAGCCATTCCGCGATGCCGCGACCCAGTACCTGGTCGCGCTCGTCCGCGGAGAGGAAGTCCAGGTCGCGGAAGAACCTCACGAGGTCGTCGTAGGCGCAGGGCAGGCGGGAGAGGTCCGATCCCCAGAACACCCGCCGCGGCCCGAAGACGTCGACCATGCGGCGCACGACCCCCTGCAGCTCGGCGAACGGCCAGGGTTCGCGGACGTAGTACGGCAGCGACGCGGCTTTGACGGCGACGTTGTCGTGTTCGGCCAGGGGCCAGAGATGTTCGAGTTCGGCCCAGACGCGGTCGCCCAGGTCCTCCAGCGGCAGGCCCGCGTGGCAGACCGTCAGCACCAGGCGCGGGAACCGGCGTGCCAGGTCGTCGACGGCGGCGAGGTTCCCGGGGGCGTAGATCATGACGGGGACCGCGTGCTCCTGGGCCGCCCTCCAGAACCAGTCGAGTTCCCGGCGGGCCAGGGCGCGGATGCCGTCCTCGGTGTGGAGCGTCAGGCGGACGCCCAGCATCGCGGGGTCGTCGCACCAGGTCTCCAGTGCTTCGGGACGGGGCGCGCTCAGCGCGTCGAACCGGCCCATGACGGCGAACCGGTCCGGGTGCGCGCGCGCCGCCTCCAGCGCGAAGTCATTGCCGTCGCCCTGCCACGACGGCGGCACCAGCACCGCCCGGTGCACGCCGCACCGGTCCATGTCCGACAGCAGTTCGTCGCCGGACAGGGGCTCGGCGCGCTGGGGCTCGCCGTGACCGGGCGGCCACGGCCGCTCCGGGGTCGAAGGTCCCCAGATATGGACCTGCGCGTCGATGACCAGGGACATGGGGGTGGCTCCCTTCATGGGATCAGGCGCTACTTGAACTCGTGGTGGCGCGGGGTCACCGACGAGCGGTCGAGGTCACCGACGGACGCGACGCCCATGAGGGTGAGCGTCCGGACGATCTCCTCGCGAAGGATCTCCAGGACGTGCCGGACGCCCGCGGCACCGGACACCGCGACGCCGTACAGGTACGGGCGGCCGATCATGACGGCGGACGCGCCGAGCGCGAGCGCCTTGACGACGTCGCTGCCCCGTCTGACGCCGCCGTCCAGCAGCACCTCGGCCTTACCGCCGACCGCCGCCGCGACGTCGGGCAGGGCGTCGAGACTGGCGGGGGCGAAGTCGAGCTGCCGGCCGCCGTGGTTGGACACCACGACGCCGTCGAATCCGAGGCGGACGGCCTGCTCGGCGTCCTCGGGGTTCAGGATTCCCTTGAGGTAGAGGGCGCCCTTCCACTGGTCCCGCATCCAGGCGACGTCGTCCCAGTTCAGCGTCGACTGCATGAGCTCGCGTTCCTGGATGTGCAGGGACTCGACGGCCGCGGCGATCCCGGTCTGCTCGACGAAGTTGTAGCCGCCGAACCGCTGGTGGCGTACCACGTCGTAGGTCCAGCGGGGGTGGCGGGCGAAGTTCAGCGCGGTGCGCGGGGTGAGGATGGGCGGGAGGCCGTTGCCGCGCATCCCGGTACGGCGTTCGCCTTCGCGGCTGCCCTTCACCGGGACGTCGACCGTGACCATCATCGTCCGGTAGCCGGCGCTCCAGGCCCGGCGCATCAGCGACGAGGTCACCGTGCCGGCGCGCGGGTACAGCTGGAACAGGTGGGCTTCGCGGGCCGCCTCGGCGATCTCCTCCAGCGACCAGGACGAGGCCGTGCTGACCACGTACCGGGTGCCCATCCGTTCGGCGACGGCGGCGGCGAGCAGGTCCGTCCTCCAGTGCGCCATGCCGGAGGCGCCGGTCGGTGCCAGCAGCACGGGCAGTGCCAGCGGGATGCCGGCGACGGTCGCGGCGGTGTCGTGGTCCTCGATCCCTTTGAGGACGCCGGGGACCAGTGACCACCGGTCGAAGGCCGAGCGGTTGTCCCGCAGTGTGACGAGGTCGTCGGCGCCGCCGTCGATGTAGTTCCACACCATCGCCGGCAGCCGCCTCCGCGCGGCGCGCCGGTAGTCCTCGATGCTCAGCAGCCGTTCCGGCAGTGTCCACCGGACGTCGAAGCCGAAGAGTTCCAAAGGGGGCTCCTGTATGAGCGGCGAATGTGGGGCGGGGGTCGCGGTCGCGTGCCGCGGGGTCAGGTGACCTTGCCGCGTCCGGAGACGACGGCCTTGGCGATGACGGTGCGCAGGATGTCGCTGGTGCCTTCCCCGATGCTCATCAGCATGGAGTCGCGGAACAGCCGCTCGACCTCGTACTCCTGCGAGTAGCCGTAGCCGCCGTGGATGCGCATCGCGTCCTGCGCGGCGGTCACGGCCACCTCGGACGCGAACAGCTTGGCCATGCCGGTCTCGAGGTCGGCGCGGTCGGTGTCGTCCTTGGCGACCGCGGCCCAGCGGACGAGCAGCCGCGCCGCCTGCAGGGTGGTGGCCATGTCGGCGAGCTTGAGCTGGATGGCCTGGTGCTCGGCGATCGGCTTGCCGAACGTGCGGCGCTCGCGGGAGTAGGCCAGGGACTCGTCGTAGCTGCGCTGGGCGATGCCGAGGCTGCGGGCGGCGACGTTGATGCGGCCGACCTCCAGCGCGGAGAGCGCCTGCTGCAGGCCCCTGCCCTCGGTGCCGCCGAGGAGGTTCGCGGCGGGCACGCGGACCTCGTCCAGCGTGACCTCGCAGCTCTCCGGGCCCTTGTAGCCGAGTTTGGGCAGGTCGCGGGCGACCTCGTAACCGGGGCTGGCGGCGTCGACGAGCAGGATGCTCATGCCCCGGTGCGCCGGGTCGGCCTTCGGGTCGGTCTTGACCAGGACGGGCAGCGGGTCGGCGAAGCGGGCGTTGGTGATCCAGGTCTTGGTGCCGGTGACGATGTAGTGGTCGCCGTCGCGGCGGGCGCGGGTGGTGATGCCCTGGAGGTCGCTGCCCGCGTCGGGTTCGGTCAGGGCGATGCCGGTGCGGCGGGCGCCGGTGGCCAGCTCGGGCAGGTAGCGGCGCCGCTGGTCCTCGGTGCCGTGCCGGTTGATCATCCAGGTGGCCAGGGTGTGGCTGCCCAGGATGCCGGCGATGCCCATCCAGCCCCGCGCGATCTCCTCGAACAGCAGGGAGTAGGAGACGAAGTCGACGTCCATCCCGCCGTACTCGTCCGGGATGAGCGCGCCGAAGAAGCCGAGTCCCTTCATCGTCTCGACGATCTCGGTCGGGTATCGGCCGGAGTGCTCGGCGTCCCGGGCGACCGGGATGATCTCCTTGTCCACGAACGCCCGCACGCTGTCGCGGAACTGGCGCTGCTCGTCGGTGAGTGCGAAGTCCATGCTCTCGTCCTGTCAGTTCTCGGTGGTCCCGAAAGCCCCGGCGGCGCGCAGGGCGTCCTGTTCCCGGGGGGTGTAGCCGCACAGGTCGGTGAGGACGGCACCGTTGTCCTCCCCGAGCGCGGGCGCGCGGCGGTGCCGGTCGCGGGGTTCGCCGACCCGGGCGGCCGTGGCGACCTGGCGGACCCGGCCCCATACGGGGTGGTCGACCTCCAGCACCAGGCCGCGGGCGGCGGAGTGCTCCTCGGCCAGGGCCTCGGGGACGGTGTTCACCCGCGCGCACGGCACCCCGTGCTCTTCGAGCAGCGGAAGCCATTCGGCGGTGGTGCGGGCGATCAGTGCCTTCTGCACCAGCCCCAGCACCTCCTCGCGGTGGTCGGCGCGCCCGGCGAAGTCTCCGAACCGCGGGTCGGCGCCCCACTCGGGCTCGCCCAGCGCCGTGACCAGGCGCCGCCAGAACTTCTCCTTCGGGCACGCGACGACGATCCAGGAGTCGGCGGTGCGGAAGTTCTGGAACGGGACCAGGCTCGGGTGGGCGGAGTTCGCGGTGCGCGCGGGCTCGTGCCCGGCGGTCAGATGCCAGGCGGCCAGGTAGTTCAGCATGGAGATCGCGGTGTCGTAGAGGCTGACGTCGCAGTCGGTGCCGATCCCCGTCTCCCGCGCCCCGTGCACCCCGGCCAGCAGTGCCAGTGCCGCGGTGACACCGCCCGCGAAGTCCACCAGCGAGGCGCCCGACTTCGTCGGCGGCCCGTCGGGGGCCCCGGTGAGGCTCATCCAGCCGGCCAGCCCCTGCAGCAGGTAGTCGTAGCCCGGCTGGCTCCGCCTCGGCCCGCTCATCCCGAACCCGCTCAGCGAACAGCACACGATCCGCGGGTTGACGTGGGCGAGTTGCCGGTAGGTGATGCCCAGCTTCTCCGGGACGTCGCCGCGCAGGTTGGAGTAGACCGCGTCCGCGTTGGCGACGAGGCGTTCGAACACCTCCCTTCCGGAGGGGTTGCGGACGTCGAGCACGACGGACCGCTTGTTGCGGTTGATGCTCTGGAAGAACAGCGAGTCCGGCCCGCGGTCCTCGGCACCGGCCTGGGTTCCGGGCTGGGTTCCGGTGGTGTAGGGCGGGGTGAACCGGCCGACGTCACCGCCCACGGCCGGGTCCTCGATCTTGATCACGTCGGCGCCGAGATCGGCCAGGTGCAGCGAGCCGAACGGGCCCGCGCCGTACTGCTCGACGGCGATCACCCGCAGCCCCTGCAGCGGCAGCCGCCCCCCGCTCATGGCCGTTCCTCCAGGCCGTCCAGGGTGAGCGCGCCCGCACGCGGCTCGGGGAAGGGCGTCCCGGCCGTCGCGGAGGAGCGGCGGTTCACCATCACCGAGCGCCGGAACGACAGGCACTTCTCGCCGTCCTGGTTGAGCCCCCGCGTGTAGGTGGAGACGATGCCGACGTCGGGACGCGACTTCGACTCCCTCACCCCTGTGCAGATGGACTCCGCGTAGAGGGTGTCCCCGACGAACACCGGGTGCGTCAGCCGGATGTCGGTCATCTCCAGGTTGGCGACGGCGTTCTGGCTGATGTCGGACACGGTCTGGCCCAGCACGAGCGCGATCGTGAAACCGGAGTTCACCAGCGGCCGTCCGTACGGCGTTCCCTCGGAGTAGTGGGCGTTGAAGTGCGACTGGTGGGTGTTCATCGTCAGGAGCGTGAACCAGGTGTTGTCCGCTTCGGAGATGGTGCGGCCCAGCGGATGCCGGTAGACCGCCCCCACTTCGAAGTCCTCCAGGAACCGCCCTGGACGCGGCGTCGTCATGCCCGCACCCCCGCCATGGCGCCGGGGGACGACGGTGCCTGCGACACCGCGCCCAGGACGGAGAGGAAGCCGAGGTCGCCCGCGCCGCCCAGGCCGAGCACGCCGCCTTCGAGCACTGCGACGCCGTCGGCGTCCAGGCCCAGCGCGGCGTTCGCCCGGAACTTCGCGACGATCTCGTCCACGGACATGGGGTTCTCCTCGCCTCCCCGCTGGTAGCGCAACTCCGCTGTGTGGGTGCGCCCGTCGGTGGTGCGCAACGTGACACCGCCGCCGAAGGAGTCCGGACGCGGCGAGTACTGCTTGAGCTCGTAGCCCACCTTCGGGGTGAGCGCGAGCACCCGCTCGTCCCGTACCGCCGAGGGCAGGAAGCTCGTCACGTCGACCTTGCCGTGCACCAGCAGGGCGCCCAGGCAGTACGGGAGGCTGAACTTGGCGTCGTAGGGCGTGCGCGGGCGCACCTTGTCCGCCGCCGGCTCCAGCACGAGCGCCACGCCCGTCTCGTCGGAGAAGGCGGTGATGCTGTCGACCTCTTCCGGCGTGATCGGGTGCTCGGCGAGGATCTCGCGGAGCGCGTCGACGGGTGCGTGGGCGTAGTGGCAGGCGGGGTAGGGCTTGATCGCGATCCGCGGGGTCTCCCACACCGTGCCCAGTTCGCCGACCAGCGCCTCCAGCCGTCCGAGCGCCTCACCGAACCCGTGCGCGTAGGTGGCGTAGTACCCGCGGGCGCCCTCGAAGACCGATGCGGGGCCGGTGCCTCCGTGGGCCGCGAGGCGGGCCGCGGTCAGTCCCGCCTGGGCGGCCCAGCCGGGGTGCAGCTTCTTGGTCTCGGCGCCGTCGGCGAGGAACTCCAGCAGGCCGCCGGCCATGCTGCCGGCGATCCCGAGAGCGTGGGCGGTGCGATCCGCGTCGAGGCGGCGGACCCGGCAGGCTGCGGCCGTCGCCCCGAACACCCCGGCCATCCCCGTCGGGTGGAAGCCGCGCTTGTGGAACACCCCTCCCGCGGCGGCGCCGACGCGCGTCGACACCTCGTTGCCCGCCACGATCGCGGCCAGCGTGTCGGCGCCGGACGCGCCGTGGGCCTCGGCCGCGGCGAGCGCGGCCGGGGTCACGGCCGCGCTGACGTGCACGACCGAGTCCGGGTGGGTGTCGTCGAAGTCCAGGGCGTGGCACAGCGTCCCGTTGATCATCGCGGCCTCGGTCGAGGGCAGCCCGCGGCCGCCGATCGCGGTGCTGGGCCCGCCGACCCCCGCCTCGTCGGCGGCGGCCGACACGTACGGCGCCTCCCCGAGGGCGAAGGCCGCGACCCCGCATCCGATCGCGTCGAGGGCGTGCAGCGCGCCCGCGGCCCGGACGTCCGCCGGCAGCCCCTCAACGTCCAGGGCGACGACGAACCGAGCGAGCCGCTGTGACACCGACTCCGCCGAGTGACTCATCTACCACGGTCCTTCCTGCCTGACGGGTCACCCGCGACCACGCCTCTGATCCGGTGGGAGGTCTTCGCGACTCCCCTTGTTCGCTCAACGGTCGTTTGTACGCTGGCCGACATTAAATCGGTTGCGACCGCGATGTCAACGGTGTGGCCGAAATCGGTGTTCACGTAGGCTACCTGCGGTAATGACAGTCCCACCGGGCCGGGTGCCACCCAGCGAACAGTTGGTCGTACACTGCAACACGGACACCGGCCGCGACGGCAGCCCAGCGGGAACGGCAGCACGAACGGCGAGCGGGAGACGTCGCGGATCCCCACGACGATGAGGACGAACTGGAGCCACAGTGGACGACGAGGCAACGGCCGGCGACAAGGCGGCCGTCCGGCCGGCGGCCGCGTCACGGCGGGCCCCCAAGGCCGCCAAGGCGACCACGGCCGCCCGACCGGCCAAGGCCCCCGAGGCGCTGGAGTCGCTCGAACGGCAACTGGCCGTCCTGGCCGTCTTCGACGCCGCCCACCCGTCGCTGACGCTGAGCGAGGTCGCCGCCCTCACCAACACCACGCGCCCCACCGCACGGCGGATCTTGCTGACGTTGAAGTCGCTGGGTTACGTCCGTGCGGACGGCCGCCAGTTCTCCCTGACCCCGAAGGTGCTGAACTTCGGCTGGAGCTTCTTCGCCTCACTCAACCTGGAGGAGGCGGTACAGCCCGTCCTGAACGACCTGCGGACGGCGATCGACGAGTCGTGCTCGGTCGGGCTGCTCGACGGGCGGGACATCGTCTACATCGCCCGCGCCTTCACCCGCCGCATCACCACGATCAGGGGACGGATCGGTTCCCGGCTGCCCGCGCACGCGACCGCGATGGGCCACGCCCTGCTCGCCCACCTCGACGACGGCGAACTCGACGCCTGGCTCGCCGAGGAGCCGCTCCAGGAGTACACCGAGCGGACTCTCACCGACCCCGCGCACCTGCGCCGCGAGCTGATGGAGACCAGACGGCAGGGCTGGGCGCTCGTCGACGGGGAGCTCGAGACGGGTCTGCGCGCCATCGCCGCCCCCATCGCCGGCGCGGACGGCCGGGTGGTCGCGGCGGTGAGCGTCTCCACGATCTCCGCCCGCACCATGATCTCGGACCTGCGCAAGCATGTTCCGGCCCTGCTCGAGACCGCGGAGGCCCTGTCACCGGTATTCCGTCTGAACGACGACTGATCGGGTTCTCCGGAGGTCCCGGGGAAACCGGCACGGCATCGACACGAGGAGTCACGGCGCGAATGACCCGCACCGCAGAGAACTTCAGCGCATGCTCCTGGCTGTTCGCCCCGGGCGACAGCGAAAGGAAGATGGAAAAGGCCGCCGCCTGCCCTGCGGACATCGTCCTGCTCGATCTGGAGGACGCGGTCGCGGAAACGGAGAAGGGCACGGCCCGGGCGATGGTCCCGGCCTTTCTCGAAACCCGGCCGGTGAAGGACAGGAGCCGGCTTTGGGTGCGGATCAATCCTCTCGACGGCCCCCACGCGCTGGCCGACCTGGCAGCGGTGATGCCGGCCCGGCCCGGCGGCATCATGCTTCCCAAGTCACGCGGCCGCGAGGACGTGGAGCTGCTCGACCACTACCTTTCGGCTCTGGAAGTCTCCGCCGGTATCGAGCAAGGTTCGACAAAAGTCATCGCCCTGCTGACCGAGACGGCGGAGGCCATGTTCACCGCCGGCACCTACAAGGGCGCGCCGCGCCTGGTCGCCATGACCTGGGGTGCGGAAGATCTCGCCGATGCCGTCGGGGCCGGTGGCAACCGCAACCCCGACGGCGGCTACGGCTTCACCTATGAGCTGGCCAGAAGCCTGTGCCTGCTGGGTGCGGCCGCCGCCGGAGTGACACCCGTCGAAACCATCGAAGGCGACTTCCGTGATCTGGAAGGCCTGCGCGACCGGGCCGAGAAGGTACGCCGTGACGGCTATCGCGGCATGCTGGCCATCCACCCCTCGCAGGTCGAGGTGATCAACGCGGCCTTCGCGCCCACCGAGGAGGAACTGACGGCGGCCCAAGAGATCGTCGATCTGTTCGCCGCCAACCCCGGCGCCGGAACCATCGGTCTCAACGGCGCCATGCTCGACCGTCCCCACCTCGCCCGCGCGCGGGCGCTGCTGGCATCGAGGGGACGCGCATGACGGTCGTTTCCGGTGCCGCTGCCCTGGATTCAGCCCGTTCCTGCTCATGGCGCCCGCGCCGCTCCGGGGTCCGGACACCTCCCCGAACACGGTCGTGAGGCGGCCCAAGGCGTTGAAGGCGAAGTTGGTGGAAACGCCGCCGCCGGCGAGCGGTGCCACGGTGAGCTCCCCCCACGGCACGGACACCTGACCTGAGGTCACCCTTGATCATCAAGAGGGATGTCCGTCATCCCCTCGCCACACCCGGCGGCCGTTCCGTCGAGCCGGCGCACCAGGGCGGCAAGCCGCTCATCCAGCTCGCCAAGGACCTGGGTACCAGTCGTTCCCGCTTACCGGGTAAATCAGGCCGACGCCGACGACGACAAGGGCGGCGAGTCGGGTCGGCTGACCAGCACCGAGAGAAGGAATTGGACGACCAGCGACCGAACGTGCCACCTCTGAGGGGATCAACATGACGATATCAAGTGTTCAAGCTCAGTATGCAGGCAGAAACTGCGGTGGCCCGGCGGAACGCCGAAGGCGTCCGCATGATCCGCTATCAAGTTCCGAAAGATAGGACTGCCTCAGAGCGTTGGGCTCCGTTCGATGTGGCCGGATGCACGGAAATGACTTCTCCGGTAATCACCAGGTCCTGGTCAGGCGCGTGTTCTGGGCCGGAGGCCAACTCAGGCGGGCTTGCTGCCTGGCAACGCGTGTGGGTGACCGTTATGACGCGGGGTTTCGGTCGCGGACGGTTAGTTTCACTGGGATGCCGGTGAGCCTTGCCATGTTCGACTCGGGTTCGTAGCTTCCCGGGCCGTGGGGCATGAGGGCGTTCACGTTGACTCCGGGGTGCTCTCGCGACAGGCGGAGGCCGGGCTGGAGGCCCCAGCCGTGTTCCATGGAGACCACGCCCGGGCGCAGGGCGGGGTCGATCTCGGCCTCTGCTTGGGTGTGCCCCCATTCCGACCGGATCTCCACCAGCGCGCCGTCGGTGATGCCGTGCCGGGCGGCGTCGGCGGGGTTGACGGCCAGGCGGTTGCGGTCGCCTCGTTTGGTGTGCGGAAGGTTGGCGTACCAGGAGTTGTGCATGCGGGCGTCGCGCCGGCTGATCAGTTTGATGGTGGCGGGCTCCTCGGCGGCGAGTTCGTCGAAGATCTTCGCGCAGCGGTCGATCGCGGCGTCGAAGGAGGGCGGGCGGCAGTCGACGCGCCCGTCGGCGGTCTGGACGTGGCGTTCGAAGAGCGTCCCCGGTTCGGGCGGGCCGACCTCGACGCCGCGGGGGCCGGCCGTCACCCGCTCGCGGGTCAGCCCGCCCGCGCGCAGCATGTGCTCGACCCGGCCCCAACGCACCTGCTCGGGATCGGGGGCGTCCAGTGGCGAGGGCAGTCCCATCTCCTGGGCGATGCGAGCGAACATCCACCATTCCTCGCGGCGCTCGAAGCGCGGTTCGGAGACGCGCGGTGTCCAGTGGACGAAGGTGCCCGGCTGCTGCATGCCGAGCGTCGAGAGGTTGACGTCCTCGCGCTCGAACTGGTCCGCGGCCGGGAGCAGCCAGTGGGCGTACTCGCCGGTGGCGTTCGGGTAGAGGTCGATGGAGACCAGCAGGTCGAGCCTGGAGAGGGCGCGGCGGAGGGCGGCCTCTCCGGGCAGGCTCAGCAGCGGGTTGCCCGCCAGCACCACCAGCGCCCGGATGGGCTCGGTCGCGTGCAGGACGTAGTCGGCCAGCAGGGTGCCGGGCAGGTGACCGCGGCGCATGGTGCCGAACTCGCCGTTCACGATGTCGTCGGCGAGGTCGCCGCGGGCCTTTCGGGCGGCGGGGTAGACCTCGCGGCCGGCGATGTTGCCGCCGCGGGCGTCCAGGTTGCCGGTGACGAACACCAGCATGGTCATCAGCCAGTAGGCCAGCATGCCCTGGCGGCCCATGTTGACCCCGGTGGACATATGCGCGGCGGCGCGCGGGGCCTCGGCGAACTCCCGGGCGACCCGCGCGATCAGGTCCGCGTCCAGCCCGCAGACCGGTGCGACCCGTTCGGGCGGGTAGCGGCGCACGAAGGCGCGCAGGCCGTCCAGATGGGCGCCGTGTTCCGCGAGTTCGCCGGGGAAGCCCCGGGTGCGCTCGATCTCGCACAGCAGCGCGGCCAGGAAGTAGACGTCGGTGTCGGGTCTGATCGGGATCGTGGTGCCGGTCCGGCGGCCCGCGCTCTCGGTGTCGCGCGGATTGACGAACCATATCCGGGCACCGCGCGCGGCGGCGTCGGTCAGTTCCCGGTAGGCGTTGGGCATGGAGATGAAGCTGCCCTTGCTGACCCGCCAGTTGGAGCCGAGGAGCAGCAGCACGTCGGTGTGCCGGACGTCGGGGAGCGGGTGCAGTGCCGACGTTCCGAACATCGCGGTGCTCGCGGCGAACTTGTTGCTGCAGTCCTGGGTCGCCGAGCTGAAGACCCGCTCGACGCCCAGCCGCTGGAACAGTTCGGGCGGGGCGATCCCGATCATGCTGTTGAAGCTCGCCGGGTTGCCGAGGTAGAGGCCGATGGCCTCGGGGCCGTGGTGGCGGTGGACCTCCGACAGCCCGGCGGCGACGGCGCCGATCGCCTCGTCCCAGGTCCGGCGGACGAGCCGTCCGCCTGTGCGCTGCGCGGGATGGTCGAGGCGGTCCGGGTCGTGGTGGATGTCGACGCCCGCCAGTCCCTTGCGGCAGGCGAAGCCGCGCGACATGGGGTGGTCGCGGTCCGGTTCCAGGGCGCGCAGCGCCCCGTCCTCCACGGTCGCGATCAGCCCGCAGGACGGTTCGCACACTCGGCAGTAGGTGTGCACGCGCACTTCGTCCATGAGGGCCTCCGGGCGCCAAAAACTAAAGCTTATAGATTATTGTCACTGTAATCCCCGGACGGGGCGGAGGCAAGGAAGGCGCCCCTTCTAGGCCAGATCCAGGGCATGCTCGACGAGGCTGATGAGCACGCTCTTGGCCGATGCCCGCTGCCGCACGTCGCACAGCACGATCGGGATCCGCGGATCCACGTCCAGCGCCGTGCGGATCTGCCCCAGCGTGTGGCTGCGGGCGCCCTCGAAGCAGTTGACCGCCACGACGAACGGGATGTCGCGCTGCTCGAAGAAGTCGATGGAGTCGAAGCTGTCGGCCAGTCTCCGGGTGTCGGCCAGCACCACGGCGCCGATCGCCCCGTAGACCATCTCGTCCCACATGAACCAGAACCGCTCCTGGCCGGGTGTCCCGAACAGGTAGAGCGCGATCCCGTCGTTGAAGGCCAGGCGGCCGAAGTCCATGGCGACGGTGGTGGTGGTCTTGCCCTCCACCCCTCGCAGGTCGTCCACGCCGACGCTCGCGTTCGTGAGCGCCTCCTCGGTGCGCAGGGGGCGGATCTCGCTCACCGCCCCCACCAGCGTGGTCTTGCCGACGCCGAACCCGCCCGCCACCAGGATCTTCAAGGCCATATGGTGGCCGCCCGCGGCGGGCAGGGACTCCCGCCAGTCACCGGTGCCGAGCGGATCGGAGGCGGACAGGGACGAAGGGGTGTCAGAGGGCGCGGAGGTCATCGAGAACTCTCTGGAGGATTTCGGGGGACGGTCGTTCGGCGAGGGGGGCCGAACGCTGCTCCTCCAGCAGTCCCTGCTGGAGGAGGTCGGACAGCAGCACGTGCACCACGCCCAGCGGAAGGTCCAGCTCGGAGGTCAGGTCGGCGAGCGCCACCGGGGCACGGCACCGTTCGAGGATCAGCCGCTGCTCGTAGGAGGGCCGGGCCCGTTCCCCGGGCGACCTGCCGGTCGCGACCAGCATCGTGATCAGGTCGAGGCGGATGCCCTGGGCCCTGGCGCGGCCTCGGGTGAACGCGTAGGGGCGCACGAACGGCCCGGTGTCGGCATCGGGCCTTCGTTCTCTCGGCGTGTCCATGTCCGGGCGCTCATGTCGCGTCGCGCGACGAGCCGGCCAGGCCCGCCCTGGGCGCGGTGGACAGCTGCTTGCGCATGCGCTTGATGAGCATCGTCATCTCGTAGGCGACCATGCCCGTATTGCCGCCCGCGTCGCTCAACACGGCCAGGCAGCTTCCGCTGCCCGCCGACGAGACGAAGAACAGCGCGTCCTCCATCTCCACGATGGTCTGCCGCACCAGTTCCTTCCCGAAGTGCTCGCGCGCGCCGTTGGCCAGGCTGTTGACCCCGGAGGAGATCGCGGCCAGATGCTCGGCGTCCTCCCGGCCCACCCCGCGCGAGACCCCCATCACCAGACCGTCGCGGGACAGCAGGACGGCCTGCCTCACCTCATCGACACGATCCACCAGGTCGTCCAGCAGCCAGCTCATGTCCGCCGTCGTGGGTCGGGTCGTACGTTGCTGCGTCACAGGTCACCCCGGTCCAGTCGTTCCTCGAACACCGTCGTTGCGTCCTCGTCGTCCTCACGGCCGGCCGACCACCCGGCCTGGAGCGAGGACAGCAGATCGCGGTTGTGCTCCGCCGGCCTCTCCCCTGGTGTCTCGTCCAGGGCCGGTTCCCACCCGGGACGCGACGCCGACCTGCGGTGACGCGGTCCGGGGGCGCGCAGTTGCGGGGCCAGGTGCCGCTGGCGGCTGCGCCGCGGCAGCCCACCGGTCTCGGCGTCGAAGCCCCCGCCCCGGCGGCCGTTCTTTGAGGGCCGTTCATCGTGGCCCGCGTCCTCGGACTCGGGTGTCGCGACGGCGACCGGGGGCGAGGACGGCCTGGGGGCGTGGTGCCGCCCGTCGACCTCGAACCGCCCTTCCGCGGGGCCGGAGGGCGCCAGGGCCGCGACCGCGCCACCGCCGATGGCGGCCCCCTTGTGCTCGATCTGCCTCGGCTCCCGCCCTGTGGCCGCTCCGTGCACGGCGGGCGCCTCACCAGGGGCCAGCAGGTCGGTGGGCAGCAGCGCGACGGCGGTCACTCCCCCGTACGCCGACCGCTGCAGGACGACCTTGATGCCGTGCCGGACGGCCAGCCGGGCCACCACGAACAGCCCCAGCCGGTCACTGTCGGCCAGGTCGAACTCCGGCGGGTCGGCCAGCCGCCGGTTGGTCTCCGCCAGATCGTCCGGGTCCATGCCGACGCCGCGGTCCACCACCTCGACGGCCAGCCCGTTGCCCACGAGCTCCGCGCGTACCAGCACCTCGGTCGTCGGCGGCGAGTAGGCGGTCGCGTTCTCGATCAGCTCGGCCAGCAGATGCACGACGTCGGCGGCCACCGCCCCCTGCACCCGCGCCTGCGTCAGCGCCATCACGTCCACCCGGGCGTAGTCCTCGACCTCGGCCAGCGCAGCGCGCAGCAGGTGCTCCACCGGGACCGGCTCCTTCCAGCCCCGGACGTTCTCCTGGCCGGACAGGATGACCAGGCCCTCGGCGTGCCGCCGCATGCGGGTGGTCAGGTGGTCCAGGCGGAACAGGTTCTCCAGCTCGTCGGGATCGGTGGCGCGGCGCTCCATCGCGTCCAGCATCCGCAGCTGCCGTTGCAGCAGCGACTGGCTCCGCCAGGCCAGGTTGATGAACACCCGGCTGATGCCCGCCCGCACCTGCGCCTCGCCCACCGCGGTCTCGATCGCCGTGCGCTGCACCGTGGTGAAGGCGTCGGCGACCAGGGCGATCTCCTTGGTGCGCCCCGTCCTGATCGGCGGTGCCTCGTCGGCCACCGCGACCTCCTCGCCGCGGCGCAGCCGCGCGACGACCCTGGGCAGGCGTTCGCGGGCCAGCTCCTGGGCCGCCTTCTGCAGACCGCGCAGCTCGCGGGACAGGCCCCGGGCGAACTTCAGCGACAGCACGACGGAGGCGAGGACCACCAGCAGCCCCAGCCCGCCGACCAGCACCAGCCGGTACACCACGCCCCGGCCGGCCGACTCGGTCTGCTCGGTCAGCTCGGCGGTGGCGGCGAGGGTGCCCTGCCACCACTCCTTGATCACCGCGGGCTGCGTGGCGCGCCATTCGGCCAGCGTCGCCTCGGAGACCCTGCGGTCGCGCGAGGCCGCGATCGCCTGCTCGAGCCGCTGGTAGCGGGCGAACTGCGGCGACCGGGAAAGCCGATCGAAGGCCTGGCGCACGGCGGCGCTCGGGCCCGCGAACGAGACGCCCGTCAGATGGCGGCGGTTGGCGGCCGCCTCGACGAAGGCGGTGTGCGCGGCGGCCGGGATGCGCCCTCCACGGATCTGGGCCCCCTGGAGCAGCGCGTCCTCGCGCATCATGAAATCCTGCGCCCAGTTGACGTCCACCAGCGTCTGGGTGGTCTGGTGCACCTCAACGTCATCGGCCGTGGCCAGATTGCTCAGCGCCCTGTTGGTACTGTCGAACAGGGCGTTGTACTGGCCGATGGCCGCCAGGGGCGCGATACCGCCCGAGGCGATCTGGGCCCGGAGCGGACCGAGCCTGCCGTACTCGCGGTCGAGGTCGCGCAGGAAGCGGAGCGTCCTGCCGTCCGCGACGTCCCCGGCCGCCGGAAGGGACTTCGCGCGGAAGGCCGCCAACGCGCCGTCCGTGCCCCGCTGCCCTACCCGAAGCTGATCGGCGCCCTGCGCTCCCCGCGTCCCGAGAACGGTGGCTGCGGCGGTCCGCTCCACCTGCAGCGCGTTGCCCACCAGCCCGATCGGGCGGGCCACGTCGTCCACGGTTCTGGTGAACTCGATCCGGTCGAGCGCCGCCCCCAGGGAGACGGCCGCCGCGAAGGCCCACAACCCCACCAGCGAGAGCAGCGGAACGACCAGCAGCAGACCGATCCGGCGCCCGACGGGACGCAACCGGACCCGTTCGGCGGAACCGCCTTCTTCCTCGTTCTTCGGCACGTGAAAACTCCATGGATCCGACAGGCCCACAGCTCTGGACGCCACATGTTTCACCTAAAGCCAATAGAATGCAAGCGGTGACTTCACGTGGCGGCGAGAAGAGCGGGAGCTCCACCAATGAACGCTTCGGGCGACAATCTGCAACCGAGCCGCGCAACGCTGCGCCAGGAGCGGCAATGTGCGCGGGCAGCGCATTCGCCGTCCCGCATGTGACCGTTCCTGGCCAGTCGCTCGACCGCGGGCGCTGCGCCTACCCGGTCGCTACATTGAGCTCCGACTCGAAACCGGCGAAGGCATCGGAGCCGACGCGGCCTGATCTCGATGATCGCGCCCTTTTTAATCTCATCGCCCACGTTTGCTCGCCGGCCGCGCGGGCAGCGCTTCTCGGCACCTGGCCCAGCCGCCCAGGACGGCCGCGGGAGTCTCCGCATCCGAGCCGTCCTCTCACGGCGGCGGGGCCAGGAGCGAGGTGGAGCCGCGCCGAGCGCGGATGCCCTTCCCGCGACCTCGGCGGGCTCGTCGGCGTCGAGCAGGAACCCGGCGCCCGAGTCGTCCAGGCCGGTGTGCAGTCCGGCGGGCCGGAACCTGCTGTTGAGCGGCGCCAGAACGGCGCCGGGTCGTCCAGAGAGGGCTGCCCTACCACGTTGCCGGCGCCGACTTCAGGATTCGGTCGCGACGACCAGGACGGCGCGCTCGGGGCAGTTCCGCCGCGCCCTGCTCAGGTCGTCCAGCGACGCGGCGTCGGCGGCCTCGGCGACGACCACCGGGTAGCCCTCCTCGTCGGGCTCGAAGATGCTCGGAGCCGCCTCGTAGCACCGTCCGTGCCCGGCGCACGCGTCGCGATCAACCGTCACACGCGGAGCATGATGTTGCTGGGGCATCGGCCCGTTCCTCCCTCTCACGCCTTGCTGGGGCGGGGTCAGCGTCAGGTCTGCTCGGGCGTGAAGACGATCGGCAGCTGGACGACTCCGCGGACCTGGCTGGAGTGCGAGACCGAAGGCCGCTGCGGATCCAGGCGGTAATCGGGGATGCGGCGGTGGATCTCCTCCAGGGCGATGCGCAGTTCCACCCGGGCCAGGTGCGACCCCAGGCAGCGGTGCGGACCGGACCCGAACGCCAGATGCCGGTTGGGGGACCTGCCGATCCGCATCGCCTCCGGCTCCGCGAACTCCCCGGCGTCGCGGTTGGCCCCGGCCAGCAGGACCAGCAGCTGGTCTCCGGCCTTGAGCCGGACGCCGCCCAGCTCCGTGTCGCGGGTGACGCGGCGCCCGGCGGCGACCGCCGCCTCCAGGCGGAGGATCTCCTCCACCGCGTCCGGAACGCGGGCGGGGTCGTCGATGAGGCCACGGCGCTGCTCAGGGTTGGCCGACAGGTGCATCACGCCCCAGGCGAGCGATCCCTGCACGGTGTGCAGACCCGCGATGAGCAGCAGGAAGAACATCCTGGACAGTTCCTCGTCGGTGGGGACGCGCTCCCCGCCGTCCGCCTTGAGGGGCGTGTTGATGATCGCCGCCGTGATGTCGTCACCGGGATCGTCCATGCCGCGGCGCTCGGCGATGACCTGGGCGAAGTAGCCGAACATCCGCTGCGCGGCGTCCTGCCGCGCGGCGTTGCTCTCCTCCTCGCTCGCTCCCGGCTTGCCCATCAGGGCGATGTCGGTCATCTCGCTGAACATCGGGGCGTCCTCCAGCGGCCAGCCCATCAGCGTCAGGAACACCGACGTCGGCAGCTCGTGGGCGAACTCGGAGACGAACTCCGCCTCGCCCCGCGCGGCGAAGCCGTCGATGAGCCGGTTGACGATCCCGCGGATCCGCGGTTCCAGGGCCTTCATGCGGACCGGGTTGAACAGCGGCTGGAGCGCCTGCCGGTAGGCGGTGTGCTCGGGCGGGTCGAGTTCGAGGGGGATGAACTTCCCCGCCCCGGCGTCCACGAGGTTGTTGGGGTGGCTGGAGAAGGTCGCCGGGTCGCGGAGCACCTCGTGCACCTCGCCGTAGCCCGTCACCAGCCAGTGGCCTCCGTGCGCCGTCGAGTAGACGACCGGGCCGCGCGCGGCGAGCTCGGCGATCCTCTCCTGCATGACGTCCACGGGGGCCGCGAGCGAGGGGTCGTAGATGTCGAAGTCCACCCTCAGGTGCTCGGGCGCGTCGGTGATGCCGGTGGTCATTCTTTCCGCTCCTTCGTCTGCCTGCAGGTTGCCTGTTCGACGTTCGCCGGGCGCTCCTACTGGCCGCCGTCGACGGCCGCGGCCGCGGCGGCCGCCGCGTGCGGGCCGTCCTCCTCGAAGACCATCGCGACGCGTGACAGGGTGCCCCCGTCGGTCGCGGGCAGGCAGACGCCCGACATGTAGGCCGAGTCGTCGGAGGCCAGGAACAGCACGACCTTGGCGTTGTCCAGCAGCGACGGCGGACGGCCCAGCTTCAGCGGGATCGGCGAGTAGGCGGGGTTCCACTCGCCGGCCGTCTCCTCGTAGGACTGGCCGACGACGGGGGCGCCCGGTTCCATCAGGAAGTTCGGCGACATCCCGTGCGTGGGGAGGAGGGCGTTGACGCGGATGCCGTACTTGCCCAGGTCCAGCGACAGGCCGCGGACGAGGCCGTTCACGCCGGCCTTGGTGGCGCTGTAGAGCGCGATGTTGTGGTAGGCGACCAGCGAGGCCGCGGACGAGGTCGCGACGATGGCGCCGCCCCCGTTGCGGCGCATCGCCGGGACGGCGTGCTTGCACGAGTAGAAGACCCCGGTGAGGTTGACCCCGAGGACCTTCTGCCAGTCGGCGTCGGTGAGGTCTTCGAACTCCACGTGCTCGCCGCCCGCGACCGAGGGGACGCCGCCGCGCGACACCACGCCCGCGTTGGCGAACATGACGTCCAGCTTCCCGAACTCGCTCTCGGCGGTGGCGACGGCCCGCGCGACGTCGGCCTCGACCGCCACGTCACCGGTCACGGCGACGGCCGTGCCGCCGGCCTGCTCGACCAGCTTCACCGTCTCCTCGGCGCGCCCGGCCAGGATGTCGAACACCACGACCTTCGCGCCCTCGGCCGCGAACAGCTGCGCGGTCCGCCGCCCCAGCCCCGATCCGCCACCGGTGATGACGGCGACCTTGCCTTCGAGTTTCATGGCACCTCTTCTCGGTACGACACACGGCGAACTGGACACTGCACGACAGAATGGACACCGAACGGCGGCATAAGGATCTTCGTCTGCGCACCGGGTCCCGCGGCGAAGCCGGCCTATTCCCTCTCGATGCGATTTCCGGCCTCGTCGTCGGAATTGGACACTCGCGTCCCCTTCTCGCACCAGGTTCGCTGTCGGGCGGCGGCGCTACGGGCTCCCGGCCGAACGGCGCCCGTTCGCCCGCGCGCCGTCGCGTTGCGAATTTAACTTAAGCCTATAGTTTTAGAGCGTCAAGGCGTCTCGGGAATTCGACCGGTTCCGGTACTGCGGCACGTGCGGGCGAGAGACCGATTTCGCGACCGGTCCGAGAGGCGAAGGAGTTCACCGGAGCCAGGCATGGCCACAGCGGCCGTCGGCACCGCCGGAGGCGCGACTGCGGTCGCGTCGGTCGGGGCGCCGATGCGGATCCGCGTTCCGGCCAGGGGCAGCCCGGCATCGCCGGGCCGATTCCTGGCTTCCTCGCAGCGAGTGACGGCGGCCAGGCCCTCGCGGGAGATCCGCGGTGCCGCGCGTGCTCGCCGTCTCAGCGGACCTTGGGGTGGGTCCGCGGAAGATCGGCGTAGGTCTCGCGCAACCGCCTTTTGGCGATCTTCCCGCTGGGCATGCGGGGCAGATCGGAGTCGACGAGGACCACGTACCGGGGCACCTTGTAGTCGGCCAGCCGGGCATTGCAGTGCTCGACGACCTCGGCCACGGTGAGCGGGCCCTCGGCGCGGATCAGAGCCGCCGGCGTCTCCCCGAACTTGGGGTCGGCCACGCCGATGACCGAGACCTCGCGCACCTGCGGCAGTTCCTGGAGCACGTTCTCGATCTCCAGCGGCGCGATGTTGAGCCCGCCGGAGATGATCATGTCCTTGATGCGGTCGACGAAGGTCAGGTAGCCGTTCTCGTCCAGGACGCCCAGGTCGCCGGTGCGGAGCCAGCCGTCCACGAGGGCCTCCCTGGTGGCCTGCTCGTTCCCCCAGTAGCCGGGCATCATCCCGGGGCCGCGCAGCAGGATCTCGCCCGGCACGTTCGGCGCGCAGTCCGCCCCCTGGAGGTCGACCACCCGGATCTTGGTGAAGATGCCGCCCCAGCCGCACTTCTCCGGATGCGCGGCGGTCTCGTCGCGGGGCATCGCGGTCGCCGAGCCGCCGATCTCGGTCTGCCCGTAGATCTGCCGGAGCGAGACGCCCTTCTCCTGCCAGGTGCGCAGCAGTCCCGGCGGCACCCGCGCGCCGCCGACGTGGGCCGTGGTGACGCTGGTCAGGTCGGCCTCGGCGAAGCCGGGCGCCGCGGCGATCTGCTCGAAGACGATGGGCGGGCCCGTGATGGTGGTGACCTTCTTCTCCGCGATCACCTCGACCGCCCGGGCCGGTGCGAGCGAGGGCTGGAGCAGCAGCGTGCCGCCGTGCAGCAGGCAGCGGGCCAGGCCCCAGATGACTCCGGCGGCGGTGAACAGCGGCAGCACCAGCAGGACGCGCAGCCCGTTCGGCTCGATCGGCTCGATCAGCGCCCACTCGTGCATCTCGCCCGCGATGCTGCGGTGGGTGAAGATCACGCCCTTGGGCCGCCCGGTCGTGCCGCTGGTGAAGATGATCGCGGTCGGCTCGGAGAGCTCGCCGACCGGGGCGGCGACCGGCCCGTGGCCGCCGTCGCGCAGCCTCGCCACGTCCTCGAGGACGCCGATCTCGAACGTCGGCCGCGCCCGGTGCACCTCCTCGAGCCGGTCCCGGAGGGCGGCGTCGCAGTAGACGGCGGCCGGCTCGCAGTCCTCGACCAGCGCGGTCAGCTCGCGGGACAGCATGCGGTGGTTGAACGGAGCGACGATCGCGCCGAGCCGCCACGCGCCCAGGGCCACCGCGCACCATTCCAGGCTGTTGCCTCCCAGGATGGCCACCCGGTCGCCGGGGCCGACGCCCTTGGCCCGCAGTTCGGCGGCGACGCCGTCGGCCCAGTGCGACAGCGCGCGGTAGGTGACGGCGTCGCCGTCGAAGTCGACCGCGACGGCGTCGGGGACGATGCGGGCCCACCAGACCAGCGCGTCGTTGACCGTTCCGCTCATGGCTCCTCCCCTGCCTTCAGGCAGGCTCGATCCGAGGGGCGCCGTCGGCGGGCGGCCCGGAATGTGCTCTGCCTCACACGGCAGTGAATCTAAAAGCATTAGCCGAGGTTGGCAATACCCAAGCCGGGATTCTTAGGATTTACCCAGCTCACGGGGCTTGCTCACGGCGTAGAGGACATCGTCCTGGGTCCGCTGGAAGCCGAGGAGGCGGGCCGACCGCACCGCCCGGGGCAGCGCCGGGTCCAGGCCCGCCTCCACGGCCTGGACCCCCTCGTCGCGCAGCAGTGCCAGGGCGCCGGCGGCCAGCGCCGACCCCGTACCGGCGCCCTGGACGGCGGGGACGACGGCGCGCAGGACGCCCGTCCGCAGGCGTTCGACGGTCCGGGTCCCGCGCTCCAGCCAGGCGTACCCGGCCGGTGCGCCGCCGGGACCGCCGGCATAGAGCAGCCGGGCGGAGCCGTCGCCGGGCGGCCGGTAGCGTTCCGGCAGTCCGGCCGCCCGCCACAACCGGCGGGCGGGCCCGGGATCGGCGCTCTCGGTGAGGGGCACGGCGGGCGGCGGCAGCGGCGCGGCGTGCGGCCCGGACAGCGGCCGCACGCTTCGCCAGATCCGCGCCCTCTCCGTGCACCCGAACCGCCTCGCGAGCCGCTCCGCCGCGGGATGGTGCCCCTCCGCCCAGCCATGGGCGCCCGGCAGCCCCGCGCTTTCCAGGACGGCGGTGGCCACGCCGTTGGAACGGGCGTCGGGATGGACGATCAGGGTGCCGCATTCCGCGCCGTCCAGGTGCAGGTAGGCGACGAGCGGCGCGGCGGGTGCGTCAAGGCGGACGAGCAGGTGGCGGGCACCGGTGCGGAGGGCCGGCGGCACGATCCGGGAGAACCCCGCCTCCTGGTCGTACTCGGAGCAGGCGCGGGCCAGGTCCTCGGCCTCCTCCAGTTCGCCGCCCGTCAGGTGGCGGCGCCAGAACGTGCCGATCACCGCGTGCCGGACTCGGTGAGCCGTCTCACCTCCCGGTGGAAGATCTGGTTGACCACCTCGTTGCGGCCCAGCACCATGCCGCCCGCGTCCGCACTGGACACCGCCGTCTGGCTGGCGCGCAGGAGCGGGAAGTCCTCGGCGTGCAGGACGTCGAGCAGGATCTGCCAGTTCTTGTTCCAGCGCTTCTCCCACTCGGCCTCGCTGAACCCGGAGGCCTCCACGGTCGGGACCAGGACCCGCATCTCCATCCGGCTCCGCCCGGGATCGGCGGGATGGGGGCGGAAGGTGAGCAGCTGGAAGTGGTCGGGCTGGCGCAGCAGGGTGCTGTTGGGGCCGACGAAGTGCGACTCGGTGACGTGGCGGCCGAGGTCGGCGTCGCCGGGGTCCTCCTCCAGGAAGCGGTCGATGCTCTTGCGCGGCGACAGGAACCGGGCGTGCCGGCCGTAGTCCTCGACGGCCAGGACGTTGGTGTGGATGATCTTCCCGGCGGTGTTCGGATGGGCGAACTTGATGTGGTAGCCGTCCAGGAACGCGTCCTGCATGATCTTCCAGTTGACCGGCTCGTCGAAGCCCTCGGCCCGGTAGTTGACCAGCGCCTCCATCCGGTAGCCGGCGAGCGCCGCGTCCATCTCGGGGCCGAGCCAGGCGGCGACGTCGATCGCGGCCGAGGCCGAGTCGACCAGCCAGACGAAACCGTGCCGCTCCTCGGTGGGCAGTTCGACCAGGCCCGAGGCCGCGTGGTCCAGCTCGCCGAAGGTGTGGTCGTAGGTGACGGAGCGCAGGCTGCCGTCGGTGTCGTAGGACCAGCGGTGGTACGGGCAGGAGAAGAGGCGGCACCGGCCGGACGGCCGCTCCTCCAGGAGCGCCCCGCGGTGCCGGCAGGCGTTGACGAACGACTTGACGCCGCCGTCGCGCTGCCGGACCACGATGACCCGGTTGCGGGGCATCGTGAGGGTCAGGAAGTCACCGGGGCGGGCCAGTTCCGAGGAGTGCGCGACGATCGACGGCACCCGCCCGAAGATCAGGTCCCGTTCCCTGGCCGCCGCCTCGGGGTCGGTGAACTCGCGCGGCCCGAACGGCCGTGTCGCCTCGAGCTTGTCGGTGTCGTCCGCGCGCAGCAGATTGAGCAGCCGCCCGATGCGGTCCTGCCTGTCGCCGGGGGCCATGGGCGCCTCCTTCTGTGGATGCCTACCCCACAAACCTAATACCTTGAGATTTATAGGGCAAGATGGCGCGAACGGAAGGCCCGTCTTCCAGCTTTTATGACAACCGAAAACCTACTAACGTTAGATTGACCCGACCCCGTATACGCCCCAGGGAGCGTGCTGTGGAGAGCGACCTCTTCGAGACCGACCACGAGGACTACCGGCGGACCGTCCGCGAGTTCGTCAAGCGGCAGGTCGTGCCGCGGATGGAGCAGTGGGACGCCGATCGGCTCATCGACCTGGAGACCTGGCGGGCCGCCGGGAGGCAGGGCGTTCTGGGCCTGCCCGTCCCCGAGGAGCACGGCGGGGCCGGCGAGCGCGACTACCGCTACCGGTGCGTGGTGATGCAGGAGATCGCCCGGGTCGGCGCGGCGGCGCTGCAGTCGGGGTTCACCACCAACGACGACATCGCGCTGAGCTACCTGCTGCGCCACGCGGACCGGGAGCAGCGCGGGCGCTGGCTGCCCGGCTTCGCCACCGGCGAGACGATCGGCGCGATCGCCATGAGCGAGCCCGGCGCCGGCAGCGACCTGCGCGGCATCGGGACCACGGCGGTCCGCGACGGCGACGACTGGATCCTCGACGGTTCCAAGACCTTCATCACCAGCGGCATCCTCGCCGACCTGGTCATCGTGTTCGCCCGCACCGGACGGGAGCACGGATCGCGCGAGTTCAGCCTGTTCGTGGTGGAGGACGGCACGCCCGGCTTCAGCAGGGGCCGCAAGCTCGACAAGGTCGGCCTGCACGCCCAGGACACCGCCGAGCTGTTCTTCACCGGTGCCAGGGTGCCCGGGGCCAACCTGCTCGGCCAGGTCGGCGAGGGGCTGCCGGCCCTGATGCGCAGCCTGCCGCTGGAGAGGCTCGGCATCGCGCTGGCCGCCCAGTTCTCCGCCGAGGCCGTGCTGGAGTGGACGGTCGAGTACGTCCGGCAGCGGCGGGCCTTCGGCCGCCGGATCGGCGACTTCCAGGCGCCCGCCTTCAGGCTGGCCGAGCTGAGCACGGCGGTGGAGGTCTCCCGCGCCTACCTCGACCGCTGCGTCCGCGCCCACAACGCGGGGACGCTCACCGCCACCGACGCCGCCAAGGCCAAGCTGTGGGCGACCGACCTCCAGCACGACGTCATCGACACCGGCGTGCAACTGCACGGCGGGTACGGCTACATGCTGGAGTACCCGGTGGCCAGGGCCTTCGTCGACGCGCGCATCCAGCGCATCTACGGCGGCACGAACGAGATCATGAAGGAGATCATCCAGCGCGAGCTGATCGGACGGCCGTAGCACCGTCCGATCAGCGGGGGCCGGGAGCCGGCCACCGCCCGGCCAGGTGGATCGACTTGCCCGAGTGGTGCGGCTCCCGGCCCTCGGGCCCGTTCTCCGCCTTCAGAGCACCTCCTCGTGACCGAAGAGCACTGAGCTGACCAGCGGCGCCATCGGCCCGCCGATGAACAGCGAGGTCCTCGCGCCCGCCACCTGGTTCACCGAGGTCCCCCGCACCTGGCGGACCGCCTCCACCGCCAGGCCCATGCCGTTGACGAAGGAGTCGGCGATGTTGCCGCCGCCGGTGTTGACCGGCAGCCGCCCGCCCTGGGCGATGAGGTTCTCGAACGTGAGCACCTCGCCCGCGGCGGGCCCCGGCGGGCAGAGCCCGTGGTCGATCAGCGACGCGACGGCCGCACCGCTGAAGTTCTCGTACGCCTGGACGACGTCGACGTCGCCCGGGCCCAGCCCGGTCGCGTCCCACAGCCGCCCGGCGACTCCCCTGCAATCGGTACGCTCGCCGTATCCCGCGGTCGCGTAGTCGGTGTCGTTCTCGGTCTGCGACGAGTAGCCGCCCGGGGCTCCCTGGGCTCCGCCGATGACATAGGCGGGGTCGGGACGCAGAGCGCGGGCACGCTCGGCGGAGACGAGGATCAGCGCGACCGCCCCGTCGCTCTCCCGCGAGCAGTCGTACAGCCGGAACGGTTCCACGATCATCCTGGCGGCGGCGTACCCCTCCTCGTCGAGCGGCCGCCCGTAGCCCGCCGCGGACGGGTTGTTCTGGGCGTGGTGGTAGGCGGCGAGCACCAGGGCGCGCTGGGCGCTCGCGGGCACCCCCTCATGCTCCAGCATCCGCTGCGTGCGAAGCGCGCAGACCTGTGCGGGCGCGCCGACACCGTGGGCCAGGTAGTGGTGGTCATAGAAGTACTTGGCGTAGCCCAGCCGCCCGGTGTCGCTCTGGGCCATGGGCCGGTAGGCGACGACGCACTCGGCCTGGCCGGTCGCGATCGCGGTGGCGGCGGTGGTCACGGCGGCCGCGGCCCCGCCCCCTCCGCCGCCCCACACCATGGTCGACCAGCGCAGTTCGCGGATGCCGAGATCGGCGCCGAGCACCGGGCCGCTGAGGTCCCCCCCGGCGTAGGAGACGAAACCGTCGATCTCGCGGGGCGAGATCCCGGCGTCGCGGCACGCCTCCACGATCGCCTCCAGCACCAGGCGGTGCTCGCCCGCCGGAGCCTGCCCCCGCTTGTAGTGCAGGTCCGCGACGCCCACGACGGCCGCCGCGCCGCGCATCGGCGAGGGGGTCACGCGAGCGCCCCTTCCGTGCGGGAGGCGAGCCGCCAGCGCAGCAGCGGCCACGCGGCATCGGCGGGCCGTTCGACGTGCCCGGCCAGCCGGTCGCCGATGCGCACGTCCCGCCCCTCACCGGTCAGCAGGCCGAGCAGGCGCACGCCGCCCGCGTGCGGCAGTTCCACCACCACGGTCACGTACGGGGTCAGCTCCGCGAACTCCGCCATGTACGGGTGGTGCGTGCGGCACCACGAATAGACGGTCCCGGTCGCGGGAACGCCCTCCCACACCAGCTCGAAACCATGGCATTCCGGGCACATCCGGCGCGGGCCCCACAGCCACGTGCGGCAGCCGGCACAGCGCTGGATCCGCAGCTCACCCGAGCGCAGGCCGTCCCAGTACGGCGCGTCCAGACCGTCGGCGGCCGGACCGCAGGGGATCACGAGGCGTCCTGGACGGGGAAGTTCTCCAGCCGGGCCGCCAGCCACTCGCCGCCGTGCTCCTCCCAGATCGAGCGCAGCCCGATCTTTCCCTCGGGCGTGGTGTAGACGGTCTCCCCCACCCAGGTGTCGCCCTCCTGCCGGACGTCGACGATCCGCAGCGAGTGCACGACGCGGCCGGGCACGGTGACCCCCTCGAACACCTGCGGCAGGTTCTCCTGGACCATCTCCGCGAGCGCTGACCTGACGTCCCCGTTGAGGACGTGCTGGACGTGCCGCTCGTAGCGGGCACGGAAGTCGGACATGGGCCCTCCAAGTCGCCGGGAAGTCCCCTTAGGCTAACGCCATTAGATTAATTGCGACAAGATCCCACCTCAGGATGATTCCGGGTGACCGGGCCGGGGGTCAGGAGACCGCGGCCCGGCGCTCCTCGGCCAGCAGCACGACCCCGCGAAGGAAGCTGCGGATCATCTCTTCGAACAGCTGGTTCGCGGTGAACTCGTTGGAGGCGAGAGCGCGCGCGAGGGTGGGCTGCCGCTCGTCGTCGACGTTCGGGAAGATCGCCCGGCGGGCCGCCGGAGTCCGGGCCGCCTCGGAGATCACCGCCCCCAGGACCACGGTGTCCATGCTGTCGAGGATCTGCACATGCACGTCGGCCGGCACACCGCTGTCGTGCAGGAAGCGGGCCGCGTCCTCGTAGAGGTCGGCGAGCATGTCCCTCGGCGGGAACTGCAGCAGCAGCGGAGCGGCGTTGCGATGGCGCAGGATCACCCGGCGCAGATTCAGGCTGAGCTGGACGAACCAGTCGATCCAGCGTTCGGGCGGCGGCTTCCTGGGCACCACGGTCTCCGACACGATGGTCGTGACCACCGCGCCGAGGATCTCCGACTTGTCCTCGAAGTGGTGGTAAAGCGAGGGGGCCCGGACGTTGAGGTGGCGGGCCAGGCGCGGCAGGCTCAGCGCGTCCAGGCCCTCGGTGTCGATGATCTCGATGGCCGCGGCCACCGCACCGGCACGGCGGATCAGCGGCTGACGCGGACGGGCCATGGCACCCGATCCTAGTTCACCCTCCTTGCACGCCCGGCCGCGTTGAGGTCTGAACGGCGGCACACCGCTGCATCTGCTCCCGATGTTCCAAGACGGTGCGACCGCCCTCAGGCCACCTCGAACACGGGCAGGGTCTCGCCGCCCTCCCCCTCGGCGCCCGACCGGACGAAACGCACGCGAACAGGCACCCCCGCCCGCAGCGCCGAGAGGTCGGCGGCCAGGAGCCGGACCATGAGCCACGGCCCCTCCTCCAGCTCCACGACGGCGCTGACGTAGGGAACCGCCTCGACGAGTACGGGCAGCGGCGCCCGGTGCACGACGGCCCAGGTGACGAGCGTGCCCCTGCCCGAGGCCGTGTACGGTTCGAGGTCGGCCGATCCGCTCGCCGGGTCCGTCCGGGCCTCGGGCCCCAGCACGGTCCCCGAGGCCGGGGCCCGCCGCACCAGCAGTTCGCCGCGCGCGGCGGCGTCGAAGAACGCCGCGCTGCCCCGATCGCGTTCGACCACCGGGAACGTCTCGCTCATGCCGCTCCTTCACGCCGGTGCGGGCTGAGCACCAACGTGGAGTGGTGCTCCAGAATGCCGCCGTTGCCGCTGACCAGCACGATGTCGTTGCGGGGCGCCTGCCGCGCGCCGCCGTCCCCACGGGCCTGGATGATCGCCTCGGACAGCGGCGTCATGCCCCACATGTAGTACCCGGACAGTTGCCCGCCGCCCGTGTTGCACGCGAGATCGCCGCCGGGCGCCAGCCTGCCGCCGCCCACGAAACGGCCGCCCTCCCCCTTGCCGCAGAAGCCGTAGTCCTCCAGCGTGACGAGCACGGTGTAGGTGTAGCAGTCGTACAACTCGGCCACGTCCACGTCGGCGACCCCGATGCCGGCCATCCGCATGGCCTGCGGCCCCGAGCGCGCCGCCGGGGTGACCACGCCCCAGTCCGACCCGGCGCTCATCCGCCGCGGCGCGTGCGCCTGCCCATGGCCCCACACGTGCACGGGCGGTCGGCGCAGGTCCGCCGCCCGGTCGGCGGCCGTGACCACGACGGCGATGGCGCCGTTGCTGACCAGGCAGCAGTCCAGCAGGTGCAGCGGTTCGGCGATCCACCGCGACGCCTGGTGGCCGGCGACGGTGAGGGGCCGGCGCAACTGCGCCAGCGGGTTGCCCGCGGCCCACGCCCGCTGCGCGACGGCGATCTCGGCGAGCTGCTCGGAGGTCGTCCCGTAGCGCTCCATATGCCGTCGCGCGCACATCGCGTACAGGATGTTCGGATTGGCGGCTCCCGAGGCGAGGGACCAGCCCGCCAGGCCGCGCAATGCCCGCGCGGCGGACGGTGCCCGCCACGACGCCCCCGCCGAGCGCTCCGGCTTCAACGGGGTGTCGGCGAAGACGCAGGCCACCGCGGTGGCGGAGCCGGCGGCGATGGCCTGGACCGCCTGGGCCACCATCACTCCCGCGGTGGCGCCGAACGCGTTGACCTGGCTCAGGATGCCCAGGTCGCCAAGGCCGAGCACGGCGGCCAGGGCGACTCCGACGTCCTGCTTGACGCCTGCGCTGACGAGCAGCCCGTCCACGTCGCCGAGTGCCAGACCGGCATCGGCGACGGCGAGCCGCACCGCCTCCGCGGCCAGATCCGTCGACGAGCGTCCATAGACCTTGCCGAGCTCGGTCATCCCGAGCCCGGCGATCGCCGCGTCGGTCATCGTCCCTCCTTGGCGCTCACGCGAACAGAGACTCCATGCCCTCGCCCAGGTTGACCGTCTTCAGCTCGTAGTAGGCCTGGACGGCCTCCGGGCCGGTGTCGCGACCGATGCCCGAGTTCTTCACTCCGCCGAAGGGCGCCTCGGTGTTGTAGGTGAACGAGTTGACGCTGAACGTCCCGGTACGGACCTTGCGGGCCACATCGGCGGCGCGTTCGGGGTCGCCGGTGAACACCGCGCCGTGCAGGCCGTACTCGGAGTCGTTGGCGATCGCGATCGCCTCCTCGACGGTGTCGTAGGCGAGCACCGAGGCCACCGGGCCGAAGATCTCCTCGCGGCAGACGCGCATCGAGTTGACGGTGCCGGCGAACACGGTCGGCTGCACGTAGTAGCCCCTGTCCAGCCCCTCGGGCACGCCTCCCCCGGTGGCGATCACGGCGCCCTCGGCCTTCCCGGCCTCGATGTATCCGAGCACCCGCTCCCGCTGCCGCGCGGAGACCAGCGGGCCCATCGTCGTGGCCGGGTCGAGCGGATCGCCCACCACGAACGACTCCGCGGTCGCCACCAGGGCTCCGACGACCTCGTCGTAGCGGCTCTTCGGCACGACCACGCGGCTGTAGGCCGCGCACACCTGGCCGGTGTTGAAGAACGACCCGACCGCCAGCCCCCGCATGGTGGTGGCGATGTCGGCGTCGTCGAGGACGATCGCCGCCGACTTGCCGCCCAGCTCGAGCTGGAGCCGCTTGAAGCTCCCGCCGCATTCCCGGCCGATCTCCCGGCCCGCCGCGGTGGACCCGGTGAAGCTGACCTTGTCGACCTCGGGATGGGCCACCAGCGCCCGCCCGGCGTCCCGGTCGCCGGTGATCAGGTTGAACGCGCCGGCGGGCATCCCCGCCTCGACGAACGCCTCGGCGATGTGGAAGGCGTCGAGCGGTGTCTCCGGTGCGGGCTTGTAGACCACGCTGCAGCCCGTCACCAGGGCCGGGACGATCTTCGCGATCGCCATGTTGAAGGGGCCGTTCCAGGGGGCGATCGACGCCACGACGCCCACCGGCTCCTTGACCACGGCGGCCGCTCCCGCCCGGGTCCGCCGGACCTCGCTGGTCGCGTCGCTCCGCGCGACGTCGAGGAAGTAGCGCCCGGTGTCCAGGGCCCCCGGGATCTGGACCGCGGCCGCGCTGACCGGCAGCCCCATCTCCAGGGTCACCAGCCGCCCGATCTCCCCGATCCGCGACTCCAGGATCCGCAGGGCGCGCTCGATGATCTCGGCCCGTTCGGCGACGGTCAGGCCGCGCCATGCCCCGGCCTCGAAGGCGCGCCGCGCGGCGCCGACGGCCGCGTCGACATCGTCCCCGCCGGCGTCCGGCACCACCCCGATGACCTCCTCGGTCGACGGGGACACCACGTGGGTCCTGGCGGCCGAGACCGGTTGGCGCCACTCACCGTCGATCAGGAGTCCCGCTCGAGTGATCATGCCCGGTTCCTTTCGCACTCAGCCGTCAGGGAAAGCGGTGCCGACGCGACCGGGGCCGCGCTCCCGCACCCGGCCCGGAGGGCGCCGCCCGATCCGGACCGACACCGTGTCAGCCTATAGGCATTAGATTACTCGGGTCCATAGCCCCGGCCGGACGGGGACGCGGTAGGCTACCTATCGCCATTAGGTTTAGATCGGAGTCTCCGACACAGTGGAAGCCACGGCCGATCGGCGTGCCCCCCTGACCCTGGTCCTGCTCTGCGCCGGCGGATTCCTGGTCTCGCTCCAGCAGACGCTCGCGATCCCGCTCATGGCCGACCTGCCGGACGAGCTGCACACCGCCCCCGGGAACACCACCTGGCTGATCGGCGCCGGCCTGCTGAGCGGCACGGTGTCCACGCCGGTGCTCACCAGGCTCGGGGACGTGTACGGGAAGCGGCGACTCATCCTGATCACGATCGGAGCCCTCGTCGTCGGGTCGTTGGTCGGCGGGCTGACCCACTCCTTCGCGGTCGTGATCGCCGCCCGAGCCGTCCAGGGGGCGGCGATCGCGCTACTGCCCCTTGGGCTGGCCGTCATGCGGGACGAACTGCCACCCGCCCGGCTCCCCCTCGGCACCGCGGCACTGTCCAGCACGCTCGCCATCGGAGCGGGCGCGGGACTTCCGCTGTCCGGGGCGCTGGTCGACGGGCCAGGCTGGCGGTGGATCTTCTGGATCCCGGCCATCGCGGGCACCGTCCTGTTGTGCGCGGTCGTCCTCGCCCTTCCCGAGTCCCCCGTCAGGGGTGGCGGCGGCGTCGACCCCTGGGGCGCCCTGCTCCTGTCCTCCGGCCTCTGCGCGGTGATTCTCGCCCTCTCCCACGGTTCGGCCTGGGGCTGGATCTCGATGGACACCGTGCTGCTGGGCGTCGGCGGGCTTGCGGTGCTCGCGTTCTTCGGCGTAGTCGAACTCAGGTCGCCCGCCCCGCTGGTCGACCTTCGCCTCGCCGCCCGGCCCCGGCTCGTCGCCGCACACGCGGTGTCGCTGCTGCTGGGCTTCGCCGCCTACGCCAACATGATGGTCACCCCCCAACTGCTCCAGCAACCGGCCGACACCGGCTACGGGCTCGGGCTGGATGCGGCCACGGCCGGCCTCTGGCTGGTTCCCATGGCGCTGTCGTTCGGCATCTTCGCGCCGGCGGCACCGGTGGTCGTCCGCCGTTGGGGCGCCGAGACGACGGTCGGCCTCGGGGCCATGGTGATGGCCGTCTCCTACGTCGGACGGGTCTATCTCAGCGATGGCCTCGCCCAGGTCGTCGCCGGTTCCGTGGCCGTGTCCCTCGGCACCGTCCTGACCTACGCGGCGCTTCCCATCGTGGTCATGAGCGACGTTCCCGCGTCCCAGAGCGCGGCCGCCAACGGCCTCAACCATCTCCTGCGCACCGTCGGCAGCGTCGTGAGCAGCGCGGCCACGGCCTCGGCCATCAGCGGGATGGTGATGGAGACCGCGCCCGGGGTCACGCTGCCGTCGTACGACGCGCAGGTGCTGATGTTCTGGCTGGCCGCTGGAGCGAGTCTCGTCTCGGTGGCCGTGCTGGCGTGGTCACGCCGGCACGCTCCCTCCGAGCCGACGGCCTGAAACACCCTTTGCCGGACGCTGCTTCGTCCGGCAAAGGGTGTGCCAGAGGCCGCGGTTCAGGCCGCGGGATCCTCCACGGTGCCCGCACCGCCCATGTACGACGACTCGATCTCGTGGCGCTTGGCGGTGAGCTCGGCGCGCGTACCCTCCATCGCCACCGAACCCTTGTGCAGGACGATCCCGCGATCGGCGACCTCCAGGGCGAGCGACAGATGCTGCTCGACCAGGAGCACGGCGACGCCGGACTCGTCGGCCAGGCCGCGGATCACCGAGGAGAGCCGTTGGCAGACGACCGGGGCCAGGCCCAGGCTCATCTCGTCCACGAGCAGGACCTTGGGCCGCAACGTGATCGCCCGTGCCAGCGCGAGCATCTGCTGCTCCCCTCCGGAGAGCAGTCCGGCGCGGCGTCCGATCAGCGGCTCGAGCTCGGGGAACAGATCCGTGACCATCGTGAGGTCGGCCTTGCGACGCGCGCCGGCCGCCGCGAGGTTCTCCCTCACCGTGAGACCGGTGAAAAGGGCCCGGTCCTCCGGCACCTGGATCAGTCCCGCCTTCGAGGCGGCGTGCGGCCTTCCCAGGCGAAGCGACGTGCCGTCGACCGACACCCGACCCGAGCGCGGCTTCACCAGACCGGAGACGGACAGCAGCGTCGTGGTCTTGCCCGCTCCGTTCCGCCCGAGGATGCTGACCACCTCCCCCGCGGCTGCGCTGAGGGAAAGGTTCTTCACCGCGAGGACGCGCCCGTAGCCTGCGGAGATGTCGTCCACTCTCAGCGTGGCCTTCATGCGGGCACTCCCAGGTAGGCGGTCCGCACGGCGTCGGACCCGCTGATGTCGGCGGCCGGTCCGGCGAAGATGACCTTGCCGAAGTCCAGGACGTAGACGCGGTCGCAGACCGAGAGGACCAGATCGACGTCGTGGTCGATCAGGAGCACGCCGGCACCGTCTCGGGCCAGGCCCCGGACCGGATCCGCCAGACCGAGCGACTCCTTGCTGTCCAGCCCAGCGGCGGGCTCGTCCAGCAGGACCAGCCGCGGATCGGACGCCAGCGCACGCGCCAGGCTCACCAGGCGTTGACGTCCGTGCGACAGGTCCTCGGGGAAACTGTCCTTCACCTCGTGCAGGCCGTAGCGGTCGAGAAGCCTGTGGACCCGCTCGTGGTGCTCGGAGCGCGCGCCGCGCCTCGACACCAGGAGGTTCTCCATCACCGAGAGGTCGTTGTAGAGCTCGAGCTGCTGGAAGGTGCGGATCACGCCGCGCCCCGCCCGCCTGTACGCCGGCTGGGGCGCGATGTCCACGCCGTCGAGGAGCACTTCGCCCCGGTGGGGAACGAATCCGGTGACCGCGTCGATGAAGGTGGTCTTGCCGGCGCCGTTGGGGCCGATCAGGCCGACCACCTCGCCCCGGTCGACGGCCAGATCGACGCCGTCAAGGGCCTTGACGCCTCCGAAGTGGACCGCGAGGTCCCTGGTCTGCAACAGCATGTCAGGCTCCGTCCGTGACGAACACGCGCTCTTCGAGATCCGGTTCGGCCGTCTCCGACCGGGAGGGCGACGCCTGGCGGAAGCGGGCTCTCGTCCGGAACACCATCCCGGCGACGCCCTCGGGGTTCGCGACCGCACCGAGCACCAGGCCGAGGGCGAGGATCAGCGTCTCGTAGTCACCGAGCCCGAACCACTGGTCGATGGCCGTGGACATCAGGCCACCGGAGAACATCACGCCGGCGACCAGCCCGCCCGAGACGCTGGAGACGCCACCGATGTACACCACGGCGAGCAGGCCCAGCGACGTGAACACGCTGAACGTCTCGAACGAGAGCTGGCCCTGCTGGTAACCCATCAGCGTGCCGCCCACCCCGGCCAGGAAGGAGGAGAGGGCGGCACCGATCAGCTTGATCCGCGCCGTGTTGAGCCCGGCCGCGGCGGCGGCGCGCTCCGAACTCCGGACGGCCAGCATCTGGCGCCCCAGGTCACTGCGGCGCAGCAGGGCGACGCCGAGGGCCGCGGCGACCGCGACCGCCAGCACGAGGTACCCGAACGCGGGCCGCGGAAAGTCGGTCGGCCCTCCGCGGATGCCCAGCGAGACGCCGAAGAGTTCCGGCTGCGGGACGGGTGACCCGGCGAGGCCGCCGGTGAATCTCGGATTCTTGAAGATGAACTCCTCGATCGCGACCGCGGCCGCGATCGTGACCACGGCGAGGTGCAGACCCCGGACCCGGATCGCCGGGATCGAGACCAGGACGCCGACCGCCGTGGCGACCAGAGCCGCCAGCAGCGGGGCGATCGGGAAGGGAATGCCCCACGCGTCCCCGAACTTGGACAGCGTGAAACCGGCTACACCCGCCAACGACATCTGGGCCAGCGAGATCTGGCCCACGAAGCCCGTGAGCACGACGAGAGAGAGGCAGACCACGACGGCCGTGAGGCTGGTGATCAGGCCGAGCCGCCAGGTGGGCGAGAAGACCTGCATGGCCACCGCGGCGACGGCGACGAGCAGCACGATCAGCCAGGGGCGGATCGGTCCCGACGCGGCCGGCGGCAGCTTCTCCTCGAGGGCGCCGCGTCCCGGCAGGCTCTTTCCGTAGAGCGCGAGCACGGCGATGATCACCAGGAAGGGCAGGCCCTGCTTGAGTCCGTTCTGCGGGAGCCATGTGTACTGCGTGGTGGCCTGCATCAAGCCCGACTGCACGACGCCGAGGGCGATGCCGCCGGCGACGACCGCGGAGATCGAGGACAGGCGCCCGATCAGCGCCGCCCCGAGCGCCGGCACGATGAGCAGCGTGTAGGTGCCGACCTCGAGCGACATGATGGGCGCGATGAGGACGCCGAGCGCCGTACCGCCGACGCCGGCGATGATCCAGTTGATGGCGGCCAGCCGCGTGGGACGCAGCCCCAGGAGGACGGCGCCCTTCTCGTTCTGCGACGCCCCCCTTGAGGCGATGCCGGTGCGGGTGTAGGTCAGGAACGCGTGGAGGACGACGGCCAGCAGGACGACGATGCCGGCGAGATAGAGGCGGTCGCGCGGCATGGTCGCGCCCGCCACGTCGATCGCGTCATTGGGGAGGATGGGGGCGATGGAGCGCGGGTCGGACCCGAAACGCACCAGGATCAGCGCCTGCACGGCGAGCATGACTCCCACCGAGACCACGGCCTTGGCCAGCGGTGGCGCCTGGTGCAGTGGCCGGAAGGCCAGCACGTAGACGACCAGCGTCAGCACCGCGGCATGCGCCAGCACGATCGCCATCGCGGGCCAGGCCCCGATCGGCCCGCCGAGCTGCAGCGAACCGATCGGGAAGACCAGCTTGCCCGTCTTCGTGAGATCTGCGAACTGGTAGACGCCGAAGAGAACGGTGGCACCGTAGCCGAAATTGATGACTCCGGAGGACCGGTACATCAGCACCAGGCCGAGCCCGAAGGCGGCGTAGACGGCACCGGTGCCGATGCCCAGCAGGGCGAACAACAGCAGATCCATGACAGATTCCTCGAGGTGGCGCGGAGTACGCGGTCAGGACCCGAGCCAGTCAGAGGTGACCTCGACCTGGCGTCCGTTCTTGATGGTGGTCACGCGAGTGCTCGCGTTGCAGATGCTCGGGTAGTCCTTGAGCGCCGACCCGTCGCAGACCCAGTCGCTGTCCATGAAGCCCTTGCCGCCGGCCGGATCCCTCAGGGTCCTGGTCACGCCGGCGGCGGTGGGGGTGGCTCCTGAACGACCGATGACGGCCGCGACCTCCATCGCGACGGCGAAGCCGTTGGCGTGCAGTGCGGTGAGATCCTTCTCGGCGATGCCGCCGAACCGGTGCATCGCCTCGATGTACTCCTTCACCTGCGGGTGGTTCTTGTGCGCCGCGGCGGGCAGCAGTTCCTGGACGAAGTGGACGCCCTCGGCGGCCGCCCCCATCGCGTCGAGCACGGCCGGGGACGAGCAGCCGGTGGTGAGCACCATGTTCGCCTTGACGCCGAGCGACTTGGCGGTCTGGACGATCTGGCCGCAGGCGGGCGCGACGAAGAGGACGGCGATCGCGTCCGGGGAGTTCCTGGCGGCCTGGGACACGGCTCCGGTGAAGTCCGTCGCGGTCGGGGACTCCTTGACCTGGGTCACGTCGGTGACCCCGCCGGCCCGCAGCTGCTTGATCAGGATGTCCGCGCCGGCCTGGCCCGACGGGGTGTCGTTCAGGATCAGGGAGACCTTCTTGACCCCCTTGCCGACCAGGAACTTCGCCTCACCCGTGAACTGCGCGGGCGACGAGCCGAGCAGCGCGAACGTGTTCTTCCCGTTGAAGTCGGTGCCCTGGATCGGGGCGGCGGTGATGTAGGGGATCCCGGCGGCCGTGACCACCTCGTAGGAGGACGGGCCGCTGAAGTTGATGCCGCTGACCACCGCGACGACCTTCTTCTGGACCATCTCGTTGGCGCACTTCTGCGCCGACTCGGGGGATCCGTCGACGGTGCACTTGATCAGCTCGATCGGATGGCCGCCCGCGCCCCCGAGGTCCTTGGAGACGTACTGGAAGGCCGACTCCGTCGACACCCGAAGCTCGGGGAACGAACCTGTGGCCGCCTGCTCCTGGTTGATGTATCCGACCTTCACCGGTGCACCGCTCGCAGGGTTCCTGCCCTCGACCTTGTCTCCGGTGGCCGCGGACTGACCGCAGGCGGAGAGGGCCAGGGCCGCCAGTCCCAGGACGAGGCCGAGTGCCGCCCGGGGTCGCTGTGGAGTTCGCATATCGATCCTTCGTGGTCGGGGGCCGGGGCGCGTGCCTCGCAGGCCTCCAGCACATCCGCCCGGACTCGGGCGGAAACCTAAAGCTAATAGGTGACCCGGATCACGTCAAGGATTTTATCTACGACCTTTAGGTGGAAGAGCTGGGCTCCAGGCCTTGGCGGACGGCGGCCTTGCGGGCGTGAACCTGGATCTCCTCGGGCCACGGGCGGCCCGCCGAGAGCCCGCCGTCGACGACGATCTCCTGGCCGGTGAGGAAGCGGGCCCCGTCGCCGGCCAGGAACACCACCGCGGACGCCAGGTCCTCGGGCTCCCCCGCGCGCGGGATGGGCTGGAAACCGGCGAGGCTCTCGCGCACGGCGGCGACGCTCGCGTCGAGGGCCTCACCTTCGAGCCGCGCGCCGTGGCCGACGATCCGCGTGGCGACGCCGCCTGGGATGACCGTGTTGACGGTGATGCCGTACGGAGCGAGCTCGACCGCGGCGCTCCTGGTCAGGCCGAGCAGCGCGGCCTTGGCGGCACCGTACTGGTGGGGCCCGTAGCCTGCCCGGATGCCGGCGACGCTACCGGTGTTGATGATGGATCCGCCGCCGGTGCGCCGCATCGCGCGGGAGGCGTGCTTGGTGCCGATGAACGCGCTGCGGGCGAGCAGGGCGAACGCGTCGTCCCAAGCCTGGGTGGCGGTGTCCTCGAGGAAGCTCCACACACCGACCCGGCCGGCGTTGTTGACCATCACGTCGAGGCGCCCGAAGGTCTCGACCGCGAGATCGATGGCCGCGACGATGTCGTCCTCGACCGTGACATCGACGGTGCGGAACACCGCCGCCTCGCCCAGCCTGCCCGCGAGCACCTGCCCGCGCTCCCGGTCGACGTCGGCGATGACGACCCGCGCGCCCTCCGCGACGAGCCGCTCGCAGACCCCCGCCCCGATGCCGCTCGCACCGCCGGTGACCACGGCCGCCTTACCGTCCAGTTGCATGCCGGTCCCTCTCGTTCAGGATCCAAGTGCCGCGGCCAGCGCGGGCACGTCCGCCAGCGCGCGTACGGCATCGTTCAGGTGGGTGCACCCTTCGACACCACGCAGCGTCCGCGGGACGAGGCCGCGCAGCTCCGTCAACGGCGTGCCCAGGAGTCGCCCGAGGTTGCCCACAGCCAGGGGGCACTCCGGGTATGGAAGAACCCTGGGAACCGCGTCGAGGGTCAACAGGGCGCCGGTGTCCCGGTCAGCGGTCGCCCGCACGCGGTACTCGTGCACCGCCACCCGGCCACCGGCCGGCTCGGACGCGCTGTCCTGGAACCAGGCGTCCACCTGGATCTCCTGCTCGAGCCGGATGTCGATGCGGCGCAACCGCCGCGTCGTCGGCACGTCGTGGTCGGGGAACTCGTGCCAGCCGAGCGGGTCGGCCGGGTCGGGCACGCGGCCGGCGTCCCGGGTCCGGTCGGCGGGCTCGTCCGGCCGGTGCGCGGTCGTGCCCTCGCCCCATCCCAGGCAGACACCGGGGGGCAGCTTCCTCGGGCCGAAACGCGCCCGCCACCGGTCGTCGGAGAGGAAGCGGGTCAGCGCGAAGGGGGCGATCAACGACGCACCGGCGAGGTCGTCCAGCAGCAGGTGGAGCGCCGTACCGGCCTCTCTCTCCTCCGGCACGACGTCTGCCAGGACGGCCCGCAGACCTCCCCCGCAGCGCGCCCCCACCAGCCGGCCCAGCCGCGGCACCCGCTCAGGCCCTTCGATCCTCTGGACGACCCGGGTGTCGGGGTCGACGCGGAGTGAGATCTGATCCTGATCACGGACCCGGGCGGAACCGTCGGGCGATGTCACCAGGTCGCGGGCGAATCCGTCGATCGTCAGGGCCGTCCCGAGTTCGCCGGGCCACTGCATGTGCAGGCTCGTCGTCCGCCGGACGCTTCCGGCGAGCCGAGGCGGGGCGGCACCGTCGGGCACGGCGTCCGGCCCCGCATTGGGCGACGGCATGGGGCTCACAGCGTCTGGATGACGGTGGCGTTGGCCATGCCGGCGCCCTCGCACATCGTCTGGAGGCCGTACTTCCCGCCGGTCTGCTCAAGATGGTTGACCAGCGTGGCGAGGAGCCTGGTCCCGGAGGCGCCGAGAGGGTGGCCCAGGGAGATCGCGCCACCGCGCGGGTTGAGTTTCGCGAGGTCGGCGCCGGTCTCGGCGGCCCATGCGAGGGGCACGGGGGCGAAGGCCTCGTTCACCTCGAAAGCGTCGATGTCGGCGATGGAGAGCCCGGCACGCTTGAGCACCGTCTCGGTCGCCGGGATCGGCCCGGTGAGCATGGAGATCGGGTCAGAGCCCACGACGCTGAACGCGTGGAAGCGAGCCCGCGGCTTCAGCCCCAGTTCCCTCGCCTTCTCGCCGCTTGTGATCAGCACGGCCGACGCACCGTCGGTGAGCGGCGAGGAGTTCCCGGGAGTGATCGACCAGGCGAGGCCCGGGAAGCGGGCGTCCATCTCCTCCGTACGGAAGGACGGCTGGAGACCGGCCAGTCCTTCGGCGGTCGTCGATGCACGCATCGTCTCGTCGACCGTGTGCGCGGTGCTCGTACCGTCCGCGGCGGTGACCGGGACGGGCACGATCTCGTTGGCGAACAGCCCGCCCTCGGTGGCGGCGACGGCCTTGGCGTGGGACTCGGCGGAGAACTCGTCGAGCCGGGCCCGGCTGAAACCCCACTTCCTGGTGATCAGCTCCGCCGAGATGCCCTGGCCGACCAGGCCCTCCGGGTAGCGGGCCGCGACCCTGAGACCGGCGGTGTCCCGGCCCATCGGGCTGGTGCCCATGGGAACGCGGCTCATCACCTCGACTCCGCACGCCACGACGACGTCCTGCGCACCGGCGATGACGGCCTGGGCGGCGAAGTGCGCGGCCTGCTGGCTGGAGCCGCACTGGCGGTCGATGGTGGTGGCCGGGACGCTCTCCGGCCAGCCCGCCGCGAGCACCGCGCTGCGACCGATGTTGAGAGCCTGCTCCGAAGCCTGGACCACACAGCCGGCGATGACGTCGTCGATGTTCTCGGGGTCGACGCCCGTTCGCTCGACCAGCCGGGCGAGCACCTCGGCCAGCAGGTCCACCGGGTGGGTGCCCGAGAGGGCTCCACCGGGTTTGCCCCTGCCGGAGGCGGTCCGGACGACGTCGATGATCACAGCGTCACGCATGGGATTCCTTGAGGTCGGGGGTCGACCGCCGTTCACGGCCGCGATGACCGGCTTGCTCTTCGGCGGGCGGGTTCACAGGTCGAGGACCAGGCGTCGAGACAGGCAGCGCGAGACGCAGGGGAACATCACGTCGTTCGCGGCCTTCTCCTCGCCGGTCAGCAGGGAGTCCCGATGGTCCGGGACACCCGCGATGACGCGGGTCTCGCACGTGCCGCAGGTGCCTTCCCGACACGAGAAGTCGATGTCGGCCCCGGCAGCGGTCAACGTGTCCAGCAGCGGGGTGCCGGCGTCCACCTGGAGCACCTGACCAGACCGCCGCAGTTCGACCTCGAAAGCGGTGTCGGCGGCGTCCGGATCCCGTTCAGGGGCGCTGAAGCGCTCGAGGTGCAGCCGCAACCGGGGGCGCTCGGCCACCGCCCCCTCGATCGCCCGCAGCAGCGGCTCGGGACCACAGCAGTAGACCGCGGTGTCAGCGGGAGCGGCGTCGAGGGCGGAATCGAGATCGAGCATCCCGAACTCGTCCTGCGGGCGGATCTCGACGGCGGCGGCGTCGAGTCCCTGAAGCCGGTCGACGAAGGCCATCGAGGAGCGGGTGCGCCCGCCGTACAGCAGGTGCCACGAGACGCCCTGGGCCCTTGCCGCTTCGATCATCGGGATGAGCGGGGTGATGCCGATGCCGCCGGCCACGAACAGGTACCCGGAAGCCGGCACCTGGGGGAAGTTGTTGCGCGGCCCGCGGACGCCGATCTCGTCACCGACCGCGAGCCGGTCGTGGACGTACCGGGATCCCCCACGCCCCGCCGGCTCGCGCAGGACCGCGACCTGGAGCCGGGTGCGGTCCGCGGGGTCGCCGCACAGCGAGTACTGCCGCACCAGGCCGTCGCCGAGGACGAGGTCGATGTGCGCACCCGGACGCCATTCGGGCAACTCCCGGTCGGCGACCAGCGTCAACTGGACCACGTCACTCGCCAGGAGTTCCTTCGCGGCAACGATCATGCGCGCTTCACGGCGGGCGTCCCCCGCGACCGCCGCCTGGGCGATGACATCTCCGGCCCTCACCGCGGGTCCCCCTTCCCCACTCCATAAACCTTATCCCATTAGATTAATGTAACCCGGACCGACGCTTCCAGAGCCCGTCAGGACACGTGATGACGACCACAGGAAAGAGAGGGATCAGCTGGCCGCGCCCACGTCGACCAGCCTGGCGAGGGTGGCCTGCCGGGGATTGCCACCCACGATCAAGGTGGTCAGGCACGTGTCCGCCCACCGCTTCGCGAAGTCGTCGACCAGCTTGTCCGCCGGGCCGACGAGTGCGACATCCTCGACCATCTCCAGAGGGATGGCGTCGACCGCCTCCTGCCTGCGCCCGGCCAGGTAGAGCTCCTGCAGCCTGCCGCAGACGTCCCCCCAGCCCATGCGCACGAAGACGTCGTTGTGGAAGTTGGCGCCCTTGGCGCCCATGCCGCCGGCGTACAGGGCGATGATCGGTTTGATCCGCGAGGCGGCGACCTCCACGTCGTCGTGCTCCACAGTCCAGACCACGCCGGCCACGTCGAAGGTCTCCTCGGTCCGCCGAGCCCCCTGGACGGCGAAGCCCTCGGCCAGGGCGGCCCGGTAGAACGCGTCGGACCTGGGTGAGAACCACAGCGGCAGCCACCCGTCGGCGATCTCGGCGGCGAGGGCGACGTTCTTCGGCCCCTCGGCGCCCAGATAGACCGGGATGTCGGTACGGAGCGGGTGCACGGTGGACTGCAGCGCCTTGCCGAGACCGGTGCCCGCATCGCCCGAATACGGCAGCCGGTACTGCCGCCCGGAGAACTCGACCGGCCCGTCGCGGGCCCACACCCGGCGCATGATGTCGACGTACTCGCGCGTGCGCTCGAGTGGACGCGGGAACGGCGCGCCGTACCAGCCCTCGACGACCTGCGGCCCCGACGCGCCCAGCCCGACGATCATCCGGCCGCCGCTGAGGTGGTCGACGGTCTGCGCGGCCATGGCCATGGCCGTGGGGGTGCGTGCGGAGATCTGGGCGACGGCGGTGCCGAGCTTGAGGCGCTCGGTCCGCGAGCCCCACCAGGCGAGCGGGGAGATCGCGTCGGATCCGTAGGCCTCGGCGGTCCACACGCTGTCGACGCCGACCTCCTCGGCCTCGGCCAGGCGGCGCTCGACGTTCTTCGGCGGTCCCGCACTCCAGTACCCGACGGAAAGACCGATCTTCACTGTGCTCCTTTCGATCCCCGAGGGAATCGGTCACCTGTTGAGGTACTCGGCCGGGCGCTTCTCGAGGAAGGAGCTGACCGCCTCACGGTGGTCCTTGGTGAGCGAGCAGAGGATCTGCGTGCGGTTCTCGAGGTCGATCCCGGCGCGCAGGCTCGGGATCTCGAGGTTCGACCACAGCACCTCCTTCGTCATCCACACCCCCATGGGGCTGTTGGAGACGATCAGCTCGGCCTTCTCGATGGCGGCGGCGAGCAGGTCCTGCGGCTCGTGGACGCTGGAGGCGAGGCCGATCTCGAGGGCCTCCCGGGCATCGATGTCGCGTCCTGTCAGCAGGATCTCCGAAGCGCGGGAGAAGCCCACGATCCTGGGCAGCAGCCAGCTCGCGCCGATGTCGCACGCCGAGAGGCCCCGCTTGATGAAGGCCGCGTGCAGCTTGGCGTCTTTCGCCATCATCCGGATGTCGGCGAAGAGCGAGAGGGACATCCCCCCGCCGGCGGCCGCGCCGTTGATGGCCGCGATGACCGGCGCGCGAGCCCCGCGGAACGCCTCGTGCAGGTCCGCGATGTGCTTCTGCACGCGCAGCCCCGCCTGCGGGCGTCCCTCGACGCCGCGGTTGCCGGGGGCCTGGCCGTAGCCGCGCAGGTCGAGCCCGGCGCAGAACGCCGAGCCGTTGCCGGTCAGGATGATCGCGCGGACCCCGGCGTCGTCGCGCACCTCGTGGAGAATGTCACGCAGTCGCTGGATGAGGTCCGCGGTCATCGCGTTCAGCTGATCGGGCCGGTTCAGCCTGATCAGAAGTACGCCGGGGCGCACCTCCTCGGTGGTCACGACGTCCCGCACCTCGATCGGCGCACCGGCGGTGACGGTCATGCGTTGCTCCATTTCTTCTCGGCGAGCGCGGTGAGCGAGCGGTGGTCGAGCTTCCCGTTGGCGCCGCGCCCGACGGTGTCGACGAAACCGATCTCGCGCGGGACCTTGTAACCGGCCAGCAGGGACCGGGCGTGGGTCAGGAGATCTTCGAGCGGGGGCTCCTCACCGCTGGCCTCGACCAGGGCGACGACCTTCTTTCCGAGGCGGTCGTCGGGTACGCCGACCACGGCGGCGTCGGCGATGGCGGGGTGCTTCTTGAGCACTTCCTCGACCTCCTCGGCGAACACCTTCTCGCCGCCGGTGTTGATCACGCTCGAACCGCGGCCGAGCAGGCGGATGCTGCCGTCCGCTTCGAGCCGGGCCAGGTCACCGGGGACGGACCAGCGGCGGCCCGCCGCCTCGATGAAGGTCCGGGCGGACTTCTCGGGGTCGTTGAGGTAGCCGACCGGGATCCAGCCGGTCACCGCGAGCCGTCCGGTCCGGCCGTCGCCCGGCCGGGCCAGCGTGCCGTCATCGAGCAGGATCGCGGCCCGGTCGGACGGGCGGAACGACGCGGTGTCCGCGACGGCCCCCGCCGTCGACACGGTCGAGGCGACCGCGGACGCCTCCGACGAGCCGAGCCCGTCGAGGAGGCGCGCTCGCGGGAGGTGGACCAGCAGTCCGGCCTTGACCTCGCTGCTCCACATGACGCCCGACGAGAAGACGAACGTCAGGCTGGAGAGGTCCCAGCGTCCGGGCTCGGCGTCGAGCGCGGCCAGGAGCGGCCGGGCGAACGCGTCGCCGACGATCGCCAGCGATCTGACCCGCTCGCGTTCGACGGTGTCGAGCAACTCCTCCGCCGAGAGGCTCTCACCGGGCAGGGTGACCACCGTCGCGCCCGCGCTCAATGCGGCGATCGCGTAGAACAGCCCGGCCCCGTGCATGAGCGGACTCGCGGTGAGTGCGCGCACTTCGCGGCTCTTCTCCCGCAGATGGGACTCGATCGCCGCGGTGTCGCCGTGGTCGGGCAGGGGGGAGGCGTTCTGCGAGTTGAGCAGGGAAAGGATGTCCGCTTGGCGCCACATCACGCCCTTGGGGTGTCCCGTCGTCCCCCCCGTGTAGATGAGGATCAGGGAGTCGGCGCTCCCCCCGCCGTGCGGGCGGGGCGAGGCGGCCAGGGCGGCGGAGTAGGGCGTGATCCAGTCGGGTGCGCCCTTCCCGCCGACCTCGATCCAGGCGCGCACGCTCGGCACCCGCTCGCGGACCCTGACGACGCGGTCGCGGAACTCCGCCGCGAAGACGACCGCCTTCACCTCCGCGTCGGTCCAGATCTGGACCAACTCGTCGTCGACGTACCGGAAATTGGTGTTCATCGGCGCGAGCGCGGCCTTGCTCGCGGCGTAGAAGGCTTCGATGTACTCGGGACCGTTGCGCAGATACTCCGCGACGACGTCGCCGGCGCGAAGGCCGGCGGCGTCGAGGGCGCCGGCGAGCGCGGAGGCGTTGGCGTCGAGCTCGGACCACGTGGTGCGCCGGTCGCCGTGCACCAGGGCGACCCGGTCGGGGAGAACGCGTGAGACCGCCTCGAAGACGCCGGCGAAGTCCCAGTCGGCCATGGAGCCCCTTTCAGGAGTGACGCAGTCGCGCCCTGGACGGCACCAGGGGAAATTATCCTAATGACGATAGATTAAAGAAGCAAGGGCCCCGGGCGCTCCGCTACGATGGAGCCGCCCCACCTGCGACGCGCGCCGCCCGCCGAAAATATAAGCGTTAGATAAAACAAGCGGTAACATCGCACCCAACGAGTTCGTCATCAGGAGATCGCAATGGCCCGGCCCCGGCAGCCACTGATCAGTCGCAGCGCCGCTGTCGCGGCGGCACTGCGCATCATCGACACCGAGGGGCTCGACGCGCTCTCGCTGCCGCGCCTGGCGCGCGACATGAAAGTGAGCGCGCCCTCGCTGTACCACCACTTCGAGGACAAGTCGGCGATCCTCGCGGCCGTCTCCCGCTCGATCGTCTCCGAGGTCAAGGTCCCCCGGAAGCCGGCGCCGGAGAACTGGCCGGAGTGGTTCGTCCAGATGAGCCTCAACTTCCGCACCGTCGTGCTCCGGCACCGCAACGCGGCCCCCTTGCTGCTGCAGTACCGCCCCCGGCTGCAGCTGACCGGCTACGACGACGCCGCCGAGTTCCTGACCGAGAGCGGTGTGCCGGCGCACCTGCACGTCCAGATCCTCGACGGCATGGAGACGATCACCTTGGGCGCCTCCCTCACCGAGGCGATGAAGGCGACGACGTCGCGCAAGCCGTCGTTCCCTCACCTCGATCCCGAGCGCCAGCCGCGACTGGCCGCCGCCGTCGCCGCCAACACGTTCACCCAGAAGCGGGTCTTCGAGAACATGATCCGCAGCTTCCTCCACGGCGTCGTCCAGCTGGACGCCGATCCGGCCAAGGGCAGCGCAACCCTCACCAGCGCCTGAGGTCGGACGCGCCGGGCGTCGTTCGCGTACCGCTCGTCCGTCATCGCTTGAGCGTGATGGCGTGCTCGGGGACGGCGGCGAACCGCTCTCGCAGCACCACTTTCGCCAGCTTGCCCGAGAACGTGCGCGGCAACGGCCCATCGTTCACGACCGCGTAGCGGGGCTGTTTGAAGCCCGCCAGCCGCGTCTGGGACACCGTCGCCAGCCGGGACGCCACCTCCGTCGGGTCGCCGTCGCAACCGAACACGACCAGCGGAACCTCGCCCCATGACTCGTCGGGCACGCCGATCACGGCGAGTTCGAGCACCCCGTCCACGCCGGCGAGCGCCCGCTCGATCTCGGCCGGGTAGACGTTGAGTCCCCCCGAGATCAGCATGTCCTTGCTCCGGTCGACCAGCTTGAGGAAGCCGTCCTCGTCCTGGAGTCCGACATCGCCGGTGCGCAGCCAGCCGTCGACGACGGTCTCCGCGGTGGCCCCGGGCCGCCGCCAGTAGCCCTTCATCACGTGCGGGCCCTTGATCAGGATCTCGCCCACCTCGCCGGGGGCCGCGAAGCCGCCCTCGGCCGCGGCGATGCGGATGTCGGTCCCGACCAGCGGCAGACCGGAGAAGCCCGGGCGGCTGACCGCGTCCTCGTAGCGCATCGAGGACGCCAGACCGGACGCCTCGGTCAGGCCGTAGACCTGCGTCAGCGGGATCCCACGCGAGCGGAACGCCTCGAGCAGATCCAACCGGACCGGTGCGCCGCCGGCGCCCGCGAAGGTGAAGTCCGCCAGCCTGGCCTTGCCGAACTTCGGCAGCATCGCCATCCGCTCCCAGATGACCGGCACCATCGTGGTGGCCGTGATCCGGTGGTCCTCGAGGATGTCGAGAGCGCGTTCGGCGTCGAAGTCCTGGAGCAGCACCATGGTCGAGCCCGGGTAGACCACGAACTGCATGAAGACCGAGATCCCCGACCCGGTGTAGACCAGCGGCGCGATGGCGAGGACCCGGTCCCTGCCGGTCAGGCCGTGCGCGACCGCCGCGGCCTGACCGACCGAGAGGATGCCGGCGTGCGTGAGCAGGGCGCCCTTCTGGACACCGGTGGTGCCGGAGGTGTAGCAGATGAACGCCGGATCGGTGTCCCCGATGTCGGCGAGCGGCACGGGACCGTCCTCGACCAGCAGGTCCGAGTACGGCGGCACGTCACTGCCGCCCAGCGCGAAGATCTCGAACTCGACGGTCCGCCGGGCCTCTTCGAGGAGGCCGGCCAGGTCGCCGTCGGCGATGACGACCTTCGGGGCGGCGTCCTCGAGCAGCGGCGCGAGCTCGTTGCCCCGGAGCCGGAAGTTGAGCGGGACGCAGATCGCGCCCAGCTTCACGGTCGCCAGCATCAGGGCGGCGACCTCGGGCTTGTTGGTCATCAGGATGCCGACGCGGTCGCCCCGCCGTACGTCCCTGCCGGCCAGGCCGCGCGCCAACGCGTCCGAGACCGCGTCGAGCTCACCCCAGGTCATGGCGGTGTCGTTGAAGATGATCGCGTCGCGGTCAGGGCGGGTGCGGCCCCAGTACCGGACGAGTTGGTTGATGTTCATGAGCCGTCCTGGGGCGAAGGGTCGGGAAGGATCGAGGGGGCGAGTTCCGCCAGGACCGCCTCGGTATCGGCACCGAGCGCGGGGGCCTGCTCCGGCGAGAAGGTCTCCCCCGCCACCCGCACCGCGGAGGCGGCCAGTTCCAGCTCCCCGTGGTCGGTGACGAGCCGGTAGGTGTTCGCACGGGAGGTGAAGTGCGGATCACGGACGAGTTCGTCGACCGTGTTGACGGGTCCACCGGCGATGTCGTGGTCGAGGAAGAAGCGGATCCACTCGGCGCGGGTCCGCCCGGCGAAGATCTTCTTCAGTTCCCGCCAGACGTGCTCGGCGCGATCGGCCGATCCCCCGTCCACGGTGGCGAGGTCGTGGCCGAGCAGGTCCTCGCGTCCCACGCCGGCGCAGAAGCTCCGCCAGAACTTCTCGACGTGCGCGCCGAAGATCATGGCTCCTCCGTCGCTCGTCCGGTAGGCCTCCAGGCGGGGCCAGTCGGGCAGGCGCCCGTCGGGCAGCCATCCGTCGCGCAGCACGGTCCGGTCCCGGTTCAGGGCGGCGTCGATCTCGTCGGGGATCCAGCCGGCCGCGACATCGACCCCGGACACCTCGATCCGCTTGCCGGCGCCGGTGCGCCGCGCGTCGAGGATGGCCGCGAGCACGCCCATGGCGCCGTACGCGCCGAGCGCGTACATGGCGATGCTCGGGTGGGTCGACCCGGCCACGCCCTCCTTGGGCGGCTCTTCGGGCAGGTCCACCTTGCGGAGTCCGGCGTACCCGTCGAACACGGGGCCGCCCGAGCCCAGCCGGCTGTAGGGCCCGTCGGAGCCGAGGCCGGAGATGCCGCAGAAGACCAGCGAGGGCTTCAGCTCGGCGAGCACGTCGGGTCCCAGGCCGAGCCGGGCCAGGTATCCCGAGCGGGTGCCCTCGATGACCACGTCGGACTGCTCGGCGAGGGCGAGGAAGGACCGCTTGCCCTCCTCGCCGCGCAGGTCCAGGGCGACGCTTCGCTTGCCGCGGTTCCAGCGCAGGTGCATGAAGGCCGGCCCGCCGGGAGTGCCCACCGCGGCCGCGCCGCCTGTGCGCACTCCGTCTCCGGGACCCGACTCGACCTTGATCACGTCGGCGCCCAGATCGGCCAGATGCCCGCCGACGGAAGACGGCGCGAGTTGTGCGACCTCCAGGACGCGAATCCCGTTGAGCAACGAGTAGCCCGGCATGGGTGCCCTTCCAGTTCGGAGTGAGAAGTCGGGGGCGGACCTCAGCGGACCGGGCCGCCGAGCCAGACGCCGAGCTCTTCGCCGGACACGTAGGCCGCCTGATCGCTCACCAGGAAGGCCACGGCGTCGGCGATGGCGGCCGCGGGGATCTCCGGCCAGGTCTCGTGCATGATGTCGCTGCTTCCGCCGCCGGCGTCCCGGACCATGTCGGTGTCGACGAAACCCGGGACGATCGTGTTCGCGGTGATGCCCCGGCGGGCGACCTCCTTGGCGAGCACCTTGGTCATCGCCACGATCCCGGCCTTGGCCGCGGCGTACGCCGTCATGGTCGGGGCGATGGATCGGCCGCCGCTGGGGCTGCCGAAGAAGATCACCCGTCCCCAGCCGGCGGCGTACATGCCGGGGAGGGCCGCGTGGGTGCAGTAGTAGGCGCCGTGCAGGTTCACGCCCAGCACGCGGTCCCACGCCCTGGGCCCGAGGGAGCGCGCCGAGGCGTTCTCATTGATTCCGGCGTTGTTGACCAGCACGGTCGGCGCGCCCAGCAGCTCGGTCGTGGCGGCGACCAGGCCGGCCGCCTCCTCGGCGACACTGATGTCGGCGCGCACGGCGACCGCGCGCCCTCCGCGGGCCTCGATCTCCTTGACCACGGCCTGTGCGCCGTCGGCGCTGCGCGAGTAGTTCACCGCGACGGCGAACCCCTCCTCGGCCAGGCGCCGGGAGACCGCCCCACCGATGCCCCGCCCGCCCCCGGTGACCAGGGCGACCTTGTCGATCGGCATCAGCGCACCTTCGCGGTCGTCTGGGGGATGGCGGCGTACTCCTGGCGCAGGGCGCGCTTGGCGATCTTGCCGCTGGCCATCCGGGGCAGGTCGCCGTCGACGAAGACGACGTAGCGCGGGACCTTGTAGTCCGCGAGCCGCTCGTCGCACCACGCGATGACGTCGGCGGCGTCGAGCGGCGCCTCCGCGCCGATCAGGGCGGCCGGCGTCTCGCCGAACTTGGCGTCGGGGACGCTGATGACCGCGACCTCCCTGACGCCCGGAAGGGCCTGGATGACCTGCTCGATCTCCAGGGGGGCGATGTTGAGGCCGCCGGAGATGATCATGTCCTTGGCGCGGTCGACGTAGGTGAGGTAGCCCCGCTCGTCCAGCTTTCCGATGTCTCCGGTGTGCAGCCAGCCGGCGACGATGGCGGAGCGGGTCGCCTCCTCGTTGCGCCAGTAGCCCGGCATCATGCCCGGCCCCCGCAGGAGGATCTCCCCCTGCTCGTTCGGCGGGAGGTCGTTGCCCGCGGAATCGACCACGCGGATCTTGGTGAAGATGCCGCCGAAGCCGCACTTCTCCGGATGCAGGTGAGCCTCGGCACGCGGCGTGACCGTCGCCGAGCCGCCGATCTCGGTCTGGCCGTAGATCTGCCGCAGCGCGACGCCCTTCTTCAACCAGGCCTTGAGCAGGTCGGCCGGCACTCGGGCGCCGCCGCAGTGCGCCGTGGTGAGCGACGAGAGGTCGGCCTCGTCGAAGCCGTCGACGCGGGAGATCTGCTCGAAGAGGATCGGCGGGCCGGTGAGGGTGGTGACCTTGTGGGCGGCCATCACCTCGAGCGCACGGTCGGGCACGAAGCGCGGCTGGAGGAAGAGGGTTCCTCCGTGCAACGTGACCCGGGAGATGCCCCAGATGATGCCGGCGGCCGTGAACAGGGGAAGGACCAGGAGGGTCCGCAGCCCCTGCGGCCGGATCGGCTCGATCAGGTGCCACTCGTGCATCTCACCGGCGATGGTGGCGTGGGTGAAGATGACGCCCTTGGGCTTGCCGGTGGTCCCGCTGGTGTAGACGATGGCGGTCGGATCCCGCGGGTCCACGGCGCGGTTCGGGATCGCCGCGTGCGCGCCGCCGCGCAGCGGCCGGACATCGCCCTGAAGGGTCTTGAGCCGGAACTTCGCGCCGGCGTCCTGGACCTCCCGAACGCGCTCCTCGATCGCGCCCTCGTCGGCGAAGACGACCGCCGGCTCGCAGTCCTCGATCAAGTCGGCGAGCTCACGCGCCACCATCCGGTTGTTGAACGGGGCCACGATCGCACCGACCTTGAAGCCGGCGAGCGCGGCGACGCACCACTCAAGGGAATTGACCCCGGCGATCGAGACGCGGTCCCCGGCCTGGACGCCGTCGGCCGCCAGGCCGGCGGCGACACCATCGGCCCACGTGTCGAGCTGGGCATAGGTCACCCGATCACCGTCGAAGTCGATGGCGACGAAGTCGGGGGTGCTGCGCGCCCACCAGGACAGGGCGTCGACGACGGTGCCGCTCATGTTTCCTCCTCCACTTCGCGTCCCGTTAAACTAATACCTCTAGGTTATTCGGACAAGACCCGGGTTTCCTCTGCGAGGCCGGCGGGCCGGAGAGGTTCAGGAGGCCGCGGAAGCGGCGAGGTAGATGGACTTGTGCACCAGGTACGGCCCGAGGCCCTCGGGTCCGAGCTCGCGCCCCAGGCCGCTGCCCTTCACGCCGCCGAAGGGCGCGTCGAGGTCCAACTCGTAGTGGTTCACCCCGAAGGATCCGGTCTGGATCCTTCGACCGATCTCGATGCCCCGCTCCTCATCGGCGGTCCAGACGCTGCCGCCCAGGCCGTAGTCCGAGTCGTTGGCGATCGCGATCGCCTCGTCGATCGTGCCGTACGGAACGACCGCGAGCACCGGACCGAAGATCTCCTCCCGGGCGATCACATCGCCGTTGTCCACGTCCGCGAACACGGTCGGCTCCACGAACCAGCCCTCCGCGAGGCCGGCGGGGACACCGCCACCGACCGTGAGGCGCGCGTCGCTCGCCTTGCCGATCCCGATGTAGTCGAGCACCCGCCGCCGCTGCGCCCGGCTGACCATCGGCCCGATCTGGGTGCCCCGGTCGAGCGGATTCCCGACCCGGTAGCCGCGCACCGTCTCGGTGATCGCGTCCACCACCTCGCCGTACCGCGTGCGGGGCGCCAGGATCCGGGTGCCGGCGTGGCACGTCTGACCGTTGTTCGGGAGGGAGACGTCGAGCAGCCGTGCGGTGAAGAGGTCGAGGTCGGCGTCGTCGGCCACCAGCGAGACGGACTTGCCGCCGAGTTCCAGCGTGACCGGGCGGAGCAGGCGCCCGCTGATCTCGCCGATGGCGCGTCCGGCACCCGTCGAGCCGGTGAACGCCACCTTGTCCACACCCGGGTGCCGGACCAGGTGGGCGCCCGCCTCACGCCCGCCCGGCACCACGTTGACGACACCGGCGGGCAGACCCGCCGCCACGGCCGCATCGGCGAACGCGTAGGCATCGAGCGCCGTCTCCGGGGACGGCTTGAGCACGACCGTGCACCCGGCCGCCAGGGCAGGCGCCAGCTTCATCGCGGCAAGCGGCTGCGGGTAGTTCCACGGCGTGATGGCGGCGACCACACCCACGGGCTCGCGCCGCACGATGGTCCGTCCGCCCGCGGCGCTGGGCCGGCTCTCCTCGAGGCCGAGGCCGCGGATCAGCTTGGCGTAGTAGCGCACCATGAACGCCGGGCCGTAGCCGTTGACCGACTTCGACATCTTGATCGGCATACCGTTCTCACGGGTCACCGTCTCAGCCGTCTCCCGGCCTCTCGCCTGGAGCTCATCGGCGAACCTGTCGAGCAGGTCGGCGCGCCCGGGGTTGCCGAGCTCACCCCAGGGTCCGGCCAGCGCACGACGGGCGGCGCCGACCGCCGCGTCGATGTCGGCCGCGCCCGCCATCGCGGCCTCGGCCAGGGGCCGTCCCGTGGCGGCCTCCACCACCTGGTGCGCGCCGCCGTCGAGCGAGGCGGTCCAGGCGCCATCGATGAAGAATTCCTTGCGATCCATGTCCCAGTCCTCGGTTGCTGACAGATCGAAGCCATGGCGCCGCGAGCTCAGGGCCCGGCCTCGCGCGGAACCCAGAAGGAACGCGGCCCGATCAGGTCGTCAGGTGTTTCGTGGACGGTGTCGCCGATCCAGCGACCCCTTCCTTGCCCATGTCCGAGCAGGTCTGGCGGCGAATCACCGACCCCCATATCCTAATGACAGTAGATAAAATGAGCAAGAGCCCGCCCGGAACGGCGCCAGGGTGCTCCGGTCCGTACCGGGGTGCGAATCACCTCGGTCACTCGGGGTCGTCGACCGCTCGCCGCGGATCTGCGGATCGCCGGGCGCTTCCGGCGGCGGGCCCCGCGCGAGTCCCCAGCGCGACGACGGTCACCGGGATCGCCGTGTACCGCGGCATCCGGTTGATCGTCTGCAGGTCCTCGTCACCGGAGGTGAGGGCGTTGACGTTGGCGCCCTCACCCCGCGCGCCGGGGAACACCTCGCCGCTCCACCCGTGGGGCAACGCCACGGTTCCGGGCCGCAGGGTCTCGTCGGGCTGGGCGACCGCCCGGACCGACCCGAAGGCAGAGGTGATGACCACGCCGCCACCGGGCCGCACACCGAGCCGTGCCAGATCCTCCGGCCTGAGGAACGCCGGATTGTAGTCGTGGAGAGCCAGGCCCGGGATCCCCCGGCCCAGAGAGTTCATGACCTCCTTGAGCCGGCGTGAGATCAGCTGGAAGCCGCCGGCCGGGATCTCCACGACGTCGTCCAGCGCGGCCCTGATCTCCGCGAGGACGTCAGGCGGCACGAGCTGGAGCCGGGTGGTGTCGTCGCCCCGAGGCCCGACCACGGCACCGGTTCCGGGGACGAGCACGCCGTCGGGTCGTCCACGCAGGGAAGCCACATCGACGCGCCCTCTCGACGCCACCAGTTCCAGCATCTGCTCCGACGTCGGCTTGTGCCGCAGGTCGAGCGGCCGACCGGCGACCTTCATCTCGAGCCCCATCACCACAGCGGTCTCGTAGAAGAACTCCCAGTCCTCGATGACGCCCGCGGGGGGAGCCACGATGGCGGGGGTGTGGCCCGCGAAGGGCCGCGGGAAGAAGAACTCCATGAGGACGGTGTGGTCCGCGCGCTCGTAGGACATCGCCGGTGCGATCACGTAGTCGGCGAGCCTGGCCGTCTCGGTGAGGAAGGGATCGATCACCACCAGCAGCTCGAGGTGCTCCAGCGCGCGGCGTATCTTGGCCTCGTCGGGGAAGGCGACCATCGGGTTGCCGGCGGAGACGACCAACGCGCGGACCCGGTCGGGCCCCGGCATCAGGATCTCGTCCGGCAGGATCGCCGACGGCAACTCACCGTTCAGCCGGCCGCATCCACCGACCCGGCTGGTGAAGCCCGACTCCCAGGTCCTTCGCGGCGGCGCCACCGCCGCCACCGCCGGACGCTCGGGCATCAGCACCGATCCGCCCCAGGCGGGCTCTCCCTCCCGGAGCACCCTGCCGCAGATGATGTTGACGGTGTCGGCGAGATGCTCGGCGACGTTGGAGTGCGGACCGAAGTTCGCACCGGTGCCGGTGGTGAACCGCCCGCGCTTGTCGCCGCCGAACATGCGGGCCGCGAGGAACAGGTCCTCGACCGGTACGTCGCACTCGCGTGCGACGCGTTCAGGGGTGGCCGGATCGACCGCCCTCCGCAGCTCCTCCAGCCCGTCGACGTACTCGTCGCAGAACGCGGCGTCGTACAGGCCCTCGGTGAGAAGGATTCGGAGCAGGCCCGCGTGGAGCAGCGCGTCCGTGCCCGGACGCGGCTGCAGGAACAGGTCGGCCAGCTCGGCGGTCTCGGTGCGGCGAGGGTCGATGACGATCAGCCGCATGCCGCGCCGGCGCGCACGCTTGATCTGGGTCGCGGGGTCGGTGACGAGCGGGCCGTCGCCGTCGCCTCCCGACGCGGTGAGGACCACGTTGTTGCCCGAGAGCATCCAGACATCGGCGTCGGTCATCGGCTGGGGGCCGCCGAGGTACTCGCCCATGCGCAGCGGCACCAGCCACTTGGCCGACTGATCGATCGTCATCGTGGAGAAGAGCTTGTGCGACCCGGTCGCACGCAGCCAGGACTTCACCACGAAGGGCGTCAGCGCGGTGAACGCCTGCTGGGTGCCCATGAAGAGCGCGATCGAGTCGGGCCCGTGCTCGGCGCGGATCCGCCGCAGCCGCTCACCGATCTCCCGGGACGCCGCCAGGCCGTCGACCGGCTCGAACTCGCCGTTCCCGCTCCGCCGCAGCGAGCTGGTGAGCCGGTGGGGGCCCTGCAGGAGCGCGCCGGCCCGGCGGCCCTTGGGGCAGGTGAAGCCCTTGGAGAGCGGGTGGTCCTTGTTGCCGAAGACCGCTCCGATCCGGCCGTCCACGACCTCGACCAGCGTTCCGCAGGAGGCGGCACAGAAGCGGCAGTAGGACTTCACGAGGGTCACGGCCGTCCACCGCCGCAGGCGATCCGCTCCATCTCCAGCCAGCCTTTCAGGTCGACCGCACGCGGCCGGCGCTCGCTGACCAGCGCGGCGAGTTCGCCTTCCTCCTTCGCGGGCCGTGCCAGGTGACCGGACCTGAAATCATCGAGCAGGCCGGCCACCGTCTCGCGGGCGTCGGGGCGGTTGGTGCCGATCACGCCGCTCGGGCCGCGCTTCACCCAACCGGTGGCGTAAAGACCGGCGAGGGGCTCACCGGTCCCGGGATCGGTCACCCGCCCGGCCGCATGCGGGATCGTCCGACGGTGCTCGTCGAAGGGCAGGCCGGGCATCGGAACCACCTCATACCCGATGGATCGGAGTACGAGGCCGCAGCTCAGGACCTCCGTCTCGCCGGTGGGCTCGATGCCGTCCGCGGTCGTCCGGTTGAGGCCGAGCCGGACGCCCGTCACCGATCCACTGCCGAGGATCGCGTCGGGGCTGCGGAGGAAGCGCAGTTCGATCGTGCGGCGATCGTCAGGCCGGCGCCGGGCCAGGTCGGCGACCAGGCCGGTCTTGAGCGCTGAGGGGAACCCAGCGGGATCCCGCGGTGTGGCGACCGCGTCGGCCGGCTCGACGCCGGAGGCGCGCACCGCCGTGCTCGTGAGCCGGCTCAGGCCGACCAGCTCTGGGAAGGTGAACGCCGCGGACTCGGGGCCGCGGCGCCCCACGACCACCACCTCGCGGACGTTGCTCTCGCGAAGGGCCCGGAGCGCGTGCTCGGCGATGTCGGTCGCGGCCAGCTCATCAGGGTGGGCGGTGAGGACGCGGGCGACGTCGAGGGCGACATTGCCGTTGCCGATGACCACGACGCGTTCGCCGGACAGGTCCCAGACGGCGTCGGCATGGTCGGGATGGCCGTTGTACCAGGCCACGAACTCCCGGGCCGCGTGGCTTCCGGGCAGGTCTTCGCCGGCGACGCCGAGCTTCCGGTCGCCCGCCGCGCCGACCGCGACGATCACGGCGTGGTGGTGCTCGAGGAGCTCGGCCACCTGGATGTGACCGCCGATCTCGACGTTGAGGAAGAGCGAGACCCTGGGATCCTGGGCGACCTGCGGGAACCGGCGCAGGGCGCGCTTGGTGTGGACATGGTCGGGTGAGACTCCGAACCGGATCAGCCCACCGGCCACCGGCAGGCGGTCGAAGATCGACACCCGGACGCCGGGGCCCGCGGTCGCCAGAAGCTCCTCGGCCGCGAAGACGGCCGACGGCCCGGTGCCGACGATCGCGACCCGCAACGGCCCACTCGTCACCTCGACCCGGCCGCTCGGCCCGGCGCGCCGTCCTGTGGGCGCGTTCTGGGCACCACCCCGTGTCAGGGACCCGCGCCGGAGATGGGCCAGCATGCTGTTGATCTCCACGAACGGCTGCAGATCGTCGGGAAGCCGGTTCTCCGGGTAGATCGCGTCCACCGGGCACACGTCGGCGCAGGCACCGCAGTCGATGCACTCCTCAGGATCGATCCAGAGCATCTCCGCGGAGGCGAAGCCCGGCTCGCTCTCAGCCGGATGGATGCAGTCGGCCGGGCAGACCGGCACGCAGGCGGCGTCGTTGCAGCAGGCCTGGGTGATGACGTGGGTCAAGGGCACTCCTCACGATCCGCCCCAAACCTAACGTTATTCGGTTAATCGAGCAAGTCGCATTGAAGCTTTAATCTACGCTCGTTAGATTTGACGCGGTACCCTTCAAGCCGATGCCCACCGAGGACCGACCGGGAGCTCCACCATGACAGCCATCAACGAATCAGTGGTGAGACACCTCATGCAGCACCTGCGTGAGGGCACGACGGACATGGGCGACGAGCTCCGCGTCCCCGTCTCCCACTTCGTGAGCCCTGAGCACGCCGCACGGGAACGTCAGGTCCTGACGCGGAGGCCGCTGATCGTCGGGCGCGGCTCCGAGATCCCGAAGAAGGGCGACTTCATCACCCGCGAGGTGCTGGGCGTCCCGCTCATCGTGGTGCGGAAGGCCGACGGCGGCGTGGCGTCATATGTCAACATCTGCAGGCACCGCGGCGGTCGCGTCGAGAACGCCGAGTCGGGGACGAAGCGCTTCTTCACCTGCGGCTACCACGGCTGGAGCTATGCCTGTGAGAGCGGAGAGCTCCGTGGCGTGCCGTACGACGAGTTCTACACGCGGGTCGACCGCGAGACGCACGGCCTCAACGTGGTCTGGACCAGGGAGTGGCAGGGCTTCCTCTTCGTGAACCTCGCCGGCGACCCCGGACAGCCGATCGACGACTGGATGGGGCCGGACGTCACCGCCCAGCTCGAGGACCTGGGGGTCGCCGACTCCGAGATCTTCCTGCACAAGTCCTTCACGCTCGACATCAACTGGAAGCTCGTCCTGGACGGCGCGATCGACGTCCTCCACCCCAAGTTCCTCCACCCCGGCGGCGTCGGCAAGTTGATCGAGACCAACACCAGCGTCTGGCGCGGCTACGGCCCCCACGGTCAGTCGTTCAGCCCGCGCACCAAGCTCGGTGACCTCGCCCGAGCCGGCGAGGAGCCCGAGGCCGCGTGGAAGCTGATCGGCAGCAACCTCTTCCTCTACCCCAACGCGTCCGTGATCGCCGCCCCGGACCACGTCGAGTTCTGGAGCGTCTGGCCCGACCCGGTCGACCCTGGCCGTTCGACCACCGAGATCCGCTTCCTGGTGCGGCCCGAGATCCTCGATGAGCGCATGGAGGCCCGGCTCAACAAGAGCTGGCAGATCCTGGAGCAGGCCGCCTCCGAGGAGGACTGGCCGATGGAGGTGACGATCCAGAAGAATTCCGAAGCCTGGCCGCAGGGCACCTACCTCTACGGTCGTAACGAGCAGTCCTGCCAGCACCTCCACCGCCGGCTCGCGCTCGAGATGGCCGAAGTCCGCGACTGAGTCCCGGGCTTGCGGGCTAGGCCGAACGCGTGATTCTGCCGATGCCGAGAAAGCCGTTGTTTCGCAAGAGAACGGCAGACTTGCGCGTGTGATTCGATGCGCCCTTCAGCCCACGGGCGATTAATTCATTAACGCAGTGAACCTTTTCGGCATGCCGCGGTTTCGCGGAATTGAAAAGTGTGGATGGTTGTGGCGATCCAGCCGGCGCGAAAGGGCGGCAGCGTGGCTCGCGCAGGACCTTCCAGGCCGCCGTGCTCCCGGCGGCGCTCCACCGTGGGGCGGGCTCGGCCAGCACCGGACGGGAACGTTCCAGATCCGGGCCGTGCCCGTTCCGCCCGGATTCATGTTACGCGGGGATTTCATCGCCTGCAGTCTGTTTGCGCGTCGCCGGTGCGCCATGTTCTCTTTCATCGGACGCCCCCTCCCCTGCAAGCAATCCCAAACATCGGTTACGCGGGGGACCGAAAATAGGGCGAGGTCGCGCCGCATCCGCCGCCGTAACGCCCGCGCGACGTGCGTCGCACGCGCGGCCTCCGGCCAGGGCTGCTCCCTTGGGGACCTGTCACGACTCAAGTAACTTGTGTCCGGCCATGCGCCTTGACTGGTCTCAACATAAGGAGTGTCCACGGTGGCCCCAAGCACCGGGATTGAGAATGACCTCGCCGTCCACGCGGACGATTCGCACGGACGGGCACTGGCACGCACGTCATTTCACGTCCTGCTCAGCGGAGTCGCCTCGGACTCCCACACCTGGAATCTCGTGTATCTGGATAAGCTGCTGCAGGAGGCGGGCTGTTCGGTGACGAATGTGGGGCCCTGCCCTCCGGACGGCCTCCTCGTCGACGAATGCGCGTCCACGCATCCCGACCTGATCGTGCTCAGCAGCGTGAACGGCCACGGCGCCATCGACGGCATGCGCGTCATCCGGAGGATCCGGCGCGTCCCGGAGCTGGCGCGCACGCCGGCCGTGATCGGGGGGAAGCTCGGCACGCTCGGCGCGGAGAACGGGACGCTGGCGCCCCGGCTGCTCGCCGCCGGGTTCGACCGGGTGTTCCCGGACGGCTCGGTCCACGGGTTCCTCGGCTACCTCGGCGAGCTCCAGACCAAGGCGGACGCAGATGGCCCGCGGCTCGTCGGAGCCTGAGCGCCGGAGCGGGTTCGGCTCCCGCGTCGAGGCGGCCCGCGCGGCGGGACGGCTAGTGGTGCAGCCGCGCATGGGCTTCGAGGATCCCGCGACGATGCGGCGCGGCCTGACGGCCGTGCGGGACGCCCCCGCGACCACGGTGGGGACGATCACGGTCGACAGCTACACGCGGATCGGAGACCACGAGGCGGCCCGGCGGGCCCTGCGGAACGGCAGCAGGCTCAACGGCTACCCGATCACGGCCCATGCGCGGGACGTGACGCGGGAACTGGTCCACGGCCTGGCGGACCAGGACTTCCCGGTACAGGTGCGCCACGGGAGCTCCGACCCCGAGCCCATCATCGCGGCGATGCTGGCGGCCGGGCTGGACGCGACCGAGGGCGGGCCGGTGTCGTACTGCCTGCCCTACGGCCGCACCCCGCTGCGCGACTCGGTCGATCGGTGGGCGCGGGCCTGCGAGACGCTGGCGGGCCTCCAGGACTCCGGCCGCCACCCGCACGTGGAGACCTTCGGCGGGTGCATGCTCGGGCAGCTGTGCCCGCCGGGTCTGCTGGTCGCCCTGTCCGTCCTGGAGGCGCTGTTCTTCGTGCAGCGCGGGCTGCGTGACGTGTCGCTCAGCTACGCCCAGCAGATCGATCCCGAACAGGACCGGGAGGCCGTCGCCGCGCTGGACAGGCTGGCCGCCCGCCTGCTTCCGACCGCCCGCTGGCATATCGTCGTCTACGCCTACATGGGGGTCTATCCGCGGACTCGCACCGGTGCGCTGCGGCTTCTGCGCGACGCGGCGGAACTGGCCGCCGGCAGCGCCGCGGACCGGCTGATCGTCAAGACGGTCGCGGAGGCGCACCGCATCCCCACGATCGAGGAGAACGTGGAGGCGCTGGTGGTGGCGCACGATGCCGCCGCCCGGTCGCCGGCGTTCCCGCCGGTGACCGGCGACACCGAGACCTACCGCGAGGCCCTCGCACTGGTCGAGGCGGTGCTGGAGCTGCACGCCGACATGGGCACGGCGCTGCGGCGCGCCTTCGCCAACGGGTACCTGGACGTGCCCTACTGCCTGCATCCGGACAACCGCGGGGGCACGACCAGCAGGATCAGCGGCGGCCGGCTGAGGTGGGCCGACACCGGCGCCATGCCGATCCGTGTCCCGCCGGCGGAACGGTCCGGCGCGGGCGCCCCCGGTTCCGACGAGTTGCTCGACGCTCTGTCGCAGATGGAGCGGAAGTACGACGCCCCGGCCGCCTCCCCGGCGGCGGGCGGCCCGACATCAGGCTCTCCTACCCTTGGTGGTTCTTCATGACCTCTCCCCAGGCACCGCCCGAGCCGCTCACCGACACGCCTCGCGACCATCTGCTCTCCCCCCGGACCCGCCGGGCGCTCCAGGCGCAGGACCGGCTGCTCCAGGCCGCCCGCGACTACCTGCACGGGGAGGGTTTCGTCGAGATCCTGCCCCCGCTGATCGGGCCGGTGACCGATCCGGGGGGACGCGGCGCCAAGCAGGTGGACATCGACTACTACGGACACCGCTACAAGCTGATGACGAGCGGCATCCTCTACAAGCAGGCCGCGCTCCTCACCTTCGACCGCGTCTTCACCGTGGCCCCGAACGTCCGGATGGAGCCGCTGGAAACGGCCGCGACGCACCGGCATCTCGCCGAGTTCCACCAGATCGACGTCGAGGTCGGCGAGGCCGGCCGGGACGAGGCCATGCGGGTCGCGCAAGGTCTGGTCTGCGCCATGTTCGAGCGGTTCGGCCCGTGGTGGGAGAACGAGACGGGGTCCGCCGCCGACGGCCGGCCCGCTCCGGGGAGGCCGTTCGAGCGCATGACCCACGACGAGGCGGTCAAGCGCCTCCAGGATCTCGGCCACCCGCAGGATCCGCACACCGAAATCGACTGGCAGGGCGAGGAGCTCCTGTCGCGCGACCTGGCCGGGCCGGCGTTCGTCACCGACTACCCCAAGGGGTCCCGCGGCTTCTACGACCGCGAGGATCCCGACAGGCCGGGGATGCTGCGCAACTTCGACCTGCTCGCGCCCGGCGGCTTCGGGGAGCTGTGCAGCGGAGGGGAGCGCGAGCACGAGTACCGCAGGGTGCTCACGAGGATCCGCGAGACGGGCGAGAACCCGGCCAAGTACGGCTGGTACCTGGACGTCCTCCGGCAGGGGATACCTCCCAGCGCGGGGTTCGGGCTCGGCGTGCAGCGGTTCACCCGGTACGCGTGCGGGCTGGACGCCGTCTGGCAGGCCAGCGCGTACCCGAAGGTCCCCGGGGTGATGGCGCCGTGAAGCGGCTCAGCGCGCCCGGATTCCCGGAGGGCCTGGTCCGGCGCCGGGCCCGCGAGGGGGCCGCGGCGGTCTTCCCCGGGCCCGGCGACTACGGACGGACCGTCTTCGGCGCCGGATCCTCCGGCGACCCGGAGACCTCCGTCAGGATCGTCCCGCCGGTCTTCGTGCCGGAACGCCTGGAGAAGCTGTACGACCTGGGCCGGGAGCCCCTGCCCGCGGACGTCGACCTGACCGCGTCGGTCGGGGGCTTCGCGGCGGCTCTGCCGCTCTACGTCTCGGCGTTCGGGTCCACGGACGTCGCCGAGAGCGACCACGGCCTGGCCGTGGCCCGGCAGGCGGGCCGTCTCGGCGTTCCCATGGTCATCGGCGAGAACGTCATCCCCGTGCGGGCACGCGGCCACGAGGGGGCGGGCCCCGTGGAGCCGGTGGTGAGACGTATCGCCGCCTACGCCGAAGGCCTGCCGCCCGAGCTGGGCGGCGTCGTCGTCCAGCAGAGCACGGAGGACGCCGACGCCGAGGTCTGGAACCTGCTCTACAGCCACCCCGCGACGCGGGAGCTGCTCGAGAGCGGCAGGCTCGGGTTCGAGCTCAAGGTGGGGCAGGGCGCCAAGCCGGGGCTCGGGGGGATGACGCTGCTGGACGAGGCCGCCGCGGGCGCCCTCATGGAGCGCTACTCCATCGACGGGCTCTGGGAGCGGGGGCCGGTGCTGCGCGGCAGCAGCCCCGGGACCTTCACCTCGGAGATCCTCCGGCACCAGATCCGGCTGATGCGCAACAACTACCCGCGGTGCCGCGTCTGGGTGAAGCTGCCGCCCACCCGGGACATCGCGGAGGCCGCCGCCACGGCCTGGGAGGCCGGTGCCGACGCCGTGACCGTCGACGGGGCGGAAGGCGGCACGGGCTGGGCCCCCGTCGCCTTCCTCGACGCGGTCGGGCTGCCTCTCACGGAATGCCTGAGCCGCATCGATCCCTCGGGTGGATGCCTTCTGGTGTCGGGACGGATCTGGAACGGCGTCGGGGCGGCCACGCGCTTGGCCGAGGGCGCCGACGCCGTGGGGCTGGGCAGGGCCGCGCTGATCGCGGCCGACGAGGACGGCGAGGACGGGCTGCGGCGGCTGGCCGAGAGCATCGGCTACGAGCTGCGCCTGCTCACCAGTGCCGTCGGCAAGTACGCGCCCGGCCGACTGGGCCGGGAAGACCTGTGGACGCCCCACGCCGCCACGCATCCGCCCACGCGCACGCCCGTCAACGCTGCGCAGGAGACCGCCCTCTCCGGGGCGGACCGCCGCGATGCCGTCTGGAAGCGGCTCCGGCAGGCCATGCCGGAGGGCGAGTTGGAGGGCGCCATGCGCAGCGCGCTGCGCCTGCGGGCCCACCTGGTCGAGCGCAGGCCCCTGGGCCGCAGCCGGGTGCTGGTCGCGTACGGGGGCGGCAAGGACAGCGCCTACACGCTCGCCTACGTCCGGACGATGCAGCTGGCGCTGCACGCCCTGTACGGCGAGACGTTCCCGCTGCGGATCGTCACGATGCGGCACGCGGGGGTCTCACCGGCCGTCATGCACAACATCGAGCGCTCCTACCGGGCGCTCGGCCTGCTGGACGATCCCGACTGCGAGCCGCTGCTCGTCGACGGCACGGAGGTGGCCCCGTACTCGGTGGACCGGCCGCTGCCGCCCGATCTCGTGCAACGCAACCGCGAGGACATCCTCATGAGCGGGCACCGGACCTTCGGCGACGGCCGCCCCACCTTCTGCAACGCCTGCAACATCAGCGTGGCCAAGGCCATGGGGCTGTCGGCCTCGTACGGGGACGGCGTCGACGTCATCATCACCGGTGACTCGCCCCAGGAGCAGCGCTCCTACGCGGTGTGGATCAACAGGCTCGGGCGCCGGCTGGTCCCGGACGTGCGGCACCGGCGCGGACGCGGTTTCCCCGGCGTCCTCACCACCATCGACGCGCTCGCCCAGCACTACTTCGAGGACGTCCACGGCCCCCGGCACATCGAGGAGCCGGTCGGCGAGGGAGTGCCCGAGCACCTGACCTTCTTCTCCATCTACGACGAGACGGCCTACGCCGCGGGCGACCACTGGGACCTGCTCACGAGCTTCCTGGGGTTCGAGTTCGAGGAGTCGGCGTTCAACTTCACCGAGTCCGACTGCCGCAACCCGGCGCTGATGGCGCACCTGCGCGCGCTGAAGGCCGAGCGGCTCTACCAGCGGGACTACGCGTCCGGGCTCGAGGAGTACGTCGAGTTCGCGCTCGGGCTGATGCGGAGCAAGGACATCCCCGAGGTCCTGCTCAAGATGGTGGAGGAGCGGTACCGCGGCCCCGGGGCCGCGGAGAAGCAGCGGGCCCAGGCCGGGGAGTACGCGCGCGCGGTCTTCGGCCTCACCGAGGAGCAGCTCGTCTGCATGGTGTACTCGCCCTTCGCCGAACGTGCCGCCGGGCTCGACCGGTACCTCGCCCAGGAGCAGCCGCAGCTGGCGGCCGGGGCGGGCCTCGTCCGCGAGCTGCTCGGCGGGAAACGGCGGCCGGGCCCGGACACGGAGGATCTCGTCCGGGATCTGGAGCGCGTCAGCGGCCTGTCGCTGGAACAGTTGCGCACGTTGCACGACCGGGAGCTGACCCGGCCCGGTGCCGGTGCCGGTGCCGGCGATGGCGGTGGCGGCGGACTGCCGGCGGTGATCCTCGACGGCGACCCGCACCAGGCGGTCATCACGACGCGGCACCGGCCGGACGGACCGGAGGTGGCCGAGCGCGTGTCCGGGAGATGAGGTGGACGGCGTACAGCCGCGCCACGCGGGCCTGGCCGCCGTCGTGGTGGTCATCTGGGGCGTCAACTTCGTCATCATCGACGTCGCGCTGCGCGAGTTCCCGCCGCTGCTGCTGGCCGCGCTGCGGTTCGCCCTGACGGCGGTGCCCGCGATCCTGTTCGTCCGGCGCCCGCCGGTCGCGTGGCGGTGGATCGTCGCCGTGGGCTTCCTCCTCGGGGTCGGCAACTTCGGGCTGCTGTTCCTGGGGATCAATCTGGGCATGCCCGCGGGGCTCTCCTCGCTGGTGCTGCAGTCCCAGGCGATGTTCACCCTGCTGATGGCCGCCGTGCTGGTGGGCGAGCGCCTCGGCCGCCGGCACGTCGCCGGTACGGCCGTCGCCACCGCCGACCTCGGGCTGTTCGCGGCCGGCGGCGGCGACTCGGTGCCCCTCGGCCCGTTCCTGCTGGTGGTGGCCTCGGCCGTGTGCTGGGCGGCCGCCAACGTGTGCACGCGCGCCTCCGGGGCCCCCGCCGGGCTCGGGCTCCTGGTGTGGTCCAGCGTCATCCCGCCGCTGCCGCTGGCCGCCCTGTCGTACCTGGTGGAGGGGCATGACGCGGTCGCCGGTGCGCTGACCTCGTTCGAGCCGGGCGCGACGCTGGCGCTGGCGTACCTGGTCGCCCTGGCCACCCTGGTGGGGTTCGGCACGTGGAACACGCTGCTCCGGCACTATCCGGCGGGCCTCATCGCGCCCTTCTCGCTGGCGGTGCCGGTCGTGGGCATGAGCGCGGCGTGGGTCTGGCTCGGCGAGCGGCCCGGCGCCGCCGAGCTGGGCGGGGCCGCGGTGATCCTGCTCGGGCTCGCCCTGGTCGTCCGGCCGCCCCGGCGGGCCCGGGCGGTCCCGCCGCCCGTCCGGCACCAGGAGGAGGCGCGAGCGCCATGAGCCGGACGACCGGCCGGGGCCCGCCGCCGGCGTCGCCGCTGTGGCGCCGCGCCTCTGCCATCCCGTATCTCTGGTGAGGGACGGCACGGCGCCGTCCCTCACCCGGACACCGCACGATCGTGCCCCCTTCCGCGGGCCGAGCCGCATCCGGACCCGCCTCATCCAGGAGAACGTCGCCATGACGCTGGAATCGCCGCGCGCCGCCTCGAAGGGCAGGCGTTCCCCCGCCCTCGTCTTCGCCGGGACGTCCGTGCTGGTCGTCGTGGCCGCGGGCGTGGCGTGGTGGCTGGCACCGGCCGGACGGGACGGCCCGGACGCCCTCACGGGGGCCGGCGTGCCCGGTGGCGAGGGCTTCCACCTGCTCCTGGCGATCGCGGTGGTGCTCGGGGCGGCGCGGCTGGGCGGAATGGTCGCGCAGCGGTTCCGCGCTCCCGCCGTGCTCGGCGAGATCGCGGTCTGCCTCCTGCTCGGCCCCTCGCTGCTCGGGGCCGTGGCGCCGGACGCCATGGAGTGGATCTTCCCCGCGGAATCCCTGCAGAAGATGGGAGGGCTCGCCCAGCTGGGCCTGGTGCTGTTCATGGTGGCGGCCGGGGCCGAACTCGATCTCGGGCTGCTGCGGACGGCGCGCCGGTCGCTGATGACCGTCGGCTACGCGGCGCTGGGGTTCCCGCTCGCCGCGGGACTGCTGATCGCCGTGCCGACCTACGCCGTCTACGCGGGGCGGGGCATCGCCTTCCCCGTCTACGCGATCTTCCTCGGCGCGGTGCTGAGCGTCACCGCCCTGCCGGTCCTGGCCCGCATCCTCGCCGACACCGGACTGAGCGGCACGCCCATCGGCTCGTTCGCGCTCGGGACCGCCGCCGCGACCGACCTGGTCGTGTGGTCGCTGGCGGCGATCTGCCTGGGGCTGGCGGCCACCGGCGGGGGGTCGGGCGCCACGGTCGTCCTGCTCGCGGCGCTGTTCGTCGCCGTCATGGTGACGGCCGTGCGGGCGGCGCTGCGCGGCGTCCTGGAACGGCCGGGGCCGGTCGGCGAGGACGGGTCGGCGGTGGCGCTGACGGTGGTCATGGCGGGCGGAGTGATCGCCGCCGCCACCACCGAGGCCATCGGGGTGCACGCCGCGTTCGGCGCGTTCGTCTTCGGGGCGGTCCTGCCCCGCCGCTCCCCCGGCGCCGTGCGGGCCGCCGAGCGGCTCGGCCGGTTCTCCGCGACGGCCCTGCTGCCGCTGTTCTTCCTGGAGATCGGCATGCGCACCGACCTGACCGGCGCGGGCGGCGGCACCGGGCACTGGCTGTGGTGCCTGGCCTTCGTCACCGTCGCGATCACCACCAAGCTGGGCGGCGCGGCCCTCGCCGCCCGCGCGGACCGCTGGCCCTGGACCACGGCGCTGGCCCTGGGGCTGCTGCTCAACTGCCGCGGAGTGACGGAGCTGATCCTGCTCAAGATCGGGGTGGACGCCGGGATCATCTCCCCCGGCCTCTTCGGCATCCTCGTGATCATGACGCTGGTGACCACGGCGATGACCGCGCCGCAGGCCGGACGGCTGACGCGGGCCGGCGTCGCCGGCCGGGCCGGGCCCGCTCCCCCGGACACGACCGTCCCGAAGACCCTGACGACGACCGCGACCGCACGAGAACCCAGTGAAGGAGGCCGGTGATGTCCACGGTCGACGGACCCGCGCGCCCCGCGGCGGGACGCCGGATCAAGGCCCTCGTCCTGGCCGGCGGCTCCGGCTCCCGGATGAGGCCGATCACCCACAGCTTCGCCAAGCAGCTGGTGCCGGTGGCCAACAAGCCCGTGCTGTTCTACGGGCTGGAGGCCATCCGGAACGCCGGCATCCGCGAGGTCGGCATCGTCGTCGGCGCCACGGAACCAGAGATCAGGGACGCGGTCGGCGACGGGTCCAGGTTCGGCCTGGAGGTGACCTACCTGCGCCAGGACGCGCCGCGCGGGCTCGCGCACGCCGTCCTCATCGCCCGCGAGTACCTCGGCGACGACGACTTCGTCATGTACCTGGGCGACAACTTCATCGTGGGCGGCATCGACGACCTCGTGGACCGGTTCCGGCGGGAGCGGCCCCACGCGCAGATCCTGCTGACCAAGGTTGCCGATCCGCGCCCGTTCGGCGTGGCGGAGCTGGACGCCGACGGCCGCGTGGTGAGGCTGGAGGAGAAGCCCGAGCGGCCGAGGAGCGACCTGGCCCTGGTGGGGGTGTACCTCTTCGGCCCCGCGGTGCACGAGGCGGTGGCCGCGCTCCGCCCGTCCCGGCGGAACGAGCTGGAGATCACCGACGCCGTCCAGTGGCTGATCGACCGCGGCCACCGGGTGGAGTCCACGCTGGTCTCCGGGTACTGGAAGGACACCGGCAACGTCGCCGACATGCTCGAGGTCAACCGGCTCGTCCTGGAGGGCCTGGAGCCGTCGGTGGACGGCGAGGTGGACGAGGCCAGCGAGCTGATCGGCCGGGTCGAGGTGGGGCCGGGCGCCCGCGTCCTCGGCTCGCGCGTCGTCGGCCCGGTCGTGCTCGGTCCGGGCTCGCTGGTCCGCGACTCCTACGTGGGGCCGTTCACCTCCATCGACCGCGACTGCGCCGTCATCGGGAGCGAGATCGAGTACTCGATCGTGCTGCGCGGCGCCCGCATCGACGGCGTCGGCCGCATCGAGTCGTCGCTCATCGGCAGGGAGGCCCGGGTGGTCCCGGCGCCGCGGGTGCCCAACGCGCACCGGCTCGTCCTGGGCGACCACAGCAGGGTGCAGATCAGCAGATGACCGCGCGGCGGAACCGGCCGGCGCGGCGACGGCCCGAACGACCTGGAGGGTGCACATGACGTGGATGGTGACGGGAGCGGCCGGGATGCTCGGCACGGACCTGGTGGACCGGCTGCGGGCGCGCGGCCACGAGGTCGCCCCCATGGCCCGCGCCGACCTCGACCTGTGCGAGCCGGACGGCGTGCACGAGGCGCTGCGGCGGGTCCGGCCCGCGGTGGTGGTCAACTGCGCGGCGTGGACGGCCGTGGACGACGCCGAGGCCCACGAGGACGCCGCGCTGGCCGTCAACGGCACCGCCGTGGGCGTCCTGGCGGCGGCATGCGCGGACAGCGGCGCCAGGCTGGTGCAGATCTCCACCGACTACGTCCTCGACGGCCGCTGCGACTCCCCCTACCCCGAGGACGCGGCCACCGCGCCGGTGAACGCCTACGGCCGTACCAAGCTCGCCGGCGAGATGGCCGTGCTGGGCACCGGGCAGGGGCACGTGGTGCGCACCGCGTGGCTGTACGGGGCGCACGGCCCCAGCTTCGTCCGCACGATGATCCGCCTGGCCGCCGAGCGCGACACCGTGGAGGTGGTCGACGACCAGCACGGCCAGCCGACGTGGACGGGCGCTCTCGCCGACCAGATCATCGCGCTGGCGCTGTCGGACGCCCCTGCGGGCGTCTACCACGGCACCGCCGCGGGGCGCACGACCTGGTACGGGCTGGCGCGCGAGGTCTTCGCCCTGCTGGGGCTCGACCCGGACCGGGTGCGCCCGACGACGAGCGCGAACTTCCAGCGTCCGGCGCCCCGTCCCGCCTACAGCGTGCTGGGACACGACCGCTGGGCGGAGGCCGGGCTGGAGCCGATGCCGCACTGGCGCGACATGCTCCACAAGGCGTGGCCCGCGCTGCGCTGAGCGGAACGCGGGCCGGGGGCGTGTTCAGGCCGGGCGGCCGGCCGGGCCGGTCGGTCGGCCCGGCCCGTCAGGCCGGGCTGCCGGTCCTGGCGTAGTACTCCAGGCAGTCCTTGTAACCGGGCAGCACTCCCGACTCCTGCACGGCGGCGAGCGAGGGCGCGGCCGCGTCCTTGGCCGACAGGATCGGCTCGATGTCCTCGGGCCACCGGATGCCGAGTTCGGGATCCAGCGGATCGACCGCGTGCTCGCGCCCGGGCGCGTACGGCTCCGAGCACATGTACAGCATCTTCGCGTCGTCGGTGAGGGCCATGAAGGCGCGGCCCAGCCCCTCGGCGAGGTAGAGGCAGCGGCGGTTCTCGTCGTCCAGCCGGACCGCCTCCCAGCGCCCGAACCCGGGGGAACCGGTGCGCAGGTCGACCACCACCTCCAGGATCGCGCCGTGGACGCAGGTGATGTACTTGGCCTGACCGGGCGGAACCTCGGCGACGTGCACGCCGCGCAGGACGCCGCGGGCGGAGACGGAGAAGTTCGTCTGCGCCGTCGTCAGCGAGTGACCGGTGGCCTCGCTGAATTCTCCCGCCCGGAACACCTCATGGAACGAACCGCGATGGTCGGAATGCACGCGCGGAGTGAACAGAAACGCGCCTTCGATGCTGAGTGGATCCACAGCGACAGAATGTCATGTTCCCGACCGCGGGCGAAGATCGGCGACCAGGCGGCGCTCACTCGTTCTCCGCGATGAGCGGCATGCCGAAACGGAATCTGGCGAAACCCTCCGGCATCTTCCGGGCGTGCGGGGTATTGAACCAGATCCGCAGCAGGTCGCGGCGGTGGCCGGGCGAGTCACGAAAGGCCGTCCGCGAGTGCACGACGACGTTGTTGTTGACGAACTGGAGGTCGCCAGGACGCAGTTCCATGCTCACCTGGTTGCGCTCGGTGTGCGCGATCTCCTCGAAAAGGTCCAACGCCAGCCGCTCCATATCGGTCAGCGGGATGCGCGACTTCCGCACCGCGGATTCGATGTAGTGGCGGATGTAGTAGCGGCAGCTCAGCACGTCGCCGAAATACCCGTAGACGGGATTGCGGTAATAGGGGGCCTCGCCGCTCTCCTCCTCGGTGCGGCGGTCGTAGACGAACCCGACGTAGTAGACGCCCAGCAGCTCGCGATGCTCCTCCAGCAGCCGGTTGTGGATCGTCGTGGACGAGGCGAGCACGCTGGCGCCGCCCTCCCTGGCGTCGCGCAGGCACAGCAGGCCGGTGATGTCGGAGCTGTCGGTGTGGAAGGGCACGACCGCGCTGGTCTCGTAGATCCGGACGGCGTTGTCGCTCAGGTCGCCCTTGCCGTAGTCGGTCACGTGGGAGATCAGCTCGCCGCGGGCGTTCTGCGTGACGGCGGTGCCCATGTGCGCCACGATCCCCCAGTACAGGAGGTACTGCTCGGCCGGCGGCAGGTCGATCGGGACGCCCCGCAGCACGGCGAAACCGCGGCCGAACTCCAGCTCCCGCACCAGCTCGGCCAGTTTCGGCGCGAGGCGGGGCAGCGGGAAGTCGGCGGCCGTCACCTGCGCCGGCGGCCGGTCCGCGGGCAGGCCGCGGAGGGCCTGGAGGAGCTCGTCGCGCTCGGCGGGCTCGAGCGTGACCACCCAGTCCGACGGCTGGAAATCCGCCCCCACCCACGCGCTGGGGCCGGTGATGCGCCGCGTGCAGATCCGCATATGGGCGAGTCCCCCTTCACTCGATCCGAAAGCCTCATCGGCCGGCGGCGGCCCCGTCCGGACGCCGCCGCAGCACCATCGGCAGGCCGCCTCGCGGGCGGAGCGTGAGCGTCGCCTCGGCCTCGACCTCGGTCCCGGGCACCAGGTCGAAGGCGAACCGCCGGGACAGCGTCCCGACCGTCAGCGTCGCCTGGAGGAGTGCGAAACCCAGCCCGATGCACTGGCGCCGCCCGGCGCCGAAGGGGATGTAGGCGGTGCGGTCCCTGTCCGCGTCCTGGCCGGGCAGGAAGCGCGCCGGGTCGAAGGTCCCTGGATCCGGCCAGACGCGGGCGTCGCGGTGCAGGAGATGCGGGCAGACCGCCACCGTGGCCCCGGCCGGCACCGCGAACCCGCCGATCACATCGGCTCGCGCGCACTGCCGCTCGATCAGCCAGGACGGCGGGAACAGGCGCATCGACTCCTGGACCACCGCGGCCGTCCACGGCAGTTCCGCCGCGTCCTCGACCGGCCGCTCCCGGCCGGACCGTTCCCGCGCGCGGAAGAACCCGTCGACCTCGGCCTCCAGCCGCGACCGCGCCTCCGGGTGCAGCGCGAGCAGGTACCAGGTCCAGGCCAGCGCGGTGGCGGTGGTGTCGTGCCCGACCAGCAGGAACGTCTTCAGCTCGTCCCGGACCCTGGCCCGGCTCATCAGCGGTGCGCCGGCGGCGTCCCGGCCGTGCAGCAGGAGCCCGAGCAGGTCGCCCGGATCGGGTTCGGCGGCGGTGGACCGCTCCTCCACCATGCCCCCGACGATCGCGTCCAGCGCCGCCGACGCCCGGTCGAGACGGCGCCAGCGCACCGTCTGGAGCCGCAGGGCCCGGTCGAGCGACACGCCCGGCAACCGCGCGGGCAGCCACCACGCGAGCACCGACCGCATCGCGTCGCCGATCGCCCGGAGCACGTCGTCGATGGCCTCGTGGACCGCCTCGGCGTCGCCGGTCAGGTCGGTGCCGAACAGCGCGCGGCCGGCCACGCCCAGCGACAGGACGTTCATCTCCTCGGTCATGTCGATCCGCTCGCCGTCCGGCCGGCCGTCCCACTCCGCGGTCGCGCTCGCCAGCGCCGCGGCCATGTGGGCGGCGAAGCGACCCATGTGGCGCCGCGCGAACAGGGGCTGGACCGCGCGCCGCTGCCCCGCCCAGGACGCGTCGTCGTTGGCGAGCAGTCCCTGCCCGAGGCCGCGCGCGAGCAGCCGCGCGTTGGGCGTCTTGCGGTACCGGCCCTGCTCGGAGACCAGCACGCGGGCGGCGGCCTCGGGGCCGTTGACCAGGAAGTACGGCGGCATTCCGGGCGGATCGAGCCGTACCACGTCCCCGTAGCGGCCGGCGAGCCCCTCGAAGGCCGCGCGGGGATCGGTGCGGATCAGCCCCGCGGCCCGCAGCGTCTCCAGGCCCCGCGGTCCGGGCGCCCTGCGCGGGCGGACGGTCTGCTCGGTCACGGCTCCACCTCCGTATCCGCCCCGGCCCGCGGAGCGGTGTCTCGCCGGCGAGACACCGCCGGACCGGGCGCGATCGTTCCGGCCGCTCGGCCGGCCGGGCCGGGCGGACGGGGCCTCACGCCTCGCCGTACGGGGTGACCTGGTGGTAGGCGAGCCACCACTTGCCGTCGCGGCGGAGGTAGGCGCTCGTCACGCCCCCGACCAGCTTCGGATGGCCCTCGCGGCGGTGGGTCATCATGTAGACGACCAGGGCGCTGTCGTCGGTCTGGCGGATGACGCGGGGGTCGTCGAGCTCGAACTCGAGCACCGGCGGTGCCGCCGCCGCCTCCTTGAGGACGGTCTCCCGGTCGATCATGCACAGCGGTGCCATGACGGTGAGGCCGCCCTCGTCGATCAGGCGCTCCTCGAAGAACGCCTCGCGGCGGGTCGGCGCGGTCATCGCGGTCCACAGTTCGTATTCCAGGGAAATCAGCGTCTCCGCGAAATCCATCAGGCCCTCTTCGCTCGATGTCCGCAATGGCGGGCGGCGGAATCACCGGTTCGACGGGAAATGCCTTCTCGTCCCGTATCGCATCCTTGCACCATTGGCGGGACGAGAAAACGACGGAGCGGGCGGGAGGCCGGCGATGCCGACGACGAAGGGCACCGAGGGCGGGGAGGTCGCCATGCCGCGGACCGGTCCCGCCGACTCGCTGGTGGACGTGGCGGGTGTGCGGGTCGGCCAGGTCCAGCGCCGGGGCGACGGGTGGCGGACGGGGGTGACGGTCGTCCTCTTCCCGCCGGACGGGGCGGTGGCGGGGGTCGAGGTGTCCGGCGGAGCGCCGTGCACCCACGAGACCGACCTGCTCGATCCGCGCAACCTGGTGGAGCGCGTCCACGCGATCAGCCTGTCGGGCGGCTCGGTCTTCGGCCTGGCCGCGACGGCCGGGGTCACCGGCTGGCTGGCCGACCACGGGCACGGCCTGGTCGCCGGCCCCGACCGCACCGAGCGGATCCCGCTGGTGCCGGGGGCCAGCATCTTCGATCTGGGCCGCGGCGGGCGGTTCCGCGCCGCGCCCGACGCCGCCATGGGCGCCCGCGCCTGCGAGGAGGCGACGGACGGGCCGGTCGCGCAGGGCTCGGTCGGGGCCGGCACGGGCGCCGTCGCCGGCGGTCTGGCGGGCGGCGTCGGCACCGCCAGCGCCATCACGCCGGCGGGCTTCACCGTCGCCGCGCTCGCGGTGGTGAACGCCAGCGGTTCCCCGGTCGACCCGGGCACCGGGGAGCTGTACGGGGCGCGCTACGGGCTGCCGGGCGCGTTCGCCGGACTGCGCCGTCCCCGGTCCGCGGAACCGGCGGCGGTGACGACCGGGTACCGGAGGGTGCCGCGCAGCACGACGCTGGCGGTGCTCGCCACCGACGCGCGCCTCGATCGGGGCCGGTGCGGCAGGCTGGCCACGGCCGCCCACGACGGCATGGCCCGCACCCTCCGGCCGGTCCACACCCTGACCGACGGCGACGCGGCGTTCGCCGCGTCGCTCGGCGAGAGGGAGCCGGACTTCGCCGCCTTCCAGGATCTGCTCGCGGTGGCGGGGGACGTCTTCGTCCGCGCGGCGCTGGGCGGACTCCTGCGGGCCGAGGGATGGCCGGGGGTGCCCAGCTACAGGGACGCCTACCCGAGCGCCTTTCCGGAATGAGCGGCGGTTTTCACGTACGGCCGCGCACGGCTGCGTACGGCTGCGCGGCCGTGAGAATCTCCGGCACCGTCCCGCCAGCGGGACGGCGGGCGGAGCCCCGGACGCGGCAACGAGCCCGTCCCGCCCACCCGGGCGGGACGGGCTCGCCGTTCGGCCCGCCGCGGTCAGGCCCGCGGGCCGCCGTCCCCGCGGACTCCCGCCGCACGGTCGAGGCCGCAGTACCCGCCGCCGAACCACACCAGCGGGCTGCGGTCATGGTCGGCCGCGCAGTCCAGAACCTCGCCCACCAGCACGACATGGTCGCCGCCCGGCGTCAGCTCCACCACGCGGCAGTCCAGGTGGGCGGCGGCGCCCTCCAGCAGCGGGGCGTCGGTGCGCCGCGACCGCCGCCACGCCACCGCGGCGAACTCGTCGGGCGCCTCGTACCGCACGGGCGAGGCGAACCAGTCGGCGATCTCCCGCTGCTGCTCGGCCAGCACGTTCACGGAGAACTCCCGGACGCCCGCCATGGTGCTCGCGAAGCGCCCGCCGCGCTTCACCGCGGCCAGCACGAGCATCGGGTCCAGCGACAGGGACAGCACGGCGTTGGCGGTCATGCCCCGCGGGCTGCGGCCGGCCATCGCGGCCAGGACCGTCACCCCCGTCGGGAAGGCGCCCATCACCCGCCGGAACGCCGACTGGGTCGGCCCCGCCGCGTTGTCGACGGACGTCATTCGAAGCAGTGCTCTGGGCCGGGGAACGTCCCGGCCCGGACGTCCTCGGCGAACCGCCGCGTCGCGTCGGACAGCGTCTCGGCGAGCCCGGCGTACTGCTTGACGAACCGGGGGAGGCTGCCGGTGCGCAGGCCCGCCATGTCCTGCCACACCAGCACCTGCGCGTCGCAGTCGGGGCCCGCGCCGATCCCGATCGTGGGCATGCGCACCTCCGCCGTCACCCGCTTGGCGACCGAGGCCGGCACCATCTCCAGCACCACGGCGCACGCGCCGGCCCGTTCGAGGGCGAGCGCGTCGGCGAGGATCTCCTCCCCCGAGTCACCCCTGCCCTGCACCCGGTAGCCGCCGAGCATGTGCTCGCTCTGCGGGGTGAACCCCAGGTGCCCGACGACCGGGATGCCGGCGGCGACCAGCGCCTCGACGTGCTCGGCGTAGTGGCGGCCGCCCTCCAGCTTGACCGCGTGCGCCCGGCCCTCCTTCATGAAGCGGACCGACGCGGCCAGCGCCTGCTCGGGGGACGCCTGGTAGGACCCGAACGGCAGGTCGGCGATGATCAGGGCCCGGGAGGTCGCGCGGGTCACGGCCCGGACCAGGGGCAGCAGCTCCTCGACGGTGACCGGGAGGGAGGTCTCGTACCCGAAGACGTTGTTCGAGGCCGAGTCGCCGACGAGCATCACCGGGATGCCCGCATCGTCGAAGATCTTCGCGACGTACATGTCGTAGGCGGTGAGCATGGGCCAGACCTCGCCCCGCTCCTTCATCTGCCGCAAATGGTGGACGCGGACGCGCTTGCGGCTGGTCGCCTGCGCCGCGCCCGAACCGTACGGAGCCTGCGTCTCGGCCCCGCCCGTCCCAGTCGTGGACATGGTCATCGAACGATCCTCCTGTCGGCTGTTCACGCGTATCGGCCGTTCAGAGTTCAGGAATTCCGGGGCGGGCATCCGCCGTTCAGGCGTCCGCCGTCGCGGTCAGCTCGAGCTTCTTGCGCCGGTTGAAGGGACTCGCGGGCCGGACGGCCAGCCGCTCCCCGACGAGCGTCCGGGCCTCGTCGCGGCGTCCCGCGCGCAGCGCCGCCTCCAGCAGCGTCTGGTGGACGACGTCGCGCTGCGCGTGGCTGCCGCCGCACCGGTACAGCTCCCGCCGGACCGGCATCAGCAGGTCGAGGACCTCCCGATGGCGGCCGCGCGCGAAGGCGACGATCGCCCGGCACACCGGGAGCCCGACGGCGGCGGTGACGGCGGCGTTCTCGGCCTCCGCGCTCCCGGCCTCCGCGGCGTACCTCTCGCGGGAGCGCAGCAGCTCGGCGGCGGCGTCCGCGTCGCCCGCGCCCGCGAAGCACATCGCGGCGTGCCAGTCGTTGAAGGCGCACCACGGTTCGCCCGCCCGCGGGCGCCACGCCTTCGCCAGCTCCGTGAACCGGTCGTGGACGTCGGCTCCGGCCAGGTGGAGCCGCCACAGCAGGGAGGATCCGTTGAGGATCTCCAGCGCGGTCCCGGAGGTCTTCTCCGGCGCCAGCGTCCGGTCGTAGATCCGCAGCACGGCGTCGGCGTCCCCCGCCTCCAGCAGGAACAGGGCATGATGCCAGGCGATGTGCAGGCGCATGTAGTTGTCGCCGTCCCACTGACCGCGCCGCTCCTCGATCCAGCGCAGACCGTCGTCGCCCCGGGCCCGCATCTCGTAGGTGTGCGCGACCGCGTGGATCGCCCAGACGTTCTCGGCGTCCAGGGAGACGGCCCGCCTGCCCAGTTCCTCGGCGTACTCCCAGTGCCCGTTCTCCTCGGCGCCGAAGGCGTACATGCCGAGCAGGCACCCGTAGTGCGGATCATCCTCCCCGGAGAACGGGAGCACCGCCCCGATCCGGTCGCGCAGCGCGACCGCGTCGCCGCGCAGGAAGTCGACCTGGTGGCCGACCGCCAGGGCGATGAGGTCGCGCGGGTGCCGCATCGAGATCCGCGCCAGGACGGCGCCCGCGGCGCCGAGGTCGCCCGCCAGCAGCAGCCCGGCCGCCTCGACGTGGTCCCGTTCGCGGTCGGTCAGCGCCAGCCCGGCGAAGCCGCGGCGGGCGGCCGCGAACCTCGCGCCCGACTCGGCCGCGATGCCCGCTTCGGTGCTCAGCGCGCCGACGTAGGCGTCCAGGACCGAGGCCAGAGGGAACGGCTCGCCCGCGGCCGTCCACGGCTCCACGGGATCGAGCATTCCGTGCCGGAAGCGGAGCAGTCGGCCGACCGACCGCCGGAGCGCGGTGACGGCGGCGGCGTCGGGAGCGTTGAGCGGGAGATCGTACTCATCGGTCTGCATGTGCGGCCCCCTCCGTTCCTTTTCCGGGAGTCCGCGGGGGCGGCCCCTCTCCCGGAGGACACTAACCCCGGCGCCCCGGACCCACACGGCGCCGCCGGGGCCGTCCCGCCGGCGGGACCCGCACCGCCCGGCGGTTGACACAATTGCGCGGCGGCTCGGACGGCCGCCGCGTTCCGCCCGCCGAAGATCTCGACTGGCGGAACCGCCCCTGGTTAGCCTTGCGCCACCATTCCCGTACTTCGAAAGGGCGATGATGGTTCTGAGCGACTTCCATATCGGTGGCACGGGAGTGCGCATACCACCGTCTATACCGCTCAGCCAGGTCGTCGCCGACGGGCTCTACTCCGCCGAGGACCTCGAAGAAACGCAGCTGGAATCCATTGCCGTCAGCAACGAGGGATTTCCCGCGGAAATGGCGGCGCAGGCCGCCAGGGACGCGATCGCCGCCTCATCGCACGCGCCCGAGGACGTGGCGCTGACGCTTTATGCCTTCATCTCCAATCAGGGGCTGAGCGGATGGCACGCCGGCGCGTACGTGCACCGGTCCGCCGTGGGCGGCCACTCCCCCGTGCTCGAGGTGGGCCAGCGGTCCAACGGCGGCCTCACCTCCCTGGACCTGGCCGTCGCGTACCTGCAGGCCCGGGGCGGCTCCGCCGCGCTGGTCACCACCGGGGACCGGTTCGGGGACCTGCCCGGCGGCCGCTGGAACTACGACGACGGGCTGATCCCCGGCGACGGCGCCACCGCGCTGCTGCTCTCGCGCGAACGCGGCTTCGCCCGGATCCTCTCCCTGACCATCCGCTGCGACTCCTCGCTGGAAGGGCTGCACCGCGGCGACGCGGGGTACGTCGAGCGGCCGAACTCCGACTTCACGCCGTCGTTCCGGCAGCGCAAGCGCGAGTACCTGTCCAGGAACGACCTCAAGGAGGTGGCCGGCAGGTTCACCGCCGGAGCCGCCGCCACCGTCGCCCCCGCCCTGGAGGAGGCGAAGGTCCACAAGAAGGAGATCGACCACTGGGTCCTGCCCTTCATCGGGCTCCACGAGCTGCGCACCTACTACCTGGATCCGCTGGAGATCCCGCTGGAGTCCACCCTGTGGAGCTGGGGCCGCACCGTCGGCCACCTGGGCGCCGGAGACCAGATCGCCGGGCTGCACCGGCTGCACACGCAGGGGCTTCTGGCACCGGGCCAGACGGTCGCGCTGCTGGGTGTCGGAGCGGGGTTCAGCTGGTCCTGCGCCGTCCTGAGGATCGAAGGCCCATGACTCCCGGGGCGCGGGGGGCCGGGGAGCGGATCGTCGTGCTCCAGTCCCGGCAGCCGCTGACCGCGGACCTGCGCGAAGCCTTCCCCGCCGACCGGTTCAGCGTCCTCGTGCTGCGGGACGGGACGTCCGGGCCGGTCGTGCGCGAGGACGCCCCCGGCCCCGTGCCCGAGGTCGTCGCGGCGGACCGGGACGGCTGGGAGGGCCTCCTCCGCCGGATGGCGTCGGAAGGGCCACTGCAGGTCGTCGCCAACGACGAGTACTGCGTCGAGGCGTGCGCGCGGCTCCGGGCCGCCCTCGGCCTGCCGGCGCGGCACCCCGCGGTCCCGGCGCACTACCTCGACAAGGTCCTGATGAAGGAGCGGCTCCGCGCGGCGGGCGTGCGGGTCCCCAGGTTCCTCCCGTTCGCCCCCGCGGTCCGGAACTCGCCGGACGCTCGCGCGGAGGTGACGCGCGCGGTCGGCCTGCCCGCGGTGGTCAAGCCGTGCCGCGAGGCGAACTCGCGCGGCGTGGAGATCATCGCCTCGGAGTCCGCGCTCGCGGACTGGCTGGCCGCGCACGACGGCGAGCCCGGCTGGCAGGTCGAGGAACACCTGGACGGGAGCCTGCACCATGTGAACGCGCTGGTGCGGGACGGGCGGATCGAGCACGTCCAGGCGGGCGGCTACCTCGGTCCGCTGCTCGGGCTGGAGGACGGGGTGCGCTACGGCGGGTACACGGTGCCCGCGGACCACCCTCTGACCGCGCAGGCCCGGGAGCTGAACGCGCGCGTCATCGACGCGCTGGGCGCGGACGGCTCCTTCGTCGCGCACACCGAGTTCGTGCTCACCGGCTCCGGCGAGCCGGTCGTCCTGGAGACCGCCGCGCGGGCCCCGGGGGCCCTGCTCTCGGAGATGGCCCGGGTGCACGCCGGGACCAACCTCGAAGTGGCGAACCTGCGGATGCAGGCGGGCCTGGAGGTCCCGCCGCCCCGTCCGGGCGGCACGCTGGCCGCCTGGCTGTGGGTGCCGGTCAGGGCCGGTGAGCGTCCCGCCGAGGTGCCCACCCTGCCGGCCGGGCACCGGCTGCACCTCACCCGGGCGGGCCGCGACGGCCATCAGAACCGCCAGGCCGTGCTCGGGGTATCCCTGCTCCTGTGGAACACCGACCTGGCCGGACTGCTCGACGACGTCGAGGGCGCGCGGGGGGCCGCCTGGTTCCAGGCGGCGGGCGCCCTCCCGCGGCACCGGCAAGCCGAGGCGAGGAGGACCTCGTGAGGACCGAAAGCGGCACACCCGACAGCGGCGCACCCGGCGGCGCTGCCGGCACTGGGGGAAGGCGGGCCGAGACCGGCACGCGGGACGAAGGGGGCACGCGAACCGACGGCGGCACGCGTGAGGGCGGCGGCACGCGGAACGAGGACGCCCTGCAGACCGACCGCGTCCTGGTGTACCGGAGGCCGGCGGAATACGTCGACAGCGACCATCCCAGCATCCGCGCCGCCGCCGAGGCGATCGCCGGCCCGGCCACCGGGCCCGCGGAGAAGGCGCGCGCCTTCTACTACGCCGTCCGCGACGACATCCGCTACGGGTTCCCGCCCGGCGAGCGCGGGCCCGGAGCCCAGACCACCGCCGACTACTTCCGCGACCTGTCCACCTACCGGGCCAGCAGCGTGCTCGCCGCGGGCTTCGGCTACTGCGTCGGGAAGTCGGCGGTCTACACGGCGCTGTGCCGGGCGTCCGGACTGGCGGCCAGGCCCGCGTTCGCCGACGTCCGCAACCACCTCAGCAACCGGCGGCTCCGCAAGGCGATGCGGACCGACGTGTTCGCCTGGCACGGCTACGCGGAGGTGCTCCTGCACGGGCGGTGGGTCAAGGTCACCCCGATCTTCGACAGCGCCATGTGCCGGCGCGCGGGCGTGCCGCCGCTGGAGTTCGACGGCGAGTCCGACGCGATGCTGCAGCAGTTCGACAACTCGGGGCAGCGCTTCCTCAGCTACGTCCAGACGCACGGGACGTTCCACGACGTGCCCGCGCGGTTCCTGGCGACCGAGATGGTGCGGCTGTATCCGGACCTGGTGACGCATTACCCGTGATCGCAGAGCGTCCGAAAGGACGGGAGCGGAGGGCATCATCACAGCGACGGCGGTACGGCCGCGCGCGCTGGTCATCGACTGGGTGGGCGTGCTCACCACCGGCTTCGAGTCGTCGGTGGCGGCATGGTCGCGCAGCGAGGGACTGGACGTGGCGGCGGTCATGGACGTCCTCGCCGAGTTGCGCGGGGCGGGGGTCGGCGAGCAGGCCGGCAGCGGAATGATCACGGCGCTGGAGCGCGGTGAGGTCGGCCCGGAGACCTTCGAGCGGGCGCTGGCCCTGCGGCTGCGCCGCGTCTCGGGGGTGGCCGTGGAGCCGTCCGGGCTGATGGGGCGGCTGTTCGGCCACTTCGAGGTGGACCTGCGGCTGCTGGCCGCGGTGCGGCGGCTGCGCGACCGGGGCCACCGCACCGCGCTGCTGTCCAACAGCTGGGGCAACGACTACCCCCGGACGCTGATCGACGGCGCCTTCGACCAGGTGCTGATCTCCGGCGAGATCGGCCTGCGCAAACCGCAGCCGGAGATCTTCTGGCACGCCGCCCGGCGGCTGGGGGTGGCCCCGCACGAGGCGGTCTTCGTCGACGACCTCGCCGACAACGTCGCCGGGGCGGCCCGGGCGGGGATGATCGGCGTGCTGCACGAGAGCCGCGCCGCCACCGAGCGCGCCCTCGACGGGCACTTCCCGGTCCCCGAGGAGGCCGGCGCCGGCTCCGAGGGGAGGGACCGTGCCCACTGAGTTCGCGACCGGCGCCGCGCCGACCCCCGCCGAGCTGGACGCCGCGGCGGCCGTGGACGGGGTGGCCCCCGCGGTCGCCGTGACCTACGCCCCGGTCGCCCGGCACCTGACCCGGCTGGCCGAGGCGGCGCGCGCCGCCCGGGCCGGCGGCGCGGGCGCGCGGCGCCCGTTCGTCATCGGCCTGACGGGCGGGGTCGGCGTGGGCAAGAGCGTCACCGCCCGGATCCTGGCCCGGCTGATGGACAGCGGCGCCGCGCCGTGCCGGATCGAGATCGTGGCCACCGACGGGTTCCTCCTGCCGGCCCGCGAGTTGCGGGAGCGGGGCATCATGCACCGCAAGGGGTTCCCCGAGTCCTACGACCTGGGCCGGGCGGGCGAGTTCCTGGACGAGCTGCGGCGCGGCGCGCCCGAGGTGAGGGTCCCGGTGTACTCGCACCACTCGTACGACATCGTCCCGGACGCCGCGCAGCACCTCCGCGACCCCGACGTCGTCCTGGTGGAGGGCGTCTACGTGGCCACGCTGATGCGGCCGGACACGGCGGAGGCGGTCGCCGAGGGTGCCTTCGACGTGACGCTCTACCTCGACGCCGCCCCCGACGCCGTGCGCGCCTGGTACCTTGACCGCGCCATGCAACTGATTACCGAGCGCATGCGGGAAGTGACCCAGCCCGCGTGGACCATGACCCGGGAGGAGTCGAGAGCGATGGTCGAGCGCGTCTGGGAAGAGGTCAACATCGTCAACGCCCGCGAGAACATCGTCCCCAGCAGGGGCTTCGCCGATCTGCTGGTGACCAAGAGGGACGACCACTCGGTCTCCTCCGTACGGCTCCGGGACCACGGTCCCCTTCGGAAGGGCGGGACGGGATGACTCAGGACCATGACGAGTTCCTCGCCGCCCACGGGATCGACACCGTGGAGCTGGCGACGCCGGACGTGACCGGTGCGCTGCGCGGCAAGCGGCTCCCTCTCGCCTCGTTCCGGGAGAACGGGCTGGCCGGCGATGTCGGCCTCTCCTCGGCCGTGCTGGCCTGGGACTACGCGATGGAAGTCCTGGAGATCAGCGACTACGACTGGAAGAACGGGTACTCCGACGTCTTCCTGCGGCCCGACCTGGGAACGCTCCGGACGGTCCCGTGGAAGCCCCGTACCGCGCTGGTGTTCTGCGACCTGGTGGACGGCCGCGGCGGGCCGGTCCGGCTCTCGCCCCGCACCGTCCTGCGCGACGCGCAGCGGCGCTGCGTGGAGGCGGGCTACGACCCGTTCTTCGCGCTGGAGACCGAGTTCTACGTCCTCGACCGCGAGACTCTGCGGCCCGACTCCGACCGCAATCCCGTCTACAGCCTGCACGACAACGTGCGGCTGGAGCCGCTGCTGGCGGAGATCTGCGCGGCGCTGGAGGAGGCGGGCGTGCCGGTGGAGGCGTGCGGGGGCGAGTACGCGCCCGGCCAGGTCGAGATCAACCTGACCCCGTCGGACCCGCTCTCGGCGGCGGACGACCTGCTGTTCTTCCGCTACGCCGTCAAGCAGCTCGCCGAACGGCACGGCCGCCTGGCCACCTTCATGGGCAAGCCGTTCGGGGACCTGTCGGGGAGCGGTCTGCACGTCCACCAGAGCCTGTGGCGCCCGGGCCGGACCGAGAACGTCTTCTACGACGCCGAGGGCGAGGGGCTCAGCGAGACGGCGCGGCACTACGCGGCGGGCCTGCTGCGCTACTCGGGCGAAGCGCATCTCATCGCGGCGCCGACTCCCAACGCCTACAAGCGCCTGGCCGAGCACTCGTTCGCCCCGGTCAACCTGACGTGGGGCATCGACAACCGTTCGGTGGCGATCCGGGGCCTGGCCCGGCACGCCCACGGCACCCGGTGGGAGAGCCGGGTCGCGGCGGCCGACGCCAATCCCTATCTGGTCCAGGCGTACCAGTTGTCCGCCGGGCTGGCGGGCATCGCCGAGCGGACCGAGCCGGACCCCCAGGCGTCGACGGACGCCTACACGGCGCCGGGGGCGGAGCCGCTCCCCATCCATCTGGCCGACGCGGCCGGGCGGCTGCGCGACAGCCGGTTCGCGCAGGAGGTGCTCGGCAAGGAGTACGTCGAGCTGCTGTGCGCGATCGCGCGGCGGGAGGACGAGGCGTACCGGTCCCAGGTGTCGGACTGGGAGCGCGGCCGCTACCTGAGCGCCGTCTGACCGCGGGTGCCGGCGAGCCGCCCCGGGGGTGCTCCCCCGGGGCGGCCTCGCGTGCGGGGCCGGGCGCCCGCCAACCGTCCAGGTCGCCGACGGCCGCCGCGACGCGCACGGCCGGGCCGGCCGGGGGCGCGGGACGGTCGGGCCCCAGCCAGTCCTGGACGGCGACGAGCCCGGGTTCCAGGAGCCTCATGCCCGCGAGGAACTCCATGATCCGCTCGTCGCTGCGGTAGGTGATGGGGGCGGTCGCGCTCCGCCCGTAGACCTCCTCCACGCCGGCGACGACCTCCGGGGCGGTGCCGTCGGTGGAGGAGTGGGAGAACACCAGCCGGCTCCCGGGCGACAGCCGGTCGCTCAGCACGCGCAGCAGGCCGACCGGGTCCAGCCGGTCGGGCACGAACTGCAGCACCGCGGTGGCCACCAGCGCGACCGGGCGCGTCCAGTCGATCAGGGGCTCCAGCCCCGCCGCGATCCGCCGCGGATCCCTGATGTCGCCCTCCAGGATCCGCACGCCCTGATCCTCCAGTCCCCGTGCCCGCGCCAGCACGGCCGGGTCGTTGTCGAAACCGACGACGACGGTGGCCGGGTCGACGGCGCGGGCGACGCTGAACGAACTGGGCTCGGTCGGCATCCCGCTCCCGATGTCGACGACCTGCCGGATCCCGCCGCGGACGGCGTCCTCGACGGCGCGGACCATGAACATGCGGTTGTACCGGGCCGCGGGCTTGGCCCACGGCGTCCGCCGCGCGACGCGTTCGGCGGTCTCCCGGTCGACCGGCAGGTGGTCCTTGCCGTCGAGGTAGGCGTCGTAGATGCGGGCGATGCTCGCCACGTGCGGGTCGATCCCGGGCGCGAGGTGGCTCGGGGGGCCTTCGGGGAAACTGGACACGGGCCGGTCCTCCAGTACGGACGGTGCTGGTCAGGGCGGTCGCGGGCTGGTTCGATCGGGCGCGGTCAGGGCCGCAGGGCGGCGGCCAGTCTGGCGGTGGCGGCTCCCAGGGCGTCGACGTCCTCGGCGCCGGTGGTGGGCGACATGAACGCGGCCCGCAGGTGCGCCGCCTCGCCGATCCGGACCGAGGACAGGTAGAAGCCGCCGTCCTCGTTGATCAGGCGGCGAAGGTCGAGCTGCCGGTCCCCCGCCGGCCCGTAGCGGAAGCACAGCACGTTGCTCTCCGGCTCGTACGGCAGCTCGAACCCGGGCGTCTCCCGCAGGCTCTCCCACGCCCGGTGCGCGAGGTCGTACTGCCGGTCGACGTACTCGGCGAGCCCCCGCTCGCCGCGCATCGCCAGCGCCAGCACGATCCGGAGGCCGATCGGCGGTTTGGTGGTCTCGAACGTGCGCTGCCCGGGGTCGACGTCCCGCATCCGCGGCTCGAAGAGGTAGCTGGCGTCCTGCTCGAACAGCCCGTCGAAGGACTCCCGCTCGCGGAACAGCACCCCGGTGGTCAGCACCGGCGCGCGCAGCATCTTGTGCGCGTCCCAGGTGAGCGAGTCGGCTCCCTCCAGGCCCGCCATGAGGTGGCGGTACCGGTCCGAGACCAGCGCCGACGCGCCGTGCGCGCCGTCCACGTGCAGCCAGAGGGCGTGCTCGCGGCAGACGCCCGCCAGACCGGCCAGGTCGTCGTACAGGCCGGTGCCGGTGGCGCAGGCGTTGGCGACCAGCGCGATCGGCCGCTCGCCCCGCCGCCGCGCCGCCGCGATCTCCTCGGGAACGCGGTCGACCAGGATGCGGCCGAGGGCGTCGACGGGGAGCGGCCGCACCCCGTCGGCGCCGAGCCCCATCACGGCCGCGGCCTTGCGCAGCGAGTAGTGCCCGCTCGGCGCGGCCAGCACGACGAGGCGGCCCCGGTTGCCGCGCCGCCAGGAGTCCTCGTCGGCCCGGCCGCGCGCCGCCACCAGGGCGATCAGGTTGCCCAGGCTCCCGCCGTGGGTGAGGGTGCCGGTGCCGCTCTCGCCCCAGCCCGCCCTGGCCAGCATCCAGCGCCAGGCCGCGCGGTCGACGGCGGCGCCCGGCGGGGTCAGCTCGTAGATCAGCGGCGCGTTGTTCAGGACGGACTGGACCAGGTCGGCCACGATCCCCGGCGTGTCGGACGGGGCGATCTGGTGGGCGAGGTAGCCCGGATGGTGGTAGGCCGCCCCGAGGCCGCAGTACGTCCGCACGAACCGCACGAGGTCCTCGGCGTCCATGCCCCCCTCACGGGTCCACCGGCCGAGTTCCAGCAGCTTCTCCACCTCGTCGATCGGGGCCGTCGAGACCACCGGGCGCTCGCCCGACCGCGAGTCGGCGAGGAAGCGCACCAGTTCGTCGAGAACGGCGCCGGCGGTGTCGCGCAGATCGTCCAGGCCGGGGTCCATGCCGGGATCGCCCATGTCACCGCACCTCCTCGTCGCCGTCCACGCACCGCTTCATGATCGAGTCGATGTCGGCGTCCGGGACCCGGTAGTCGCGGACCAGCGACCGCTCCATCAGCAGGATGGTCAGCACGCGCACGTAGAGGCCGGCCGCCGCGGAGCGGCCGTCCGGCACGCCCTCCGCCACCCGCCGCGCCAGCCGGTCGACCGCCGCCGCGTCCAGGAAGCCCGTCGCGCGGACCGACTCCGGGGCCAGCACGTCGGACACCCAGTCGTCCTCCCCGCTCGGGAGCAGCGCCTCCACGCCCGGCACCCGCATGCCGAACTTGCCGCGGGCGGCGATCGGCGCCGGGATCTCGTCGGCGAACGCCGCCCGCAGGATGTGCTTCTCCCGGTAGGCGTCGTTCAGCTTCCACTCGCGGGGCAGGGCGTAGGCGTACTCGACCAGCCGCCGGTCCAGGAAGGGGTAGCGGCCCTCGACGCCGCACCCCGTCCCGGCCCGGTCTCCGAGGCAGGTCATGCCGTAGCCGATGAGGAAGGTGTAGAGGTCCACCAGGGCCGACCGCTCCGCCGGGGCGGCCCGGTCGAAGCCCGGCACGGCCTCGCGCAGCGACGCCAGCAGCGCCGCGTGCCCGCCCGCGTCCTCCCCCGCGGTGAACAGCTCGTCGACCGGTTCGGCCTCGAAGCGGCGCAGATGCGCGCCCAGGGCCGCGTCCTCGCCGCCCAGCCGGCCGGCGTAGAAGGAGAGGATCTCCGCGGCCGGGGTGCTGTCGCTGTGCCGGACGTCGCTCAGCACGCCCTCCAGCAGCGGGGCGAGCTCGGCGGGCGCCGTGTCGCGGAGCCGATCCAGGATCATGGCCTCCTTGGCGATGTCGTAACCGAGGAGGATCTCGTCGGCGCCCTCGCCGCCCAGCATGATCCGCGTCCCCGAGGCCCCGACGTGCCCGGCCAGGATCGCGTACGCCACGGGCGCGGTGAGGTGGAACGGCTGCTCGCACTGGTGGACGACGCCGGGCAACCGCTCCCTGACGTCGGCGCCGGTGACCTTCACCGTGCTGTGCCGCGAGCCGAGCCGGTCGACCAGGGCGCGCTGGTAGGGCTCCTCGTCGACCGGCGAATCGGGGATCTCCAGCGAGAAGGTCCGCAGCGGCTCGTCGTGCAGCCGGCCCACGAGCGAGGCGGTGACCGCGCTGTCGACGCCTCCGCTGATGTACGCGCCGAGGGGGTAGTCGCCGCGCAGCCGCAGCCGGACGGAGTCGGCCATCCGCTCGCGCAGGCCCGCCACGCCCTCCTCGAACGTCTCCGGCGGCGCGCCCCGCTCGTCCAGCCCGCGGTACCAGCGGACGAGTTCGGCCTGGCCGTCCCGGATGGACAGCAGGTGCCCGGGAGGGATCGACGCCACGCCCCGGAAGCACGTCTCCCCCGCCAAGGGGCTCCAGTAGCGGGCGGCCCGGCGGAGTGCGCCGGGATCGATCTCGCGCGCGACCCCCGGCAGCGCGAAGAGCCCCTTGATCTCGGAGGCGAAGGCGAGGCCGCCGCCGGTCTCGGTGTAGACGAGGGGACGCTCGCCGAACGGGTCGCGGGCCAGCACCAGCTCGCGTGTCAACCGGTCGTAGAAGGCCAGCCCGTACTGGCCGTTCAGCCTGTCGAGCGCGCCGCGCCCCCAGTGGGCGAGACTCTGCAGCAGCACCTCGGTGTCGGAGTTGGTGTGGAACCGGATCCCCGCGTCCCGCAACTCCCGCCGCAGCTCGATGTAGTTGAACACCTCACCGTTGAAGCCGACCACGTACCGGCCGTCGTCGGTCACCATCGGCTGGTGGCCCAGCAGCGGGTCGATGACCGAGAGGCGCACCGTGCCGAGGGTGTAGTCGCGGCTGTGGTAGACGCCGGTCTCGTCGGGTCCGCGATGCGCGATGGCCCGCATGCCGCGGCGGATGATCTCCAGCCGCCGGTCTGCCGGGAGGTCGAGTCCAACGAAGCCAACGATCCCGCACATCGGATCGCCCCTTTCGTGAGGCTGGAGCGGCGCGCCGGCCGGTGCGGCGCCTGCCGCGGTCGTGGAGGGGTCAGAGGTAGGCGGGCGCCGGTGCCCCCGGGTCGGGCCGGCCGTCCCTGAGGGCGCGGGCGAAGTCGGCCAGGCGGCCCGCGGCGGCCGAGACGGTCGCCTCGCTCTTGCAGAAGGACAGGCGTGCCAGGTGCCGGCCGGTGTCCGCGGAGTCGTAGAAGACCCCGCTCGGGATCGCCACGACGCCCGCGCGCCGCGGAAGGTCGCGGCAGAACTCGCCCGCGTCGTCGTATCCGAACGAGCGGGTGTCGAACTGGAGGTAGTAGGTGCCCTGAGACGGTAAGCAGCGCACACCGGCCTCCGCCAGCGTCCCGGCCAGCAGGTCGCGGCGGCGGCGCAGCCCCTCCCGGTACGGGCCGAGCCACGGCCCCGGATCCGCCAGGCCCTCCGCGACGGCGGCCTGGAAGGGGCCGGAGCCGGAGAAGGTGAGGTACTGCTTGACGGCGTGGACGGCGTCGACCAGCGGCGCGGGGCCGCACAGCCAGCCGATCTTCCATCCGGTGAGGCAGAACGTCTTGCCCGCCGAGGACACCGCGAGGGTGCGGGAGCGCATGCCCGGCAGCGCCGCCAGCGACAGGTGCGGCACGTCGCCGAACGCCAGGTACTCGTAGACCTCGTCGGTGATGGCGACCACGTCGTGCTCGACGCACAGCGCGGCGATGAGCTCCAGCTCCCGGCGGTCGAACATCTTCCCGGTCGGGTTGTGCGGGCTGTTGAGCACCAGCGCCCGGGTGCGCGGGCCGAACGCGGCGCGCAGCTCGTCCTCGGCGAAGACGAACCGCCCCGGCCCGGGGCGCAGCGTCACCACCCGCCGCCGCGCCCCCGCCAGCGCGACGCCCGCGCCGTAGGAGTCGTAGAAGGGCTCGAACATCACCACCTCGTCGCCCGGCCCGCACAGCGCGAGCAGCGCCGACGCGATGGCCTCCGTGGCGCCGAAGGAGATCAGCACCTCGCGCTCGGGGTCGTACTCGGTGCCGCGGTCGGCGGCCCGCCTCCGGGCCACGGCCTCGCGCAGCGACGGCAGCCCGCGCGTGGGCGGGTACTGGTTCATCCCCTCGGTGATGGCGCCGCGGGCGCGCTCCAGGACGCCCGGCGGCCCCGGATCGTCCGGGGTCCCCTGCCCCAGGTCGAGCGCGCCGGTGCGCCGGGCGAGCTCGGTCATCTCCGCGAATATCGTGTTCCCGAAGCGCTCCACCGCGCTCATCGCCTCCTCCAGGTGACCGCCGGGGTCGCGGCGATCAGCTGTGCCGTGTACTCCTCCTCCGGGTCCACCAGGACCGCCCGGGTCGGCCCCTCCTCCACCAGCCGGCCGCCGCGCAGCACCGCCACCCGCTCGGTGACGTGCCGCACCAGGGCGAGGTCGTGGGAGACCAGGACCAGCGTCAGCTCCAGCCGGTCGAGCAGATCGAGCAGGAGGTTGACGATCTGCGCCCGCACGCCGACGTCCAGCGCCGAGGTCGGCTCGTCGGCCACCAGTACCCGCGGCCGCGGCGCCAGCGCGCGGGCGATCGCGATCCGCTGCCGCTGGCCGCCGCTGAACTCGTGCGGGTACCGGCCGGCCGCCGCCGCGGGCAGCCGCACCATCTCCAGCACCTCGGCGACGCGCTCCGCCCGGTCGACGTCCAGCCGCAGCGCCTCCAGCGGTTCACGGATGATCGCGCCGACCTTCATCCGCGGGTCCAGCGACGAGCGGGGATCCTGGAAGACGGGCTGGAGGGCCGAGCGCAAATCGCGGGCCGGCACCTCCAGCACGGGCCGCCCCTCGAACTCCACGCCGCCGCCGGTGGGACGGTCCAGCCCGAGGATCAGCCGCGACAGCGTGGACTTGCCCGAGCCGGACTCGCCGACGATCCCGTACGCCTCGCCGGGCTCCACCGCGAAGCTGACCCCGTCCAGGGCCCGCACCACCGGACGGGGCCCGAACGGCGACTCGCGCGGCCGCCGGAACTCGCGCACGACCTCGTTCACCCGGATGACGGGCGTCAGGGCCATCGTTCCCGCTCCTCCTCCGCCTCGGCGGTGCCCGCGGGCACCCGTTCGCGGTGCCCGAAGGCCGCCAGATCGCCCGCCGCGAGCAGCGCCCGGGTGCGGGGGTGGGCGGGGTCGTCGAACACCTGCGCGGTGCGGCCGCTCTCGACGATCCGGCCGCCGTCCATCACCATCACGCGGTCGCACAGGTCGGACACCACCGCGAGGTCGTGCGAGATGAACAGCAGCGTCGTGCCCCGCGCGGCGCACACGCGCCGGATCAGGGCGAGGACGCGCTGCTGCACCAGCGCGTCCAGCGCCGTGGTGGGCTCGTCGCAGATCAGCAGCCGCGGGTCGCGCGCCAGCGTGACCGCGAGCAGCACCCGCTGGAGCTGCCCGCCGGAGAGCTGGTGCGGGTAGGCCCGCGCCACGTCCGGATCGGTCTCGACCAGCTCCAGCAGCTCCCGCACCCGGGCGCGGGACTCGGCGCGGCCCGCCCTGGCCGACAGCGCGATCTGGCGGCCCACCCGCTTCAGCGGGTCCAGCGCGGTCCGCGGCTCCTGGAACATCATGGCCATCCACGCCCCGCGCAGCCGCGCGACCTCCCGGTCGGGCCGGTTCAGGACGGGCTCGCCCGCCGCCCGGACCCGTCCCTCCGCGCGCGCACCGGACGGCAGCAACCCCATGATCGCCAGCGCGGTGACCGACTTCCCGCACCCGGACTCGCCGATCAGGCCGGCCCGCTCCCCCGGCGCCAGCGTGAACGACACCCCGGACACGGCGGCCGTCCCGCCGAAACGGACCCCGAGGTCGGAGACCTCCAGATCGGGCACTCCCTCCGCGCCGCTCATGGCCGCCTCCGCCGCGCGGGATCGAGGCGGTCGCCCAGGGCGTCCCCGGCCAGGTTGAAGCCCAGCACCGTCAGCGCGATGGCGAGCGCGGGCCAGAAGACCAGCTCGGGGTGGGTGAACAGGTACGCCTGGTCCTCGTGCAGCATCCGCCCCCACGAGGGCGTCGGAGGCTGCACGCCCAGGCCGAGGTAGGAGAGCGCCGCCTCCGCCAGCACCGCCATCGCGAACGCCACCGTGGCCTGGACCAGCAGCACCGGCGCCACGTTCGGCAGCACGTGGCGCACCGCGACGCCCGGGGCGCGGCGCCCGCAGGCCCGCGCCGCCGTCACGTAGTCCTGGGCCATCACCCGCAGCGTCGCGGCGCGCGCCACCCGAGCGAAGATCGGCACCGAGGAGATGCCGACCGCGACCATCCCGGTGACCGCCGACGCGCCGAACGCCGCGCCCAGGATCAGCGCCAGCAGCAGCGCCGGGAAGGCCAGCATCAGGTCGGCGCCGCGCATGACCACCTCGGACGGCCAGCCGCCGGCCATCCCGGCGGCGATCCCGAACGGCACCCCGACGGCGAACGCGATCAGCACCGCCACCACGCCCACCGCGAGGGTGGCGCGGGCCCCGACGAGGACCTGGCTGAAGACGTCGCGGCCCAGCCCGTCGGTGCCCAGCAGGTGGCCGTCCCGCAGCGGCGGCAGCAGCGCGTGCGCGGGATCGACCCGCGCCGGGTCGTGCGGCGCCCACACCAGGGACGCCAGGCCGGCCGCCACCACCAGGCCGACCAGCAGGAAGCCCGCGAGTCTCATCGTTCCCTCCGGAGCCTCGGGTCGACGGCGAGGCAGAGCAGGTCGACGGCGTAGTTGATGACCAGGACCAGCGCGACGAGGATCATGACGACCCCCTGCACGAGCAGCAGGTCCCTGCCCTCCACGGCCCGCAGCAGCATCTGGCCGACGCCGGGCAGCGTGAACACCGCCTCCACGATCACCGCCCCGGACAGCAGCACGGCGAACTGGACGCCGATGACGGTCAGGACCGGGACCGCGGCGTTGCGCAGCCCGTGGCGCCACAGCGCGCCCCACCACGTGCGGCCCGTCGCCAGCGCCGTCCGGATGTACTCCTGCTCCATGACCTCCAGCACCTCGCCGCGCACGTACCGGACGAGGACCGCCCCCTGGACGAGCCCGAGGGACAGCGCGGGCAGCGCCATGTGCCGGGCCCACCGGTAGGGGTCGGCCAGGGACGCGTAGCCCCCGGCGGGCAGCACCCTCAGCCGCACCGCGAACACGTAGGCGAGCAGGACCCCGGCCACGAACACCGGAATCGCCATCCCCGCCTGGCTGAACACCGATATCAGCGGCCCGGTCCTCCGCCGCGCCGCCAGCACGCCGAGCGGCACCGCCAGCAGCACGGCCAGCCCCATGCCGGTCACCACCAGGGAGGCGGTGACCTGGAGCCTGTCCGCGATCTGCGGCCACACCGCGGTGCGGGTCACGACCGAGGTGCCGAAGTCGCCGCCGAGCATGCCCGCGGCCCAGTCGGCGTACTGGACGGCCAGCGGCCGGTCCGTCCCGGTCTCCTGCCGCAGCGCCGCCACCGACGCCGGGTCGCCGCGCTCGCCCAGCATGACGGTCGCCGTGTCGCCCGGCAGCACCGAGCAGGCGGCGAACACCACGGCCGACGCCGCGAGCACCGTCGCCGCCATGATCAGCGTGCGGCGCAGCACCACCCACGGCATCAGGACTTCCGGATGGAGCCGAGTTCGTACCCGCCGGAGACCACGTTGAGCGGGACGCCCGTCACGCTCTTCGTGGTGACCTGCAGGTTGGGCATCAGCCAGAGCCAGCAGCTGGCCGCGTCGTCGGCGATCGTGCGGGCCGCCTCCCGCATCCCGGCCACCTGCTCCTGCGGCGTCCCCGCGTCGGCGTCCGCCAGGGCCCGGCGGACCTGGGCGTTGTCGTAGTGCCAGTAGTAGGACGGGTCGCCGTACTGCACGATGTCCATCGGCTCGCTGTGCAGGATGAGCGTCATGTCGTACTCGCCCTTGGTGAAGACCTCGTCGAGCCACCGCCCGGGGAACTCCACCTGCTCCATGCTCGCCTGCACGCCGACCCGCCCGAGCTGGTCGGCCACGAACTGCGCCGCCTGCGTCGCGTACGGGCGGGTCGGCACGCGGAACCGCAGCCGCAGGCCGTCCCCGTGCCCCGCCGACTGCAGCAGGCGCTTGGCGGCGGCGGGGTCGTACGGGAGGCGCTTGGAGAGGTCCTCGTACCAGGGGTCGGTGGGCGGGACCATGCTGCCGATCAGCGTCCCGTAGCCGGCCCACACCGTCTTCAGCAGCGCCGCGCGGTCGATCGCCTGGGTGATGGCCTGGCGGACCCGCCGGTCGCGCAGCGCCGGGTGGGACTCGTTGAAGCCGAGGACGACCTCGCCGTTGGTGTGGCCGGTCGTGACCCGGAAGGCGTTCCCGCTCCGGAACTGCGGCAGCGACTGGGGCGCCGGGACGCTGCTGATGATGTCGAGCTCGCCGGCGAGCATCGCGTTGCTCAGGGCGTTGGGGTCGTTGAAGAACCGGAAGGAGGCGCTCCTGAACTGGGTCTTGGGGCCCCAGTAGGCGTCGTTGCGGGCCAGGACGATCCGGTTGCCCCGGTCCCAGCGGTCGAACCGGAACGGGCCGGTGCCGACGGGCCGGTCCGCCAGCGAGCCGACGGCCTTCTCGTTCAGGATGACGCCCACCGGGCCGGCCAGGTTGAGCAGCCACAGGTTGCTCGGGCGCTTCAGGTTCACCTCGACGGTGCGGTCGTCCCTGGCCTCGACGCCGGAGACCGCGGCGAACTGCTGCCGGAACGGGTGGCGGGACCCGGCGGCGGTCACCCGCCGGAAGCTGTACACGACATCGCGTGCCGTGAACGGCTCGCCGTTCCCGAACTTCACCCCCTGGCGCAGGTGGAAGACGTAGCGGCGGCGGTCCCGCTCGACGTCCCACGAGGAGGCGAGGCCCGGTCTGACGGCCCCGTTCTGGTCCCGTTCGACCAGGGTCTCGTAGACGTTGCCCAGCAGGATCGAGGGGATGGACGCGTTGGGCGTCACGGTCAGGTCGAGCGTCTGCGGCTCGGTCACGCCGCCCAGGACCAGGGTTCCGGGATCTTCCGGGCCCGTCCCGTCGGCCGCCGGGGAGCAGGCCGTCAAGAGGCAGCCGCCGACGGCCGTCAGGGCGGCCAGGCGCAGGCGGGCGCTCCGCTTCACGATGTCGGTCCTTCCACGGGGAGCGGCCGCGGCCGATGGCCCGCGGCTCGGTAGCGGGGTTGCGCCGGCGGTGTCTCGCCGGCGGGACGGAAGGCGGGTCGGTGGGCGGGCGTGGGGGATCGGCCTCGGGCGGGGATCAGCCTCGCCGCGCGCCGCGCAGCGAGCGGCAGAGCATCTGGACGCGGCTGGAGGCCGCCAGATCCCCGTTCTCGGCCCAGATGGACGTGCGACCGCCGAGCAGGCCGTCGCCGGCGGCGGGGCTCTCGGTGTGGACCAGCAGCCACTCCGACTCCGGCCGGAGGGCGTGGAAGGAGACCGACAGCGAGATCGTGGGGGCGATGTGGGTCAGGGGGCCGGGCTCCAGGGCGATGACGGCCGCCAGGAAGGGGAACACGTCCGCGGCGATCACCGACCGCCCGGCGTCCAGGTAGGGGTCGGGGAAGCACGGCTCGGGGCGGAACCGCAGCCAGGAGGTGCGGATGGACTCCTCTCTCGGGTCTTCCGGCCACATGAGGTGGCGGGTCTGGTCCAGCGGCCGCTCCTCGACGTGGCGCCAGAACGGCTCGCGGTACTGGTGGGCGGGCGGCAGCAGGCGCTCGTAGGACTCGAGCCCCTCGGGGCGCGGTCCCCCGGGCGGGCTGACGCTGCGCGGCGGAAGGCCGTCCAGCCCGGGCTCGACGACCCAGACCAGTGCCTCCAGGATCAACGCGTTCGCCTGGGTCATCGACACGCGGACCGAATGGGCCCGGCCGGAGGCGCGGAGGGTCACGGTCGTCAGCTCGACGCCCCCGGGGGCGGGACTGCGCAGGAAGTGGCACTCCAGGCTCGCGGGGCGCATCCCTGGAACGTGCTCGCCGGCGGCTCTCAGGGCGATGGTCGCCAGATAACCGCCGTTGGGGCCCCAGAGGTCCCACTCGTCGCTCACCTTGGCGTTCCAGTTGCCGGACCCACCGGTCACCTGGGTGTCTCCCGCCAGATCCGCCATCCTCGCACTCCCTGTCCACCGGCTCGGGCGCCATGCGAGCGCCCCGGTGCTCCGCCTGCCGGCCGCCCTCCTGGGCAACCCTCCCCCGCCCGCCGAGCGGGGTGCAAGGAGGGCCGCGCGGTCCTGCCCGCCGGTCCCGCCGACCGCCTCAACTGCGCCGACGCGCGCGTTGACGTCCAGTTGACAGGCCCATGACAGGGACTCCCTATCTTCGGCGTGGGAAATCCCCGTCATGTGCTCCGAGACACCGAGAACTCCGGCCCGGCACCGAACGTGCCGGGCCAGAAATTCGATGGAGGCATCGCAGCATGTCGCTCCCGACGACACGTCCGACGACCGCCGGCCCCGTCCCCCCGGGCCGCCCCCCGTCGGCCCCGGGCAAGATACTGACCACGCGGACGGGCCTGGTCCTGCCGCCGCGGCTGCCCCTTGACGCCTGGAAGGAGATCGGCGCGGAGCTCTCGGTCCTGTGGGACTCCGCGACCTGGTGGCAGGGGGACTGGCTGGTCTACGGCCAGGACCGCTACCCCGACCGCTACCAGTACGCCCTGGAGGACTCCGGACTCGACTACCAGACACTGCGCAACTACGCCTGGGTGGCCCGCAGGTTCCCGCCGGGACGGCGCCGCGCGCGGCTGAGCCTGCAGCACCACGCCGAGGTCGCCTCGCTGTCGGAGGAGGACCAGGACGAGTGGCTGGACCGCGCCGAGCGGGAGGGGTGGTCGCGCAACCGGCTGCGGCGCCACCTGCAGGACCATGAGGCGGGCGGGCGCCGGCTGGGCTCCGGGCCCGACGGCACGCTGGCCCTCAAGGTGCCCTCCGGACGCCACGAACGCTGGCTCCGGGCCGCCGAGCGGCGCGGCAGCGGGCTGACCAGCTGGATCGCGCAGGTGCTCGACCAGGCGGCCGAGCGGACGCTGGAGGCGTCGCGTCCCGTGCCCGGTCCGCGCGCCCTGCACCACCCGGCCGCCGCCGACGGTCCGGCCCGGCACCCCGGCGACCACCGTCCGCCGGACCACCGACCGTCCGACCACCGTGCCCGGATCCCCAGGCACCACCCCGCCGGCGCGGCGTCCGCGGCCAAGGACGCGTCACGGGGGGGGGCCCCGCGGGCCCCGCCCCGGACATTCGCGGTCTTCCGTACCCGGGGCCCTCTAGCCCGAGAGCCCGCCGTCGACGCCGACGACCTGGCCGGTGATGTAGCCCGCGGCACCCGACAGCAGGAAGGCGACCAGATCGGCGACCTCGCGGGGGGAACCGATCCGGCCGAGCCCGACCCGCCCCAGGATGCCCTCGCGGGCCCGCGCGTCCAGATCGCGGGTCATGTCGGTCTCGACGAGCCCGGGGCAGACGACGTTGGCCCGCACGCCCTGCCCGGCGCACCGCCGGGCCAGGGAACGGGTGTACCCGATGATCCCGGCCTTGGCCGCCGCGTAGTTGGCCTGGCCCGCGCTGCCGTACCGCCCGGCGACCGACGACAGCGTCACGATGCTCCCGGAACCCTCCCGGAGCATCCCGCCGACGGCGGCCTGGCACACGTTGACCGTCCCGCCGAGATTGATGTCGACGGCCTCCCGCCACTGCTCCGGCCGCATCCGCGCGAGCAGGGCGTCGCGGGTGACGCCCGCGGAGGTGACCACGGCCGAGGGCGGGCCCAGCCGCTCGGCCGCCCGCTCCACGAACGCGCGGGCCTGCGCGCCGTCGGAGACGTCGGCCCGGACGGCGAGCACGCGGGCGCCGGCGGCGGTGGCGGCCTCGGCGGCCCGCTCGGCGGCGCCGGCGTCGGCGCGGTAGCAGAACGCGACGTCGTAGCCGTCCTCGGCCAGCCGGGTCACCACCGCGCCGCCGATGCCGCGCGACCCGCCCGTCACCAGGGCGACCCGCGCGCCGCCGTCGGTCATCGCGCCGCCGCGAGCTTGTCCGCCAGCAGGGTGCGCACGTGGCTGAAGGTCCGCACGTCGGCGAACTCCTCGTCCTCGACCTGCACGTCGTACCGCTGCTCGACGCGGACCATGATCTCCATGATCATCAGGGAGTCCACGCCGAGCTCCTCGACGAACTCGGCCTTGTCGGTCACGTCGGCGACGGGCAGTTCGAGCGCCTCGGCGACCAGCCCGCGCAGTTCCTCGTCGTCGAGCTGGGCGGTGCTTCCGGTGGGCTGCGTCATGATGGGTCCCTTTCTTCGGTGGTTGCCCGGGCATGGGCACGCCCCGGCTCCGGAGCGGGCGGGGCGAGTAGGGCGAGGCCCGCCGCGTCGGCGCCCTGGGCGCCGCCGCCGCGGGCCAGCGCGCTGCGTGCCGCGCCGCCGTCGACGAGCAGCGCGGCGACCGCGCACTGCAGCACGCCGAGCGCGCCCGCGGACCGGCCGAGCCGGGCCGCGAGATCGATGGTGCGCGCGGCCGCGACCGGCGCCGTGCCGTCGTCCGGCACACCGTCCGGCGGCGCGTCCGGCGGCAGCCACAGGTCGACCGGGCCCTGCCACACCGCGGAGGCGGCCTCCGCCGGCCCGGCTCCGCGCGCGTAGCCGCCCAGGTCGGCGTAGGGGCGGGCGCCCCGCTCCAGTGCGGCGTCCCGGGACTCGACGACCACCGCCACCGCCCCGTCGAAGCGGGGGGCGGAGTCGCCGAGCAGCCGCCTCACCGGGGCGGTGTCCGGCTCCACGCCGATCACCACCGCGGCCTCGGCCCGGCGCATCAGGATCAGGTTGCGCGCCCAGTAGAGGGCGTCGAGCCCGCCGGGCGGGCCGTCGCAGAGCGTCAGGCAGGGCCCGCGCAGGCCGTACCGGATGGTGACCCACGACCCCACCACGTGGCTGGACATCGCGTGCGCGGTCATCGGGCTGAGCGCGGTGGAGGAGCGCTCGTCGATCGTGTCGACCGCGGCGCAGACGTTCTCCAGCGCACCGTAGCCGGTGCTCACGACGGTCGCCACGGAGTCGCCGCCGTGTCCGTCCGCGAGGGCGTCCGCCAGCCCGGCGTCGCGGAGCGCCGGCCCGACCGCGCGGAGCGCGAGCTCGGACGCCCGGTCGCGGTAGCGGGTGCCGCGTTCGTCCTCGGCTCCGGGCCCGCCGGGGCCGGCCCGCAGTTCGGCGGCGGCGGGGATGTCGCCGGCCAGGAGCCCGGTGAGGCCGTCGGCGGCCGGGCCCTCCCCCCACGGCGCGCAGACGCCGATGCCGGTGACCGACACTGTGGGACGGTCCATCAGGGCGTCGCCCCCTCCACCACCGCGACGGCGTTCAGCCCGCCGAACCCGAAGGCGTCCACCTGGACGGTGCGCAGCTCGGCACCGGTGACGCACCCGACGGGGATCCCGAAGCCCGCCGCCTCGTCGATCGGGGACACCAGCCCGGCGATCGGCGGTATCCGGCCCCGTCTGATCGCCAGCAGCGCGGTGACCAGGCTGAGCAGCCCCGACCCGCCGCAGGTGTGGCCGGTCATCGACTTGATGGCGGTGACGTACGGCAGGGCCTCGCGGCCCGCGAAGACCTCGGCGAGCGCGGCCATCTCGGTCACGTCGTTCAGCGGGGTGCCGGTGCCGTGCAGCATGACCAGGTCGATGTCGTCCGCCTTCACGCCCGCCCGGCCGTGGGCGTCGCGGATCACCCGGCCGATGCTCGCCCCGGACGGACGCGTCGCGTGGTGGCCGTCGCAGTTCACGCCCACGCCCCGGACGCGCCCGGCGACGGGGCCGCCGTGACCGTCCGCGGCTCGTACGACGACGGCGACCGCGCCCTCCCCCATCAGCATCCCGCTCCGGTCCCGGTCCAGCGGCCGCAGCGCCTGGGGGGTGCGGTTCTGCACCCGGTCGATCGCCCCGAACGCACTCTCGGGGATGGCGTCGGTCCCCGCCACGACCGCGGTCTCGGCGAGGCCGAGGGCGATGAGGTCGGTCGCCATCGCCAGCCCGTACAGCGAGGCGGCGCACGCGCTGGCGGGCGTGTACGTCACCGAGGCGCCGAACTCCGAGCGCAGCGCCGGTCCGAAGTAGAGCCCGGCCGGCTCGAGCGGCGCCCGCCCCCGCCACCACAGTTCCGCCGAGCGCTGCTCCCGGAACGTGGTGCCCACCAGCACCGGGATCCCGGTGAGGTCGTGGTCCAGGCCGGCGCCGTCGAGCGCCTGCCGGATCGCCGCGCACAGCCACCGGGTCGCCCGGCCGGGCTCGTCCAGGCCGGAGGCCGGGCGGTCGTCGATCTCGTAGGCGCGGGTCGCCCGGAAGCGGCCGCGGTCGAAGGCGCGCAGCTCGGCCAGCCCGCTCCGGCCCGCGCACAGCGCGGCGAATATCTCCTCCGGATCGCCTCCGATACTGCTGACCGCCCCGATTCCTGTGATATCCCAAATCATCGCTTCTCCAGCGCGGCAGAACGCGCATCGAACAATATGCGCGCCGCCGGGCGCGCAAAAGGGATCGGGTCGTCCCGCTGTCTCGCCGGCGGGACGGTCACCCTTCGGTACTCGAGGGAACACCGGTGCCGGGTCCTGCCGCGAGCCTTTCACCGGGGCCGCTTGTTAGCCTGCCACGGCGGCATTTCAGCCGCGGGCGAATCAACGAGAAATGGAGTGTTCCCGATCGTGTCGAGCACAGCCGGGGCGTTCCCTTTCCCGCGTACGGGACGTCAATATCTGAGCGGTCTCGACGACGGGCGCAGGGTCGTGGTCGAGGGCCGTTCCGTCCGGGACGTGGCCACCGACGAGGCCACCGCCGGGATGGCGCGCGAGCTCGCCGGCCTCCTGGACGACGCGGGCGGGGCGGGCGGGGCGGGCGACTGGCTGTCGCGGGCCTACTCGCTGGCCGCGACCGCGGAGGAGGTCGCCGCGCGCGGCCGGGCGTTCGAGGCCGTGGCCCGGCGCAGCGGCGGCCTGCTCGGGCGCAGCCCCGACTTCCTGGCGACCATCGTGACCGCCTGGGCCGGCGCCGCGGACCACTTCGGGCCGTACGCCGGCAACGTGCGGGCCTACTGGGCGGAGAGCCGGGACGCCCGCCGGGTGCTCACCCACGCGATCAGCGACCCGCCGGCGGGGCGTGACGACGGCCTGGCCGGGATCCTGCGGATCGTGCGGGAGGACGCGGACGGCATCGTGGTGCGCGGTACCAAGATGCTGGCCACGCTGGCCCCGTTCGCCGACGAGCTGCTGATCTACCCCTACCGCCCGCTCGGCGAGGACGAGCAGGCCCGCGCCGTCTGCTTCGCGGTGCCGGTGGCCGCGCCGGGGCTGACCCTGTACTGCCGGCCCTCGCTGGCGGGCGGCGGCGGTCCGCTGGCGCGCCGCTACGACGAGATGGACGCGCTGTGCGTGTTCGACGACGTGCGGGTGCCGTGGCCGCGCGTCTTCATCGCCGGTGACCTGGAGACCGCCAACGGGCTGCGCGCGGGCACCGAGATGACGGCCTACGCCTGGCACCAGTCGTCGGTGCGCGCGTTCGTCAAGGCCGAGTTCCTGTGGGCCGTCGCCGATCGGTGCGCGCGGGCGTCCGGCCGGCACGGGACACCGCCCGCCCGGTCCGCGCTGGGCGAGCTGGCCGGGATCGCCGAGACGCTGCGCTCCCTGGTGACCGCCGCGGAGGCGGGGTCGCGGAAGGGCGCGAACGGCCACCGGATCTGCGATCTGACGCCGCTCGCCTGCGCGGCGATGCTCAATTCGCGGCTTTATCCGCGCGCGGTGGAGATCGTGCAGACCATCGGTTCCAGCGGGCTGGTGATGCATCCCTCGCCGGGCGACGACGCGCCCTCCTCGGAGGCGCGCGAATTCTACGCCGAGTATTTCTCCCGGGAAACGGTCGGCGCGGCCGAGCACGGCCGGCTGCTGCGCATCGCCGCCGACCTCGCACTCGACCGGTTCGGCGCCCGGCAGGCATTGTACGAACGGGTGTTCGTCGGGCCGCCGGACGTGTTCGCCGGGAAGTTCCTCGACATCTACGGCGCCGCGCGAGGCCCGGACTCCGCCGGTCGCGGACCGCTGGCGGCGGGAGGCGGCGAGCCGTAGCGACCATCCCCACCGCACGACCATCCCCACCGCAAAGGAGACGGCCCATGCCGATCCAGGAGAGGGTCCTGACCGACTGCCTGGAGCCCTTCAAGGGCTTCGTGCTCAGCTCCATGATCTTCGCCATGCACCGGCACGGGCTGGACGAGGACTTCGAGCGCGGCACCACGCTGGAGGAACTGGTGGCCTCGCGGGGCGGTCTGGACCGCGCGCGCACCGCGGCCCTCGTCGACTACCTCGCCGCCGCGCAGGTGATCGCGCGCGATCCCGGCGGGCGGCTGACGCTCACCCCGCTCGGGCGCCGCTTCGGGGAGGCGCGGCCCTGGTACGAGATGATGATCGGCGGCTACGGGATCACGTTCCTGGAGCTGGGCGAGCATCTGGGCCAGGGCTCCCCGCCGGCTCCCCGGGTCGGCCGCTTCGTGGGGAGCGGGAGCTGCGGCATCAGCATGCACGACTCGATCCCGCTGGTCCGCAAGCTGCTCGCCACCACCGGCCGGGACTACCGGATGCTGGTGGACCTGGGCTGCGGCAGCGGCGTCTACCTCACCGAGCTGTGCCGCGACCACCCGCGGATGCGCGCCGTCGGGATCGAGCCGGACGCGGCGGCGGTGGAGGCCGCGCGCGAGTGGGTCGCCACGCAGCCCACCGCCGACCGGGTGCGGGTCGAGCAGGCCGGGGCGCTGGAGTGGCTGGCCTCCGGTGCGGAACGGCCGGACCTGGCGGTCCTCGCCTTCGTGATCCACGAGGTCCTGGGCCAGGAGGGCGAGGAGGGCGTGCGGCGGCTGCTCACCGAGCTGTTCGAGGCCGCGCCCGATCTGGACCTGGTGATCGTCGACATCGATCTCCAGTCGTCCGACGAGGCGGCGATGAAGCACCCGCTGGCACAGAACTACTACAACGCCTACTACCTGATGCACCCCTTCACCCGGCAGCGGCTGGAGACGCGCGCGTGGTGGGAGGCGCTGTTCGCCGACTGCGGGCTGGAGATCGCCGCGTCCTCGCTCACCGATCCGGCGATGGACTCCACCGGCATGGAAGTCGGCTGGCTGCTGCGGCGGCGCGCGTCATGAGCACCGGTGCCCCGGACGGGCACTACCGGCCCGTCGACAGCATGCGGCGCCCGCGGTTCGCCTCCGGGCCCCGGACGTTCATGCGGCTCCCCCACGTCCAGGACCCGCTGACGGCCACCGGCCGCATAGACGTCGCCGTGGTGGGCGTCCCCACCGACTCGGCGGTCGGCTACCGCTCCGGGGCGCGTTTCGGCCCCGAGGCGATCCGGTCGGCCAGCATCCTGCTGCGCGACCACAATCCGGAGACGGGCGTCGACGTCACCCGGCTGTCGATGGTCGACGCGGGGGACGCGCCGGTGGTCCCCGGCTACCACGACCTCACCCTCGAGCGGCTGGAGGCGCACCTGCTGCCGTTCTACGAGCGCGGCGTCCTCCCGCTGCTCCTCGGCGGCGACCACAGCCTGGTCATGGCCGAGATGCGCGCCATGGCCAGGGTGCACGGGCCCGTCTCGGTGGTGCACTTCGACGCGCACGGCGACGTCCTCGACGACTACTACGGGGTCAAGCACTTCCACGGCACCATGTTCCGCCGGGCCGTGGAGGAGGGCGTCGTGGACGCCTCGCGCAGCATCCAGGCGGGGATGCGCGGCTCGGTGCATCCCGAGGACGTCGGATCGGCCGAGGCCCTCGGCTACGAGGTGATCCGGTGGCGCGAGCTCGCCCGCCTGGACCCCGAGGAGTTCGGCCGGCGGGTGCGGGCCCGGGTGGGCGACCGTCCCGTGATGGTGTCGTTCGACATCGACTTCGTCGACCCCGCGTACGCGCCCGGCACCGGCACGCCCGAGGTGGGCGGCCCCAGCAGTGACCGCACTCTGGAGCTGCTGCGCGCGCTCGGCCCGCTGGACTACCGGGGCATCGACATCGTCGAGGTCGCGCCGCCCTACGACCACGCGGACATCACCAGCCACCTGGCGAGCGTGGTCGCCTTCGAGCTGCTCGGCCAGGTCGCGGCGGTCCGCCGCCCCGAGGCGGCCGTGCCGGCGCGGCCGGGGTCGCTCTCATGACGGCGGGCAAGCTGACCACCCTGGAGAACCGGGCCATCGCGCACGGCCTCAACGTCTCCGACGGGCATCCGCGGATGCCGCTGACCCGCGGCCAGCGGGCGATCGTCGCCGAGCTCGGCGACCTGTTCGACGAGGCGGCCAAGCGCCCGTTCCACGAGATCGAGCAGGAGGCCCAGCGCGCGTTCCTGCACGGCCTCGGCCAGCACGGCGCGCCCGTGGGCGGGGAGCGGCTGCTGAGCTGCTACTCCTCCTCGGTGGCGATGGACATCGTGGCGCGGACGCTGGCGGAGCGGACCGGCTCGGTGGCGCTGATCCACCCCACCTTCGACAACATCCCCGACCTGCTGCTGGCCCGCGGGCTGGACCTGGTCCCGGTGGCCGAGCGGCGCTTCGAGGAGGGGCTGGCCGACCTGCCGCCCGAGGTCGGCGCGGTGTTCGTCACCACGCCGAACAACCCCACCGGGTGGGTGCTCGGCTCCGGGCCCCTGGAGCGGCTCGCCTCCTGGTGCGCCGAGACGGGGCGGATCCTGGCGATGGACACCTGCTTCCGCGGCCAGGACGTCCGGGCCCAGTACGACACCTACCGGATCCTGGACGACAGCGGCGCCGAATGGGTCGTGATCGAGGACACCGGCAAGCTGTGGCCGATGCTGGAGCTCAAGGCCGGGTTCCTGGCCTGGGGCGAGCGGACCGAGCTGGAGATCGCCGAGGCATTCGACGACGTGCTGCTCTCGGTCTCCCCGCTGGTGCTGCTGCTCATCACGCGGCTGGCGCGGGACGCGTCCGACGGCGGCTACGCCGAGCTGGCCCGGCTGCTGGAGGGCAACCGCCGGGCGCTCGGCGAGATCACCGGCCCGGCCGGCCTGGTGATGAAGGAGCCCGACTCCCGGATCAGCGTGGCGCAGCTGGAGCTGCCCGAGTCCTGCGGCACCGCGACCGAGTTCTACATCCGGCTACTGGAACACAACGTGCACGTCCTGCCGTGCGAGGCGTTCCACTGGGCCCGCAACAGCGACGGCGGCCGCGACGTACGGGTCGCCCTCGCGCGGGCGCCCGAGGAGGTCCGGGCCGCCGCGACCGCGCTGGCCGAGGTGAGCGCCCGCACGCGCGCGGACGAGCGGAGGTGAGGACATGCTCGTCATAGCCTTCAAGCCCGGGCACGACGGGGCGGTCGCCGCGGTCGGCGACGGCCGCCTGGTGATGTCGCTGGAGTCGGAGAAGGACTCCTTCGCCCGCTTCTCCACCCTGACCCCGGTCACGCTGCTGGAACTGGCCGACCATCTCGGCGAGCTGCCCGACGTCGTCGCGATCGGCGGCTGGAACTCCAAGGTCGACGCGGGCCGCTCGGCCCTGCACGTGCGGGGGAGCTTCGGCGCCGGCTACTTCGGGACCGACGCGGTCGTCGCCAGGGACAGCTCGTTCTTCGGCAAGCCGGTCCGCTACTTCTCCTCCTCGCACGAGCGGTCGCACATCTACGGCGCGATCGGGATGGCCCCGCGCGGCGAGCACCCGCTCCAGGCGGTGCTGGTCTGGGAGGGCATCACGGGGTCCTTCTACCTGGTGGACGACCGCCACCGCGTCGTGCGGACCGTCCCCGTGCTGGCCCAGCCGGGCGCCCGGTTCGCCGCCCTGTTCGGGATCTGCGACCCCACGTTCACGGGCGGGTTCGTCCGGCTGAACGACAGCGGGAAGCTGATGGCGCTGGCGGCGTTCGGCGATCCCGGCAGCGACGACCCGGAGGTGGCGCAGGTCGTCGAGCGGCTCCTCAAGCTCGACAATCTCTTCCCCGTCCCGAAGGCCGAGTTCCGAGACTCCCCGCTGTACGACTGCGGCGTGGAGTCCGAACTGGCGAAGACGGCCGCGGCGGTGCTGACCGACCGGCTGTTCCGCGTGTTCGCCGACGCCGCCGTCAAGCACCTGCCGGAGGGGATCCCGCTGCGGATCTCCGGCGGGTGCGGGCTCAACTGCGACTGGAACGCGGCGTGGCGCGCCCTCGGCCATTTCTCCGAGGTGTTCGTGCCGCCGTGCACCAACGACTCCGGTTCCGCGCTCGGCACGGCCATCGACGCCTATGCCGCCGCCACCGGCGACCCGTACATCGACTGGGACGTGTACGGGGGCCTGGAGTTCGTGCGGGACACCGCGCCCGACCCCGCCCGGTGGCGGCACCGCCCCCTGGACGAGGACGCCCTCGCCGCCGAGATCGCCCGGGGCACGGTGGTGGCCTGGGTGCAGGGCCGGTGGGAGATCGGGCCCCGGGCGCTCGGCAACCGGTCGCTGCTGGCCGAGCCGTTCCGCCGGGAGACGCACGACCTGCTGAACGACATCAAGCAGCGCGAGCCGTACCGGCCGATCGCGCCGTGCGCCCGGGTGGAGGACCTGGGGGACGCCTTCCAGGAGGACTTCGAGGACCCGCACATGCTCTACTTCCGGCGGGTCAGGGACCGGCGACTCAAGGCGGTCACGCACGTGGACGGCTCGGCGCGGGTGCAGACGGTCTCCGCCCAGGGCAACCCGGCCCAGCACGCGCTGCTGTCGGCGTTCGCGCGGCGCACCGGGACGGGCGTGCTGTGCAACACCAGCCTCAACTTCAACGGCCACGGGTTCATCAACCGGATGTCCCACCTGGTGGAGTACTGCGAGTCGCGGGGCATCACGCACATGGTCGTCGGGCGGGACTGGTATGCCGCCACCTGAGGTCGCGCTGCGCACCGCGCTGCCCCGGCATCTGGCCGGGGAGGCGCGGGCGCGGCTCGCCGCGGAGCTGGGCCCCGGCGGCCCGGTGCCGCGGGACTGGCGGGACGGGCCGCGGCGGGGCGACGTCCTGCTGGTGGCGGCGCACGAGATGGGCAACGGCGGGCTGCCGGGCGACCTGGCGGCCGTGCTCGGGGCCGCGGACTGGTCCTGGGTGCATCTCACCTCGGCGGGCGCGGACTTCGCGGACCTGCCGCGCTGGCCCGCCGACCGGCTGCTCACCCGCAGCTGGCGGTGTTACGCGGCACCGCTGGCCGAGTACGCGCTCGGGGCGATGCTCCTGCACCAGTGGCGGGACGGGTCGCCCTGGGACGGCCGGGAGGTGGCCGCGGACGCCGGGCTGTGGGACGCCCGCGTGGGGGTCGCCGGCTACGGCGAGACGGGCCGCCGGGTGGCCGAGGTGGCGGCGGCGCTGGGCGCCTCCGTCCTGGTGCTCAGCCGGACCCCGCGTCCGCCGTCCGGGAGGATCGAGCACACGACGTCGCCCACCGCGGTCCTGGACGCCGACCACGCGGTCGTGGCGCTGCCGCTGAACACCGGGACCCGCGGCCTGTTCGGCCCGGAGGTCCTGGCGCGGGCGCGGCACGGGCTGCACCTGGTCAACATCAGCCGCGCGCAGATCGTGTGCCAGCGGACGCTGGCGCGGCTGTGCGCGGAGGGCCGGATGCACGCGACGCTCGACGTCACCGATCCCGAGCCGCTCCCACCCGGCCACGCGCTGCGCTCCCTCCCCGGGGTGCGCCTGTCGCCGCACGTGGCCTGGCGCAGCCGGCGCAGCGACGCCGCGTTCACCGAGGACTTCGGCGCGCTCTGGCGGGGGCTGCGGGAACGCGGGACGCCGCCCGCGGAGGCGGTCGCGGCGGGAACGGACGAGCGGGCCCGTGCGGCGGTCCGCGCCTTCGGACAGCGAGGAGAGGCATGCGCGTACTGCTGATCACGACCCCGGTCACGACCCACCTGACCCCGATCTTCCCGACCGCCTGGGCGTTGAAGAGCGCCGGGCACCGGGTGCTGGCGGCCGGGCATCCGGACGTGGTCGTGGTGGCGGAGCGGGCCGGGCTGCCGACCTGGCCGGTGGGCGCGCCCTTCTACATCCGGGAGCAGATGGCCGGGCACCTGGTGGACGGGCGCCGACCCATCGAGCTCGGCGTCTACCGCGACGTCAACGGCAACTGGGACGCGCTCAACAAGATCTGGGTGGACGACGCGCGCGCCATGGTGCGGCAGTACCTGGAGCTGGCGCGGGCCTGGGACCCCGACCTGATCATCACCGATCCGCTGGAGTTCAGCGGGCGGATGATCGGGGCGCTGCTGGAGGTGCCCGTCGTCCACCACCGCTGGGGCGTGGACGTGTTCACCGAGCAGGCCGACGGGCTGGCCCGGCGCGCGCTGCCGATGACGATGGCCGACCTGGGGGCGGACGACCTGCCCGGCCCGGTGCTGACCCTGGACCCGACCCCGCCGTCGCTCCAGATCGAGGGCGCCCCGCCGGCGCGGGCGATCAGGCATGTGCACGCCAACGGCTCGGGGCCCCTGCCCGCCTGGGCGCTGCGTCCGCCGGAGCGGCGCCGCGTGTGCCTGAGCTTCGGCAGGCTCACCACGAGCCTGAACGGCCTCCCGCTGGTCCGCCGGGTCGTCGACGCGGTGGCGGGCCTCCCCGACGTGGAGGCGATCCTGACGCTGGAGCCCGAGTTCCAGGAGGCGCTGGGGCCGGTGCCGTCCCAGGTCCGGGTGGTCGCGCCCGTCCCGCTGGAGCTGTTCCTGGGCACCTGCGACGCCATCGTGCACCACGGCGGCTCCACCACGTGCATGACGGCCGCCGAGATCGGGGTCCCGCAACTGGTCCTCCCCGGGTGGGGCGACACCTTCGCGCTCGGTGAGCGGCTCACGGCCGTGGGCGCGGGACGCAGCATCGGCCGGGTCGTCGGCCAGGGCAACATCAGGGCGATCGGGGAGGCGATCCGCGCCCTCCTCGACGACCCCGCCCACCGGACGGCGGCGCGGCGGCTCGCGGAGGAGGTCGCGGCGCTGCCTACGCCGGCGCAGATCGTGCCCGAGCTGGAGAAGCTGGCCCGCCCTCGCCGGGGAGTCTGAGGGGTCGCCCCCTCAGAGTGTTACTACCGCCGCGTGCGCGTGCGCGTCCGCCAGGACGCGCTGCGCCGCGGCGTCGCCCTCCGCGGTCCCCGTCAGGGGCATGGCGCACAGCGTGGTGACGCCGCAGGCGGCGTACTCCCGCAGCCGGGCCGCGAGGCGGTCGGCGGGCCCGAGCAGCGACGTGCGGTCGAGGAAGCCCTGCGGGACGGCGTCCGCCGCCGCCCTGGTCCGCCCCGCCAGGTAGAGGTCCTGGACGCGGCGGGCCTCTTCCCCGTAGCCCATGCGGGCGGCGAGGCCGGTGTAGAAGTTCTGCCCCCGGGTCCCCATGCCGCCGAGGTAGAGCGCGGTGAAGGCGCGGACGTGGCGCCCGCACGCCTCGGCGTCGTCGCCGACCGCGAGCGGCACGGTGGCCGCCACGTCGAACCCGTCCATGCCGAGCCCGGCCCTGCGCCGTCCCGCGCGGATCGGCGCGAGCTGCTTCCCGGCGGTCGCGGGGTCGAGGAACAGGGCCAGCCAGCCGTCGCCGATCTCCCCGGTGAGTTCCAGGTTCCGCGGGCCCAGCGCCGCCAGGTAGACGGGGACCCTCGCGCGCGGCGGGCGGATCCCGAGCCGCAGCGGGCGGCCGGGCCCGTCGGGCAGCGGAAGGGTGTGGTGCCGCCCGGCGTACTCGACGGGACCGCGCGCCAGCGCCATCCGGACGATCTCGACGTACTCGCGGGTGCGTCCGAGGGGGTCGGTGAAGCGGCTCCCGTGCCAGCCCTCGGACACCTGGCCGCCGGACACGCCCAGCCCGAGCCGGAACCGGCCGGCCGACAGCGTGTCGAGGGTCGCGGCGGTCATCGCGGTCATCGCGGGGCTGCGGGCGGGGATCTGCATCACGCCCGCGCCGAGGTCCATCCGGGTCGTGCGCGCGGCGAGCCAGGCCAGCAGCGACACCGCGTCCGATCCGGTCGCCTCCCCGGCCCAGCCGACCGAGTAGCCGAGCCGTTCGGCCTCCTCCGCGACGAGGAGGACGTCCTCGGGGCGCCGTCCGGGCCGCAGGTACCCGAGGTTGACCCCCAGCCTCACGCGGCCGGCTCCGCGCCCGCGCGCAGGACCTGGCCGGTGAGCGAGGCGGCCTGGTCCGAGACGAGGAAGGCCACCACGTCGGCGACCTGTGCCGTCTCGGGGGCGCCGGCCGCGGCGGGGGCGGCGGCGACCGCGTTGGCGGTGACGCCGTACCCGGCGTACTCCTTGGCGACCGAGCGGACGAAGCCCACGACGCCCGCCGCCGCGGCCGACTCCAGCGGCCGGTCGGGGTCGCCGTCCAGGCCCGCGGCGGACGTCACCGCGATCACGCGCCCGCCGCGGCGCCGCACGAACGAGAAGATCACCGTGCGGACGGCGTGGTAGGCGCCGTCCATGCCTCCCGTCGCGGCCGCCCAGACCTCCGTGCCCGGCCCGGACACGGCGTCGGCCGCCTCCGCCGGGCCGGCCGTCGCGGGGCCCTCGGTCACGCGGTCGACGGCGCAGGCGACCACCGCGGCCAGCGGCCCGATCTCCTCCTCCGCCTCGCGGACCATCGCGCGCAGCTCCGGCTCGTCGTCGGCGGCCAGCTCGCGGGCCAGCACCGCCCCGCCGCCGGCGGCCGCCATCGCCGCCATCTCGGCCACGGCCTCCGCGGCACCGCCGCGGTGGGCGAAGACCACCTCGTGGCCCGCCGCGACCAGGCGCGGCACGACCGCGCCGCCGACGCCGGCGGGGTCGCCGGTGACCAGTACAAGGGGCATGTCCCTTCTCCCTCCAGGGCGGCGCCGCTCAGGCGACGACCAGTTCGCCGCCGTCGACGCCGATGACGTTGCCGGTGATCCACGACGAGTCGGACGACGACAGCAGCACGACCGCCTCCCCCACGTCGGAGGTCTCGGTCAGGCGGCCGTGCGGGTTCCGCTCCCGGCACCGCTCGGCGTACTCGGCACTGCCGGGGATCTTGTCGAGCGCGGCGGTGAGCGTGGTGCCGGCCCGCAGCGCGTTCACCGCGACCCCGGCGGGCGCCAGCTCCACCGCGAGCTGCCGCACGTGCGACTCCAGGGCGGACTTGGCGGCCGACACCGCCCCGTAGCTGGGCACCACGTTGACGCTGCCCGCGCTGGTGAGCCCGTAGACCTTCGCCCCTCTCGGCAGCAGGCCCGCCGCGTGCAGGTCCTGGACCCAGTAGACGAGGCTGTGCGCCATCACGTCCACGGTCATCGCCATCTGCCGGTCGGTGATCGCCTTGGCCGCGCCCTCGGCCGGCAGGAACGGTACGAGCGACCCGAAGGCGACCGAGTGCACCAGCACCCGGACGCCCGCGCCGCCGGTGCGCTCGGCGATCTCGGCCACCACGGCCTCCCGGGTGGACGGCGCGGCGATGTTGAGGTTGAGGAAGTGCGCCTCGACGCCCGACTCCCGCAGCTCGTCCGCCAGCTTGGCGGCCTGCTCGCGGCCGGCGGCCCGGTCGAAGTGCACGCCGATGACGTTGCCGCCCTCGGCGGCGAGGGCGCGCGCGATCGCCGCGCCCATCCCGCCCGAGACGCCCAGCACCAGCGACCATGAACCCCGCAGGGAGACCAGTGTCACTGCCCGTTCCTTTCCGTCGGCGGACTCACCCGGCAGAGGGTGACGTTTCCCTCGGCGGCGGCCGTCAGGACCACCCCCGCGTCGCCGAGCGTCCGCGCCACCCGCTCGACGGGCGTCAGGCAGCCGGCGGGCGCGCTGACGATCGCCACCCCCGGCACCCGCTCCTTCAACCAGTCCGCGACGCGCTCGCCGACGGGCGAGTCGTCCAGCACCGCCTCCACGGGCAGCCGGCTCCCATCCCCGCCGACCGAGGCCCACATGCGCTCCAGCACGGGGGCGGCCGGACGGTCCGGCCCCACGAACCCGGCGGCGGTCTCGCAGTAGCCGCGCACCACGGCGCCGTCCGGGACGCGGGCGGCGTCCTCGCACACCAGCGTCACCGCGCCCTCGTCGGAGTGCTCGTGGCCGGGCTCCTCGGGCGGGAGCAGGTCCTCGGTCGCGCCCGCGAGCAGGATCCCGGCGCGCCCGGCAGCCAGCGCCCGCGCCCCGGTGCGCAGGGCGTCCAGGCCCGCGGTCCGCGGCGAGGTCAGCGTCATGCTGAAGGCGCGCACCCCCAGCTCGATCGCCAGCCGCCCGGCGGGCAGGCTGACCACGAAGAACGGCGCGGCCAGCGGGCTGATGCGCGCGGCGTCGGTCTCGATGATCGTCCGGTTCATCGCGTGCAGCATGGCGGTGCAGGCGTTGTTGGTGCCGATCGCGGCGGCGCGGCCGGCGTCCGGCAGGCCGCCCCGGTCCTCGACGGCCCGGTTCGCCGCCGCCAGCAGGTACTGGACCGCCCGGGGCAGCCGCCCGTACCCCCGTCCGGGCAGTTCGGCGGTGACGTCGAACCAGCCGCTCTCGTCACCGGGCGGCAGCACGCGCCCCACACCGGTCACCGCGAGCCGGGTCATCGGGCACCTCCCGCTCCGGAGCCCCTGGTGAGGACGAGGGAGGCGTTGGTGCCCCCGAACGCGTAGGCGTTGACCATCACGGCGCGCCCTTCGACGGCCGCGGGCGCGCCCTTGGGCAGGAGCACCTCGCACTCGGGGTCCTGGTCCACGGGCGGGTCCGCGGCCGGGACGAGACCGTCCCGCAGCGCCAGCACCCCCGCCATCACGGCGAACGCGCCGGCCGCGCCCCCGGTGTGCCCGATCATCCCCTTGAGGTTGAGCAGCGGCAGCCGGTCGCAGTGGTCGCCGAACACCGCGCGCAGCGCGCGGCTCTCGATGACGTCGTTCAGCGGGGTGCCGGTGCCGTGCGGGATCAGCGCCGCGATCTCACCGGGCGCCAGGCCCGCCGAGCCGAGCGCGCGCCGCATCGTGTCGACGATCTCCCGGCCGCCCGGCTCGGGCGCGGTGATGTGGTGGGCGTCGCAGCTCCACTCGGCGGCGGCGAGCACGGCGCGGACGGGCGCGGCCCGCCGTGCGGCGTGCTCGGCGGACTCCAGCACGACCATCGCCGCGCCGTCGCCGAAGACGGTGCCCGCCCGGTCCCGGTCGAAGGGGCGGCAGCGCACCGGGTCCATCGCCCGCATCCGGTTGAAGGCGCCCAGCGCCGCCCGCGACCCGCCGTCGGCGCCGCCCGCCACCGCGACCTCCACCTCCCCGGCGCGGATCATGTCGGCCGCCACCGAGAGCGCGTAGCCGCTGGCGGCGCAGGCGTTGCCCACGCTGAGGCTCTCCCCGGCCGAGCCCACCGCGGCGCTGACGGCCGCGGTGGTGACGGTCATCGACCGCCACCGCGTCCCGTCGGGGCCCTGGCCGGGACGGTCGCCCTCGTGCATCTCGGCGTTGCCCATCTCGACCCCGACCACCACGGCGGCCCGCTCCAGGGCGGCGGCGTCCAGTCCCGCGTCCGCCACCGCCTCCCGTGCCGCCGCCGCCCCCATGCGGGGCCCGGCGCCCAGGGGCGCGTGCGCGACGGCCACCGGCTCCCGCGGCACGGCCTCCTCCGGCACGAGGTACTTGTGCGGCGACTTCATGTGCGCCAGCGGGTCGGGGACCCGCGCCGGGTCACCGCCGCCGGCCAGCAGCCCGTCCCAGAACCGGGGGACGCCGCGGCCCAGGCAGCAGATCGCCCCCAGCCCGGTGATCACCACGTCACGGCCGTCCATCACACCTCCGCAGGGGTCAGCGCCAGTGCCGCGGCCGCGTCGTCGCGTTCGGCACCGCCGCAGGTGGCGAGCAGGGTCCCTGCCTCGCCGCGGTCGAAGAGCGCCACCGCGGCCAGGCACTGCAGCACGCCGAGGGCGCCCGAGCAGCGGCCGAGCCGGGCGGGGATGTCCAGCACCGGGACGCCTTCCAGGACCGCGGTTCCGCGCGCGCCCTCGGCGGCGAGCAGCATCCCGACGGGCCCGCGGGCGCCCGCCCGCACCCCCGCCGGCAGGTCCGGAGCCCGCCCGAAGGCGTCCGGCGCGGCACGCGGCGGGACGC